>JACCEN010000050.1 GCA_013416435.1 Alcaligenaceae bacterium | reverse complement strand
GACCGTGACGCCCGGCGCGACTTCCAGCAGCTTCAGGCCGCCGTCGGTGACTTCAATGACGCCCAGGTCGGTGATGATCAGGTCCACCACGCCCACGCCGGTCAGAGGCAAGGTGCATTCGGGCAGCAGCTTGAGGTCCTCGGTGCCGTCCTTCTTGCGCGCCACGTGTTCCATGAGCACCACGACGCGGCCGACGCCCGCCACCAGGTCCATGGCGCCGCCCATGCCCTTGACCATCTTGCCCGGAATCATCCAGTTGGCCAGGTCGCCTTTTTCGGACACCTGCATGGCGCCCAGGATGGCGAGATTGATTTTGCCGCCGCGGATCATGGCGAACGAATCGGCCGAGGAAAAGATGGAGGAGCCGGGCAGCGTGGTCACCGTCTGCTTGCCGGCGTTGATCAGGTCGGCGTCGATTTCGTCTTCGGTCGGGAAGGGGCCGATGCCCAGCAGGCCGTTCTCGGATTGCAGCCAGACTTCGACGCCGGCCGGCACGTGATTGGCCACCAGCGTGGGCAGGCCGATGCCCAGGT
>JACCEN010000049.1 GCA_013416435.1 Alcaligenaceae bacterium | reverse complement strand
CTGGGTACTCCGACGGTGACGGATCGTCTGATCCAGCAGGCATTGCTGCAAGTGCTGCAACCCTTGCTTGATCCCACCTTTAGCGAGCATAGCTACGGCTTCCGGCCAGGGCGTCGTGCGCATGATGCGGTTCTGGCCGCGCAATCGTACGTTCAGTCCGGTCGTCGTATTGTGGTGGACGTGGATCTGGAGAAGTTCTTCGACCGGGTCAACCACGATATCCTGATTGATCGCTTACGGAAACGCATCCCTGACGCTGGAATCATCCGGCTGATTCGTGCGTATCTGAACAGCGGCATCATGGATGGCGGCGTGGTCATGGAGCGGAACGAGGGCACGCCGCAAGGCGGTCCGCTCTCGCCGCTGCTGGCCAACGCACTGCTCGATGAAGTGGACAAGGAGCTGGAGCGCCGAGGCCATTGCTTCGTACGCTACGCTGACGACTGCAACGTTTACGTTCGCAGTCGCCGGGCGGGTGAACGGGTGATGGGATTATTGCGGCGGCTATATGCCCGACTGCGACTGAAGGTCAAC
>JACCEN010000048.1 GCA_013416435.1 Alcaligenaceae bacterium | reverse complement strand
AATATACTCCGGATCAACGGACTGGAGTACGACGATGGCCTTGCGTGAAGATGCGAAGATCGAGTTAAGTCCAGAGCAACGTGCCGAGTTGGAGAAGGCCGCCCGATCACGACGCACCGCGCAAGCGGTAGCCCAGCGAGCGCGGATTGTGTTGCTCACGGCTGAAGGTCTGAGTCCTAGCGTCATTGGGGAGCAATTGGGCGTGTCCCAGCCGACTATTCGCAAATGGCGCGCCCGCTACCAGGAGTGCGGCCTGGCGGGCCTGCGTACTGAAGCGCGGCCGGGACGACTAAAGTGGACCCATCTGTCAAGACAGATTTCATCCGGGTTTAAGCTAAATCCATTGCTTCTACTGCAGCCGAACGGCGCTGCCCCGATGCGACCGGGCTGGAAGGATTTCCGTCCCGGTCAAAGTGATTAGCAATCCTGGCGCCGCCGCCAATACCATCGGCATAGACCTCGTCAGGAGTGCGGTTTCCCAGTCCCTGATGGGGCCGCTCGCCGTTGTAGAACGCGAAGTATTCGACCAGTCCGAGC
>JACCEN010000047.1 GCA_013416435.1 Alcaligenaceae bacterium | reverse complement strand
GAAACTCGTCTGAAGATTAGGTATCCCGGGGGCTAGACCCCCCTGAAGGGTCGTTCGAGACCAGGACGTTGATAGGCTGGGTGTATAAGCGCAGTAATGCGTGTAGCTAACCAGTACTAATTGCCCGTGCGGCTTGATCCTATAACCTTGCAGGTTGTGGGTGTTCAAGTGCCGTTCAAACAAAGAAAAGTCGCTGCCCCAAGAAAACAAGGGCAGCGCACAGGCTGAGCTGATAAGCTCGGTACCCAYCGCAACCCGCGAACCAAAAGAACACACCCCAATTACTTGTTGCTGTCTTGCCMASGCAAGACAGGGCTTCTACCAGATTGGCYMAKGRYCCGCCTCTAAGAACGGATCCCCGGCACCCAGTTACGCTTGACGACCATAGCAAGGTGGTCCCACGCCTTCCCATCCCGAACAGGACCGTGAAACGCCTTTGCGCCGATGATAGTGGACGTACGTCTGTGAAAGTAGGTCATCGTCAGGCTCTTATTGTGAAAACCCCCCAGCGCTCAGCGCTCGGGGGTTTTTTGTTTGG
>JACCEN010000046.1 GCA_013416435.1 Alcaligenaceae bacterium | reverse complement strand
TTGATTCAGCCGGGCGCTGTCGTTCTGCGCGCTCCAGACCATCATCATGCGCGCCTCGCGCAGGACGGCGGGCAGGCGGATGAGTTGCAGGTCGAAGTGCCGGCGATACTTCTCCGCGATGACGCGGGGCATGGTGGTGGCATAGTCGGTTTCCATCAAGAAATGGGGCGCAAGACCGAAGATCGACACATAGGCGCTGAAGCGCATGGCATGGCCGCTGCCCTGGAGCGCGCGATCGAAATTGGTTTCCTTGCCGTACATGTGAGAAAACGCCAGCCATTTCACGCGGCCCAGATCATTCAGGGTCAGGTTTCGGCGCCGCGCGAGCGGGTGGTTTGAAGACACGACGCCCACGCGTTCGTCGTTGAACAGCACTTGGCTGGGGAAGCGCGGCGACAGCGAAGGGAAGAGGCCGATCGCCAAGTCCATGCGCCCCGAATCGAGGTCGTCGGGCGAGAAGTCGCCGTGCACGGGTTGAAAGCGAACAGTGAGCCGGGGCGCCGCCTGCTGAAGCGCCATGGTCAGCGGCGCGGCAAGAAGAAGCTCTATGTGCGCGGCTGCG
>JACCEN010000045.1 GCA_013416435.1 Alcaligenaceae bacterium | reverse complement strand
GCAATATGCCATTGCACCTGGCGCCCCTGGTGTTCTGCACGTTTGCCCACACCCTGATAGCCTGCATCGCCCAAGACGAGTTCTTCCTCCCCGTGCAGCAGGCCATCGACCTGCGTGACATCGGCCACGTTGGCTGCCGTGCCCACCATCGAATGCACCAGGCCCGTATGCAGATCGACCCCGATGTGCGCTTTCATGCCGAAGAAATAATTATTGCCCTTCTTGGTTTGATGCATCTCGGGATCCCGTGCACCCTGGGCGTTCTTCGTGGAGCTGSGTGCATCGATRATCGTCGCGTCCACAATCGTGCCCCGGCGCACCATCAACCCATAGTCTTGCAGCAGCAGGTTCACGCCTTCGAACATCTCTTGGGCGACATTGTTCTTCTCCAGAAGATGGCGAAAGTTCAAGATTGTCGTCTCATCCGGCACGCGACCACCGGGCAACTTGGCAAACTGACGCATCGAAAAACTGTCGTACAACGCCTCTTCCATCGCCGGGTCGCTCAGATTGAACCACTGCTGCATGAAGTGAATCCGCAGCATCGTCTCAATGGGATACGGCTGGCGACC
>JACCEN010000044.1 GCA_013416435.1 Alcaligenaceae bacterium | reverse complement strand
ATAGACGCTCGGGACATACGTCGCTTCACTCAAACGAAAAAGACAAGTGTTCTAATTTCTTAAAACCTTACTTCTTCATTTTATGTGAGCACTTGATAATAACGTTGGCAAAAGTCCTTCGTGAAAAGAACCTCGCTCGCGCCGCATTCCAAGCGCCCACACTTATCGGCTGTTTGATTGTTAAAGAACAAGGGTGATGACCCGGCGCCTAGCTTTTTTGCCCAGCGCCTGCCCATCGGCAATTCTGCCCCTACTTCGCCTACCGGCTGCACTTGCGTGCCGCGCTGTGTTTGAAGCAGAGAAACGAGATTATGAAGCAGTTTTTTGTCGGTGTCAAATCGGGGCTGACTTTATTTCCTTCAACCCCCTTGCGCTGCAACTCATCCGCAACACAAGGCACCGGCCTTGCCGCCGCACGACCTCGCGGTCTTGCTGCCCACTGCCGACTAGGGAAAACCCTAGATGCCCGTCAGCGAGGAAACGAACTATAGCATCAATTCTCCACACCGCGCAAGTCATACTGTCATCAAAAGCAGGTAAGCATTCAATGAATCGGGTAAACCCTTGATTGGTAAGGG
>JACCEN010000043.1 GCA_013416435.1 Alcaligenaceae bacterium | reverse complement strand
GTTCGTGGCCAGTTTTACCGCCTGTACATGGTGATGGATGTGTACAGCCGCCTGATTGTGGGCTGGGAAATCCATGAGGACGAACGCGCCGAACATGCTGCCACACTCATCACCAAGGCCTGCCTGCGCCACCGAGTGCGCCAAGATGCGCTGGTGCTACATGCCGATAATGGCTCGCCCATGAAAGGCGCCACCATGCTGGCGACATTGCAGCGTCTGGGCATCGTACCGTCGTTCAGTCGCCCGGCMGTCAGTGACGACAATCCCTATTCCGAGTCGTTGTTCAGGACACTGAAATACACACCGGCCTATCCAAAGAAGCCGTTTGCGTCGATCGAACAGGCCCGCCAGTGGGTGCTGCGCTTCGTGRCCTGGTACAACACAGAGCACCGCCATAGCGGCATCAAGTTCGTGACACCCACGCAGCGCCATTATGGGCAGGAGCACGTCATTCTTGAGCGCCGCCGCCGCGTCTACGAAGCGGCAAAACAATCCATGCCTGAACGTTGGAAAGGCCGCCACACGCGGGATTGGAACCCAGTTGGCGAGGTGTGGTTAAACCCGCCGAAAGAACATGTCGCAGCACCTAAAGAATTGAGTCACGCGGCATGAAGAAAA
>JACCEN010000042.1 GCA_013416435.1 Alcaligenaceae bacterium | reverse complement strand
GCTTGTGCGTACTGTAGTTATCGACAATCAGATGTAGCTGCAGTTCTGGCGGGGTCTGCTGGTCGATCTGGCGCAGAAAGTCCAGGAACTCCTGGTGTCGGTGCTTCTGGCGTACGCGCGAGATGACCTGTCCATTGGCCACATTGAGTGCTGCAAACAGGGTGGCCGTGCCATGGCGCACATAATCATGCGTGACCCCTTCGACGTAGCCCAGCCCCATGGGCAAGAGCGGCTGGGTGCGCTCCAGCGCCTGAATCTGACTCTTCTCATCAACGCACAGCACCAGTGCCGTGTCGGGCGGATTCAGATACAGCCCAGTGATCTCGCGCACCTTCTCCACAAATAATGGATCGTTCGACAATTTGAAACTGCGCGAACGATGCGGCGCCAGGCCCGTTGCCCGAAACAGGCGATGCGCCATATCTTTACTGATACCGGCTTCGGCGGCAAAGCTTCGCACGCTCCAGTGCGTTTGCTTGGCCGGACGGGTTTGCAAGGCGCGATTCAATAAATCGGCCACGCGCTGATCATCCAGCGTGCGGGGTCGTCCCGGCCGCGCTTCAGTACGCAGGCCCGCCAGGCCGYACTCCTGGTAGCGGGCGCGCCATTTGCGAATAGTCGGCTGGGACACGCCCAATTGCTCCCCAATGACGCTAGGACTCAGACCTTCAGCCGTGAGCAACACAATCCGCGCTCGCTGGGCTAC
>JACCEN010000041.1 GCA_013416435.1 Alcaligenaceae bacterium | reverse complement strand
GTAGATGTCCTCGTGCTTGAGGCTACGCCAGAGCCGTTCCACAAAGATGTTGTCCAGCGCACGCCCACGCCCGTCCATGCTGATGGCGATCCCGGCAACTCTAAGCACGCCGGTGAAGGCCTCGCTCGTAAACTGAGAACCCTGATCGCTGTTGAAGATCTCCGGACATCCATGCTGATCCAATGCTTCCTGTAGACAGTCCACGCAGAACGCCGTGTCCATGCTGTTGGAGATGCGCCAGGCCAGTACCCGTCGAGAGTACCAGTCGATGACAGCCACCAGGTAGACAAACCCACGCGCCAGCCGGATATAGGTGATATCAGTGCTCCAGACCTGATTGGGCCGCACGATCTGCAAACCTCGCAGCAGGTACGGATAGATCTTGTGCTGGGGGGTGTGGATGACTGGTTGCCGGACCCGGCGCCATACCTGCCAGGCCCATGACGCGCATCAGACGCTGCACCCGTTTGCGGTTCACTTCGTGGCCCCCACGCTGCAGAAATACCACCATGCGGCGGCTGCCGTAGAACGGGTGGCGGGTGTACTCCTCGTCGATCAGCCGCATGTACAGCAAGTSTTCATCACTGGCCAGATTGGCGGGCCTGCGGCCATAGAAAGTTGCCCGGGGCACCTGCGCGAGCTCGCACTGGCGAGTAATCGGCAGGGACGTGTCCTGCATGACCCAGTTCATCCGTACGTCTGCGTTCATAGTCCGGACTTTTTTTTGAGCCAATCCAATTCCATCTTCAGGCGCCCGATCTCGCTGTACAAGCGGTCCT
>JACCEN010000005.1 GCA_013416435.1 Alcaligenaceae bacterium | reverse complement strand
TACGAGTTGCATCGTCATGTCGAGTCATACTCCTTCTCGTTTGGTCCTTTGTCGCCTCGTTCCCAGCCTCATCGGCCCCGCTACTACGACTACTATGACCTCTGCTGAGTCCTCGCTCCGGCTCGACGCCGTTACCCTTTCAGGTACAAGACAAGGGTTCCCCAGGTAAGAACGCACTCCTTCACTGCACAACCGCCGGATTTACGCCGCTTCGCCTTGATCACGAGAGCTTCGCGGTTTTACGCCCGCTCGCCCTGCTCGGCAACGCCTTCTATCCGGTTCTTGTCCATCGGCTCGCAGCTTACGCTTCGCGCTTCCTCCCCACGCTCGGTCACCCTTACGCAGTTGCGCTTCGCTTCATTCGCTATGATCAACTCATGGCGGGACTTGCACCCGCAGGAGTGCGCCCATGCTGGGCGCACAAAAAAAACCCACCTTGCGGTGGGTTTTTTTGCATCAGGACTGTATTACAGGACCTGGATGGACTTGGCTTGGGGGCCTTTTTGGCCTTCCGATGCTACGAAGGAAACGCGCTGGTTCTCTTCGAGCGACTTGAAGCCTGTACCGAGGATGTCGGTGTGGTGAGCGAAGAGGTCCTTGCCACCCGATTCAGGCTTGATGAAACCATAGCCTTTTTCGTTGTTGAACCATTTAACAATACCGATTTCAGTTTGCATTTTTGCAATCCCTATAAAAATTGAGCGACATGCCCTTTAAGGAAGACTGTCAAGGTGTAGAGATTTGAGCAAAAAAGTACTGAGGTACTGAATTTGTACTAACTTCAACGAACTTGAAAATCTAGTCTGCCATGCTATAGATAAGGGAAACGCGCGTCAACTGTATCCTCGAGTATATTCAACAAATTACGCCTTTTTTTGTATCGCGACGTGACACTTTCCCCTATGTACAGCCTGCCGCCCATGCTGCCCCGGTCTTTTTACGACCGGGACACCGTACTCGTGGCCCAAGACCTGTTGGGCAAGCTTCTTGTGCACCGCATCGGTGAAATCGCCCGGATCGGGCGTATCGTCGAGGTCGAAGCCTATCTCGGGCCGCAAGACTTGGCGGCCCACTCGTCAAAGGGCCTTACTCCCCGGACTCGCGCCATGTTCGGCCCGCCGGGCCATGTCTATGTCTATCTCATCTATGGCATGCACCACTGCATGAATGTCGTGACCGACGCTCCAGGCACCGGCACCGCGGTGCTGCTGCGCGCACTGGAGCCCGTGGCCAATCTCGCGGCTCCCGCAAACGGCCCGGGCCGCCTGTGCAAGGCCATGGGCATAGACAAGTCCCACTATGGCCACGATCTATGCAGCGATGACCTCTATATTGCAGAAGCCGAACAGGCGCCGCCCTTTTCCATCGTCACCCGGCCACGCATAGGCGTGGACTATGCCGGCGACTGGGCCGCCCGCCCGCTGCGCTTCTATATAGAGGACAATCCGCATGTGTCGAAGAAATGATCTTGAGGGGTCAGACCCCATGCGGGGTCTGACCCCCAACCCCCGCCGTGACAAGAAAAAAAAACCGTGTTATAGTTACGCCTCTTTCACAGCGGCTGTAGCTCAGTTGGATAGAGTACTTGGCTACGAACCAAGGGGTCGTGGGTTCGAATCCTGCCAGCCGCGCCAGAATTACCCAGTTCATAAACTGGTTGAAAACCGCCTAGAGCTCCAACTCTCTAGGCGGTTTTTTCTTTGCCCGTTTACTTTGCGCTATTTGCTTTTATAGCGGCGGCCTTTCATGCCGACGGCCTTGAAGCTGACCCGAATTCAAAACGGAAAAGGCGCCCCGCCGAAATCAAAGGCGGAACTTCAATCCCGACGGGCGACAAAAATGTATCTTCATGTAAAATAACCCTTCTCGGTATATCGTTACAACGGTTGCCGGACTATTCTACTCAGTTGCATTGCATACCTGGTTTTGGCGGATCCCCTCTGCGAAGCAGGAAAAATCCTATATTAAAATGATGCAAGAACTATTCCGTGACCTTCAGAACGTAGCGCCGTTGGGCTTCATCGTGCTCGACAAAAATCATATGCTGTATTTCGCAAACAGCTACATGGTCACGCAAACCGGCATCGGCAACGACGCCGCCGGCCGGGAGCCGGCTTCCATCTACCAGGGCATCGATGCCACCGCTCTAGCCGCGGTGCTGCGGCTTTGCGACGACTACGCCGGCAAGGCGGTCATCGCCGACGATGACCATACCCAATTGGAAATCCACATACAGGCGGCGGGTGAAACGCCTCGGGTGCTGCACGGCCTGCTGTATTTTTCTTTCATCGATACCGATGGCTGCCCGTACTACGCGCTGTTTTTTTGCGAATTCCCCCCTCGCAACACCAGTCCGTTCCACAAGAGCTTCAGCCGCGCACTGCAAGAAATACGTCAGACCCGCATAGACCAACAGCGCTTGCTTGGCGAACTCGAATGTGCCAACGATCAGTTGCTGCGCTCCGACAAGCTGGCCAGCATCGGGCAGCTCGCGGCGGGTGTCGCCCATGAAATCAACAATCCGGTCGGCTATGTCTTCTCGAATCTCAAGACCCTGGCAAGCTATGTCCGCGACCTGATCAAAATAGTCGATACCGTTGAAGACCTCGATAGCCTCGACGAAATACGCCGGCTCAAGCAGAATCTGGACTATCAATACATACGCAGCGACGTCGAAGCGCTGATTCAGGAATCCGAAGAGGGCATTGGCCGCATCAAGCGCATCATTTCGTCGCTCCAGGATTTTTCCCACATCGGAACCAACGGATTCTGCGCGGTCGATCTGCACCAGGGCATCGAATCCACGCTCAGCATCGCCGGCAACGACATCCGCCAGAAAGCGGTCATCGTCAAGGAATACGGGCAATTGCCGCCGGTGGAATGCGATATCTCCCAGATCAAGCAAGTCGTGCTGAACCTGGTCGTCAATGCCGCGCAGGCCATCGCGACCACGGGCACGATCACCATCCGCACAGGAACAAAAGACACCGAGGCCTGGCTGGAAGTCGAAGACACCGGCAAAGGCATCGACGAGGCAAGTTCGCAACGCATTTTCGAGCCCTTTTTCACCACCAAGCCTTTGGGCCAGGGCACCGGCCTGGGGCTTGCGCTGTCGAACAGCATCATTCAGAAACACCAGGGACGCATAGAAGTATTCAGCGAGCTCGGCAAAGGCACACGCTTTCGAGTCTGGCTACCCATCAAGCAGGCGGCGGCCAAGGAGCCATCCAATGCAGTCTGAACAGTCCGGCGAGCAGTACAGCGCAACCCTGCTCTTGGTTGATGACGACCCATACATCCCGAACAGCATCAAACGGGCGCTGTACCGGAAGCCTTATCGCATACTGGCGGCGGACAACGGCGCAGCGGCTGTGTCGCTCATGGAAACCTATGTCGTGGACCTGGTGATCTCCGATGTCCGCATGCCCGCCATGGACGGCGCGACGCTGCTCGGAGAGATCCGGCGCCGCTGGCCCGACTGCATACGCATGCTGCTTACCGGCCATGTCGACATTTCCGCAACCATCCAGGCCATCAACGACGGCCATATCTATCGATACATCACCAAACCGTGGGACGACGGCGAGCTCATCTGGATCATCGAGCAGAGCCTGGCTCATCGAAACGCTGAAAAAGAGCGAGAGCGCCTGCAGAAGCTGGCCCACGAACAGAACGAAGCACTGCAGCGCCTTAACGAAACACTGGAAGCCCGGGTACAGGAACGTACCGCCGAGCTTTCGCAAGCGACGGCGCTGCTGGACAAGGCCTATTCCGACCTGCAGCACAGCTTCGTTACCGCGACCGAGGTTTTTTCATCGCTCATCAACCAGCGCCTGCCCAGAAGCCGGCAGACCAACCGGAAAGTCATCGAGCTCGTCCGGCGCTTCTGCGATCTGCGCGACATGGACCCCAAGGAACGGCAAGATCTCGAAATGGCCGCCGCCCTGTATAACGTCGGCAAGCTGACATGGCGGGATGAAATGATCGCTTTGCCCCTGGAGAAGCTGGAAAGCGCGCAAACCGCGCAGTATCGCCAGTATCCCCGTATCGGCGAGAACCTGTTGACGGCGCTCGAGCCCGCTGCACGCGCCGCGCAAATCATCTATCACCATCTGGAGCGCTGGGACGGCGCGGGATTTCCGGACCGGCTGTCCGGCGACGCCATTCCATGGGGATCCCGTTTGCTCAAACTGGCCGTCGACTACATCGAAATGCAGATGGGCATGATCGCGCCGAAACCGCTTACGCCGGAAGAAGCCCTGGAGATCATGAGGTTGAATCGCGGCAGCGTGTACGATCCCTTGCTTTTCGACGAATTCCTTGCATTCACGACCGAAGAAAAAAAGGACGAGGAACCCGCCGATTCCAACATCCTGGAACTGGCGTCCATCAGCCTGATACCGGGCATGGTCATTGCCAAGAACCTGTACTCGGCCGAAGGCACCCTGCTGCTCAGCAAGGGCAAGCTGATCAGCGAACGGCTGATTGAAAAACTGCGTAACTTCGAGAACAATGCCGGTGTCCATTACATCTTTCACGTAGTGCAGCCGGAGCAGGATCCAATCCAGTGAATATATTTCCCCTCCCTGGCCAGCGCAATGGGGACGCTTACTCCTTACGCCTTCCCGGCGTGCAACACTTGCTGCTGCAAGTGCTTTCGATCGCCGTGGTCGCCATGGCGCTGGGCGCCTGGGCGATGCATTGGATCTATGCGCAAACGGGGGCAGCGCCGGAGAGCGTGCTGATCTCCACCGCCTTCGCCGGAGGCCTCTTCGCTTGCGGCAGCCTGCTTTGCCTGGCCTGGAGCAAACCCAGGCTCTCCACCGCCCTTGGCGTTGCCTCGCTGGCGCTCATATTGATATTTCGGGGCGCACCCGAATGGGCCGCCTTTTGGCCTCTGGGCCGGCCGCCGGCCGCCAATCTGGGCAGCCTGCTCGTCGTGGCGGGCTCCATGCTGGCCATCTGGATGCCGGCAACCATCGAAACGCAGCCGACCGCCTCGATGCGATCCAGCCTCATCGTCATCGTCCTGGGCGCAGCGGCGACAGTCCTGGCCTCGTGCTTCCTGGCCGACGCCACGCGTGCAGCCCCCCAGGACGACACTTTCAGTCTCCTGCCAGAGCTTTTTTTCCTGACGGGCCTGGTCATCACTTTCCTGTTCATGGTAAGCCTGCACCTGACGCGCGTCGCGCAGGTCCAGTCCCTGCGCCTGCGCGACTACGCCCTGCGCGATCCGCTCACCGGCCTTCCCAATCGCCGCGTGCTGGAAAAGCGCCTCCGTGCCGCCTGCGAGCAGGCCCGCAAGGAAAAAACCAATGTGGCCGTCGTCTTTCTCGACCTGGACGGGATCGAGTTCATCAATAACTCGCTGGGCCACGCCATCGGCGACAAGCTCCTTGTCCGGGCCTCTCAGCGCATGCAGGAGCTCGTGAGCGGCAAAGGCATGGTGGCGCACCTGACCAGCGACGAATTCGTCGTGCTGTTCACCGGCCTGCCGCAGCCCGAAGTCGAACAATACACTCGTGAACTGATACAGGCGCTGGCGCAACCGTATTTCGTCGAGCACGGCGGGCTGCGCGCAAGCGCGAGCGCCGGCATACGGGTTTCGAGCGGCAACGTGGAAGATCCGCTGGAGCTCATACGGGAGGCCGACCTGGCCATGCTCCGAGCCAAGCAGGAAGGCAGAAATACCTGGCATATGTATACCCACGACATGAGCGCCGCAATTGCAAAGCGCCTGGCGCTGCGCAACGACCTCCAGCAAGCCATGGACACCGATGCACTGGAATTGCATTACCAGCCTATCGTCGACGGTCTCACCGGCCGCGTCGTCAGCGTCGAGAGCCTGCTGCGCTGGCGCCATCCCGAACGCGGGCTCATACAACCTTCGCAGTTCATTCCCCTGGCCGAGGAAACCGGCCAGATCATACGCCTGACCGAATGGGCGCTGGAAACCGCCTGCCAGGCCTGCCATACATTGCGCAAGCACGGCCTGCTGGATGTGCGTGTTGTCGTCAATATCTCGCCCCTGTATTTCCAGCGGGCCGACTTCGTCCAGAGCATACGCCGCGCGCTGCACAACGCAGGCCTGCCCGGCACGGCGCTGGAAATCGAAATCACCGAAAGCCTGCTGTTGGCCAACAAGGAAGAGGCCGTCACCAAGCTGGCGGAATTGCGCGGCATCGGCCTGTTTACATCCATCGATGACTTCGGCACGGGCTATTCGAGTCTCAATTACCTCAAGAACCTGCCCGTCGACAAGATCAAGATAGACCGCAGCTTCGTGACGGACATCGTGACGGATGCCGCCGACGCCGCGATTTCCCAAGGCATCATCTCGATGGCGCACCACCTGGGGTTGAGGGTGGTCGCGGAAGGAATAGAAACCGAAGCGCAGCTCGCCTTCCTGAAGCGGAACTACTGCGACGAATTCCAGGGCTATCTGCTGGCCCGCCCGGTCCCCATGGACGCACTGATTTCGAATCTCAGCGCTGGCAACTGCCGAATCGCCCTGCCGGACACGCCCGACGTGCCGACGTCCGACCGCGTGCTGCTGCTCATCGACGACGAAAAAAACGTATTGAATGCATTGGTTCGCCTGCTGCGCCGCGACGGCTACCAGATACTCACCGCAACCAACCCAGGAGAGGCCTTCAATATCCTGGCGACACATGACGTACAGGTCGTGGTGTGCGATCAACGCATGCCCGAAATGAATGGCACCGAATTCTTCAGCAAGGTCAAGGATCTCTATCCCAACACGGTACGCATGATTCTTTCGGGCTACACCGAGCTCAAATCCGTCACCGACGCGATCAACCGCGGCGCCATTTACAAGTATCTGACCAAGCCCTGGGACGACGAAGGACTGCGCAGCGACGTCCAACAGGCGTTCAAGGACCGGAAGCCCGGCGCTGACCTGAGGGGTCAGACCCCATACGGGGTCTGACCCCAAAAACCGGGAAGAGGGGTCAGACCCCGCATGGGGTCTGACCCCAGATCAAAAAGTCAGACCCCGTACGGGGTCTGACCCCAGGTCCGATTCGATCCGGCCATCCACCAAGGTGATCTTGCGGTCGCAGATGGCCGACAGGCGAGGGTCGTGGGTGACGAGCAGCACGGCACAGCCATACTCGCGGTTGAACTTGCGAAACAAGTCGAAGACCGAGGAAGCCGTCCGCGTATCCAGATTTCCGGTCGGCTCATCGGCCAGCAACAGCGCGGGGCGCGTGATCAGTGCGCGGGCGATCGCCACGCGCTGCTGCTGGCCGCCGGAGAGCTCGTCCGGCTTCTTGTGCACGTATGCTTCGAGGCCGACCTCCGCCAGCAAGGCGCGGGCGCGATCGCGCTCTTCGGTGCTGGGCTTCCCTTTGGCCACCATGATGGGCATCAGAACGTTCTCGAGCGCGTCGAATGCCTGTATGAGGTGATGGAACTGGAAAACGAAACCGATGCTGACGCCCCGCAAAGCCGTCCGGGCCGCATCATCCATGCCCCTTGTGGGCTGGCCCAGCAAATACAGTTCTCCCGCAGTCGGCTGATCGAGCAATCCGAGCATGTTCAACAAGGTGCTTTTGCCCGAGCCGGATGGCCCGACCAAGGCTGCAAAATCGTGGCGTCCGATCTCCAGGTCCAGCCCATGCAAGACCTCGGCCTCGTTCGGCTTGCCCACGTTGTAGGACTTGCGCAGCCCTTCCAGCCTCAGTACCGGCGCTGCTTCATGCATGGCTGCGTCAGACATAGCGTATGGCCTCCACCGGATGCAGCCGCGAAGCCCGGGCGGCGGGCGCCGCGGCCGCCAGAACACCCGTCGCGGTCGCAGCGAGCATGGTCAGGGGAATCAGCGCGACCGACAAAGGTATATAGAACAGTTTCGGACCAAAGGTGTTGAATCCCCACACAAGGCCGATGCCCACCATGACGCCGCCGATGGATCCGGCCAGGCCCAGCAGACCTCCCTGCAACAAGAAGACCCTGAGCACCTGGCCGCGGCGCGCTCCCATCGCCCTGAGTATCCCGATCTCGCGCGTGCGCTGCGTGACGCTCACTGCCAGTACGCTCGCTATGCCGAAGGCCACCGACACCGCCACGAAGAAGCTGACCATGTTGGTTGCGATGCGTTGCGACGTCAAGGCGTTCATCAACTGGGAATTGGTCTCGATCCAGCTTTCCGCTTTCAACCCCGTCAGCCGTTCTATCCGTCGCGCGACGTCATTGGCCGAAAACAGATCGGATACGGTCAGGTCGATCAGCGTGACGCCTCCGGGAATGCCCAGCAGCGCCTGCGCCTGTTTCATGTCGATATAGACATAGCGGAGATCCAGTTCGCGCACTCCAAGCTGAAAAATGCCCTTGACCGTCACCACCGCCGTTGTTCCTTCACCCGTGTCCAGCCGCAGCCGGCTGCCGATGGTCGCGCCGAGCTCGTCCGCGAGCAGGCGCCCGACGATCGCATCGCCCGCTGAAAGACTGAAGCCGCCCAGGACCATATGGTCGTTGATACGAATGATGCGTTCATAGCGCGGCGGATCGACACCCATCAACGAGACAGCCTTAAGGACGTCTCCGCGGCGGACATAAGCCGGCCCGGACACGATGGGGGAAACGGCCTTCACTTCCGGGAGCGTGTCCAAGATGTCCCGGAACTGTATCCAGTTATTGATCGAGCGCAACCGCTGCGCGCGCTCGTCCTCCAGCAGCAGGCCTTGCTGGCCCTCCGGCAAGGACGCGAGCCGGTTGACCTCCTTTTTGGGCTCCACCCTGATATGGGACTGGGTGCCCAGCGTACGCTCGATGATGTTGGCCTGCAGGCCATTGATCAGCGTCGTGACGAACACGATAACCGCCACGCCTACCGTTACACCCACGAGGATCATGAGCGTCTGGGACCAGCCCTGACGCAGGAACCTCACCGCAACGAGTGCTTCGAGCCACATATGTCTTGTTCCGCCATCATCGGAAAATCATGGGTTCGTCCCAATTTCCGGACGCGCCAAAGGAAGCGCCAGCTCCGTCAGGCGCACGCGCGTGCCGGCTTTGACGTCGTTGCGATTGAGCACCCGGTCTCCGTCACGCAAGCCGCTCGTCACCTCCGTCATGACAAGGCCTTTCAGGCCCAGTTCGACGGGCACGCGCTCCACGACGCCGTTCCGCACGGCGAACACCACCGCCGCATTGTTCCGCTGTTCGAACAGGCCGTCGTTGGGAACCGCGATCGCGTTCTCGCGCCGGCCCGTCGATATATTCACCGTTACAGTCAGGTCGTCGCGCAAATAAGGCGGCGGCGAGTCGATGGCCAAGCGGACATCCACCGTGCCGCGCATGGGATCGATGCTCGGCGCGATACGCTTGACCTTCGCATGGAAGCTTTCCGTGGGATAGGCATCGGCGATGCAGACAGCGAGCTGGCCCAGCGCCAGTACACCCAGATTCCGCTCGTCCAGCGGCACCAGGACCTCGACACCACTGTCGCGCGCGAGCTCGAACAGGACCTGGCCGGGCTGCACGAGGTCGCCGGCCTCTACCGCCTTGACCAGGACCGTGCCGTTGAAGCCCGCCCGCAGGACTGTCTTGGACAACGCCGCCTCGGCAGCCGCCAGACGTTCGCGCAGCAATGCTTCCTCGGTGCCGTCCGGCGACAGCCGAGCCGCCTCCAGCTGCGCCTGCTGCTCATCGGCCAAGGCGGTGGCCAAGGCGTTGTCGGCCTGTTCCTTGACCTCGCGCGGGATGGCCCGCGACGCCAGCAGCACCTTGCGCCGGTCGGCTTCGCGGCGTGCCTGCACGAGCTGGGCCTGAGCCTGCCGCAGCCGCGCCTGCGCTTGCGGCCATCTGGCGCGCCGCAACTGATCCAGCTCGGATTGCGCCTCACGGCGGCGCGCCTCGAACTCGTCGGCGCGCAGCGTCAGCAATACGTCGCCGACCGCGACGCGCTGCCCTTCTTCGACCCGCCGCTCCATCACCACGCCTGTGATCTCCGATCCGACCTGAGCCCGGGAGGATGAAACGACCCGCCCGGTCGCGACCACGTTCTGCACCAGCGTCATGGCTGAAAGACGATAGGCGCCGATCACGGGTCCTTGCCATTGCCGGTAGCCCAGAACGGCCAGGATGCCGAGCATTCCGACCAATATCAATAACCGAGTTGTTCGCTTCATCCGGGCCATCGGGCATTCATGTCATGTCGACAGGGTCAATTGGCCAGTATACGGGGTTTCCTGGTTACACTCGGTAAGCATTCCCTCGCTCCATCGAACCCATGTCCCAGCACTGCAATGCGTTTCCCTACGACTATGCGCTCATCGAAAGCGTGATATCGGAGTATCTGCCGCAATGGCGCGCAGAACGCTTCGATGCCGTGGTGGCCATCGCCCGCGGCGGCATCGTGCCTGCCACCATGATCGCCACCGAACTGTCCCTGCCCTTGCACGCAGTGGCGTATGCGCGCAGTCAGCGCCGCGTCTCCTGGTATACCGTCGGCCGGCCACCGGCGCGCTGCCGCATACTGCTGGTCGAGGACATCGCCGGCCGAGGCACCACCCTGTCGGACAGTGCCGACTTCCTGCGCCGTAGGGGCTACGAGCTGCGGATCTTCGCCCTTGCGCACGACACCGAGTCGCGGATCCGGCCGGACTTCGGCCCGGCCGTTCCAGAGGGATGCCGCGCCTGGTTCCCTTGGGAACGCCACTCGATCACCGACGCTTTCGATGCCACGTTCAATCGGCCTCGCCGGCCGCAGCATGAGTATGCCTCGTGGGCGATAGACCTGGACGGCGTGTTGCTGATGGATCTGCCCGAAGAGCGCTACGCCATGGCGCTGCACGACACGCTGGCGGAACGCGACGTCCTGCCCCTTAGCGAGACCCTGCCCGCCCTCGACCTCGCCCGAAGCACCATCATCACGGGGCGTCCCGAGCAGGACCGCCCGCGAACGAGAGCCTGGCTGGACCGCCACGGTTTCATGGGACCGCTGATCATGCGCGATGAATCCCGGCACGGTGCCGCCGACACGTCCCGACACAAAGCCGCCGCCATCCTGGAGCGCCGGCACACTCACTTCATCGAAAGCGATCCCGTCCAGGCGCTCGACATCGCGCGCCACGCCAAGCTGGCGCGCGTCATCTGGTGGAACGGAGGCGATGCCGTCATGGTCTACGCGCATTCCGTCGACGCCCTGAAGTTCCTCTGAACCGCCATGGTGGATTTTCCGTGAACAATGCGTTACTTTTTGCGCTGTTCTGTCCGATAACATCAGGAGCCTCCAAATTGTCCACACCGTCCAAAATCACCTGCGTCGAGGACTTCCGCCTGCTTGCCCGCCGGCGCGTGCCCAGGATGTTCTACGATTATGCCGACTCCGGGTCCTGGACCGAGGGCACATACCGCGCCAACGAAACCGACTTCCATAAACTGAAGCTGCGGCAGCGGGTGGCCGTGGATATCGACAAACGCAGCCTGCGCAGCACGATGATCGGGCAGGATGTGGCAATGCCGGTCGCCATTGCGCCCACCGGCCTGACGGGCATGCAGCACGCCGACGGCGAGATCCTGGGTGCCAAGGCGGCCGAGAAGTTCGGCATACCCTTCACCTTGTCCACCATGAGCATCTGCTCCATCGAAGACATCGCGGCGCATACGCACAAGCCTTTCTGGTTCCAGCTGTACGTCATGCGGGACCGCGACTTCATCGAACGGCTGATCGACCGCGCGAAGGCGGCGAACTGCTCCGCCCTCGTCCTTACGCTCGACCTGCAGGTGCTGGGCCAGCGCCACAAGGACATCAAGAACGGGCTCTCCACCCCGCCCAAGCCCACCCTGGCCAACATGATCAACCTGGCCACCAAGCCGCGCTGGTGCCTGAACATGCTGGGTACCAAGCGGCGCAGCTTCGGCAACATCGTCGGCCACGCCAAGGGCGTCGGCGACCTGTCATCGCTGTCTTCCTGGACCGCCGAGCAGTTCGACCCCAGCCTGAGCTGGAAAGACATGGAGTGGATCAAGAATCGCTGGGGCGGAAAGATCATCGTGAAAGGCATCATGGATCCCGAAGACGCGCGCCTGGCCGTGGAATCGGGAGCGGACGCGCTGGTCGTCTCCAACCATGGGGGCCGTCAGCTCGACGGCGCGCCTTCATCGATTTCCGCACTGCCCGCCATCGCGCATGCCGTGGGCAAGGAAATCGAAGTCTGGATGGACGGCGGCATCCGCTCAGGGCAGGACGTCCTGAAGGCCATCGCGCTGGGTGCAAGCGGGACGATGATAGGAAGGTCGTTCTTGTATGCGCTCGGCGCCATGGGCGAAGCCGGCGTCACCCGCTGCCTGCAGATGATCGCCAATGAAATGGACATCACCATGGGCTTCTGCGGGCGCAACGACATCCGCAACGTCGATCGCTCCGTTTTGCTGAATCCCGAAATCTTCGACTGAATCGGCCTGCCGCTACCTGGACGGATTAATGACGTCCAGCGGCAGGCGAGCGCGGTTTTCCTCGACCCGGTCCAGAGGATCCACCGCCTGCATGGTTTGCAGGCATCGGGTCGTCAGCAATTGATATTGCCGCGTGCCGTACGACTTATGATCGATGTCCGCGTCTGTCAGTTCGCGCAGCACGCGCGCGGGCGCGCCCACCACCAGGCTGCGCGGAGGAATCGTCATGCCGACCTTCACAAAGGCCATCGCCGCCACGATGCTGCATTCGCCGACGACGGCCTGGTCCATCACGACCGCGTTCATGCCGATCAGGGCGTTGCGGCCTATGGTGCAGCCATGCAGGACGGCGCCATGCCCGACATGACCATCAACGTCGACAATGGTGTCGTTCTCGGCTACGCCGTGTATCACGCAGGTGTCCTGTACGTTCGAACCGCGGCGCAGCTCGATGCGGCCGAAATCGCCGCGCAGGCTGGCAAGCGGCCCCACATAAACGCCAGGCCCGACGATTACGTCGCCGATCAGCACCGCCGTCGGATGCACATAGGCCTCCGGGTCAACGACTGGTGTAATTCCATTGATTGCATAAACCTTCAACATTTCGTCTCCATGAACTTTTGAAAGCGCGGCCCGGTATCAGTTGGCCGGCAACGGCGCGTACTCGGCGGGAATCCATTCGTAGCGTTCGCCCGCATGGCGAACATGGCCGATGCCCGGGAAAGGCAGATGCGCACCGGCAATCCAGTATTTTTGCTTGACCGCATCGGCCAATACCTGGCGCCGGCTCGCAATGGCCTGCTGCGGATCGGTATCGAATTCGATCGATACGTCGGGCCGGACGAATTGCACGGCGTGGCTGTGTATGACGTCGCCCCATATCAGCATTGCCTGGCCATCGGAAGCGAACATATAGCCCCCATGCCCCGGCGTATGCCCGTGCAGGGGCACGGCTTCCACGCCGGGCATCAGGCGTTCGCCCGTCTTGAAGCGCTTGAGCTTGCCGGCCGCGCGATAGGGAGCGACGGCGGCTTGCGCCATCTTGAAAAAGGGTTGGGCGTCCTGGGGGGCTTGCGCCGCAATCTCCGTATTGAGCCAGAAGGCGGCTTCATCCTCGGCCACGTGCAGCGTCGCATTGGGGAACGCGGGCGCGCCGTCGGGTCCGACGATGCCGCAAGCATGGTCGCCATGGAGGTGGGTGAGGAGAACCGCATCCACCTGCGCGACGCTGTATCCCGATGCCTCGATATTGCGGGAGACGGCTCCGAGCGTGGGGCCTAAACAGGTCGCGGCGCCGGCATCGACCAGTATCAGGTTCTTGCCGGTATGGACCAGATAGGCGTTCACCGCCGTCTGCACCCCATTCGGCGAAACCGGTACGAAACCGTGCTCGATCAAGCGCGCAAGCTCTTCGCTGCCGGCGCCTTTCAGGAGATCGACGCCCAATGGAATGCTGCCGTCGTACAGCGCGGTGACTTCAAAGCCGCCGATCATCATGCGATAGTAGCCGGGCGCCTGTGATGCCTGCATGGCGGGTACCTGCGCAAACGCGGCGGGGCATCCCGATACGGCGCCGAGCGCGGCGGCGAGAATCATCGCGGCAAGGCGGCCTTTGCGGCGCAGCGCGAAGAGGGGTGTTTTCATAGCGGAACGCATGCAATGGCCTCCAATGAAAAGAATGCACTCGATTCTATCGTGACTATAATCGGCTCGTCGCCCACTTTCATACGGAGACCGACATGCCGCTCAAATCATTGCTTGGCGCGCTCACGCTGAGCCTGCTCGGAAGCGCCGCCTGGGCGCATCATGGCTGGAGCGCCTACGATGCCGACAAGGTCATGAAGCTGGAAACCACGCTGACCGAAGTGCAGTACAGAAACCCGCACGCCCAGGTGAAGATAGAACATCAGGGCCGCGAATGGGACGTCATCCTTGCCCCCACCCGCCGCATGGAATCGCGCGGCCTGCCCAAAGAGGCCTTGATCAAGGGCAAATCGGTAAAAATAGAAGGCTATCCACGCCGCGACGGCACACCGGAAATTCGTGCCGAGCGCATCACCGTCGATGGCAAGACCATCGAGCTGCGTTGACGCCCGTCGAAGCCGGAAAATAGACGACCATGATCACCGCTCAGTGGGCGGCGTGGCTGGAGCACTCGCCGCTCGGCGAATGGATGCGCACATCGGGCAGCGCCTACCCCATCGTCAATCTCATTCACCTCGCGGGCCTCGTCCTGCTGCTGGGCGCGATGCTGTTGCTGGACCTCCGTCTTCTGGGCCTTGCCCGAAAATTTCCTCTGCCGGATGTCTCGGCGCTGCTGACTCCGCTGGCCGCCGGCGGACTCGCCCTGCTGCTTGCCAGCGGCGCGCTGCTGTTCGCCGCGGATGCCGGACCATTGCTGGATAATCCTCTTTTTTTCATCAAGCTGGCCTGCATCGCTTTGGGGATCGCCAACGCCTTGCTGTTCAGGAAGCTTTGGTCTGGCCGCCCTGAAGCATGGGACCTGGCAGCCCCCGCGCTGGGCCGCGTCCAGGCGGCCGCATCGCTCGCGCTATGGATAGCGGCAGGCACCCTCGGCCGCCTGCTGGCTTACTTCTAGCGGCGCCCGCCTCGTCGATTCAGCACGCTCTCGGCATACGATTTGCTGGCCGGGCACCAGTCAACCATACTGCGAGGACTGGAAATGAGCGTAGCGCACACGCCCCCCGGCAGCGCCCTGGCCGGCAAAGCCGCCGCAAAGGAAGCCGTGGACCTTGCCCTGCCCATGATCGAAAAAGGCATCGCTTCACGGCGGCTCGGTGAAAGCGGCTTCCTGTACATCGTCATCATGGACCCCGCCCTGGGTCCCGCCGACTGCGGCTTCGAGCAAGCCATTCTCTATGAATACTCCGTGGGCGACCGCGACGCCTGGGACGCGGACTATGCGCAATACGCGCGGGAGAAGGCAAGAATATGCTGGCGCGCCCGACGCAGTGGCCATGAGCTCCGCTACATGGCACCGCACTTGCTGCGCGCGACCGATACCGGCGTCTGGGGCGGCATATGGCACGAAGGCATCGCGGTGGGCGTCAGCGGGGCCGATCCCTGGTTCGACGAGGCGGTCGGCACCAGCATCGCCAGCCTGTTGCGCGCGATCGCGAAAAAGAAAGCCTTGCAGATCCCTGAACGCCTGGAACTCGGCGAGCATGATGCGGCCAGGCCGCACTCGCTCCCCTTGATCTGAACGATGGTCCTCTTGAAAACATACGTCAAGGCCATTCGTCCCCCGAAATTTGGTTCGTCGGGTCAACGCGAAATCGCCGCCACCATATGGGAAGTCGTCTGGCGATTTCGCCGGCGCACGGCCGCCGCGCTTGCCCTGCTGGTCGCGGCCAAGATATTCGCCCTGCTGGTTCCGGTTGCACTGAAGAACATCATAGACAGCCTGGAAGGCGAAACCTCTTCCCTGTCGCTGCCTGTCTTCCTGCTCCTGGCCTATGCCTTGCTGCGATTTCTATCAGGAGTTTTTACCGAGCTGCGCGACATGGCCTTCGCCAAGGTTGCCGCTACCGCCGTCGCGGACTTCACCGTCCGGGTCTTCGACCACCTTCACCAGTTGGGCGCTCGCTTTCATGGCGGCCAGCAGACAGGAGCGTTTGCGCGGGATGTTTCCAGGGGGACGGCGGGCATAGGCTTCCTGCTGGGCACAGCCCTGTTCACGGTACTGCCGACGGTCATCGAGATCGTATCCATCGTCATCATCCTGCTCTCGGCCTATGCCATGGGGTTCGCCGCCGTGCTGGCGCTGACCTTCATCGCCTACACCATTCATACCATCGTATTCACGGAACGACGGATTCGCCACCAGCGCGCCCTGAACGAGCTGGATTCAGCGGCCAGCGGGCATCTGGTGGACAGCCTGACGAACTACGAGACCGTCAAGCTGTACACCAGCGAACAGGCGGAATCGCAGCGCTTGGGCGGCATCATGAATCGCTGGATCGGTGTCGGCCTGGACAATCAGAAAGCGCTGTCCATTCTTCATGTCGGGCAAAGCGCCATCATCGCCGCCGGCGTGGCGACGGTCATGCTGATGGCCGGCCAGGATGTCGTCGACGGCACGCTCACGGTGGGCGATCTGGTGCTGATCAATGCCTATGTCATACAAGTATGCCTGCCGCTCAATACGCTCGGCCTGGTCTTTCGCCAGACGCGCGAGGCGTTGATCAATGCCGAACGCATGTCCAACCTGCTGCGCCTGCCGACGGAGACGGAGGCCGGCGATGAGCTGCCCGCGCTGCAGGTCGCTGGCGGCGCCGTCAGCTTCGACAAGGTCGACTTCGCCTATGAACCCGCCCGGCAGATTCTGCATGAGGTGAGCTTTCGCATAGAGCCGGCCCAGCAGGTCGCGGTGGTAGGTGGCAGCGGTTCCGGGAAATCAACGCTGGCGCGCCTGCTCCTTCGCCTCTACGACACCGATCACGGCAGCATCTCCATAGACGGCCAGGACGTGCGAAGCGTCACCCAGGCCAGCTTGCGCGCCAGCATCGGCGTGGTGCCGCAAGAATCCCTGCTCTTCAACAACACCATCTTCTACAACATCGCCTATGGAAAGCCGGGAGCGACCGCCGCCCAGGTGATAGACGCCGCCAAAGCGGCCCGCATCCATGATCTGATAGAAAGCCTGCCCTCTCAGTACGATACGCCCGTCGGCGAACGGGGCGTCAAGCTTTCGGGCGGCGAGCGTCAGCGCATTGCCATCGCGCGGGCCTTTCTGAAGAACCCGCCCATACTCGTGCTGGATGAAGCCACCTCCGCCCTCGACACACGCACCGAGCGAGCCATCCAGCAGGAGCTCAAGCATCTGTCGCGCGGACGTTCCACGCTCATCATCGCGCACCGTCTGTCCACCATCGTCGATGCCGACCTGATCCTGGTCATGGACCACGGCCGCATCGTAGAGCGCGGTACGCATCAGGCACTGCTGCGCATGCAAGGCCAATATGCCCAGATGTGGCAGTTGCAGCTGCAGCAGGAGGCTCTGGACGAGACCGGGACCCGGCTCAGTCCTCAGCCGATCAATCTGGTGGCCCTGGTGGCGGGAGTCATCGATTCGCTGCGGGCCGCCATCGATGCGCGCGGCACCGCCCTCTACACTTCGATCCGCGCCGATGCGGCCCGCGTCACAGGCGATCCGGCCGCCTTGCAGCGGTTGCTTGCAGGGATGCTGGAGAATGCCGTCGCCTTCACGCCGTCCGACGGACGCATAGCGATAAGTCTTGAACGCCAGGGAGGCGACGTTGCGGTGATCATCACGGACGGACGACTGACGCATCGCAATGACGAACCGGCCGCGGCGTCCGGAAGCGATGAAGCGTCGTTGCCCGCAGTGACCGAAGCCGAGGTGGAGCTGCTTGATCCACTCCGTGCAAGTGCACTGATGGAGCAAATGGGTGGGCGGTTCGAGACACGGCCGGCCGCGGACGGCTCCGGCCTCGCATTCGTTCTGAGCATGCCTTTGCGCGCCGTCGTCGACCGTGCACCCCGGCCGCTGCCCCAACCCGCAATTCCAGAACCCCTCAAAAGCCTGAGCATCTATATCGTGGATGACCTGCAGGAGGCGCGCATGCTGCTGGGGGAATCCCTGGAAGATCACGGCGCTCGGACGATTCGATTCGCATCCGGAGAAACAGCGGTCAATGCGCTCAACGAACTTCCACAGGCTCGATGGCCGGACGTGCTGGTTTGCGATATTTCCTTGGGCGAAATCGATGGATACCAGGTGATGGGCCGGATCCGACAGATGGAGGAGCAACGCAATGTCCCGCTCGCGCGCCGCCTTCCCGCCATCGCGCTTTCCGGGCATTCCGCCAATGAAGATCGTCTTTATGCATTGCTTGCCGGCTTCCAGGTCTACATGACCAAGCCGGTGGACCCGCGCGAACTGATTGCCACGGTTCTCGCTTTGACCAGGGGCACGGTACGCCCTTGATGCCCGCCTCGCAAGGTATGGAGACAGGCATGACATTGACATATGGAGGTGTCTATGAGCAGCAAGGCAATTTCACCCTCGATTTCCGAATGGCCCGAAGACGCGAGGGAAGCGGCGCAGCTTGTCGTCGACCAGTATGGCGAACCCGACGAGGTGACCGAGAGCTGGGTCGTCTGGCATGAGCCGGGCCCCTGGAAACGCATCATCGCTTCCAGGGAAGTTCATGACCATAATTTTCCGGCGCCCCATCTGGACTCGGTCGAATCGGTGATCGACTATCGGTTTCCGGACGAAAAGGCGAGAGAGGTATACCTGTTCGACGGAAGCGTCGTCATCAATCGCAGCAAAGGCGAGGTGTCCGCACGCTGCCATGACGAGCAGGCGAACTTTCTTGCGCTGAACCTCATGCACGACGTCGCGACCGGAGCCAAGACCATGCAGCAGGCGCGTGCCGCGTCCTCACGGACGAGGCGCTGCAACAGGCGGTCGATGAAGGCAAGCGCGGCGGCTGACCATGCCTGAGTCCTCATCGCTTGCCTGCGCGGTGGCTCCCGATCCCGTGGCGGACTTCGCGACAGCGCTCAGTCCGCTCATCGTGGTGTCGCCGCACTATGATGATGCCGTGTTCAGTTGCGGGAATCTGCTGTCGGCCATCCCGCAAAGCACTGTCATGACGGTCTTTACCGGCCGCCCCCGGGACGCGCGCATACTCACCGACTGGGATCGCCGTTGCGGATTCTCCAGCGCTGGCGAGGCCATGCGGGTGCGGGCGTCGGAAAACCGGGAGGCCCTGGATGCGCTGCGGGCTGTCGGCGTCGATCTGGACTTCCTGGACAGCCAGTATGTGCGGCGGCCCGATCATGGGTCGGACTTTCTGGCCGACACGCTGGCGGCCATGATCGCGCAGGCACAACCCTCTGCCGTGTTCTTCCCCCTTGGACTCTTTCATGAGGACCATGTACGCGTGTCGAATGTCTTGATGCTGATCTGCCACCGGATCCCATCCGTACAATGGTTCGCCTACGAAGACATTCCGTATAGCAAACGTCCCGAGCGCGTCGGATCACGGATTGCGGAGCTTCTGGACCGCGGCATCGTGGCCACGCCATCGCGCGTTGGCGGCCTGAAGGAAGGCAAGGCTCGCGCGGTAGAGGCGTATCGCAGTCAGTTCCGTGGCTTGGGCTACGACGACGGCCGGCCGGTGCTGCATCAGCATGAGCAATATTGGCGGCTGCAGTGCAATATGGAGTTCCTATGACGCACGACGCGTCGGAGGACGAACTACGCGTGAGCGTGGTCGTATTGACGCATAACCGCTGCGATGAACTATGCCGGACGCTCGACCGGCTTCAGGCACTGCCGGAACGCGTGCCCCTCATCGTGGTCGACAATGCGAGCACGGACCATACCGCCGAACGGCTCGCCGCCCTCTACCCGGGCATTACTATTGTCAGATCAGAGCGCAACCTTGGCGCGGCGGGGCGCAATCTGGGCGTAGAGCGCGTACGAACGCCATACGTGGCCTTCTGCGACGATGACACCTGGTGGGCAGCGGGCTCATTGCGCAAAGCGGCGGACTTGCTGGATGCCTGGCCCGAGATCGACATTCTGAACGCGCGCATCGTCGTCGGTCCCGAGGCGCGGCTCGATCCGGCTTGCGCCGCCATGGCGGACAGCCCCTTGGAGCACATGCCCGGCATCGGCCCCCTGTTGACCGGCTTCATGGCGGGCGCCAACGTCATGCGTACGCGCGCATACCGGGAAGCGGGCGGGTACTGGCCACCTTTCTTCATCGGCGGAGAAGAGGCTTTGCTCGCCATGGACGTTCTGGATGCGGGCGGCCGCATCGTCTATGCGCCCGAACTTCAAGTCCATCACTGGCCTTCCCTTGCGAGGGACAGCGGGCTGCGCCGGAAACTGATCGCACGCAATGCGATATGGACGGCGTGGCTGAGGCTCCCCTGGCCCATGGCGCTGCGGCGAACCACTATTTCCTTGCGCGATGCCTCCCATGGGGGCATGCGCACCTCCATCCTGCTCGACGCACTGAAGGGCTGGAACAGCGTGCGCGAACGCCGGCGCATTCTCAAGCCGTCCACACGCGCATTGCTGAAGCGCGTATGGCGGCACGAAACCGCGCAGGCCGAATGATGCGGCGGGCATAACGCTTGCTTCGTTCACGCATCGGACGTAGCGCCCGTGGGCGCATCCTCCCCGCCACCGCGTAATTTTTACTCAAAGGATTCCGCATGAAGGTCGTCGTCATTGGATCGGGTTACGTTGGCCTGGTCACGGGTTGCTGTCTCGCGGAAGCGGGGAATCAGGTCGTATGCGTCGATCACGATGCCGGCAAGGTCGCTGCGCTTCGCGCGGGACGGCTGCCGTTTCATGAACCTGGACTGGACGAACTCCTTGGCGCACAGCTGAAGGCGGGCAGGCTGAGTTTCGAAACCAGTATTGCTCGTGCCATGCGAAACGCCGCCGTCGCCTTCCTGGCGGTCGGCACGCCCTCCCAATCGAACGGCAGCGCCAATCTGGAGAACCTGCTCAACTGCGTCCACGAACTGGCGGATACGGCGTTCGAGGACTGCACCATCGTCGTGAAGTCGACCGTGCCGATCGGCACGGGCGACCGTATCGAAAAACTGCTGAATGCAAAGCATGGCGCATCCGCCGGCCAGCCATGGGTGCGTGTCGCTTCCAATCCGGAATTTCTCGCGGAAGGACGGGCCATCCAGGACTTCCGGCATCCCAGCCGTATCGTGATCGGCGCCAATGACGCGCGCTCGGCCGACGTCCTGGCTGAACTCTACGCGCCATTCAGCGGGCAAGGTGATCGCCTGATGCTCATGGATCGGCGCAGCGCGGAGTTCGCCAAATACGCCTGCAACGCCATGCTGGCCGCGCGAATATCGATGATCAATGAACTGGCCGGGCTGGCCGGCAGCCTGGGCGCCGACATAGAGTCCATTTGCAGCGTGCTGAAAAGCGATGCCCGCATCGGGGCGGGCTATCTGCACCCCGGGGCAGGCTATGGCGGCTCTTGCCTGCCCAAGGACTTGCGTGCATTGATCAATACCGCTCGGGAAGCGGGCGAACCGGCATACATGCTGCGCAGCATCCAGCGGGTCAACCTGCAACAAGGACAGCGATTGCTTGCCGCCATTCAGGACCATTTCGGCGGCAAGCTGCGCCACAGGCGCATCGCGATATGGGGACTTTCCTTCAAGCCGGGCACGGACGATGTGCGTTCGGCCCCCAGCCTCGCGCTCGCGCGCGGGCTGCTCGAAGAAGGCGCCATGGTGTCCGCGTATGATCCGGTCGCCATGCATGCCGCGCGCCAAGCGCTGGGCGATACGCCCGCGGTGTTCGGCGATTCGGCCCTTAGCGTTTGCGAAAATGCCGATGCGCTGGTGCTGATGACGGAATGGGAAGAATTCAAGACGCCCGACTTCGGCGCCGTGGCGGCTCGTCTTCGAGGCCGCATGATCTTCGATGCCCGGGGCATCTATCACGCCTCCGCGCTGCAACGGCATGGGTTGCGATGCCATCGCCTGGGAGAAAGGACGGAAGGCCCGCCGGCGGGCGAACCCATCCGCCTTCGGCAAACCGCGGCATCGCATGCCGAGCCGCGGCCCCTTGGGTAGCACGGCTCGCGTCAGCCTCTGCCGGTACCCGTGAGGCCTGCAAGCAGGCATTCCCAGTCCGCCACGAAACGCGCCATGCCGAAACGTTCACACGCCGTCCGCTGAGCGGCGGCGCCCCACTTCCGGGCCAAGCCGGGATCGGCGAGCAACTGGCGCGATACATCGAGCAGCGCCGAGGGGCGATTGTCCACGTAGCCGTTGACGCCATTCTCGATGACATGGGGAAGCTCGGTGGCGGCAATGCCCAGCACAGGCATCCCGGCCATCATCGCTTCCACCAGCGACAGCCCAAGGCTGGCGTATCGGATCGGCGTAAAGAAAAACCGGTACCGAGCCATGAACGCCGGCACCTCCATGTTGGCGACTTCGCCCTTGCCGCCCCTCATGGTTTCGGAACCCATGCCGATCAAGTCCAGCGGCATGTGCGCATGCGCCCATTCATAGATGTCGGCACCGACACGCCGTCCGCGGGAACCGAGATTATTGATCACCACGATGCCGCGTTCCAGTTCGCCGATGTAGTGAACGCCCGGCGACTCCGGCACCCCGTGCTCGATGACGGCGATGGGCATGTCGCCCGCGTCCCACATCAAGGCGTTGTAATGCGTCACGTGCACGAGCACGCCCCGGTCATGCCGGAAAACATGGCGCGTATTGGTGGGATGCGGCTCGGGCGGATTGTGTTCGATATAGACGCTGGGGAGATTGCGCTGCTCGGGGGACAGCAACTGGTGACTGTCGTGTTCGAAGACGGGACGCGACTGATAGATGATGCAATCGAACTGCTGCTCGCGCAGTTGATCGGCAGGTACCATGCGCACGTTGCTTCCCCAGGGTATCTTGGTCCCAAGCGACGCATAGCCGGGCCGATTGTCGGGCATGACCGGCACGATGAACTGCAGCGGCAACTGCGTCAGGGAATACAGGTAGTTTCCATGCACGTGCCAAGTCAGTATGCGCAAGGTATCAGTCATGGACGCTCTCCGGAGTTCAGGCGCCTGACCGCTTCAGCCATCACGTGGCCGACCTCGACGCCCAGTGCGCAAGGGTGCCCGACAGGACATTCGTCATAAGCACAGGGCCGGCATGCCATGGGGGTATGAAGAACAGTGTGCCGCTGCGTGTCCAGCGGCGCCCATCTGGCCACATCGCTGCCCGAGGCGATGACGACACTGGGCAAATGCACGCTGGCCGCCACGTGCGAGATTCCCGTGTCGTTGCATACCAGCAAGCGCCCGCGCTGCAGCAGGCTGGCCAGGCCGCCGAGCGACGTTTCTCCGCACAAATCGACACAGGGCCGATCCATGGCAGCTTTCAAGCGCTGCGCCAACGGAGCTTCACCCTTGCTGCCCGTGATGGCAATTTGCCAGCCCGCATCGGCAAGCGCCCCCGCAACCTCGGCATAGCGCTTGAGCGGCCAGCGGCGCGACGCCAGCCTCGCGCCCGGATGTATGAACACGGTCCGGTCGAGATCCAACCCCAACCGGGACGCCAGCGCATCCCCTTCCGCATGGTCCGATGCGCTGATCGGCAATTCCAGACCGTCGTCCTCGGCGTCCACGCCGATGTGCGCGAGCAAAGCCAGATACCGGTGGATCTCATGCAGATGATCCGGCCAGGGCAGGAAGCGGCCTGGGACCGCTTGTTCGGTTGCGGGAACGAAGCCCGCCCACTGCGCGGGCTCCATCGCCCGCACGATGTCATTGGATTGCTGACCGCTGCCGTGCAGTTGCAGCACAAGGTCAAACGCCCGTTCCCGCATATCACGATAGAAGCCAGGCAAGGCGTCTCCGTGTACCGGCTGTTCCGGAAACGCAGGATCGCCGGGAAAGATCACCAGTTCGTCCAGATACGCCCGAAAATGCCGCAACACCGGTGTCGCGCTTTCCAGACCCACCAGGGTGATACGGGCCTCCGGCAGCTGGCGGCGCAAAGCGCGCAGCGCCGGAATCGCGCACAGCATGTCACCCAGGTTCAACGCCCGGAACACGGCGACCTTGCTTAGCCTGCCTTCCCAGTCTATGGGAACGGCGGCGCGTGCGTCCTTCATCATGTCTTCTCTACGAGATAGCTTCCTATGAACAAGGCATCCAGGGGCGACGTCCAGAACGACTCCAGGGCATCGCGCGGGCTGCATACGACTGGTTCTCCCCGCGTGTTGAACGATGTGTTCACCAGCACGGGCACGCCCGTCCGCGCCTCGAACATCGTCAGCAACTGATGCAGCAGAGGATGCTGCTGCGCATTCACGGTCTGGACCCGGGCCGTCCCATCGGTATGGCGCACCGCCGGTATCCGGTCCGCCTTGTCCGGCAGCACATCGAACACGAACAGCATGAAAGGCGCCTGGATCCGTTCTTTTCCATGGCTGTCGAACCATAGATGCGCTCGCTCTTCGAGCACGACGGGCGCGACCGGCCTGAAGTCCTCTCTGTCCTTGAGCTCATTCAGGCGTGACTGCATGGCGCTGTTGCGGGGCGAGGCGAGAATCGAACGCGCACCCAACGCCCTGGGGCCGAACTCCATCCGCCCCTGGAACCAGCCAATGACTTTCTCGTCTGCGAGCATCTCGGCCGCGGTCTCCGCAACCTTGGAAAGCTTCTGGTGTTTGACACCGGAACGCGTCAGGAATCTGCCGATTTCCTCGTCATCGTAAGAAGGACCGAGATAGGCGTGGTCCATGACCCATTCCGGCCGATCGGCTCCGCGCTCGTGCTGGTCCGTCCATAACGCGGCGCCCAGGGCAGTGCCCGCATCGCCCGCGGCCGGCTGCACCCATACGCTGTCGAACGGTCCTTCGTCGGCAAGGCGCGCATTCAAGACGCAGTTCAGCGCCACACCGCCAGCCATGCAAAGCCGTCGCGAGCGCGTCTGGCCATGCAGCCAGTCGGCCATCTCCATGACGGTTTCCTCGAGCACCTTTTGCAATGAATGCGCGATGTCCATGTGCCGGGGCAGAAAATCCGTTCCGCGCAAACGGGCCGGCCCGAAGGCTTCTTCCCACTTGCAGGGATGCAGCGTGTAGCCGCCTTCGCCATCGTATTGCAAGATGCGGCGGAATTCGTCGATATAGGCTGCTTGCCCATACGAAGCCAATGCCATGACTTTATACTCATCGGAGGAATGGAGAAAACCCAGATATCGCGTTACGTCCTCATACAACAGCCCCAAGGAATGCGGCAGGAACACCTGCTTGATACGCTCATAGCGTCCATCATTGAAATGGCCATAGCTGGTGGTGGTCCGCTCGCCCCTGCCGTCCATGGTAAGGACCGCCGACTCTTCGTACGGCGCCGCCATGAACGCGCTGGCCTCATGGCAAAGATGATGCTCAAGAAAGCGCCAGCGCGCGAGCACATGCTGCAGGGTGGCCGAACGGAACCGATCCTGAAGATGCAGGGGGACCCCGCTGACCAATTGGCGCGGCGCATTCACGATATAAGAAAGAAACAGTCCGTCCCAGGGGGATCCGGGCCCCTTCCATTCGGCCGACGGCTCCAGCGGCAGCTCGATCCGGCCGCCAGGCGCGATATCGTCCTTGAGCAGCGCCGGATCGAAAGCGTAGGCGATGTGGTCGACGTCCGCCAGTTCGCAGCCCGCCTGGGCCAGACAATAGTCGATGGAGTAATAAGGCAGTTGCCACGTGGAGAACGGCACGGGACGCTTGCCGTGCTTGACGCGAGTGAAGCGCTCCTCCTCCACTGCCGCCAACACTTTGCCGTCACGCACCATGGCGGCGGAACAGTCATGAAACGTTGAGTTGATGCCCAGAGTCAGCATGCGATTTTCTCCAATTCAGACCGCCCCGGCGGCTCGGTGGTGTTCGGGGTGCTTTCCGCCAGCAGTTCCAGTACCGCCTCGCACACCGTTGCGGGCGCAACCTTCCGCAAGCAGTCGTTATGCCCCTCGGGGCATACGCTGCGGTAGCAATACTTGCACGGCACATCGTGGTAAAGAACCCGGTGGCGCACCATCCATGGCGTGTGCTGCGGGTTGGTCAAGGCATAAAGGTCGACCACGGGCGTACCCAGGGCGGCCGCCAGGTGCACCGGCCCCGAATTATTGGACAGCAACAACGCTGCATCTTCGATCAGGCATGCGAGCTCTCCCAGGCTCAGGGCTCCCGCCAGGTCGACGATCGGCACGCTGTCTTTGCACATCGTGCTTATCTCGGCTGTCAGCGCCTGCTCCGACGCGCCTCCGGTCAGCACCACCGTGCCGGCGCGCCCGCCCAACATGCGCAGCACCTGGGCAAAGTGGCCGGGCGGATAGCGCCGGGACGCCGCCGTCGCGCCGCAATGCGAGACGATCCATGTGTCCGTGGGACCCAGTCCGCGCGCATCCAGCTTCTCCCGCAGGCTTTGTCGGTCGCCGTCTCGCGTTGCAAAGACCAGCTTCTGTTCATCGCTGACGGCTCCCGCCACTTCGACCAGATCGAGCTGCCGACGTGTTTCATGTCGCGTTTGCTGATGAGGCTCCGTTTCAGGCTGCCAGTCCGACAGCAGACGATAGGGGTTCTCCCGGCACTGCGCCAGCACCCTCGGGATGCCGGCCAGCCGGCACATCAGCGCAGCGGGCAAAGGGCTTTGGCTGTATACGGTAAAGATGACCGCCGCATCGAACTTCGCCTCGCGCAATGCGCGCAATACACGCGCCTCCGCTTCAGGATCATCGTTGTCATTCTTTACCCAGGGCGCGTCGTAGGCAATGACTTCGTCCACATCGGGAAGATAAGCGGCCAGCGCCGCCCCTGCGGGCGAAGCCAGCAGGCTGATATGCCGTCCGGGGCCGGCCTGCTTCAAGGCATGTATGGCCGGGGTCGTCATGAGGACATCACCCAGGTTGTCCAGCCGGATGCATAGAATCTTGCGCACCTGCTGCCAGCTCGATGCCGAATTCATGCGTGGGCTCCCTCGGCGCACTCAAACGAGTCCGCCACGATGCGGCTTGCCGCCGCCAAGTCCGGCACCCTGTGATGCGGAACCCGCCACTCGCCCGCCTTCCACTCCGTTTCATTGCCGTTGTCGATCAGCACGGTACGGCATCCGGCACGGCGCCCGGCTTCGATATCGTCCAGGATATCGCCCAAGAACCATGAGCGGCCCAGATCGATGCCGTGCTCCTTGGCTGCGGCCACCAGCAGGCCTGGCGCAGGTTTGCGGCAGACGCACGGAACGGCATGGGCGGGCAACGAAGCCTGGGGAAGATGAGGGCAATAATAAAAGCCGGCAAGCGCTGCTCCCTCTTCCTCGAACATAGAGGCAAGCCGTTGCCGCACTGCCTGCAGCGCTTCCAGACCGAACATGCCCCGCGCAATGCCGGGCTGGTTCGTAATGATGATCAGCGGCAGCCCCAGCGTGGCCAGGCGAGCCACTCCTTGGCGCGCACCCGGCGCAAACGCCATGCACGCCGGATCCACGTTATAAGGAACATCCTGCAGCACGGTCCCGTCTTTGTCCAGGAACACGGCCGGTGTCAAGGCCATGATGTTTCCTTCATGGGCAGCACCATCACCTCCGGTATGACCGTCTGTGGAGGTTGCGTCAGCACGAACTTCACCGCCCTGGCGACATTATGCGGGTCCTGCAGCAACTCCACGTCGATATCGGGAAACCGGTCAAGCAGAAAAGGCGTGCGCATTCCCCCCGCAATGACGGCCGACACCTTGATGCCGACGCCACGCAATTCGGCATGCAGGGCATGCGTGAGCCCCATCAAACCCCATTTGCTCGCATGGTAGGCGCTTGCATTCGGCCAGGCGCGACGCGCCGCCGTGGAAGCGATGTTGACGACATGTCCGCCCGGCGCCAAGTGGGAGAGGCCGTGCTTGGTCAATAAGAATGGCCCGGTAAGATTGGTCGCCATGACGCGGTGCCAGTCCTCCGATTTCATTTCGCGTATGCCTATCGTGACATCGACGCCCGCATTGTTGATGATGGCATCGAGACGGCCGAACCGCTCGACGACATTCTCCAGGCTGTCGATGATGGCTTGCTCGTCGCCGACGTCCATCGTGAACGCTTGTGCCGTGCCTCCGGCCTGGCTGATTTCATCGGCCACCGCATGTGCGGAGACTTCGTTGATATCGACCACCGCCACGTGGGCTCCGTCATGCGCCAGCGTGCTGCAGACGGCGGCGCCCAGCCCGCTGCCTCCTCCCGTCACCAGCACCACGCGTTCAGCAAGGCTTTCGTAATCGTAAGCGTCCATTATCACTCCAGAGGGTCGAGAGACAAAAGACGGCAACCCGGGAAACCGGGGCCGTCGCCATCATGGAGAGACGGCATGCAAGTTGCATGCCTGCTGAACCACCCGAAGCCTAGGCCGATTCCGTGAAATGCTGCTCGAATAACACGACAGTCCTGGCAAGAGCTTCCGGTGTGCCGGTGCCATGGTGTGTGGCGCAACGGGCATCCGGCATCAATGCATGGACCGCATCCAGGTACTGGTAAAGCATGTCGTCGGCAGCGCATCGGCGTCAGGCAAGCCCGTTGGCCTGCTGTGCGCTTTATCTTTACGGTAGAACTCAGGGGTCAGACCCCGTACGGGGTCTGACCCCAAAAGAGGACGCCCCATGGCGGCACTTACCGGCTGCCGGCAATCCGTAGGCCGAGCGCAACCAGAGCCGCCCCCATCAGCGCATCGATGGGACGGCGAACACGGGCATAAACCGACCGCACACGGGCGACGGAGAAGAACGACGCAAGCAGACATAGCCAGATACCCGTAATGCCGCCCACCAAAGCAACAACGGCGACGTACACCCAGGATGGGGCTCCAACCGGCAGCAAGGAAACGAAGAGCGTGGCGAAGAAAGTCGCTGTCTTGGGGTTCGTGATGCCAACCAGGAATCCACGCCGCCACGCCTGTCCAGCGCCCATTCCAGATGCTTGAGTGATGTGTGGCTGCCCTCCTCCGCTTTTGAACGCCCCAATCAGCATCCGCAGCCCCAGATAGGCCAGGTATGCGGCACCCGCCATGCGGATAAGCTCGTACAGCCAGAACAATTCCTTGATAAGCAGTCCGACGCCCAGGATGGCCAGGGTGGCCCATATGATTACGGCACTGGTAATGCCCAGCCCTACGAAAACGCCGGATCGCCGGTCGTTCAAGGCAACCGAAGTGACCGCCACGAAGTCCGGACCCGGACTTGCGCAGGCAAACAGGATGATGCCGGCAAGGGCCAGTAGTTGCGATAGATATTCCATATGGTTCGTGGTGTTTGGATACCGCCCTGCTCAAAGGCGGCTGGCAAGAAAGATCGGGGCCGGACGCCAATACCGCTCTGAAGCCCAGATTTTATACACCAGTCAGGCCGGCTGCACAGGTGAAGACGGACGGCCTTCCCCCGGCGTGCGAACCTACGGGATTCTTCGTACGCGAAGGCAACCGACCCGCCCGGCCGTTCACTGCTGGTGGTGGCTCAAACCGTAGCGTGCGCTGCAATGCGTCAAGCGGAAGATGATCGTGTGACTATGGCACCGCCCTATTCTTCTCTGCTCAAGTGCTTGTTGATTCGTCTACCTGTCAACGCCGGTTGAAATCTGACCCACTGGGGGAACAGATCTCATCTCTCACCACAAAACCGGACAATTTACGTGCTACAGAACCGGACAATCCATGAACCCCCAACATCAATTATATAAATACTTGCATGGATATACAGATATTTATATGAGGCAGCCAATCGCTACACACGACTTGTTGGAGCATTGAAATGAACGACGTGAATACGTATGGACGGCGAGTATTACTCGTGCTTTCTCATCGAAGATTGAGCCGGTCATCCGGGCGGGCCATGCGTCCGCCGGCATATCGAGGGAGCAACCTTTTCAGCAATTCTTGATGACCTGCTCTATGATATATCGCGCGCAAAAAACTACGCCTAACTGTCATTCACACTGACACCGGTTCTAGGCGTGGACGCAGCTGTCTTTATCTCTTCACTCTTGGTCGACAGTTAGCAGTCGCCGAGGAGCTCTACTGGCTGATAGCTATCTTCCGCGATGGACGGTTATGATGGGTCGAAAGTCGACACTTACGCGCAACCATTTCGACTCTAACACTGCCGTCTGTTCTCGACTTCTATCGCGCAATTTTCCTTCACGAACCACCTAAAGTACAACCTCCGCCCCGGTTGCTGCCTTCGCCAATAGCAAGTCACCACCCCCAACCATCCCCCAAAGGACCACAACGCGGTACACTCCTCGCAACCGCCCGGGGGACTTGCGATGATCACCCATATTTCTCACCGCTACACGGATCAAGAGGCGCTGGAGGCTTTGCTGAACGACGGCAAGCTTCTGGAAACCATTTCGGCATCCTCCTCCATACTGGTTCAGATTTTCTCGGCAGACACCAACGCCGGGCATTTGCGGGCGATGTCGGCGCGGATCAGCGCACGGCTGCCACGGGCAACGGTGGTCGGCGCAACCACGGTTGGCGAGGTCTACGAAGGACGCTTGCTCACAAACAGCACCGTGGTGGGGATAACCTGCTTTGAGAGCTCGACGCTCTCTGTGATGGCGGTCTCTTGCCAGGATGCGGATGTACGTCAGGCTGGCGCCGAACTGGGGATGCGCATCAGCCAGTACCCAGGCAAGATCGCGGGCGTCATTCTGCTGGCGACCCCGTTGAGCATCGATGCTGGCGCCCTGCTGCAGGGCATCGAATCGACCGCGAGCGGCTTTCCAATTTTCGGCGGCGGGGCCGGGGATTACGCCGCCATGACCCATTCGCTGGTGTTTGCCGGCGACCAGCACTACCCGCAAGGCGCGGTGGCGGTGGTGCTGGCCGGGGACGATCTGCACATCGAGTGCAGCACCTACTTGGGCTGGCGGCCTTTGAGTAAATCGATGCAGGTCACGGAGGTGGATCAGCTGCTGATCAAGACGGTCGATGGCAAGCCTGCCTTTGATGTTTATCGGCACTATCTCAACATACCCAATGACGAGAATTTTTTCCTGAACGCACTGGAGTTTCCATTCCTCCTGGAACGGTCCGGCGAGCTAGTGGCCAGGGTGCCGATCGTGGCGGACAGCGATGGCGCGTTGCAGTTTATCGCCGACATCCAGGCGGGCGAACGTTTCCGCATCGGTTATGGCGACATGGATTTGATCGTCAGCGATGCCTTGCACATCCACCAATCCATGGCGGACTTTTCGCCGCAGGCGATATTCCTGTACACCTGCGGGTGCCGCCGGTTTCTGATGCAGAATGATGTGGACCTGGAAACGCTGCCGTTCGAAGCTTTGGCGCCCACCTTTGGCTTTTATACGTATGGAGAATTCTTTTCGTCGAACCACCTCAGGCTGTTGAATTCGACGATGGTGGCGATTGGACTACGCGAAGGCGAGGCGGCCGATGCCGGTTCGGATCGGACGCTGGCTCTACATGCCAGTACGGCGGTCGATAGCAGTGATCCCTATGCGCATAAGCACACGCGGGTGGTGTCGCGCCTGATGCGCTTCATCGATGCGGTCACGGCGGAGCTTGAGGCCTCCAATCGGGAAATCACCCAGCTTTCGCGGACGGATCGCCTGACCCAGTTGGTCAACCGGATTCAGTTGGATCACGTGCTGGAGGAGAACCTGCAGCAGGCCCTGCGCTATGCCGTGCCTTTCTCGATCATCCTGCTGGATCTGGACCACTTCAAGCAGGTCAACGACGTGCATGGCCACCTGGTCGGTGATGAGGTGTTGGTGGGCACCGCCAGGATCTTGACAGCGGATACGCGCATCACGGATACGGTAGGACGTTGGGGCGGCGAGGAGTTCATGATCATCGTGCCGAATTCCGGCCTGGGCAACGCGGCCCGCCTGGCGGAAAAGCTGCGCAGTGGGATCGAGGCTCATGATTTCCCGACCGTCGGGAGAATGACGGCCAGTTTCGGCGTCACATGTTTCACGCCCGAGGATGACGTCGTGACGATGATCAGCCGGGCTAACATGACCCTCTATGCTGCGAAACGCGCGGGGCGCAATCGAGTCGAGATGGCGTAGATCCGACGATCAGGACAGCCTCCTAGCCCGGACATTTCGTCAGCAGTCCCGGTGAAGTGATTTTCGGGTGCGCGGACTACCCGGACGATGCGGTGCTGGAGATCGGCGGCATGGGAAGCGATTTTTCAGTGTCGCAGACACAATTCCCCCTACCCCCATTGCTTGACAGTACCGGGGACAGCACTTTTTCAGCGTTACGGAGACATGGCGTGGGCGACATGCGCGTAGACGTGGCGCAGCGGATGATGCGAGGCCAGCAGGATGCGAGCCCGACGGGTGTTGCGCACGATGGCTGCACCGATCTTCACCATCGTCAGCTACTGGCGCAGCGCCTGCTTCGCGCCGATTTGGCAAAAGGCATCTATCGACTGGGAACTGATAAGGATGCGGCGCTTGAAATCCAGTTTCGCGGGTACCTACACTGATGCCTACACATTACCTGCGTTGTACTGCATGATAGTGCTTCAACTTGAACGCATCAGCACAATAAAAAACCCGCCAACCCCATGTTTTCACATGAAATTTGGCGGGTTGTGCGCGATACTGGAAGATATCGCGCCTTGTAATTGGCGGAGACGGAGGGATTCGAACCCTCGATACGGGTATAAGCCGTATGCTCCCTTAGCAGGGGAGTACCTTCAACCTCTCGGCCACGTCTCCAAAAGCAAGGCCGCCATTCTAGCACGATAATATTGCTTTTGCTGGCGATACGCCCGCAATGAGCGAAAGCGTCGATCATATCAGGACCGACGCCCCCAGGTCAGCGCCCTCAGGCCTGCTGAGTCTTGTCCTGGTCCAGCTCGAACGCCTTGTGCAGGGCGCGCACCGCCAGTTCCATGTACTTGTCGTTGATGATGACCGACGTCTTGATTTCGCTGGTACTGATCATCTGGATATTGATGCCTTCTTCCGACAAGGTACGGAACATCAGGCTGGCGACGCCAACGTGGCTGCGCATGCCGATACCCACGATGGACACCTTGCATACCTTGTCGTCGGACACCACTTCGGACGCGCCGACGGCGGGGCCGATCTGGTTCTTGAGCAGGTCCTGGGTACGCAGGAAATCGTTCCGGTTCACGGTGAAGGAAAAGTCCGTCGTACCCTTGACCGACTGGTTCTGCAGGATCATGTCGACGTCGATGTTGGCTGCGGCGACCGGACCGAGAATCGAATAGGCCACGCCCGGGGTGTCGGGCACGGAAAGCAGGGTGAACTTGGCCTCGTCACGGCTGAAGGCTATGCCCGAAACAACGGCGGATTCCATTTTTTGATCTTCCTCGAAAGTAATAAGGGTGCCCGAAACCATTTCTTCTTCGAGCGGAATCAGGGGGTCGGTGAGCGACGACAGAACGCGGACGGGCACGTGGTATTTCCCGGCGAACTCGACCGAGCGGATTTGCAGGACCTTGGATCCCAGGGACGCCATTTCGAGCATTTCCTCGAACGACACGACCGTCATGCGCCGGGCCTCGGGGACCACACGCGGATCGGTGGTGTACACGCCATCGACGTCGGTATAGATCAGGCACTCGTCCGCTTTCAGCGCCGCGGCCATGGCAACGGCTGACGTATCGGAACCCCCGCGTCCCAGCGTAGTGATGTTCCCGTCTTCGTCCATGCCCTGGAAACCCGTGACGATGACCACGCGCCCGGCGTCGAGATCCGCCTTAACCCGTGTTTCGTCTATGGAGCGGATACGCGCTTTCGTGTAAGAGGAGTCGGTGCGCACAGGCACCTGCCAGCCGGCATAGCTGCGGGCGGCGACGCCTTGCGACATCAGGGCCATGGCCAGCAATGCGCTGCTGGCCTGTTCCCCTGTCGCGGCAAGCATATCGAGTTCGCGGGTATCGGGTTGCGGCGTAATTTCTTTAGCCAGCCCCAGCAGACGGTTGGTCTCGCCCGACATGGCCGACGGAACCACAACCACCTGATGGCCGGCTGCGTGCCACTTGGCCACGCGTCGCGCCACGTTCTGGATGCGCTCTACCGAGCCCATGGACGTACCGCCGTATTTGTGAACAATCAGGGACATCGTTTACTCTGTGTTAAAAAGGCGCGCTGATGCTCCCGCGCACCGGGATTATGTCGCTTTCAGGACCAAATGCATTCGCCCTGCGGCAAAAACCGGTTTTGCCAAGGCAAAGCGGTCTATTTTACCGTTTTTCACAAACGGCGCTTGGTCGCTAAGGGGCGTCGGTGCCGACGGACGGCGGCGCTTGCACCGGCGCGATGCATACCCTGCCCCGTACGCAGCCTATCCAGGCGTCGCCATGCTTGAGCCGCATCTGCCGATCGTGGCCCATTGCATGCAAACCCCGCAGCTGACGCATGAGCTCTTGCAAGCGCGCATCGGTGGGCATGCGCTTGTCCAGCAGCGACAGCCAATGCCTCAATACCAGGGCCTGGCGTGGCTCGGACAGCCGGCGCCAGGCGGACAGCGAGAAGCTGAGCCGATCGGCCGAGGGCTCCAAGCCAATGAAGTCCTGGGCCGCGACTTCGGACAAGACCATGCCGGCGTCCGCACTCTGGCGCGCATGCCGCAGCAAGTTGCCCTTCCAGCCCGGCCAGCGCGCGTTCAGCTCCGGCACCAGCCGTTCGCGAACGGCGGCTCTCGTGTATTGATCGTCGGTGTTGGTCGGGTCGACGACCGGCGCCCAGCCGCTGAGCCTGGCAAACGATTCGGCCTGCTCCAGGATGACGGCCCGGTCCTGCTGCAGCCAGGGACGCAGATAACATAAGCCATCACGCTCGCTCATGGGGGCCATCGCCGCCATGCCGGCCGGTCCGGCCCCGCGCAGCAGCCGCAGCAACACCGTTTCGGCCTGATCGTCGCCATGGTGCGCCAGCAAGATGTGCTTGAGGTTTGCCATCCGGGCCAGTTCAACGAATGCCAGGTAGCGCGCGTCGCGGGCTGCGGACTCCATGCCGCCGCCCCGCCCCAGCATGACCCGGGCCCGGTAGGCGTGGCATGGAACCCGAAGCATGAGGGCCAGATCATGCACGTGCGCCTGCCAGGCGTCCGCGGGCGCCTGCAGGCCATGATGCACATGGAAAAAATGCAATTCCAGCCGATGACGGCGGGCATGGAGTGCCGCGTGGACGGCGAGCATGGCGGAATCCGCGCCGCCGCTGAGACCGACCGCGATGCGCTGCGGGGAGTCGGACAATTCCGTCAAGGAAGACCCAATGGCCCGCAACAGGCCGGGTGATCCGAAGTCCCTCCAGAATGCCTCGATCAGCATTCCGGGGAATCAGCGCGCTTCTTGGAAGCGGCCGTAGGACATCAGGCGCTGCAGCCGCTGTTCGATGAGCTGGTCGGGTGTCATGCCGGCAACCTGCCGAAGGGAGTCCGCCAGGGCGCGCTCGAGCTGCCGGGCCATCATGATGGGATCCCGGTGGGCGCCGCCCACCGGCTCGTTGACGATGCGGTCGATCAGGCCCAGTTCCTTGAGCCGCGGCGCGGTGATGCCCAGCGCCTCGGCGGCCGTGGACGCCTTGTCGACGCTGCGCCATAGAATGGAGGCGCAGCCTTCGGGCGAGATCACCGCGTAGGTGGAATACTGCAGCATCATCACGACGTCACCGACGGCGATGGCCAGGGCGCCGCCCGAACCACCCTCGCCGATGATGGTCGCGATGATGGGCACGCGCAGTTCAGCCATGGCATACAGGTTATGGCCGATGGCTTCGGACTGCCCGCGCTCTTCGGCGCCCACGCCGGGATACGCCCCGGGCGTATCGACAAAGGTGAACACCGGCAGCTGGAATTTTTCGGCCAGGCGCATCAGGCGCAGCGCCTTGCGGTAGCCCTCGGGGCGCGGCATGCCGAAATTCCGCATGGCGCGCTCTTTGGTGTCGCGCCCTTTCTGGTGGCCGATGACCATGCAGGGCGTGCCATTGAAGCGCGCCAGGCCGCCGACGATGGACTGGTCGTCGGCATACATGCGGTCGCCATGCAGCTCGTGGAAATCGGTGAAGATCTCGCGGACATAGTCCATGGTGTAGGGCCGCTGCGGATGGCGCGCCACCAAGGCGGTCTGCCAAGGCGTCAGCTTGGCATAGATGCTTTTTGCCAAGGCCTGGTTCTTTTGCTGCAAACGCCCGACCTCTTCCGAGATGTCCACCGCTGAATCGGTTTGAACGAAGCGCAGTTCCTCGATTTTGTTTTCGAGTTCGGCCAGAGGTTGTTCGAATTCCAGGAAGGTATTACGCATAAGAGCTTGTTTTCCAGATTAAAGCATTCGCTTTGTCAGTACTGCACAGCGGCCGGATCCAGGCTGCGCCACAAATACCAGGTTGCAACAGTGCGCCACGGCGCCCAGGCCTGGGCGACTTCCCGGGCCTCGAAACGCGAAACAGGCTCGCCACTGAAGTAGTGTAGCGAAATTGCCTTGAGCAGGCTTGCGTCGTCGAGAGGCAGGACGTCGGGCCGCTGCAGGTTGAAAATGAGGAACATTTCCGCCGTCCAGCGCCCTATGCCCCGGATGGCGCAAAGATCGGCGATGATGGCTTCGTCGTCCATGGCCACCCACTGCGACGGACGGACTTTCTTTTCGGCAAAATGCGTGGCCAGATCGATGACGTAATCGGCCTTGCGCTTGGAAAGCCCCAGGAGCTTGACATCGGTTTCCGCCAGGCCCAGCACTGCGCGCGGCGTGGGATTGCGGCCGCAGGCTTCTGTGAAGCGCTGCCACATGGCCTCGGCCGACTTGACCGAAATCTGATGGCCGACCAAGGCGCGCGCCAGGGTGATGAAAGGCGTGGCGGACGGGCCCAGCCATTCGGATTGATGCTGCGGAATCACCTTGCGAAGAATGCGGTCGCGCCCCATCAGCTCCGCCGAAGCTTCATCCCAGAACACCGGTTTTTCCTGAACGGTCGCTGCACTCACTGTCATCCCCTCCGATCAGGCCCGGCGCCATTGCGTCACTCCGCCCGCCTTGTCTTCGAGCTCGATGCCCGCGGCCTGCAGCTCATCGCGAAGACGGTCCGCCTCGGCGAAATTACGCGCCTTCTTGGCTTCGGTGCGAGCCCAAACCAGGGCTTCGACCTGATCGGCCGACAAGCTGGCGCCGGCCTTGCCGCCGGACTGATAGCGGCTGGACGACTGCAGGTACTGGGCGGGATCGGCCTGCAGCAGGCCGAGCAAGCCCCCCAGCGCCCGCATGAGCCCCGATGCTTTGCCGGACCCGCTGCGGTTGGCCTCTGATGCCAGCTCGAACAGGGCGGCGACCGCTCCCGACGAGTTGAAGTCGTCGTTCATCGCATCGCGGAAGGCTTGGGCGGAGGGGTGATTCCAATCGATATCGACCGGCTCGGCCGGCACGTTGGCGAGGGTCTGATACAGCCGGTCGAGCGAGTTCTGGGCGTCCAGGAGGTTTTCGGGCGCGTAGTTCTGCATGCTGCGATAGTGATTGCGCACGATGAAAAAGCGCAGCATCTCGGCTTCGCGCGGATTGGCGACATAGCGGGACTGGTCATCCGCAAGCCCCGCGTCTTGCGCGATCGTCTGGCGGATGGTGCGGAAATTTCCCAATGACTTGGACATCTTGTCGGCATCGACCATGAGCGGGCCGCAATGCATCCATACCGATGCCAGCGTTCCGCCGAAAGCACCTTCGGTCTGGGCGATTTCGTTTTCGTGGTGCGGAAACTTCAGGTCGGGTCCGCCCCCGTGGATGTCGAGCGGCAGCCCCAGCAGCGCCCGGCTCATGGCGGAACACTCGATATGCCAACCGGGACGACCCACGCCATACGGCGAATCCCACTTGGACTCGGGCGGCTCATCGGCCTTAGCCGCTTTCCAGAGGACGAAATCGAGCGGATCGCGCTTGCCAGCCGCCACCGCCACCCGTTCGCCCGCACGCAGGTCGTCGAGCGATTTGCCGGACAGCTTGCCATACCCCTCGAAATCGCGCACGGCGTAGTTCACGTCGCCGTCGTCGGACCGATACGCGAGGCCGTTTTGCTCGAGTTTCTGGATGATGCCCAGCATGTCGCCCACGTGTTCCGTGGCCTTGGGTTCGAAATCCGGCGACTCCACGCCCAGCGCTCGTTCGTCGGCGTGCATGGCATCGATGTAGAAGGAAGTGACCTCGCCCAGGCGGCGCCCGGTTTCAACGGCGCGGCGTATGATCTTGTCGTCGATGTCCGTGATGTTGCGCACATAGGTGACTTCATAGCCGCTTGCCCGCAGCCATCGCTGGACCACATCGAAACTGACCAGCATCCGCGCATGCCCGAGATGGCAGAAGTCGTAAACCGTCATGCCGCATACATACATGCGGACCTTGCCGGGTTCCGCTGTTTTCAATGGCTCTTTGGCGCGCGAAAGGGTGTTATAAATGTGCAGCATGAGCGGGTGGGCTTCTTGTTGGTAAATTTATGTCTGTAAATCAAACGGCAGCCTGAAGCAGTAAGGTCCGCATGGGGTAAACTCGGCGCGGGCCCGGCAGGCAAGGCTAAAATGGTGGTCGACAAGTATAGCAAGCGGGCCGGCAGAACGCAGGCAAGCCCTTGCCATGCCAACTTTTCAGGACGCCCGCCCAGGCGGGAATACTATCTTTACATACTATAGGCGCATCGCTGTGTTTCGAATTTCTTGTCCCGTATTGGTGATCGCACTTGCAATGACCGGGCTGACAAACACAGCCTTGGCGCAGACGCGCACGCCCGCCCTCGTACCCAACGCCGATCTTAACTCTTCGATCCAGGCCGGTCCAGGCCCGGCCTTCACTCCGACCGAAACCGCGAAACTCGATCCCGCCGGCAACGGCCAGGCCCTTTTCAAGGACGACGCCCCGCCCGAAGGCGGCTGGAAGGGTCTGGCACGGCTGCTGGAAGCCGTTACGCCCGCCATCGACACCAGCATTCCGCTGACCGCCTCGCAGATCACCGACCGGATTTCCCAGATGCTGGATCAAGGCCGTAACCAGGAAGCGCTCGAAGTCATCGAAAAGCGCAGCGCCCAATTGGCCGGCCAGAATACGCTCGGCAACGATGTCCAGCTTCTGTTCCTCCACGGGCGGGCGTTGTCGGCACTGGGCCACCATGCAGACGCCATCGCAATCTACCAGGACATGACCACGCTGTACCCCGAGCTGCCCGAACCCTGGAACAATCTTGCGGCGGAATACGTCAAGCAAGGCAGGCTCGAGCTGGCCCGCGACGCACTCGACATGGCGCTGGCGGCCAATCCCGCATACGCGACGGCGCAGGCCAACCTGGGCGAAGTCCAGCTCATGCTGGCGCGCCAGTCCTTCCAGGAAGCGGCGCAGATGGGCGCACGCGGCGCCGAAGCGCGCGCCCTGAAGGCCGGCTCCGTCCTGGCTCAATGATTCCCCATATTCTCCAAGGCAAAAGAGACCTATGCGTACCCTTTCATTTTCAAGCCGTACCATCCGTCCAGGATTGCGTGCGTTCAGCCTCGCTTGCGCGACTTCCCTGGCCATGCTCATGGGAAATGCGGCGCTTGCGGCCACCTCCACTTCCAACGAAGGTAAAACCATGAGCACAACTCCTCGCGTCAACCTCCAGACCAACCAAGGCGCAATCCTGATCGAACTCGACGCCGAGAAGGCGCCGAAAACCGTCGAGAACTTCCTGACCTACGTCAAGGAAGGCTTCTACGACGGCACGGTGTTCCATCGGGTCATCAATAACTTCATGATCCAGGGCGGCGGTTTCGAAGTGGGCATGAAGCAGAAGCAAACCCATGCTCCCGTTGAAAACGAAGCCAACAACGGCCTGAAGAACAACCGCTACACGCTGGCCATGGCCCGCACCGCCGATCCCCACTCCGCCACCGCGCAGTTCTTCATCAACGTGGCCGACAACGACTTCCTGAATTTCACCTCGCCCACGCCCAACGGCTGGGGCTATGCCGTCTTCGGCAAGGTCGTGGAAGGCACCGAGATCGTCGACAAGATCAAGACGGCAAAGACAGGCAACAAGGGCTTCCATCAAGATGTCCCAGCCGAAGACATCGTCATCGAGAAAGCCACGGTTGTTGACTGAGATTCCCCTGAAAGGCCGTGTCTGGGTCGCTTCGGATATCCATCTGGGCCCTGACACACCGGCGACGGCCCAGGCCTTTCACCGGTTTCTGGATCAGGCATGCGCACAGGCGGATGCCTTGATTCTATGCGGCGACATCTTCGACGTCTGGGTGGGCGACGACTACGCCCTGGATTCTCCGCCCGATTGGCTGTCGGCGTCGCTGGACAAGTTCCGGCAAACGGCGGGCGCCCTGGCCTTGTGGCTGGGCCGCGGCAACCGCGACTTTCTCATCGGCAAGGCGCTGGCCGACCATGTCGGCGCTCACCTGCTGCCCGAACCCGTCATTCTGCGCACGGACGCCGGCCGTCTGCTACTGGCCCATGGCGACGAATACTGCACCGCCGATCGCGCCTATCAGCGCTTTCGCAGGATCGTGCGCTCTCCTCTGGTGCAAACCGCCTTCCTCAAGCTCGGTCTGGGCTTGCGCAGGTCGATCGCCAATCGGGCGCGGCAGCGCAGCATGCAAGCCAATCGCTACAAGCCCGCGAAGGTCATGGACGTCGACACCGATGCCGTCCGGGACGCGTTCCGGCAGGCTGACGTAAGGCTGCTGGTGCACGGACACACGCACCGGCCGGCCATCCATCGCCTGGACATAGACGGCAAGCCCCATACGCGCATCGTCCTGCCGGATTGGGACTACGATCATGGGCCGGTTCGCGGCGGATGGCTGCAGATCGACGAACAAGGCGCGGCCTTGCATCAGGCGTCGAAATAAAGCACCAGTTGGGCTTGCGCATGCCGCTTCCTTAGCGCATGGCCAGCCACATAAAGACGACCGCGCCCAGGGCGATCCGGTACCATGCGAAAGGCCTGTAGGTCCGCCGGGATACGAATCGCAGCACGGCACGGACGACCAGCAGCGCGCTGATGAAGGCCGCAGCGAACCCGACGCCGATGGCCGCCAGCTGCGTGTCGTTCAATGCGGCGCTGTTGCGGTACAGGTCGTACACCGTGGCGGCGAGCATGGTCGGCATGGCCAGGAAGAAAGAGAACTCGGTTGCCGTTTTACGCTGTATGCCTGCGATCATGCCGCTGATGATGGTCGCTCCGGAACGGGAGGTTCCGGGCACCATGGCCAGGCATTGCGCAAACCCCACCACGAGCGCTTGTTTCCAGGTGATTTCCTCCAGCGATCGGGCGGTCGCCTTCTGCGACGCTACGCTATCGTCCAGCGGCGCCGGCCGGCGATGGGCATCCTGCCCGCCAGGCAGCTCTTTGGCGTACTGGGGCTTGCGCTCCACCCAAAGCATGATCAGCCCCCCCGCCACCAGGGTGAACACGAAGACGGCGGGGCTATGGAACAGCGCCTTGATATATTTGATCATCACGGCGCCGATGACGGCCGCCGGCAGGAAGGCGATCAGCAGATTGCGCATGAACAGCACCTCGCCGCGTTCGCCCTTCAGGGTACCGGACAGCAATTGCCAGATCCGGGCGCGGAATATCCATATGACGGCCAGAATCGAGCCGAACTGGATGACGACTTCGAATACCTTGTCGTCAGTGGACGAGAAATTGATCCAGTCGCCGATGATCAGCAGATGCGCGGTGCTCGAGACGGGAATGAATTCTGTAAGACCTTCGATCAACCCCAGGAACAGGGCTTTCAATAAAAACCAATTGCTTTCAGTCATGCTAGGACCTGTTAACGCTAGAAAGTAGGCAGGGTGGGGTCAGACCCCGTGCGGGGCCTGCCCCCCGGCTTGGTCGGCCTGCTCGAGATGGCGTTCTATGCGAACCGTGGCGATGCGCCGCCCGTCCAGCCTCAGGACCGTGAATCGAAAAACGGCGCGTCCGTGGCGAAGTTCGCAAGTATCGCCCGGGCCGGGCAGTTGCCCGAAACGTTCCAGCAGATATCCGGCAAGCGTCGAATAGCCTTCGTCATCATCCACCAGCCCGTCCGTATTGAGCAGAAGTTCAAGGTGATGCAGGTCGGCGGCGCCGTCGGCGCGCCAGCTGTTCTCGCCCTCCGCCACGATGTCGGGGGTCTCGTCTTCGTCGGGGAACTCGCCCGCTATCGCCTCGAAGACGTCGATGGGGGTGACCACGCCTTCGATGGTGCCGAATTCGTCGGTGACCAGCACGAGCTGGCCGCGCGAGCGCTTGAGCGTGTCCATGAGCCTGAGCACGCCGATGGAATCATGCACCACGATGGGGTCGCGCAGGCGCGACAGGCGGATGGATCCGTTCGCGATGAGATCGGCAATCATTTCCTTTGCGCGGCCTATTCCGATGACTTCGTCCAGCGATCCTCGGCAGACTGGAAAGAAGCTGTGGGGCGCCTTGGTGATCTGCTCGCGCAGGGTCGCCGCATCATCGTCCAGATTGATCCATGAAACATCGTTGCGGGGCGTCATGATGGAATGGATGCTTCGATCGGCGAGCGACAACACCCCGCTGACCATGTATCGTTCTTCATCTTCGAACACCTGGGCCGGTGCTTCCGTCTCCCCCGCGGGCGCGGGCTCCGGTCCGGTCAGCGGACGCATGCCCAGCATCCGCAACACCCCTTCGGCAGTGCGTTCCCGCAACGGCCGCTTGGCTTCCAGGCGCCGCATGTTCCGGCGCGCCAGCTGATTGAGGGTTTCGATCAGGACCGAGAACGTGATGGCCGCATACAGATAGCCCTTGGGCACCGCAAAGCCGAAGCCTTCCGCCAGCAGCGAGAATCCGATGGTAAGAAGAAAGCCCAGGCACAAGATCACAACCGTGGGATGCGCATTCACGAAGCGGGTCAGCGGCTTGGACGCCACCAGCATGAGGCCGATGGCGATGACGACCGCCAGCATCATGATCTCGAGGTGATCGACCATGCCGACCGCCGTAATGACGGCATCCAGCGAAAACACCGCGTCCAGGATCACGATCTGGACCACGATGACCCAGAAGCTGGCGTGCATGGTCGCGCCGCTTGCATGGGCTTGGCGCCCTTCTACCCGCTCGTGGAGCTCCAGCGTTCCTTTGAAGAGCAGGAAGAAGCCCCCGATGATGAGTATCAGGTCGCGTCCCGAAAAATCCAGCGGACCGACGGAGAACAGCGGCGCCGTGAGCTTGATGAGCCACGACATGACGGAAAGCAGGCCCAGCCGCATCAGCAGCGCAAGGGACAGGCCCAGGACCCTCGCCCGGTCTCTTTGCGCGGGCGGCAGTTTCTCTACCAGAATGGCAATGAAGATCAGATTGTCTATGCCCAGGACGATCTCGAGGATCACCAGGGTAAGCAAACCGACCCAGGCGGAGGGGTCCAGCATCCACTCCATCAGTCAATGGCTCCGTAAAAGCGTCTAGGGCCTGTTAACACTAACAGGTCCTAGCCCTGAAGATAGCCCAGCATCTGCGGAAAAATCTTGGGTGTTGCAGCCAGCACGCTGCCGCTTTTCATCCAGCCCTGTTCGCCGTCAAAATCGGCGATGAGGCCGCCCGCTTCCAGGATGAGCAGACCGCCCGCGGCCAGATCCCAGGGTTTCAGATTGACCCCGCAAAAGCCGTCGAGGCGCCCACTGGCGACATAGGCGAGATCCAGGACGGTCGAGCCCAGGCGCCGCGCCGCCGAGCATTCGGACAGCATGCCTGCAAACTTGGCCTGGGCGGTGGCGACGGACACCGACCCCGGTATATGAGCGCCCAGAATGGCGTCATGGTAGCGCCGGATGCCCGAGACGCGCACGCGCCGGTCATTCAGAAAGGCCCCGCCGCCGCGGCTGGCCGTGAACAGTTCATTGCGGTTGGGGTCGTAAATGACCGCCTGGGTCACTTGGCCGCGTTGCGCCAGCGCGATCGAAATCGCATAGATGGGCAAGCCATGGATGAAATTGGTGGTGCCATCGATAGGATCGACGATCCATTGGAATTCAGGCACCTCGCCTTCTTGCTGGCCTGCCGCCAGGTGCACGCCGGATTCTTCGCACAGGAAGCCATGGTCCGGATAGGCCGTGCGCAGGATATCGATAATGGCTTCTTCGGCTGCCTGATCCACTTCCGTGACATAATCGTTCGGCCCCTTGCGCCCGACCTGCAGGCGTTCGAGGTCGAGGCTGGCGCGATTGATGATGGTGCCAGCACGGCGTGCCGCCTTGATGGCGGTATTTAGCATCGGGTGCATAAGATTCCGTAAGTAGTCAAAGTCTGCCTATGCGGCGCGAGGCATCGCGCCCATGAGCCTAAGCCCTGCATCAAGCACTATAAACCACCTATTTTAAATGACTCAGAAGTTTTCCTCAGAAACCCCCGACCCCTTTGCCCGCGTACGGTTCATCATGGTGCAGCCCAGTCACCCCGGCAACGTGGGCGCCGCCGCCCGCGCCATCAAGACCATGGGCTTCCATGACCTCTGCCTTGTGGCGCCGCGCTTTCCCGATGTGCTTACCCAGCCCGAGGCGCAGTCGCTCGCCAGCGGAGCCACCGACGTGCTGACGGCGGTCCACATTTTTCCCACGCTTGAAGAGGCGCTCGCTTCCACGACCCTGGCGTTCGCCCTGACCGCGCGCGCCCGCGTGCTGGGACCGCCTCCCTGCGACATCCGCGAGGCGGCCGATGCCAGCCGCGAGCACTTGCAGGGCCCCGGGTCCCGCATTGCGGTCGTTTTGGGCACCGAAAGATCCGGGCTGACGAATGAGGACATCGCGCTCTGCCAGCGCATATGCCATATTCCGGCCAATCCCGAATATAGTTCGCTGAACGTCGCGCAGGCGCTGCAGCTGGCCGCGTGGGAATTGCGCTACGCCCTGGCGCAGGCTGCGTCGATGCCGCTGCTGCCCACGACGGACGGCCGGTTCGTCGAGGGCAACGAGCCGGCCAGCAACGAAAAGGTTCAGGCCTTCCTGGCCCATTGGGAACAAGCGATCACGGAGGTCCGTTTCCTGGACCCCGCCCACCCCAAAAAACTGGTTCCTCGCATGCGCCACATGTTCAGCCGCAACGCCATGACCAACGATGAGGTCGACATGATGCGCGGCCTGTGCACCGCCATGATCAAGGCGGCGCGGGGAGGGGTCGGACCCCAGAGCTTGGGGATGTTGGGGTCAGACCCTGTACAGGGTCTGACCCCGATGCCTGGAGATGTGGGGTCAGACCCCGTTCGGGGTCTGACCCCAGGCAAAGATCGCTCAGCGCCCTACGCCGCCTCGACGAGCTCCAGGCCGGTCAGGCGCGACAGCTCCTGGATGCCGGAACCAGATACGTCGTCCAGCAGGATGACACGGCCTTCCTTCAGTTCGAAGACGGCCAGATCAGTATAGACGCGCGTCACGCAGGCGACGCCGGTAAGCGGATAGGTGCAGCGTTCCACGAGCTTGCTTTCGCCCTCGCGCGTGAGCAGGTCCATGAGCACATAAACAGACTTTGCGCCTATGGCCAGGTCCATCGCGCCGCCGACCGCCGGTATGGCGTCGGGCGCCCCGGTATGCCAGTTGGCCAGGTCGCCGGTGCGCGACACCTGGAATGCGCCCAGCACGCAGATGTCGAGGTGGCCGCCGCGCATCATGCCGAAAGAATCGGCATGATGAAAATAGGCGCCGCCGTCGAGCAGTGTCACGGGCTGCTTGCCCGCATTGATGAGGTCGGGATCTTCTGCGCCGGGCTCCGGCGCGGGGCCCATGCCGATGACCCCGTTCTCGCTGTGCAGAAGGATCTCGCGGCCCTCGGGAAGGTAGTTGGCTACCTTGGTGGGAAGGCCGATGCCAAGGTTCACCACGCTGCCCTCCGGGATGTCCTGGGCGACGCGCGCGGCCATTTGTTCACGTGTCAATCGATTCATTTTTCAGCTCCCAGTGCTACCACGCGCTGCACGAACAGGCTAGGCGTGACGATCGCTTCGGGATCCAGTTGTCCCAGTTCCACGATGCTGTCGACCTCTGCAACCGCCACTTTCGAGGCCGTTGCCATGATGGGACCGAAATTGCGCGCGGTCTTGCGATAGACCAGGTTTCCCCAGCGGTCGGCCTTGAGCGCCTTGATCAGGGCATAGTCCGCATGCAGGGGATATTCGAGGATGTAGTCGCGGCCATTGATATGGCGGGCCTCCTTGCCTTCGGCCAGCGGCGTTCCGGCGCCCGTGGGCGTATAGAAAGCCCCGATGCCGGCGCCCGCCGCACGGATGCGCTCGGCAAGATTGCCTTGTGGAACGAGTTCGAGCTCGATCTTGCCTGCCCGGTACAGCCCATCGAACACATGGGAGTCGGTCTGGCGCGGAAAGGAGCAGATGATCTTGCGCACCCGCCCGGCAGCCAGCAGCGCCGCCAGGCCCGTATCGCCGTTGCCGGCGTTATTGTTCACCACCACCAGTTCCTTGGCGCCCTGGTCCAGCAAAGCATCGATCAGCGCCGTCGGCTGACCGGCCATGCCGAACCCGCCAATCATGACGGTTGCGCCGTCGGGCACATCAGCCAGTGCTTCGCGCACATTGTCAAAAATCTTGGAGATCATTTCATACCTGCTCTTACCGCAAACTGCCTTTCAAAAAATGTCGGCGCGTCGCTGGCGGCGCGCCGACGGATATCACCCCGGGGGAAGGATCAGTCGACCGTCGCCCCGGATGCCTTGACCACCTTGGACCAGTTGTCGACTTCGGACTTGATGAAGTCGCCGAACTCGGCGGGCGATGTCTTGGCCGGCACGGCGCCCAGCTCTGCAAGACGTTTCTGGACGTCCGGCTTGGCCAATGCATCGAGGATCACCGCATTGAGCTTCTTCACGACATCGTCCGGCGTACCCTTGGGCGCGATGACGCCAAACCACGATGACACGTCGAAAGTGGGGAAGCCGGACTCCTTCATGGTCGGGAGATCCGGTGCCGTTTTCGAGCGGTCTGCCGTGGTGACGGCCAATGCCCGCAATTTGCCCGCTTCGACATGCGGCCAGGCCGACGGCATGTTGTCGAACATGTAATCCACTTGGCCGCCAATGAGGTCGGTCATGGCGGGAGAACTGCCTTTATAAGGAATGTGCGTGACGTCGACTTCGGCCAGTTGCTTGAAGAGTTCGCCCGCCATATGGATGGACGTACCGCTGCCGGACGACGCGAAATTGAGCTTGCCGGGATTGGCCTTGGCGTAGTCGACAAGCTCCTTCACGCTTTTTGCGGGCACCTTGGGATTGACGACCAGCACGTTCGGCACGCGCACCGCCAGGGCCACAGGGGCGAAATCGTTGACCAGGTCGAATCGCAAGTTCTTGTACAAGGTCTGGTTGATGGCGCTGGTTACGGCGACCATGTATAGGGTATAGCCGTCCGGGTCGGCGCGGGCCACCATTTCTGTCGCAATATTGCTTCCGGCGCCCGGGCGGTTTTCGACCACCACCGGCTGCCCCAGGGCGTCGCCGATTTCCTTGCCTAGTATCCGCGCGACGACGTCGGTCGTGCCGCCCGCGGAAAAGCCCACCACCAGACGGATGGCATGGTCAGGGTAGGCGGCCGCGGCGGTCGCGGAAACGCCTGCCGTCGCGGCCAGCAGGCATGCGCCGGCCAGAGCCTTGATTTTCGATCCCGCCTTGAATACGAATGACATATGAGTTCTCCTTGTATTGTCCGTCCTTTGGACGATTTATAATGAACCGCTCTATTCTGATCGATATCGACTTGAAATCAAACCAAGAAGTACACGCAGTGGACACTTTTTCCGAAGAAAACGCCGGTTCGGGTCCTCGCACACTGCGGCGCGGCCTACAAGTTTTACGCTGTTTGCAGGAAAATACGCAAGCGGGGCTGAGCGTCACCCAATTGGCAAGGCTGACCGGGCTGCAGCGCCCAACCATCTATCGCCTGCTCAGCGCGCTGGTCGAAGACGGGTTTGCCAAAAGCGTTCCAGGCACCAAGCGGTTCATGGCCACCAGCGCCACGGCATTGACGGTGCCGCAGCGCGATGCGCGCATCGAACTTGCTCTTCCGGCCATGCAGAAGCTGGCCGCGCTTACCGGAGACGCCGTTTTCCTGGTGGTCCAGGACAAGCACGAGTCCCTCAGCCTCTGGCGTGAGATCGGTCCTTATCCGGTGCAGATCCTGGCCACATTCGCGGGCAAGCGCCAGCCCCTGGGCGTAGGGTCGGGCGGGCTTGCGCTGCTTGCACGGCTCGATGACGAATCCGTCGAGGACATCATCGCGCTGAACAGCAAAGAGCTCGAACAATACGGCGGCATGTCGCCGCGGGAAATGCGTCAATTGGTACAAAACACGCGCACGCGCGGGTATTCGGTGGTGGGAAACTATGCGGTGCGGGGTGCCCTGGGAGTCGGCTGCGCCCTGTGCGACAACAAGGGGCACCCTACGCTTGCCATCAGCGTGACCGCCATCACCGAACGCATGCCGGCAAGCCGGCAGCGCGAGATCGCCGGGCTGATCCAGGACGGCCTGCGCAGCATCGCCGACAAGCTTTGAGGGGCGAGGGGTCAGACGTGGGGTCAGACCCCGTAAGGGGTCTGACCCCGACCGACCTGTGGCCCCGCCTTCGCGGAGGGGTCAGACCCCATGCGGGGTCTGACCCCGGGTCTGACCCCTGATCTCCAGCCGCCGCGCTATGGGGTCGGACCCCGCATGGGGTCCGACCCCGACCCGGCGCGTCCGAGCCGTTGCAGCGCGTCGCGGTACAGGTCGCAGCGCAAGTTCCAGTGCTTTTTCGCGGGAGCCCAGACCCGTATCGTGAGTATGGTGGTGTTTTCGCGATAATCCGTCACCAGGACTTGCGGAGCGGGATCGGGCAATGCGTATTCATGGCTCCGCACAAGGTCGGTAAGCTCCCGTATCGCCAGTTCCAGGTCGTCGCCATAAGGGATCGACACCTCGATATCCAGGCGCCGCGTTTCGTTCCGGCTGTAATTGATGATGGTGCTTCCCCACACCAGCCCATTGGGCAAAGTGAGATGTATGCCGTCCGCCTGGACCAGCCGCGTAAGGAAGAGGCCTACTTCCGCGACCGTGCCGTCTCCCTTGCCGACGACGGATACGTACTCCCCCGTGCGCAGCGGTCGAAGCACCAGCAACATGATGCCCGCCGCAATGTTCTGCAAAGTGCCCTGCAACGCCAGGCCAATCGCGAGCCCCGCCGCACCCAGTACAGTGATGATGCTTGCCGTTTGAATGCCGAAGCGGGCCAGTACCGCAATGACCACGAAGATGCGAATCGCCCAGACAGTCGCCGTGTACACCATGGGGACGATGGTGGGATCGATGCGTGGGGAATTGGCGGCCAGCCTGCGCAGGCTGCGTCCGGCAAATGAAGATAAAGACCATCCGACAATAAGGATGGCGATGGTCACTACGAGATTGAAAGCCAGGAATTCAATATGCGGCATCAATGCCGGAAGGTCGCGGAGTCTTTCAAGCATGGCTTACCCGTCGCACAAGAGGAGTGGAAAACCCGAATGATAAATCCTCTTGCGCGACGGGTGACGGGATCAGACCCGACGGCCGCGGGGTCAGACCCTATAGGGTCTGACCCCATTACCAAAGCGAACGGGCGGGGTCAGACCCCGTATGGGGTATGACCCCAATATCAAAGCGAACGGCCGGTGATCAGGCGCACCAGCACCATGATGATCGCGACGACGATCAGCACGTGGATGAAGCCGCCCAATGTATAAGAGGTAACCAGGCCCAACAGCCACAAGACAATCAGGACAACGGCCAGTGTATAAAGCATATCGGCTCCCTTTCGTGTAAAAAAACTTGGTCTTGTATTATTTACTGGCTTCGTGGCCCACGACACCGCCCACTGCTGCGCCGCCCAGCGTTCCCAGCGTGCTGCCACCGGTGAGCACGGCTCCGCCCACTGCGCCGACGCCGGCGCCTATGGCCGTATTCTTACCCTGACGTGACATTCCGCCACATGCGGCCAGACTTAAAGAAACGGCCAACAATACTGTGCCTGCAGCAATTCGTTTTGTCGTTTTCATATCAAACCCCTATCTAAATTTGGACGCACATCACGGTGTGCATGTGCTTGACTGCCCTGCAGCAAGCAGCGTGCCAGCAATAAGCAGATACGGTTTTGTTCCGGCCTGGCACGATGCTTGCTGTGTCAACGTCGAAGGCCAGATGATTCGTCTGGTCAACTCAGGAGATCACCTATGAAAAAGCTTCTTGCCGCAACCTTATGTTCGCTCTCCACAGCCATCGTTCCTGTCGCTTTTGCGCAAAGCACCGCGCCGGCACCCACCAATCCGACAGCGCCCGGCAGCCCCGGCACTCCCGGAAGCCCGGCGACCCCTGGAACGCCCGCCCCTGCAGCGCGCGGCGCCGCACCCACCGCGCCTGCGGCCAACGCTCCCGCAGCGCAGTCCAAAGAGTCCATCACCGGCGTGAGCGTCAAGCAGAAGATCATGGGCAAGACCGTGGTCAATGAGAACGATGAAAAGATAGGGGAAATCAATGATGTCGTCCTTGCCTCGGATGGCAAGGCGATCTACTTCATCATCGGCGCGGGGGGCTTTCTGGGAATGGGCGAGCGCGACGTAGCGATTCCATTCAATGAAATCAAACATACCGGCGACAAACTCGTTCTTTCCGGCTATACCAAGGACCAGCTGAAAGCGCTGCCCAAAGTAGAAGTGGCTGGATAAGACACACAACGTCCGGACGGAGGCCTCCCGGAGGCCTCGTCGACATCCCCAGGGCCAGTGCCGTCTACGTTCAGCATTGACAGACTCTGGCCCTTCAGGAGCCCATCATGACACAGCCCGATACCGACAAAGAAAAGAACGCTATCCCCTTTCCAACATCGAAAGACAATCCCGGCCGGGACGAAACGCTGGACTCCGCGCTCGAAGCAACCTTTCCGGCGAGCGATCCAATGTCCGTATCCACATCAAAACCCGAAACCCGCAATGATCACGCGGCCAACGAAACCACCAAACCGTCCAAAAAAGAGAATGAGGCCGTTCCTGAAGAAAAGACTTTGGATGAGGCCATTGAAGAAAGCTTCCCCGCCAGCGACCCTGTGTCGGTGACCACTAAAAAACCGGACGATACACAATCCTGAATGACTCCTCACGAATCCAGCAAGAACGCACATCGCGGCGAGGTGTACGTTCTATCCGCGCGTGCGCGCGAGCCAGAGCACGAACAGGCAGTCCATGAGGAACTTGCGCGTCGTATCGCGGGGCTCCTCGGAGTCCGATACGGTGGCCGCTACGATGCCGCACGCACGCCGACCGAACCGGCTTATCTCGTGCCCAGCGACACCATCGTCGGCCTGGAACGAGCACGGCAACTGAGGCTCGCCTCGGAAGCAGACCTGTTCGGCGGTATCGTTCCGCACCCCTTCGTTGCGACGAAGGCCATAACCCATTCCATACTGCGTTCGGACGGCAAAGCGCCCGCAGGCTGGTCCTGCCAATTCGGCACTGACGTGCGCGACAGCGTTCTGGCGGGATACTCCGCGTTCACTCTCGACGACGCCATGCAGGCGGGCGAGACGCTGCTCTCATCCGGACCTGTGCGCATCAAGCCCGTGCTGGCCACTGCCGGCCGCGGCCAAATACGAATTGAATCGCGCCGGGAGCTTCTGGCCGCGCTGGACCACCAGCGGGACGACGATCTGGAATCCCACGGACTGGTGCTGGAAGAACATCTGGAGGACGTCAAGACTTTCAGCGTGGGCCGGGTCGCGATAGGCGGCTTGGTGACGAGCTATGTCGGCACGCAGAGCCTGACGCGCGACAATCAGGGCGAACTGGTGTACGGAGGATCGAACCTTACCCTGGTGCGGGGCGAATTCGATGCGCTGCTTGCACTGGCGCTCGGCGATGAAGAACGCCGTGCCATCGCGCAGGCCCGGCGCTACGATGAAGCGGCCGGGCGATGTTTTCCAGGATTGACTGCCTCGCGACGAAACTATGATATTGCAAGCGGCACTACTCCGCGCGGCGAAATTCGCTGCGGAGTTCTTGAGCAATCATGGCGCATTGGCGGCGCAAGCGCCGCGGAAGTCGCCGCGCTGCAAAAGTTCGCCGCGGACAGCGGCTGCAAGGCGCTGCGCGCCCGGACCATCGAAATTTTCGGCACGCACAAGGCGCCCGAAGGCGCCGAGAGGCTGTTTCAAGGCGTCGACCCGGACATCGGTCTCATCAGCAAGTACGTACAGGTAGAAGCTTATGGGAACTAGCAGCACAAGCATTGAGATCCTGGTGGAAGAAGAACGCCTTGCAGGCACTTTTCTCGCACCGGAAACCAAGGTGCCCGGCATTCTGTTCGTCCACGGATGGGGCGGCAGCCAGGAACGCGACCTGGATCGTGCGCGCGGCATTGCGGGGCTAGGCTGCGTGTGCCTGACCTTCGATCTGCGCGGTCACGAAAAAGGCTCCGCCCGTCAACAGACCGTGACGCGCGAAGAGAATTTGCGGGACATCATCTCGGCCTATGACCTGCTTGCCCAGCATCCCTCTATCGACCCACGCTCCATCGCCGTGGTGGGAACGAGCTACGGCGCCTATCTATCCGCTGTCCTGACCACGCTTCGGCCGGTCAAGTGGCTGTCGCTGAGAGTCCCGTCGCTTTATCGGGACACGGATTGGGATACGCCAAAAAGACAGCTGAACCGCCAGGACCTGGCCGTCTATCGCAAAGCGCCGGTAAGCCCGGAAGAAAATCGCGCGCTGGCCGCATGCACGGCGTTTCGGGGCGACGTCCTGCTGGTCGAGTCCGAGCACGACCACCTGGTGCCCCATGCAACGATCATGAGCTATCGCGCCGCTTTCCGGAATTCCCATTCCCTCACGCATCGCGTCGTCGACGGTGCCGATCATGCCTTGAGCTCCAAGATCTGCCAGCAGGCGTATACATCCATCCTCGTGGGATGGATCACTGAAATGGTGGTGGGCGCTCGCGTGGGCAGCAGACCCGGGATCTCGTAGTAACCTATTGCTTTTCCCGACTCGCGCTCGACTCAGGCGACATGACACCATTTTCCATACTCGATCTCTCCCCCATCGCCGAAGGCAGCACTGCCGCCCGCTCGTTCCAGAATACGCTCGATCTTGCCCGGCATGGTGAACGCTGGGGCTATCGTCGCATCTGGATGGCCGAGCATCACGGCATGCCGGGCATTGCCAGCGCGGCCACCTCCATCCTGATTTCGCATGTCGCGGCCGGCACCTCGACCATCCGTGTCGGCGCCGGCGGCATCATGCTGCCCAATCATTCTCCGCTGGTGATCGCCGAGCAGTTCGGTACGCTGGAATCCTTGTATCCCGGCCGTATCGATCTGGGCCTTGGCCGCGCACCCGGCTCGGACCAGGCGACGGCGCGCGCCCTGCGGCGCAACCTCGCGTCGGATGCCGACGAGTTCCCCCGGGACGTCGTCGAACTCATGGACTTCATGTCCGACGAGCCTCGCCAGACCGTCATGGCGGTTCCCGGCAAGGGCCTGAACGTTCCGGTCTGGATACTCGGGTCCAGCCTGTTCGGCGCGCAATTGGCGGCCGCCCTTGGACTGCCCTATGCCTTCGCCTCTCATTTTGCGCCCCAGCAAATGATGCACGCCATCCAGCTCTACCGCGCGAACTTCAAGCCCTCCGCCAGCCTGGACCGCCCTTATGTCATGCTCGGATTCAACGTCTTTGCCGCCGATACGGACGACGAAGCGCAATTCCTGGCGACATCGTGGCAGCAATCCTTCGTCAACCTGCGCAGCGGGCGCCCCAGCCGCCTGCCACCGCCGGTGCAAGGCTATCTGGAGCAGTTGGGTCCTCAGGCGCAGGAGCTGCTCAATCATGTGCTTTCGTGCTCCGCGATCGGCTCGGCGGACACGGTTGCAACGCAGCTCAAGGCGTTCCTGTCGGCAACCGGCGCCGACGAGCTCATGATCACGTCCAATATGTTCGATCACGCCGCCCGGCTCCGCTCCTACGAAATCACCGCCCAAGTGCGCGACGCGCTTTGAATGCCATGACAGAAGCAAGCACCATATCCTCCCGCCTCGCGCTCATGCGCGAACGGATCCGCGACGTCGCACTGAGCGCGGGCCGTGATCCCGCCGCCATTCAGCTCCTGCCAGTCAGCAAGACTTTCGGAGAAGCCGCCATTCGGGAAGCGGTCGCCGCGGGCTTGCGGCGGCTCGGCGAAAACAAGGCGCAAGAGATACGCAGCAAGTACGAACCCTTGAGCGACTGCGGCATCGATTGGGTCATGATCGGCCACCTTCAAACCAACAAGGCCAAGGACATTGCCCGCATGGCGTCGGAGATCCAGTCCCTTGACCGCATGGACCTGGCCATCGCGCTGGACCGCCGCCTTCAGCAGGAAGGACGCGGCATGGACGCCTTGGTGCAGGTCAAGACCTCCATCGAGCCCAGCAAATACGGCCTGCCGCCGGAAGAGCTGCCCGGCTTTCTGCGTCGAGTGGCAAGGGAAACGCCCTCTTTGCGCATACGCGGACTCATGACCCTTGCGATCAACGCCCCCGACCGCGATGCCGTGCGCGCCTGCTTCCGGACACTGCGCGAACTACGCGACCGCGTGCGGCAGGAAGGCATCGACAACATCGAACTGGAACGCCTGTCGATGGGCATGAGCGGCGACTTCGAAATCGCCATTGAAGAGGGGTCCACCGAAGTGCGCATAGGCACTGCGATTTTCGGTGGTCGCATCTATGGCGACGCCTACTACTGGCCCGAAGACCAGGTGAGGGGTCAGACCCCGAATGGGGTCTGACCCCGGCATGGACCAGGGTCAGGCCCTTTCCGAAGATCAGGTTAGGGGTCAGACCCCGGACGGGGTCTGACCCCAACGTGGACCAGGGTCAGACCCTGCCGGGTCTGACCCTACCCTGCGAAGCCACCCGCGTCGATGAATGCCTGCTCGGCCGGTGTGGTTTCGCGCCCCAGCATGGGATTGCGATGAGGAAAGCGCCCGAATTGACGGATGATGTCCAGATGTTCTTCGGCGAAGGGCAGCGACGATCCTCCCAGAATCCGATAGAGCGCTACCGACTTTTCCTGAAGATCAAGACGTTCGGAATGCATGAAGGGCAGATAGCAAAACACGCGCAGGTCAGCCGGGATCTGCTGATCGAGTTCCTTGTCCACCATGCGTTGCGCAAAATGCAGGGCCAGCTCGTCCGTGGCGTACATATGCGCGGTGCCGCGGAACGCATTGCGAGGCAATTGGTCCAGCAAGATCAGCAAAGCCAGCGCGCCTTCGGCGCAATGCGCCCAGTCGTCCAGTTGCCGGCGGGCAGCCGCCATGTGCAGGTCCAGAAAACGGTCGCGAAACATCAGGTCGAAGGCATCGGACTTCATGAACCATTTTTCCGGCCCGGCTTCACGCCAGAACGCCAGGATCGAAAGCGCTTCAGGCGCCGCCGCGCCGCCAACTTGCTGTTGCATGGATTCCGCCTCAATGAAAACGTGATCCCGCTACGTTACCGCAGTTGGCTGCATGGCTACAAGGGAGGGAAAGGGGGTCAGACCCCGTACGGGGTCTGACCCCTTGCGATACCGAGCGGGCCCTCCGGGGTCAGACCCCATTCGGGGTCTGACCCCCCACGGAACTGTCTTCCAGGGCCTGTTCCCGGCGTCCTAAAAAGTAGCCGCAAACGCCCCAGCACGCCGCCAGCACCGCCGCGAACACCATTGCGACCGTCGGGTTATCGCTGACCACATCTATGCCCCGCTTCACCCAGCCGCTGACCGCGTCCCCGCCCCGATACACAACGGTATCGATGAAGTTCTTTGCCTTGTACTTCTGCGCCGGGGGCACCACCGTGTAAAGCATTTCGCGTCCCGGCCTCACCAGCGCGTACTCCCCTACCCGGCGCATGACCATGACCACGACGAACACGGCGAATACCGGCGCCATCGCCAGAGCCAGAAAACCCAGGACCATTGCCGCAGGCACCGATACAAGCAGCACGCCGACGCCCAATCGCTTGGCTACCTGGCCCGTGAAGAAGGCCTGGATGATCAGCGACAGCGCCTGCACCACCGCATCGATCATGCCAAACACCCGCGTCTGGGCGGCACGGTCCGGGAAATATTCCGCGACCAGGCGCGCTTGTTCGAAGTAAAGAAAAGTGCTGATGCTGGCCAGCAACAATACGAAAATCGTGATCCCAACAAGATAGGGAGAACGCAAGGTCTCGGTCGCGCCTTCGAAGGGGTTGCCGCCCAGGGGTTCGCCGCGCGAGGTATCGCCGTCGCCGTCCTGAATGGGATGGGCGTCTCGCCAGCGGTGCAGGGCGGCGGCCGCCGCCGCGCTCGCCAACAGCAGCATCGCCGAGATCATCAGCAGCCCCGCATGGCCCACGGGCCCTACCAGCACTGCGCCGGCTACCGGCCCCGTCAAGCCGCCTATGCTCGCACCGCTTGCGATCAAGGCAAACGTACGTTTGGCCTGTGGCGCACGCAGGACGTCGGCCAGGACGCTCCATGCCAGCGATATCGCCACCAGATTGAATACGGACAGCCAGATATAGAAACCGCGCGCTACCCAGAGGTTGTCGGGGTCCAGCCGGAAGCTGACGGCAAAGCCGGCCAGCAGCACCGCGCAGCCCGCATACAGCCAAGGCAGCAATGTCCGCCGGGGCAGCTTGGACGCGAGCCATCCGAAGACCGGCAAAACGATCAGCGTGGCGACGAAGGTACCGGTGAACAGCCATTGGAGATTCTTTACGCCGCCCGCTATGCCCATGGTTTCGCGTACCGGGCGCAGCATGAAATAGGAAGTGAACAACAGGAAAAACATGGCCAGTCCGGCGACCACCGCGGGCGCCTCGTGAGGCTCCACATTGAACAGCCTGGCTATGCGGCGCAAAAAGCGTTGTGGCAGGTCCGTCGGCATGTGGCCACCCTTGCCCCGTCACCAGCCATAGAAACGCGGCCAGGCCTCGGTGCCGCCGTCGGGTCGCAGGACTTGATATTCCGGATACTGCGCGGCGGTGGCGCAGGCGTGATTGGGCATGATGCGCAGACGGGTACCGATGGGGAAGCGCTCGGCGATGCGGTCGTCCGGCTCGCCGGAACGGGAAAGAATGCCATGTTCCTGATTGGCGCCACTCATGATGTAGCCTTCCAGTACGGCGCCGTCTTCCGCGCATACCTGGCCATAGCCGAAATCCCGCTTTTGCCTTTGCGTGCCGCGATCCCGGCTCATTGCCATCCAGCCCGCATCGACGATGGCCCAGCCTTTCTCCTTCTGGTGCCCAATGACGGTGGTCAGGACGCTCAGTGCGATGTCATCCATGGCGCACACCCCGACATTGCGCATCACCAGATCGAAGAACACGTAGACCCCGGCGCGCACTTCGGTTACGCCTTCTAGCTGCGCCGCCGACAAGGCCGTGGGAGTAGAACCGACGCTGACACCTGCACAAGCCGCGCCATGGTCCCGTATGCGCTGGGCGGCCAGGACTGCGCCGGCCCGTTCTTGTTCGGAAATGGCAAGCAAGGCCTCGCGGCTGTCGCAGTCGTAGCTGGAGCCGGCATGCGTCATCACGCCACCCAGCCGCGCCCCCGTGCCCTGCAGCGCGTCCGCGACTTCCAGCAGCAAGGCATCGTCGGGCCTGATGCCCGACCGGTGGTCGTCGGTGTCGATTTCGATCCAGACCTCGAATGCCGTTCCGTGCTGTTTGCCGAAGGTTTCGATTTCCCGCGCCGCCGCGACATTGTCGGTGATGAGCTTGAGGTTGCAGCCGCGCCGGCAAAGCGCGAGCGCCCTGGGGAGTTTGTCGGGCGTCATACCGACGGCGTAAAGGATATCGGTGACGCCCGCCTCGAAAAACTGCTCTGCCTCTTTCAGTGTGGAAACCGTGATGCCGCGCGCCCCGGCGGCAATCTGCGCCTTGACGACAGGAAGGCACTTGCTGGTTTTGACGTGAGGACGGAAGCTCACGCCCAAGTTGCTCATACGGCCCTGCATGCGATCGATGTTGCGCTGCATGCGCTCGGTGTCAATGACGGCGGCGGGAGTGCTCAGTTCACGGATGCGGGTCATGGGCAAGCCTTCTGGGGTAAGTGTCCAGCGCCCGACACAAGGCGCGCTGCGCAGGCTCAACCATACTCCATGGCAACGCGCGCGTGTGTATCAAAAGCACGACAATTTCGCTGCCCGCAACTACGCCAAGATCGCCTTGTGGTAAAAAGATTCACCATGATCGATCTCGACAAGCTCGTCTCCGAAAGCTTCAGCAAGCAAGGCCTGATGGCCACTCTGGGCGCGCACTTGACCCAAGTGTCGGACGGCGAAGTGCATATCGCCCTGCCGTTCTCGACAGCGCTTTCCCAGCAGCACGGCTATGTCCACGCCGGCGCCATCACAAGCGTCGTCGACAGCGCATGCGGCTACGCGGCGCTTACGAAGGCGCCCGCGGGATTCGAGGTCGTCACCGCTGAATTCAAGATCAATTTCCTGCGTCCCGCCGTCGGCGAGCGCTTCCTGGCCATCGGAAAAGTGCAGAATGCGGGAAGGCTGCTGACCATCTGCTCCGGCGAAGTTCAGGCCTTCATGGGCGGATCCGGCAAAGTCATTGCGCTCATGCAGGCCACGATCGTCTCTGTGGGCAACCCGCCGGATAGGGGTCAGACCCCGCATGGGGTCTGACCCCAAGGTTGCTCGGACCAGGGGTCAGACCCCGTTCGGGGTCTGACCCCACGATCAGTTCGGCGTTATGCGCCAGACCGTGTTCGATAGATCGTCGGCGACGATGAGGGCGCCGCGCGGATCCACCGTCACGCCAACGGGACGCCCGCGGGTCGTGCCGTCGCTGTCGCGGAATCCACTGACAAAATCCACTGGCGGGCCGGATGGACGGCCATCGCGGAATGGCACGAAAACGACTTTGTAGCCGACCGGATCCGGGCGGTTCCAGCTGCCATGCTCGCCCACGAAAGCGCCTTCCGCGAACTGCCGGCCCATTGCGGAATTGGAGAATGACAGTCCCAGCGCCGCCACGTGGGACCCGAGGCTGTAGTCGGGCGTGATCGCCGAAGCGACCTTGTCCGGATTCTGCGGGCGAACCCGTTCATCCACATTCTTTCCCCAATAGCTGTAGGGCCAGCCGTAGAAACCGCCCTCCTTTACGGCGGTGAGATAGTCCGGAACCAGATTGGGACCGATCTCGTCCCGCTCGTTGACCACGGCCCATAGTTGTCCCGTTCCGGGCTGGACGGCAAGCGCGGTGGGATTGCGCAGACCCGTCGCATAGGGTTTGTGCGCTCCGGTGTCGGCATCCACCTGCCATACCATGGCGCGGTCGACTTCGGCGGTCATGCCGCGCTCGGTGATGTTGCTGTTCGAACCGATGCCCACATACAGGAACCGGCCATCGGCGCTGGCCGCCAGGGCCTTGGTCCAATGATGATTGATCGCGGAGGGAAGGTCCGTCACCTTCTCCGGCGCCCCGCCGGCTTCGGTCTGTCCTTCCTGGTAGGCGAACCGGACCAAGGCATCCTGGTTGGCCACGTACAGATCACCTTCGATCAGCGCAAGTCCGTATGGCGCATTGAGATTGTCCGCGAACACCGTCTTCAATTCATAAGTGCCGTCGCCGTCCGCATCGCGCAGCAAGGTCAATCGGTTGCCGCCCTTCACCGGACTGGTGCCTTGCGCCTTGATGTAGCCGGCAATCACATCCTTGGGCTTGAGGGCGGGCGCACTGCCGCCCCGGCCTTCGGCAACCAGAATGTCTCCATTGGGCAGCACCAGCGTCTGGCGTGGAATCTTCAGGTCTTTGGCGATGGCGGTGATTGTGTAGCCTTCCGGCACAGTAGGCAGCCGGTCACCCCATTCCGCCGGCTCGGCGATGACCATATCGGGCAAAAAGCCACGCTCGGGGGCCGGCAGCTTGGGATTGGGGCCAACTTGCAACGGTTCCGTTTCCTTTCCGCAGGCCGCCAGCAACGCCGAGAGCGCGACGATCGCAAACAGGCTCGGTTGTCTCATTTCGCACCTCCAATACGCGGGGTGCCGAAGCCGAACCATGTCGCCACGCAGGCAAGCACGGTCACGATCACCGATAGAGTGAGCCCGGTGGGCATGACTGCCCATGCATCCCGTGCATGCGTCAAGGCATTGAAGAAGCCGAGAACCAGCGTGACCAGCAAGAGGACGACGTACAGGCCGATGCCGCGCGCACGGCGATGGGCGCGGCACAGGTCCACAATCGCAAAGACCAGCGCGACGCCGGTAAAGATCAGCCCTCCGACGATGAGCCAGGACGCGAAATTCGACCACTGGATTTCATAAGTCGACGCGTAGGCGAAATCGCTCAAGGCGGCGCCGAGAAACAAGGGAATGGTGCCGGCCAATAACAACGCATGGATGGGATGGATGGCTTCGGAATACCTGCGTTCAATGATGATGGTCATCAAGACGTCCTCCTCGAGCGAGTGGGGAGTGGGAGTGGTGCGCTCGCGGCGCAGGCTGCAGGCAGCAAGCGGCGTGCCATGCCCGCCCCCGTTTGCCGTGGTTCCGTTCTTGGATCAAACTACGACACTTCGGCAAAAGAACTCCAAGAGATATCCATGACACGGGCGGCGCCTCCCTGGCTTGTACCTATAGCGGCAATATTCATCCTGCAAACCATCGCCGCATTCCTGTCGAGGTTCATACCCATCATCGCTCCGGCTGTCTCCGAAGAATTCGGATGGAGCGGCAGCTCCATCGGCTATCTCACCGCCAGCAACTCAATGGGAGGCCTTGCCGTCCTGGTCGCGGGCTCGGCCTTGTTCAAGCTGATAGGAGGAATGCGGACGCTGCAGCTCACGCTGTTCGCCGGGGCCGCCAGCATGGCCTTGTTTCTGCATCCGAGCGTCGGCATTGCCTTGGCGGCATGCTTCGTGATGGGGCTGAGCAATGGCGCCGCGAATCCCGCCGGAAGCGAAGTCCTGCAACGGTTTTCCCCTCCCGGCAAGCGCAATCTCGTCTTCTCCATCAAACAGGCCGGGGTCCCGCTCGGCGGCGTCATCGCCGGGCTGCTCATCCCCGTCATGGTGGCCTGCGCGGGGTGGCGAACCGCTCTCTTCGTCTGCGCGGCGCTGGTCATTCTGCCGACCATGCTGACCTGGCGGGTGAGCGCCAGGATCGACGGCCCTCCCGCCACGGGCCGGCGGTGGCTGGCCAAACCAGGCCGGCATTCGCTGCAAGCACTCAATGCGCCTCTGCGATCCCTGATGCGCAATCGCGGCCTGCTGAAGATTTCCGTGGTCGGAAGCCTCTTCGCCGTTTCGCAAAGCTGCTGGTTCACGTTCACCGTGATCTACCTGATAGACCGACTGGGGTACTCGCTTGGAGAGGCGGGCGCCGTGTTTGCCGTGATGCAGACGGGGGGCGTCATCGGCCGCATAGGATTGGGCTGGCTCTCCGACCATTTACGCTCGGCCACCGCCTCGCTGTCCCTGGCAGCCCTGGTCTCGGCGGCGACGACGGCACTGCTTGGCGCAAGCAACGCCCAATGGCCCCTATGGACCATAGTCCTGCTGGCCTTCGTCGCGGGATGCTCGGCAGCAAGCTGGAACGGGGTGCAGATCGCCGAAGTGGCCCGACGCTCGCCGCCCGACCTGATTTCGGAAACGGCGGCCGGATCGAGCATATTGGTCAATCTGGTGAACATGCTCGCCCCCACCGCCTTCGCGGTCTTCGTCGCGGTCACCGGGCACTATGACTATGCCTTCGCCGCGGCCGGCGCATGCACGCTGCTGGTCTTGTATTTCCTGCCCCGGGACAAGCAGGCCGCGCCATAGCTGTCTTGGGGGGGTCGGACCCCGTACATGAGGGGACAGACCCACAGGGTCTGTCCCCATGCTCAAAACCCAGGGTCTGTCCCCATGCTCAAAACCCAGGGTCTGTCCCCATGCTCAAAACCCAGGGTCTGTCCCACTGCTAAAAACCCGGGGTCTGTCCCCACAGGGTCTGTCCCCCTGCTCAAAACTCGACTCTTATCCCGGCCATGATGCTGCGGCCCTGGATGGGCGCCGCACGGGAGATGAACGAGGCGTGGTTGTAGGCAAGCTTGTTCAGCAGATTGCTGCCCCGCAGGTAAAGCAGGTAATCGGTGCCGGCCATCTTGCCCTTGTACGAGACACCTGCGCCCAAGAGTCCATAACCCGACGTGGACTCTTCATAGCTTGCAATGCGGCTCTGGCGCAAAACCTGTGTGTATTCCAGGAAGCCGCCCCAGCGGTCCCATGTCAAGTCGGTGCGCGCGCCCACACGGGCAGCAGGTATGCGGGGCAGATTGCCGGCTCCGTCGCGCAGCTTGCCACGCACGTAGTCGCCAAAAACGGCCACCGACAAGTTGGGCGATACACGGTACGAGGCTTCGGCCTCTACGCCCGCGAAAGACGCATCGCCTTGCGTGTACTCGATCAGTCGGAAGTCCTCGTGGCGATCCAGCGTATTGCCATAGATGTAGCCATCGATGCGGCTAAGAAAGAAATTGACTGCAAAGCGCAGGTCTCCGTCGGTCTTGCGCAGGCCCAGGTCGACCGTGCGCGCGGTCTCCTTGCCCAGATTGGCGTTGCCCTTCTCATAAGTCAGCGTGGCAAAGTGTACGCCCCGGGCGTAGAGTTCCTGCGCGTTCGGCATGCGCTGCGACCGCGATACCGATAAAGAGGCGGCGTATCCCGGCACGAAGTTCCAGGTCGCTCCCGCTGACAGCGACGTGGCCCTGCCATCGTAGTCGGGCTGGGTACCGCTTTCCGGACTGACCGATTGCCACTCGTGGCGCGCGCCCAGTTCGAAGCGCCAGTCGTTCCATTGATAGTTCTCCAGCATGAACACGCCTGTCGACTGCGTGCGCGTCTTGGGAATGAAATTCTCCGCGCCCCCAAAGGACGCAAAATCATAGCGCGATGCCTGCATGCCGATTACGCCATCCCACCCGCCCAGCGGCTTATGGCGCAATTCCAATCGCCCGTCGTAGCCCCGATTGGTGAAAGTCGTCCCTAAGTTCCCGTCGTCGCGCTCGTCGTGCTGGTAGTCCGTGTATCCCCCCCGGAACCTCAGATTGCTGAAGCCGGCGAATGGGTCGCGGAGCTCGCCTCTAACGTCCAGCCGCTTGCTGCGCAAGTGCGCCGTCGCGGCATGCTCGCCATGATCGTCGTCATGGTCGTGACCGTGATCATGGTCATGATCGTGACCATGGCCGCCGCAATGCAGCGTCGAGCCATGAGGATGGCAGTCCTCGTATTCATGGCTATGGCCCGGCAGGCCATAGTCGTCCTCGCGATACGAATAGGCCGCGCCTATATAGCCGCGGCTTCCCACGAAAGACAGCCCGACACTGCCTGTCGTGCTGTCGGCGTTGGAATTGGGCACCCTGCTGTCAGTCCAGTCCGCCACACGGTAATCGCCGGCGCGGCGCCTGGCCCCTTCGACATGGACGGCGATATTGCCCTCCCCCGCCGTCAGGCTCACCGCCCCCGCGCGCTCCTTCGCTGCGCTGGAGCCAAGCACCTCGGCCGATCCGCTAAAGCCGTTTTCCGGCACTTCGGTGGGGATCTTGTCGTCCAGCACATTGACCACGCCGCCGATCGCGCCTCCGCCGTACAGCAGCGCCGAAGGGCCTCGCAGGATTTCCACACGGCGGGCCAGCAGTGTGTCGACGGTAACGACGTGATCGGGCGACACGGCCGATGCGTCCGCCACTTCCGATCCATCGCTCAGGACCTTGACGCGCGGCGCCGTCTGCCCGCGGATGACGGGCCGGCTCGCGCCGCCGCCGAAAGTATCGGCGCGCACGCCCGGTTCGCTTTCAAGCAGTTCCCCGAGCGTCCCACGCCGGCCCATCGTCAGGCGTTCGCCTTGCAGCACACTGGCCGGCGTCGTCAAGCTGTCGCTATCCAGGCTTAGCGGATTGGCCGTCACGATGATGGGCTGCAGGCTTTCGGCCCGGGTGGTAGTAGCGGCGGTTGTCTGCGCATGGGCGGATGAAGCGAACGCCATGACCAGGGCGAGCGTCAAGGGGCGGGGTGTCGGTCGCATGAATACTCCTGCTGAGATGGAAAAACAAAGAAGCGCGGCTGGCTTAAGCATCGCGAGAAAATGCAATGTTATAACATAACAATTTATGAAGGTGATTTACACAATGCGGCCGCGCCATTGCGGCATGCCGTGGCAGGACTTAAGATATCCGAGGGTGCCAACGCCTGGAAAGACGCGGCCTGCCATGCTGCAACCAACACCGGAGACCACCGTGAAGATCGTATATAAAGCCGCCGACATCCTTGAAGCGCACATCGTCTCGGGCATGCTGGCGGCACGCGGCATAGAGGCGTATGTCGCCGGCCATTACCTTCAGGGTGCCGTAGGCGATCTGCCGCCCTTCGGCTTGGCGCATGTCTCGGTTCCCGACGACGATTTCGACGCGGCTCTGACGGTGATCAAAGAATACGAGTCAGGAACAAACCAGCTCGACGACAGCTCCACAACCAAGGGGGGCTAAGCCGCTACTCTGGCCGCCCCCGCAGCCAGGCAGCCGCAAAGAGACGGGTTATGAAACCACTCGAAATAGCGGTTGAATACCAAAAAAACGACATGATCCGGCATGCGTTCACGATACACTACGCCTCTTAACCAAATGTAACGACTAGCCAGAGACCAAGTTTTCGTGACGCGACCTTATGCTGGGCAAATCGAAAAGAGTCGCTGGAAAAAGCGCGGCGAGTTTTCTCTCAACAAATTATCCATTGCGTTGCTTCGCAGCATCGGGCTTACGGCTTTCGCGACTTCGCTAGGCGCCGTCATGGCGGGCCCCCCGCGCGCCGACAATCCCATTTACCAAGTCTATGGCGGAGCGGACGGCGAAGATGGCGAAACCGCATTTTTCTGGAAATCCGCGACCCCGGGCAAAGACGCCCTGCCATCGACCTGGACCCAACGCGGGCCCGTCATCCAGACCGAACGCGGGGCCACCGTTACCGGCTTGCCGTCTTGGATGCCGCCTGTAAACATGCCCAATAAGCTGTCGGCGCTGGAAATCGGTTCTGTAGGCGGCGCCGGAGGCTCGGTCTACAACAAGGGCGTATTTCACAACCTGCCGGGCAAGCCCGGCGGCCATGGAAAGGCCGCTACGCTCGACGTTTTAAAGTCGGCGGACATTACCTGGACAATGAAGTACGCGGTGCAATCCGACAAACGATCGAGCCCGGTCATCTCCGTGTACTCCGTGGGAGGTACGGGCGGGCTCGGATATACGTCCTGGACCGAGAGCGAGGGTGGTATTGCTCGCGGCGGCGATGGCGGCCCGGTGACGGTGAACATTGCGTCGCGCATCACCGCCGACGCCGTAACCTATCCCCCAAAAATTGCGCTGCCCGCCATCAAAGCGCTTTCCCAAGGCGGCTCGGCCGGTGTGAGCAAGGTTAACGGACAGCAGTCCGACGACGGCACGTATCAGGACAGGGTCGAGACTGACCGCGGTGGCTCCGGCGGCTCGGTCGCCGTTACCTTTGCCGAAAGCGCCAACGTCAGCGTGACCGGGACGCTGGCTCCGGCCGTATCGGCAAGCTCCCTGGGCGGCAACGGCGGACGCGCCACCAACAGCGGCGGCTACCCCTCGAATGCGGGAGGCGGTGGAAAAATCGACTTCACCAACCGGGGAACAATCGCTTCGAATGGAAACAACTCCGCCGCCGTCATCCTGCAAAGCGTCGGCGGCGCGGGCGGCAGCGGCGCATTCACCTCGGGTACGCCAGGCGCAAAAGGCGGCGCCGGGGGCCGTATCGACGCCCTCAATACCGGCACCATTTCAACGAAAGGCGACTACAGCTTTGGCATCATCGCGCAGTCGGTGGGCGGCATCGGCGGCACTGGTGGCGGCGCCGCCTTCGTATCCGGCGGAGATGGCGGCGGCGCAGGCCTGGGCGGTCAAGTGGTGATCAACAGCTTCGGCACCATCACGACCACCGGCGTGGGCGCCAGCGCAATCATGGCGCAGAGCATAGGCGGCGGCAGCGCGCTGGATGCATTTCATGCCGCCAAGCCTGTCCCGATCACCGGCGGCGGCGGTTCGGGCGGCAATAGCGGCATCCTGCCCTTCAGCAGCGGCGGTACAGGCGGTCTCGGCGGCGTCGGCGGTTCGGTGCAGCTGGATCACCGAGGCACCATCAAGACAGCAGGCGACTACGCCTATGGCGCACTTCTGCAAAGCGTAGGCGGGGGCGGCGGTACCGGCGGCGTGGCGTCGGGTGTCGGGGTGGGGCTCGCCGTGGCGCTCGGCGGTGCTGGTGGCGAAGGCGGCAACGGCGGTGGCGTGACCTTCAATAGCACCCTGGGTCGCATCGACACTTCCGGCAAACACGCAAACGGTGTGTTGGCGCAATCCATCGGCGGGGGCGGCGGCAACGCGGGCAACGCATTCGCGTACGGCTTGGCCATTGCCGCACCCGGCGCCTCGGCATTCAACGTCAAGCTACCGGCTCAAGGACAAGCGAAAAGCAGGAAATATCAAGGTAAGAAACTAAGTTTTTTGGACGCCGGGGTGGGTCAGTTTTACTCCGACGATTCCGACGAAAGTGGGTCAGTTTTCAACCGGCGTTGACAACTACGGCCTATACTGATCGGACGCAGGGGTACTCGCGCTTTGCTGCGGGTTGAGAAAGGCCCTTCGTACCAGTACGGATAATGCCGATGCTGGGAGCGTACTTGTCGTGATTTTTTGACGCCACGGCGTCTGATCGCCACTCGTCTATTCCCTGCCGGCTCCATTGTTAAATTTATTTGGAGCATGTCTTGAACGAAATCCCCTCCTCCTTTACTGCAGCCAAGGCCGAGGTCGATGCTGCTGCTGTCACGCCACTTCCCCAATCAAGCAAGGTCTATCAGCAGGGCTCGCGCCCAGATATCCGGGTGCCATTTCGCGAGGTTTCGCAAGACGACACGCCCACCATGTTTGGCGGCGAGAAAAACCCGCCGCTGACCATTTACGATACAAGCGGCCCTTACACCGATCCATCAGTGAGCATCGACATCCGCAAAGGGCTCCCGGCCCTGCGCAACGGATGGATCGCCGAACGCGGGGATACCGAACAACTGGAGCGCCCCAGCAGCGAGTACGGACAAGGGCGCCTACAGGACACGCATCTGGATTCGCTGCGATTCGAATTGAGTCGGTCTCCGCGACGTGCCAAAGCCGGACGAAACGTGACGCAAATGCATTATGCGCGCCAAGGCATCATCACGCCGGAAATGGAATTCATCGCCATACGCGAGAACTTGCGGCGCGAGCACTATATCGAAACGCTACGCGCCAGCGGCCCGGAAGGTGAAAAGCGGGTCGCCCGCATGCTGCACCAACACGCGGGGCAGTCGTTTGGTGCTGCCATCCCAGAGTCGATTACACCCGAATTCGTACGCGATGAGGTCGCGCGAGGCCGCGCCATTATTCCCGCCAATATCAATCATCCTGAAAGCGAACCTATGATCATAGGCAGGAACTTTCTGGTGAAAATCAACGCCAACATCGGCAATTCGGCGCTTGGCTCCAGCATTCAGGACGAAGTCGAGAAGATGACCTGGGCGATACGCTGGGGCGGCGACACGGTGATGGACTTGTCCACAGGCAAGAACATTCACGAGACGCGCGAATGGATCATCCGCAACTCTCCCGTGCCTATCGGTACAGTGCCTATTTATCAAGCCCTGGAGAAAGTGGACGGCAAGGCCGAAGAACTGACCTGGGAAATTTTTCGCGACACATTGGTGGAGCAAGCCGAGCAAGGGGTGGACTATTTCACGATCCATGCGGGCGTGCGACTGCCCTTTGTTCCCATGACCGCCGAGCGCATGACCGGCATTGTCTCGCGTGGTGGCTCGATCATGGCTAAATGGTGCCTTGCTCACCACAAAGAAAGCTTCATTTACGAGCGCTTCGAAGACATCTGCGAAATCATGAAGGCCTACGACGTCAGTTTTTCACTAGGCGACGGCTTGCGCCCGGGATCGGGCTATGATGCCAACGACGAAGCGCAGTTCGCCGAACTGAAAACACTGGGCGAACTGACCCAGGTGGCCTGGAAGCACGACGTCCAGGCCATGATCGAAGGGCCCGGCCATGTTCCCATGCACCTGATCAAGGAAAACATGGACATGCAGCTCAAGCATTGCCATGAGGCGCCTTTTTACACGCTTGGGCCGCTGGCCACGGATATCGCGCCGGGTTACGACCACATCACTTCCGGCATAGGCGCGGCGCTGATCGGCTGGTACGGCACCGCCATGCTGTGCTATGTCACGCCCAAAGAGCACCTGGGACTGCCCAACAAGAAGGACGTCAAGGACGGCATCATCACATACAAGATCGCAGCGCATGCGGCCGATTTGGCCAAGGGTCACCCCGGCGCGGCTATTCGTGATAACGCTTTGTCCAAGGCGCGTTTCGAGTTCCGCTGGGAAGACCAGTTCAACTTGGGCTTGGATCCGGACACGGCCCGGGCCTTCCATGATGAAACCCTGCCCAAAGAATCGATGAAGGTGGCCCATTTTTGCTCAATGTGCGGCCCGCATTTCTGCAGCATGAAAATAACCCAGGATGTACGCGAATATGCCATGCAAAAAGGCATGACCACAGACGAAGCTGTGCAGCACGGCATGCAGGAAAAAGCGATCGAGTTCGTGCAAAAAGGAGCCCGGATTTACCATCAATCATAGACGGCGCAAGGCGTCTGCCTGCGGTTGTGTGAAGGCAGAAGCGAAGCAAAACTTTTCACGCGACTCAATCTAAATATTCGTCGGAACGACATGGCTGCGCCTGAATAGCGGAGGTCGGGAGCACCTGTCGTTCTGATCCATTTATCGTTGATTCACCCAGCCGCTGATCGAATCGAGCAGTCCGTTGTAATCGCGCGACCCTGTTCAGACCACAAAGTTATCGGCAAGGTTTCACCGATCTGCAATGTCGAGGCTGGCTTTTCATGCATAACGTGATGGCCCCCAGGCGCGAACTCGCAGCTTCCACCAGCTGGCACCTCGATCTTGTCCGCATGCACCATAACAGCCATGCCGTTGACGGTTTTACTGGCGTGCAGCATGGGCGCCGGTTCGGCCTGGGCGCAGTACAGTCGTTCGTACAGAGTGGCGGCGTCCGAGCCCGCGATGTTGGTGACGATAAAGCGCGGGTTGTTGCCCTGGTTGCCATACCCCAGGCGGGTGATGACCCGTCGGGGCGTGTCCCAGCTGTCTACGGCGTAAGTGAACTCGCTGACCAAGCGCAGCAGGCAGGCCAGCATCGACTTGCCGCAGAATACGTACAGCGGCAAATAGCAGTGATGATCGTAGTAGCCGTGGAACTGCTTGAGCTCCTGATTCCCATGCAGTGGCACATCCGAGGCATCCATGTCCAGGATCAGCTCCTTGGGGGTGGTGGCGAAGCTGCTGATGAAGTGCTCGACCAACACTCCATGCAGCGCCCACGCATCGGCGCGGGTCGCGCCCGTCTCCAGGCAGCACAGCGCGGGCGAACTGGCATAAGCCTGAGCCGCCTTCTTTTTGCGCTAGCGCCTGGAAAGTCAATCCCCCCTGTCTCTCCCACGCTTGAGGAGACCATTTTTTCTCAGCAAATCAAAACCACCTGCGCTCCTCCCGTGTTGCCTTATCATCGATAACGCTGGCACGCCGTAGGCATTAAGAGAACCACAACCCTCCAATAGGTCGTCCCCCCACTACTATAATAATGATCCGACACCCTCCCTCGTTCCGTATGTCAGCGCATGGTTGCATTCTGTCACTATGCCAGGCAATAGCTATTGTCTCGTGCGACGGGAACCCTTTCGAGCACTTGTCTGATTAATGACGCAGCCTGACCTCTCCTCCCACACCCCCATGATGCAGCAGTATGGGCCAAACAGAGCGTAACTATTTGATTTAAAACGGTAAGGCGCTCACCGCCGTCTAAAATAATACGGTTTGCTAGACGCCCGGAAACCCGCATGAATGCTTGATGATACTTTTAGTTTTAGACAGCCAGCGCCCGCCATCGTGCGGGCTTTTTGCGTTCTACGCCGCCTCAAGCATCTCCGGCGTGACCACATTGACCGCCACCAACCCATGCGCCGAGTGATAGGTCATCGCCCTGACTTGCCGCTCGCTGAACCACCCTCCCCGCGCTGCGTAGGCATCCCTTGCGGCGAGGGTGGAATGCTGCACTACGGTCATGCCTGCGTATTCCTTTTCCTCTACGTGGTGCCGGTGGCCTACGTGAGCGTAGCGCTTGACCGTGCCGCCCCATACCTTCGGGAACTGAGCGGCAAACAGTAGCGGTAGATCATCGGGCTTGCGCAGGTGGCCGTGATGGAAGGCAAGCATCGTCTCGCCGTGCTGGTAGGTGTAGTACGGCAGTTCCGAGTCGATCACGTGGATGCGGGGCTCGTTTTCGTACAGCGCCTTAAACATATGCCGCAGCCAGATTGACGAGGCCATATCGTGATTCCCCTCGGCCAGCAAGACGACCACGCGCCCATGCTTGGCTAAGGCCATGTCCACAACGCAGCGCAGAATGCGGATAGCGCCGCCGACGATCTTCGAGAATCGACCGTCCTGGTCCAGAATATTCCCGCTGGTCGGGGTGACCGGGAGCATCCCGTCAGAGTGTAGGAAGTCCCCGAGCTGGTTCACAAAGCCCACAGCAGCAGGCGGGCTACTCTTTACCATGTGAGCAAAGCATCCGACCAAGGTGCGCTCGGCAATCTTCATGTCCCAATCTGCCCCGCCCTCGCGATGCCATGCCAGCATGCCTACGTGGCAGTCCGTCAGCGTGTAGACATTGCATAGGTCGGCGTTGGCGTGATCGGGGCCCGGTATCGCCTCCACCCTCGGCAGTTCCTCAGCCATCGCCTCGAAAGCGGCCCGCATCAGTTCCTGCTGACGCTCATGGTCGACGGCGCTCTTCACCCATTGCCCTGATGGCTTGCCCTGCGCGTTGTAGTACGTGGATACGCCCTTTACTTTGTACCCATCGGGCACAGTGCGCGTCATGTCGAACTCTGGCGCATACCCCGCTCGCGCCGCCGCAGCCTTGGCGCAGTTAATTGACTTATCAACCGCCCGGCGCCCAACCCCCAGGGCAACCGCCGCTTTCTGATTGCTACCATAGAGATTCACCGCGTCGATATACTCAGCCTGTCGCTCGGTGGCCCACTCTTTGATTCGCTCGTCGATTACTGGCACAGGCTACCTCTCGTGGCAATTGCCGAACTGCAAAAGCTCATTAGCCAAGATCCGGCCCCGGTACGGCTGATCTATCCGTGCTGCCTGCTCGCTCGGCATATCCACCACGGTATAGGCGTCGCAAAAGTTACCGGCGCTCTGTTTTCCGTCGAAGATCCCGCAGCCGGTCAAACTCAGCAAGCTGAGCGTCGTCATCCATACGAGCAACGTTTTCATAGTTGTCCTTTGATTTTCTGAGCGCGTCGAGGGCTTCGGCGGTTTGCTGTTGCTCGGCCTCTTGGCGGCCGGCGGCCTTGCCGGACTGGCGGATTGCGATCAGGCCGGCCGCCACGGCGACAGCCAGAACGATAGCTGCCAGCGGCTTCCAGTAGCTCCGGATTAATGTCAGCGCACTAAGCATCGTCGGCTCCATAATTGAGATTTCCGGCCACACGCCGCGCCCAGCCCTTTCCGAAGCTCGGCCAAGTCGAGAGCTTGGTATAAAACTCCAGCCGTGCCGCATTGAACCTGGCCAGCACATCTGTGACCGTCATCGCCCGCACGGCAGCCATGGTGACCGGCCCGATTGCGCCATCGTCCGCGACACCCGCGGCGCGCTGCAGGAAGCGGATGCTGTTGCCGATGCCGTGATTCACCGCAGCGTCGAATACCTGGAACGCAATGGCGCCGTCGAACTCATCGCACCTGGCCCGCTGCCAGTAAGCGACGCGGTAGATTTCCCGGGCCTGCTCGCGCGTCAGGTTGCGCATTGAGCCGGTGTAGCCGCTCTCGCGCGCCGTGCGCAGGGTGATGCCCCAGTTGGTTTCCCCGCCGGGGTCGTCTGGGTGATTGACGTAGCCGCCCTCATGGCCGATTAGGCGCTCGAACGCGACATCAAACGTAACGATGCTGCCCGGCGCAGGCGGCGCGGTGGCTATTGTCGCCGGTGCCGATGGCTTGGTGATAGCACCAAAAAGATTCGATAGCCAGCTCATTGAGCACCCCTTACGTGTTTATAGGCCACGGCGATGACGTAGCCAGCCATAGCCAGAGCCAGCGCCGCGGATCCGTCGCTTGTCCAGCCGTCTGCAACGATCCGGAACGCGGCGCCCGTAGCGGCAAGCGACACCGCGGACAGGCCCACACGCTCCATGGTGGTGTCGTGGATCGACTTGGCGACAACGGCCAGGCCTGCGCCGCCGGCGACGATAAGCCAGCACACAGCCGACACGGCGGCCTGCACCGTCATGTAGATGGTCTGGTCCATGTCATGCCCCCCGTCCGCGTATGCGATCAATGACGGCCTGCCATACGGCGGCGATGGGGAAGGCCTGGACGGTCTCCCATGCCCGTGCGGCCACAGCCATCCCGAAGAAGCCAACCAGGAAGCCGGTCAGCCCCTCCGGGATCCCGAGCCTCATGGATACCCATGGCGCCAAGTAATAGCTCAGCAGTGCGCCGCTTGCCGCCATGCTCAGCCGCTCCAGCCACGTCCCATGCAGGAATCGCATCGACACCATGGCCCCGGCCACACCCGCCAGCTTGACGGCTATCGCCTCGAAATTTTGCATATCAGCCATCGGCCTCTCTCGGTGGATAGAAAAAAAAGCCCCACCAAACGGCAGGGCCAGAAATGAAAAACCGGCTCGGGGCCGGTCAGGTTTCTGCGGATTCGGACTGCGGCCAGCCTGAATTGACGTCGTAGTCGTGGATCTCTTCCGGTGTCTCCAGCAGTGCTATCGCCTCGTGGTGCGCCCGCTCCGCCGAGTAGCAGGCCTGCACGAATTGGCCAATGGCGCCGGCAATGGCTTTGATTTGGGCGATGGTGATGCGCACCCAGCCGTTTGTCGCCTTGAAGTCCACTTCGTCGGCGTCGGCCAGCCCAGCCAGTGCGGCGTTCGCAACAACCGACGTGATCCGGTTTTGATCGTCAATCGTCGTGCCGACCTCGATGCCGCCGGGTAGCGTGAGACCGCCGGTCATCACCTGCCAGCGCTTGTCTGTCGCGGCTTGCTGGACTTGGGCGCGGAGATCTTCGATGGAGGGTTCGGGCGGCGCAGGCGGCACTGGGCGCTCTGGCAATACCACCCAGTCTGATCCAGTCCACTGAGCGACCTCGGTACCGGTGGTTTCCGGCGGGACGGTCAGGGTGGAGCGCGCCCGGATCGGACCGTACGCATCGACCTCTAGCGCATGCATGTAAATGCGCTGCTCATCAAACAGGTACACAGTGGCGGTATCGGTCATGGCTTTGCCTTGATGTAGTTACGCAATCCGCCTGCATGGAACGGCACTCGCGGGGTGTGAAAGAGCGTTGCAGGGTCATACCCAAAATTCTTGTACACATTGGAGATAGTGCTGTATGAAACAATAATTCGCGTGCCATCCGACGAAAACAGCCCCGCTAAGACCCCGCTGCCAGAGAACGAAATCCCCGTATCAGCCGCCCGAGCGAACAAAGCTCCGTCATAGCTAAAAACGGAAAGAGGCCCTGGATTAGTCGAGCTTGGGCTCCCGAAAAGCGCGAGAAAGTCGCCTGCTCTTGAGAATGCAACCGCGTCGTGCGGAGCGCCCTGTAAGGCCGGGGCATCTACTTGCGCGTAGGTCCCTTCTTGCTCTTCATAAAGTCGTCCTTCGCAAAAGAGCATGAGCCCGTCGCGCGAAAGACCGAAGTCGTACCCGCCAGCGCTCGCTGGCGGGGATAGGTCGGGCAGGCGCGTAAAAGCGTCCCCGGAGCGGGAGAATACACACAATGGGTGACCATTAGCCTTGATCCCCATTCGTCTGCCGTCCGCCGAAAACTTGATTCCAGCGGTGGCGCCAGCTGGCACCGCCGCCGGGGCGGCAAGTTTGGTGAATGTGTCACCTGTGCGCTTATAGACTTCGATCCACGGGGACGCCTCGCGGCCGATAACAAGATGGGTCCCATCGGGCGAGAACCGGCAGAGCCGCGCCGAACCGCTCGGCGCGGGTACGGTGATCTTGGTTAACGTAGTCCCAGTACGCTTATAGACTACCAGCCAGGGGCTCGCACCTTGAATAACAGCGAGATAATCTCCGCCTGCGGAGAGGGAGATATCGGTCGCGGATGTCGGCAGCTCAGCGGGCGCAGGGAGCGCTGAGTAGGTATCCCCAGCCTGGACAAACATGTGGACAAACGGGGAGGTGGTTTTTGCAATGGCTAAATAGCCGTCCGCCTCATCCACGCTGGTTGTGGCCCCGGCGCCGCTAAGCGGGGAGGGCAGAGGCGCTGGCGGATCAAACGGCAAATTTCCAACTACACCATGTAGCTCAGGATAGCTTGACTGTAGGTACAGGGACCCGTCGGAAGGCAGCCATTCCGGGGACTCGAGGAGTCGGCTTGTCGAAAGTACGTCGCCAAGCTCGTAGCCAGACGGCCCCCACTCCACTCCTTGCTCATCGGCGCGGACCCTCAGGGCCTTTTTGCCGTTGCCTGCGAGAGACGGCAGGCCTGCGTCATCGCCGATGGCGGCAGCGATTGCGGCGGCAGACTGGTTCGAGGACTCCGATTGCGCAGCGCTTAGGGCGGCAGCGATCGCAGACTCATTGGAGTCAGTGGCCCGCGTATCGGCGATAACTGCGCGTTCGTTGGCGGCTTGCGCATTAACCTGCGCCGTCAGTGCAATTTCGCGGTTGCGAATCGACATCGCGTTTTCGCTATCCGCCCAGGACTTCGCTTTAGCGTTGTAGGTGCCCGCTGGGCGATCTGCCAGCGACGGGAATTCAGAGGCCAGGACAACGTCCGGCACCGAAACAATAGGTGTGCTCAATTTCGCGCTCCTTGGACTGCGCCTTCGATTTTCAGATTGACCCGCGCATGATTAGGGCCGGCTGCCTGGACAGCGCCCGACACGTCACCGAATCCGTTTAGGTACTCGTATTTAGGTAGGCCCGATGCGATGAATGCCACCGGCCTACCCTGCACTTGATGTAGCAACTCGGCCGCGTGGTTGCTTTCGTCGGCGGCAATGATCACGCTGCAGGTGACGTTATTGCCCCCGCCTCGGCGCGCGCGCGAGACGCTGCCGTCATCGTTGCGCTTCAGGTAGCTGTAGCTTTTGACCTCGAGCTCCGCGTCATACTGGGTGCCGCCCCACTCCCCTGATCCGATCAGCGTGTCCCAGTGGCCCAGGGCGATCAGTGCCAGCTCAACGGGCGTGCTCGGACCAGATGTGATGCTGATATGCACCTCGGCGTCCGGATACAGCGGCAGGTTTTCGAGGTAGAACTGCGTGCGCCGGGCCAGTGGCATGAAGAGCAGCTCGTAGAGGCCGAGTGCCTGCTCAAACAGATCGCCTGACCAGCTCTCCACGATCTCCGCATCCGGATCGCTCGCGGGGCGGTCGTAGATCTCGATATCCAATTGATCCCCGACCATGCCCTGCAGTGTGAGGCCGGTGAAGAAGCCGGGACGCAGGACGTACGTGATCTCGCCGTCGCGGCGCGTGATCGTGTTCAGCTCGCTGTCGAGCGCCGCCATGCGGTTCGATGGCCCCGTCCTGCGCCACTTCGACGGGTCGGTGCCGGGCGTCACGTTCGTGCTGGCCGCAACCGCGCTGTATAGCCAGCCGCCGTGGCTGATCTTGGACTCGGTGCCGGTGTACGACGCGCCCGAGTCCCACGCCTGCTCGCCGGCCCCAGTATCGACAACGGGCACCGTAGTGCCCGTCGCGATCATGCTCTCGGTAATTTCAAGCGGTATCAGCAATACCGCGCTGATGTTGCTCATGCGCTCTCCTGTTCAAGCGTTTTTACGTCCCGGATGAGCATTTCACTGCCGCCCATGGTCAGGTTGTCGAACTGGTCGGCCAGCTTCTCGGTTGCCGCCGCCACGCGTACCAGCTGAGCCTCTAGCCGTTCAACTTTCGCCTGCAGCGCCCGGTTCTCGGCAACCAGCGCCGATTGCGATTGCCCGCCGGACATCGCATTGCGCAGGATGTCCGTGGTCTGACTATTGCTGTAAACGCGAGAGGGTCCGGTCGCCTCAAGTTCAAGGCCACGCTCGCCGACGAACCGCAGCCCACCGGCGTGAAATCCGCCGTCCGCGAATCCGGGTATCCCTTTTATGCCGCCAAGGGCATTGGCCGTGTAGCTTTGTGCGCCACCGGCCGCTTTCTCGGCCGCCTCGTGCGCCGCAGCGGCTGCCGATGCCGCCATCGAGGCCGCCGCCATCGCCGCGGTAGCGATCGAGCTGATTGCCGGCACGAGCGTCGTGTTAAGCACGCCCGTCAGCTCCAGCGGCAAGCCATTTAGCAACCCGATGCTCACATCGCCCTGCTCGATCTGGCGAAGCAAGCGCTTTTGCTGCTCCTCGAACTGCTGGGCCGAGTCTTCCAACTGCTGGGCGATCAAGCTTTTGGTGGCCTCGCTGACCTCAAACTGCTGGGCCATGCCCTCGCTCATCAACCGAGTGGCTTCGATCTGCGCTTCGAGCATCCAGGCTTGCGATTGAGCAGATGCCTCTTGGATGACGGCGGTTGCCTGCAGTTCTGCGGCAATGCGCCCGGACAACACAGAGTATTCGGCCTGCGAGCCGCTCATTTGTTGCGCAAGGGACAGGTACTCACCCGTCAGGCCCTGGATTCGGCTCATCGCATCGGCATCACCGGATCGCGCCCGGCCCAGCAAGCTCTGATACTCCCCGGCCAGCACGCCCAGCCGCTCGGCATCACTCAAGCCAGAGTCCGCGCCCGACAGTAGGCCCTGCGAGTACTCTTTTAGGCGCGAGGCAGCCGATAGCAGCGCGTTTACCGACGACAGTTGCTGCTGCAGCGCTTGCGCCTCGCGCTGACCGGCCTGGACCTGGGCTTGCCGGTTTTGCTGACCCGTCTGCCAGATCGCTTGCTCTAAGCCGATAATCTTGCCCAGCGCCGCTTCGCGCGCAGCAAGATCGGTCGCGCCCGAAAAGGACTTGCGCATCAAGCTCAGCTGCATTTGTAGGCCAGATGTATCGCCCAGGTACTGGGACGCCCACCCCGAGGATGCGCCCAGGCTGGACCATGCCGAGGACATCGCCTGCGCAGCGGCCTGCGAGCGATCTGCCGCCTTTTGCGCGGCTTCGGCCTGATCCTGCAACGCCCAGATCTGACGCTGCAGCGCGTGATTGCTCTCGTCCAGCGCTTCGAGTTCGCGCCTGCGGATCTCGGCTGTGTTGCCTTGCAATTGTAGCAACTGGCCTTCGAGGCCCAGGCGCTCGCGCGTGATATCGGCAGCAGTCCGTACTGTGCCTGCCGTCGTCTCGGCCGCGCCATTAAGCTCGTCAAACGCCGTGATCAGCTGCGCAAATCCCCCCGATAGGCCCGTCAACGCCGCAAACATGCGCTGGCCTTCCGTGGTCGACAGGTCCAGCGATTCGACCATCCCCCGGAAAGCGAGCCTTGCAGACTCCGCACCCAGCGAGAGGTCCGGCATGGTGTAGCCCAGATCGCCGAAAGCTTTTCCGACTTGAGCGGTTGCGTGCGCTACCTTCTCCTGGTCGGTGTAAAAGTGCTCGTAGTAGGTGTTCAGGTTGCCGGTCAGATTCTCCAGGCCGCCCGCAGCCGCCACCATACCGGCTGCTGCGTCAAAACCCATGTTGCGCAGCTGCTCGAACGGCATGGTTTCCGCCGCCTTGAGAAAGCCAAGCGCTCCCTCGGTGATCGCCGCAAACCGGGCCGCAAGCTCTTGCGCCGCTGGGCCATCGAGACCGCGAACGTAGACGCCTTCGAGCATGCTGGATAGGACGCTCGGCAACTGATCGCCGGCAGCTTGGAATGCCTCAAGGATGGACAGTTGGATATCCGTCTGCAAGCGTGGCAGCATTTCAGCGCTCGACCACCCGCCAAAGCCGGCCAGCGTCATATCGCTCGATTGCTTGACGCCGATCTGGCGTAGCGTGTCGCCTATGCGCAAGGATCCGCCCGAGGCCACGCCGTTGCGATCACCCAGCACCGACGATTCCATGACCGCGTAAAAGCTCTCGATGCCGGCGTTGACTCCGATCCGGGCGAATAGGTCATTTGCAGCAGAGACAGCGCTTTGGGCGGCTGCGAGTGCCGCCTGCTCCGATCCTGCCGCCTGGCGGTCGTCGAACGCGGAGACGCCAAATGCGCCGCCGGTGTAGTCGATGGTGGTTCGTTGGCCGTGGCGGGTTTTGGGTGGGCCGGAGTCAAAGAGCCCGAATGCCGATGCTGCAGCTAGGCCGATGCCGATATAGGGCATCGCTGTTCCGATGGCACCCATGAGGCCAGCGCCGCCAGCTGCACCTGCGGCGCCGCCAGTGACCGCAGTGCCGCCCAGTGCGTAAGAGGCTGTCGTCTTGGCCAGAGTTCCGCCAATCGTGGTTCCCAGCGAGCTGGCAACAGACGGCGCAACAGCGGTAATACCGCTCGCGAAGGCCGATCCCGCAGCCGAACTCAGCCCGGACAACGCACCTTCCCACCCACCATTGGCGGAGATCAGAGCGCCGATGGAATCGCCACCCATGGCGCCAACGAGGTTGGCGTAGCCGAGCGAGGCCGAGGAAGCGCCAGCGCTTGCGCCGGTCAGCGCCTGGTAGCCGGCGCCAAAGATGGAGTTCAGATTATTCGCGCCCCGCGCAGCTCCCCATACGTCGCTGATTCCGCCGGGCGTGCGGGTGCCCATTACGGCATTACCTACCGAGATCATGATAGGGCGCGTGATCGCCGCGTGAGCCATTTCGGCCAGCATCTGCTTGAAGCCGGATTTCATGGCGTCGAAGGCGCTGCGCGATCCGTCCATCCAGTCTTTCCACATATTGGCAAAAGACTCGTCAATGCGGTTAATGGCATCTTCGGTGAACGTGTACCATACGCTATTCTCGCGCTGCAGGTCGCCGATGGCCCGCTCCAGCGCACGCGCCTGCTCTTCCGTCTGCGCGTAGGGGCGCAGGGCAATCAGACGCTCCAGATCGTAGTTGTAGGCTTCCTGCTTCGTGCGAGTACTCTCGACCAGCCGATTGATCTCCTGCATGCCTTCGGTCTGCTGAGTCAGACCCTGGTTCTGATCCCACAATAAGCCGAATTTTTCGGTGAGGTCCGCAACCTCGTCAGCCGTCTTGCCGACCAGGAGTTCGGTCAGCGCTTGCTGCTTGTTGTAAGCGGTGAGCGCCGCGACGCCCGTCTTGTATCCCTGCGACTGCGCCGCCAGCACCTTCAGATAGGCGCTGCCCTGCGTATTCTGCTGGCGTAGGCCGTCGATCTGTTTGGCGATGTCCAGGCGGTCGAGAGCAATGGCCTGAGCGGTGATGGCATCTGTGATGGCGTTACGGGCCTTTGCCCCATGCTCCAGCACCTTGGACTCGATTTCCACCTGCCGGGTGAGCTGCGATATAGCGTCTCCACCGGTGAGGTAGGCTTCCGTCATGGTGCGGGCGCTGGCGGTGGCGATACGCATGTCATCAAGCCATTTCTTGAGCTCTTTGGATATTGCGCCACCGCCGCCGCCCCCTCCGCCAGCCGCATCAATAAAATCTTCTATGGGCTTTGGGTCAAATGCTTCGGCAATTTTGTCGCGCAACCAATCCAGCGCGCCGCCTACGTAGTCTGTTTTGATAGAGGAAACGAATCCCTCTTGCCACTTCTTTCCCGCCTCAGCGAGCCTTCCCGCAAACGTATTCTCCATCTCATCAATCTTGAGCACTTCGCCCAACGACGAGATTTGATCGATGCCAGGGATTCTGTTGATAAGCGTTATGAGCCCATCAATAGCGCCCGTTGCGGCAGAAGTGATCTTGTTGAGCGCTCGAATTGCTACGTTTACCGCACCAACCATCGCCGCGCCAACGATATCCCCAAGGTTATTCCAAATGAACTTGACATTCTCGAAGGAGTGCGCGAACGCCCCGATGACGAAATTAGCGACGCCCTTAACTGTGCCCACCAGATCAACACCCAGCGACTGCTGTATGTCATCACGGAATTTATATGCCGCATACCCTGAGGCAGTTAGGGCGGCTACCATCAACCCGATCGGGTTAGCCATCATCGCCGCAGTTACAGCCCTAATTGCGCCAACAAGCCCAACGGCAAGTGATTTCGTCAGCAACGCTATCCCGCCAAGCATGGCGGGAGCATAGAACCCGGCCAGCGCCACTACGGCGATGTCGGCTTGACTTGCAACGGCAGACACGGCAGACCCAACGGCATCGAACACGGGCGCAGCATATTGCCCGAACGCGATCAGATGGTCGCCGGCCTTGCGTATGCCGTCAGCAAATCCCAGGACGCGTTCAGCAATCGCGCTTGACGCGCCAGACGCCTGGTCCAGCCTGCCGACCAATTCCGAAAGGTTGTTCTGGGCTCGCCCGAAAGCATCGCCCATCGTAGCGGGCATTTTTTCGGCCTCTGTGCGGACCTCTATCAGGGAGCCAATCAACGCCCCAGCAATCACTTGGGAGGTGATTTTCCCCTGGGATGCCATGTCACGCAGGCCATTGACGTTCGTGCCAAGGGCCTTAGCCAACGCCTCCGCTACGCGCCCACCATTGGCCAGCACGGTTTCCAGGCCATCAGCCTGCAGCTTGCCAACCGCCATCGCCTTGGACAGCGCCTGCTGCACCGATTCAGCCTGCTGTCCTTTAGTGGCCGTGATGACCAGCATGTGATTCAGGGATTCCGTGAAATCCGCCGCTTCGGCTGATGATTTCCCCAACTCACGCAACACCGCCACATTCCGAGTATAGATATCGACAGTCTGCTGCAAGGGTGAATATGAGGCGTTCGCTATATCCACGATGCGACGCATCAGGGATGGGGCAGCCTGCATATTTTTGACGGCGGCCCCCACCTTGCTTTGCATGTCAGACCAGCTATCCGCATACGTCTGCAGCGCACGCACGCTAAGAGCTGCCCCTAAAAGAACACCTGCGCGCGCCGCAGCCTGGGCGAGATTCGCCATGGACACGCTGCTGCGCCGCGCTGCATTATCCATGCCTCGCATGGCTCGGGCGGTGGCGTCGCTTTGGCGGCTAAGGGAATCGGTCGAGCGCTCCGCCCTCTCACCCGCCTTCGCCAGCCTTTCCAGCGAGCCTTCAGCGCGTACAGCAGCCGTGCTGTCGATTTTTATTCCTAGCGCAGCAACTTCCATTTGCAACACCCATAAAAAAAGCCCTGCCGAATTGGCAAGGCCAGAGAAAACAAAACCGCCCGAAGGCGGTCAAAATCACATTTTCAAGTTCGTACCGCGCCAACTCTTGCTGTCTGGCAGATATTCCATATCTATCGTGTACCGAGTACGAAGCATTGCGCCAAAGCTGTTTTGGGCATCCACGTAGGCAGATACCCTAAATTTGCACCTCCCTGCTTGTGAGGCGCTCACGCCATCATCGGTGAAGCTGGGAAAATCAGCCGTGCTTGGGGCGGCCAGCGCCTTCTTGACAAAATTGCGGCTCATGATGAAGGCCATCCCTTTATCTGTGCAATTGCGCTCAATCTTTTCTGCGGTGTCTTTTTGTTGCTCTCGGGCCTGGTGGTCGTCACCAAACGCCACAACCAAACCGACGATAAAAACAGCACAGATAGCGACCACGCCAAGCGCCACCTTCTGCAAGCTTGTGTATTTCTGCATCCCCACCTCCGTATCATTTTGACACCAGATCATAGCGCGGGCTGGGGATTTGTACAGGGTTCACGCCCTGGCCAAGCGTACAGCAGGGGAAACGCTAGGTGTTGGGCATTTCTTCCTGGTGTTATGTTTCAAAATACTACAACAAACAAGGGAGACAGGTATGCCGCACTTCATCGTGACGTTCAGAATAAAGGACGACAAAGACTATCAAGCACGCTATGACTCTTTCATGGAAACAGCGAAGAGCCTGGCCAAATACAGCCCCTGGGATCAGACAACATCCTTCTTGGCGCTCCAATCCACAGACGCTAATGCAACCTCAAGTAGCCTTTGCTCGTCTCTTTATGTAGACAGCAAGTTCGACAGCACAAAGGACGTCATGGTTGTCGTCGACTTGGACAAGCGAACAAAATCAACGAAAGGCAAAATCGAGTACGAAGGCCTACTGGACGCAGGCCTCGGCTTCTAGCTCCATCTCTATCTGCTTAATCTTTCGCGTAATGCTCGCACGCTGGGCGACCAGATCGTCCAGCATTTTGCGCTTGATGTAGTTGGGATCAGCCATTTCGGCTGCCTTTGCGGCGATTTCCTTCTTGAGCTGCTCGTTCATTTCTTTCTCCTATTTCTGCCCCGCTCGCTCCTCGGCAAGCGATTCCAACCAAGCATTGTCCAGCAGTTCCAGCGCCCTGAGCTCCCATTCATCCGCCCGAATCCGCATGAGCCGAAAGAAAGCCTCGATCTGCGGCCAGGTCAGCGGGCCCGCAGCCATGCCGACCTGACGGCGTTGGGAGGGGTCGATCCAAAGAGAAAGTGCGACCCGTGAGCCGCCCTTCCATGCCGCTATGCGGCCCATGCCTAACCACGCCGGATCATGCCTAACCCATGCATATCGAACCGTGGCGAACCGCAGCCCAATGATGCTCTCGCATCGCCTAGCGCCCTGTCTCCAAGACGTTAGACGCTGCGTTGCAGCCCATACCCAAGCCAGCCGTGACGGAGCCAACCAGGACTTACCACACCGAGCCGCACGATACCTTAGCGAATCGGAGCGGGCCAAACCTCAAAAACTATCTCAATGCCTTCCGCGCCATTCCAGCCAACGCAGCCAACTTCGCTGTGGCGTCCATATTGGCCCGCCGCTGATCGTCCGTCAATTCAGTGTGGCGCAAGTTCCGAAGCTTATTGCCAGCAGACCGAAACACACGCCGCGCCCCTTGCTCAAATTCAGCAACCGCCACGCCGGTTTGCTCAGCTGGCGGAACCCAACGGTAACCCTCGCCCCTAACTGACTGCAAGCAGACCTGATGCTCTTTTAAGAGAAAATCCTTGAAGGCCTCAATATTTCCAAGCCAAATGAACTGCCTTGCCCGGAACTCGCCAGCCGTAAGGCGCTGCGAGTCAGCCGCGCTCGGGATATCGAATCGTGCCTCAAGCCATGAAAGGCTGACGATATCGCCATACTTAAACTCTCGCATGAAGTCCTGAGCTGCCTGCTTCCAGCTCGGCAAAATAGTGACTTCACTCATAGCACACCCCGAACCTTCCGAAGCGCGGGCGATACTCGCAGACACCGATCAGGGCGCCGGCATCGTCAATGGCTTTCTTGGCCTCTGCGATATCGATCACGTCAGTGTTCACGGCCACATCAAGCGAAGTTTCCCACTCGGGAAAAATTGGTCGATACCGCATCACCTTGGACTGCCCGACTTTGACGCCGCGGCAGTCGACGAATCGCAAATCCTCCCACAGATTCTCAGGAGTTTTCGGCCCCGAAAAGATCAAGGTGGCCTTGTCGGTCATAACGAGACAACCTCGTTTCCAGTGGACACCAAGCTTTTGCAGCCTGGCGCCAGCCCAGAATGTCGCGTCAAAATTCTGCCCCGGCACGTAAAACCCAGCCGATTCGTCCCAGTATGCGCCCGCGATGAATTCGGATTTCGCAATCGCGACATGATCGTCGTCCGTCTTTTTGCGCTTGCCGGTAAGCTCCTTATGCGCTTTCGTGGCAGCATTCAACGGGTTTGCCAACTTATCGCTGTGCATCATCAGCGGCGCCGTACCGGTGATTTTCAGTTTCAGGATTTCCATCACACCACCTCCAGCAGCTCAAATTCGGGATGCGTGACCTTCCACGCCTGGACGAAAGTCAGCAGCGCCTTCTTCCGTTCTTCGTACTTCTTCCCCTGCAAGATCAGGGCGGCGTTCTTCACCTCCAGTTCGCCCAACAGATCAAGCTGCTGCAAGGTCAACGACTCCCTATTCAAACCCTTGTACTGCCCGGCCAGCGCGAAATTCACCAGCTTGGCCTCGATCATGAAATGATGCGGCGCCACCATCTTCCCCAGGGCTTCGCGGGAATCCTTCAGCACCGTGGACATCAGCTTGTAGGCCGACGCCGCGATGTGGCGGCTGCGCGTCCGGTCGATGGCGACAGTCCGTGCCGCGCTCTCCAACTCTATCCAGCGATCAATCACCCGGGCGCGGTGCTCGTCGCTGTATCCCGCGACAACCAAATGGGTGTCCCGAGCGATCAAGTCATAGACCTCGACCGGGCGCCCGCCTGTGGCCTCTTTCCGGGTTTTACGACTTGATCGTAAAAGGCCCTTCTTGAACAGCCTTTCGATTGTGGCGACCACATCGTTGTGTCGAGCCTCGACCAACTCCGCAATCTCCCGGCTGCTCATGGTCAGCGCGGTCATTTCGACAATCTTGCTCATGCTGCACCTCCGCCGATATATGAATTCGCGCTTGCCAGAATGTCTTCCTCGGTGAGTCCGTCCAAGCCGGTGAGGCTGTTCTTCGCCAGCCATGCCAAGTAGCCGCCCAAAGCGCCGAAGAAGCCGACGATCTGGCCATGGAGTGCGACTATCTCTGCCGGACAATCGCCCAGTCGCTGATCAAAACATTGCGCGCCGCCCGCTTGGTCGACCCTAGCCATCAGTGACATCACAATATGCTGCAAGCCTATGGCGCCACATCCCTGCGGAGAACGAAGCTGTTTCATGTACGCGAAGGCCATTGCTTCGCCCACTTTGCATCCGCCGGCATACCCACCCTTTGCCGGCACCACCCAATGGCGTTCGGCGCCGTTGTTCTTCACCTCCGAGAAAGGAAGGCCCCAACCATACGGATCTTGGCTGTATCGCAACTCCTTGGCGTCCGCGGTCTTGCGCCACGCCCTGACTGGAAATGGGCTCTTGCGTCTATTGGCTCGGCGCACCGGGGATTTGCAGGTCTCGCCCCACTCTTCCTCCATCAATTCCGCCGGAATTGCAGGCAGGATCATGTCGCGGGTCTTTGTGGTTTCCAGCTTACGCATGACGAAAGCCCTCCACGGTCGCACGGTCGAAGCGCTGGCCCGAATTGTGGGCAACGCTCAGGAGCGTCAACATGAATCGTTGGAAGGCCGCGTCACTGCGGGCCTTGACAAGCGCCTGGTATTGCGTCTGGTGTCTAACAACGGTAGAATGAGTCATTGCATTTTCCTTAATTTCGTAGTTGGGGATCACTGCATCGACGCATCAGAGGTTGCCGCCTCTGATGCGTTTTCTTTTGGGCTAGTGCTGGCGTTCATTTTCAACAACCTTATTGGCATCATCGGCCAAACGCGCTTCGGTAATCAGCTTATCCAGTAGCCAGTTTGCGGAACGCTCAAGCTTTACGGATTTCTCCTTCAGCCAAGCATAGTTATCCGGGTGTATGCGGTTCGATACCGCCACCTTTGCGACCTTTTCGATCATCACGCCACTTCCTCCTGCTTCAGCAATGGCAGCACAGTGTCCGACCACTTGACCTGCTGCACCGGTACGCCGTCGCTGTGCTTTTTGCCGGTGTCGTACAGCCTGGCGAAATCTTTACCGGCATCCAGAGGCTTCCAGTGCTCGCCCACCTTGGCCTGCAAACCAGCGCCCGCCAGCAACAGATTTACTTTCTGCCCGGACAGGCCGCCCATCATCTTGCCAAGCTCGGTCGGCGTGAAGAACAGCGCATCCTGATTCTGGGCCACCAAATGCGTGTTGCCGAAATTCTCCAGAAGATTGACGCCGGTCAGCTTGTGGACAAACTGGTTGGCGCTGATTGCGGCCGCATTCTTGTCCAGGCCGAAGGCGCGGGCCGCCCGAACCGCAAGCGGCGTCAACTTCAGGGCTTCGGTGGCCTGCTTCACCGGGGCCGCTGCGACTTGGTAGCCGCCTGTCTTGCGGATCGAAGGCAGCACTTCCTCGAACACCCAACGCTCGAATTTCTCAGCGGACGGCAGTTGGCTGTTCACCACCAGGCGGAACAGATCGGGCTCGCTGATGACCCTGGTTTCCTGCTTGCGCCCCAAGCTGTCCGAGATGGGGGTGTATTTCGCACCCCCACGGCAGTGCTGTCGAATGGCGTTGCCGGGCTCTTCGTAGCCCAACGCCTCGGCTACATCCTTGCCAACGAACCACGGCTCGCCGTCGATCTCCACGACCCGGACAGAGAAGTCCGGGGACTGAAAGGGAATGATGTTCATGTAGACTCCATGTGATAGTGGCGAATCGCCACAAACAAATAGTAGCGAATCGCCATTCCATATGCAAGCCCTATGATAGCGATTCGCTATTGTTTATTTTCATAGCGATTCGCTACTACAATAGATTTCGACTATGGAGCAACTTTTATGGCTGACCCAAAAGAATTTCCCTCAGACAAGGCAGACAAGTTCGTTGTTCGCTTTCCAGACGGCATGCGTGACCAGATCAAGGCTGATGCCGATAAGAACGACCGCTCCATGAATGCAGAGATAATTGAAAGGCTCAAGTCGCCCGACCCTGCTGCAGCAATGAGCGTCGTTGCGCGGTTAGAAGCAGAATTAGGGCTTTGCGAAGCCGACAAACAAGACCTAGAAGTGCGGCTCCTAGCGCTATCGCACTTCTTCATAGTTGCGTGCAACAAGCTGCTTGAAAATGGCATACACCCGAACGACCTAGGGGTGGCCTACGACAGCATTCTCAGTACGGTCACAAATTTCGCTGCGTCCTATCAGCCGAAACCTATTGCCGAGTCACATGCGTTAATTCTTAAAGCTACCGAAAAAATAAACGAGCTTCTTCGCGCATCATCGAAGAAAGAGCTATCTCTAGACAGCCTGCTTGGTATGTCTTTTACAGAGAGCGTTGAGCGAGAAACCCTCTTGTTGAACGACATAAAACGGGGACTAGACGCTTTGTCTCGCTACGAGAATAATCGGCCCTCCGACGCCCCAAAAAAATAACCCGCCTAAGCGAGCCATCACTACGAAGGGCGTGCATTCAACCCACGCCCTACCGCCCCGAAAACGTCCCCCTGAAGCTCTCCCGCGTAAACGCCTTGGGTTCGCCGCCGTTGTTGGCGTGCTCCAGATAAACATCATCCATCGCCCGGATTACCCGCCAGAAGCTATGGAATTCATCCTCTGTCCAGCCCTGGCAATGGATCCGCGCCGACATGTAGCTGATTCGTCCCGCTTGCATGCCGGCCTGCCGATCCGTATGGAGATCCCAGAACGCGGCATACCAAGATTGAGCGCCGTCCATGAACTCGGGCGGCCAGAGGCTGGCGGGTATCTCCTGGCCGAACCGTTCGAAGTCCTCTCGCTCCTTCTCAGCGTTCGGATTCGAGAGGCGCCAACTCAGGACGGCAACGAGTTTTTTTCCAGCTCCTCGGTGGTCTCATTTTGCAGATCGTCGACCTGCAAGGCCGCGTCCGTCACGAAGCCGACCAGGCGGTCGCCGTTGCGCGACGTCAGCCACTTGCGAGCAAGGTCTTTGCTGTAAGGAACGGGCTTGCCGTTTTCCTTGATGCCATCCCAGTCCAGCAGCACGACCTCAACCAGAGTGTCGCGGGTGATTTGCGATAGCACTTCAGCCTTGATGTTGCCCTGGGCGTCGCGGTCCTTGCGGGCCACGCGGCGGAACTTGTTGTCGCGGTAGTTCTGCACCTTGCGGGACGACAGACCGCGCACCTTCAGCTTGAGTGTTGGCGCGCCGATGATGTCGTCGATCCAGTGGCCATCTTCGACAGATTCAATCGCTTGTTCGGGGATGAGGATTTCGGTGATATCCATGTTGTGTGCTCCTTGTGGTCCATAGTCCTTGAGTCGGAGCCGGCAGGCAGGACCAGTTCCCGCCGGCCCCTGGCCGCAGAGCGGTTTCTTTACACTTCGATGATGTTGCTGTCCACGGCGATGGACCAATTGCGCAGATGCGCGGAGGTCGCGCCGCCGCCCTGGCGCGCGCCAGGCAGGGCCAAGCCATAGAACATGTCGGTCATGCCGGCGGGCGGCGCGGATGCCGTGTGAGTGCCGTTGCCGGCTGCCGTCGTTGCGATGCCTGCGCCTCCGGGTGTGGCGGCCACCGAGAACGCATCGGAAGCAAGGCCGGCGGCGATGACGTAGTACACGGTGCCGGCGGTCAGGCCCGTCGGTAGCGCGCCTGTGCTGGCAAACACCACGGGCTGACCGGCGACGAGTCCATGTCCTTGCCACGTCACGACACCGGGTTCGGCAACGCTGATCGTCACCGGGCCTTCAGGCATGCAATCAGCCCCCCATTCGATCTTGAACTGGAAAGGGTTGCAGTCCGCGATAGCCTCTTTGAACTTGATCTGGCCCGGGTCAAGCGCCATAGGCACGAACTGATTGTCCATCGTGCCGCCATTAACCGTCGTCTTGAACTTGCGGGTGCGCCGTTCGTTAATCAGGTCCTGCTCGCCAACGTTTTGGGTATCGCCTACAGCACCCGCGTTCGCCCATCCCCCCACTTCCGTCCATGTTGCACCGGCGAAATCAGCCGCCGTCACAGTTCCCTTGCCGGTAACGCGACCGCCGATATAAAGTTTCGATCCAGAGATCGGGTAAAGTCCGCTCATAATGTTTGCTCCTGCGCAAAAAAATGCCCCGTGAGGGGCAGTTAACCGGCGGCGCCGGAATCCTTGGTGTCGGCTCGCTTGGGTCGGGGTTTCTCCCGAGCATCCACGACGCCTGTCTTTTTCTTCAGGCCAACAGCCTCAACCGCGCCTTTGGCGATATGGCCGACAGCCTCTTTGATCTTCGCGTTCAAAAACGCATCGCGCGCCAGCTTTCGCCGGGCTTCACAATCAGGACACATAGAAATCTCCGTTATGCACGGGCACTTACGAAAGCGTCCATGCGATAGCGCCACCACACTGGCAGCGTGAAAGTTCCGCCATCCGGCAGGCCAGGCCCCTGGCTCATAGGCGTTGCCACACAGACCGGCCTTGGGCGAGCCGGAATGCACAACCTCAAAGGAAAGAGCTTGTCGAGCTCTTCGGCAATCTCTTCGGTTGCTTTCGAGCCCCTTCCACTGACCCCGATGATGCTCACTTGGAAAATCCCGACGAAGCCGCGGTGCTTGCCAGCGATATCGATACTGTTCGTCGGCGCCGGCAGCAAAAAGGCCCGCAGGTACGTTTCCCCTGTGACGGGCGTGAACGGCGCGTTCTCCCATGCGATACGTAGAGTAGTGTCGCGGCCGGCCGACCATGCGCTCAGGCGCGACTCGAAGGCCGCTCGGATCTGGCGCTTACTCATGGCAACTCCCTCACGGCCTTGTCGACAAACCGCTGAAATTCGGACACCGTCCCGCGCACCATCGCGTGAGGCGGCACCTGGCTGGAATGGCCGTACTCAAGCGGGATGGCGTAGGGCAACGAGTTAGAGATGAATGTCACGCCTCCTGCCTTCGTCGCCGAAATCGCTGCGGCCAGCCGCGTCTTCGTCATGCTCCCGCTCTTGTCGGTCTCTTCGGTCGTGGTGGTGTCGATCTTGCCGTCGCCGAACATCCAGTTCGCCCGGAATCGACCGCCCACGTAGCCAGGGGGCGCCGACCCCTTCCAAAGATCGGGATTCCCGACGGGCGACTTCTCGATGACGCTACGGGCAACGTCCAGCGTGATCTTCTGCACGACCACATCGGTATTCGCCTTGGCTTTCTCGGCGAACTTTTGGAGTTGGAGGGCGAACGACTCAGCCATCACACACCCCTGATCTGAATGATGTAGAGAATGTCGGTATCACCCGGCGCGACGACCTCGACATTCACCACCGTATAGGTCGCGCTACCCACCTTGATCTGCTCGTTCGTCGTGGGCCGCACAAAGCCAAGCGCGGGAACGTATAGCCTCTGGTCGCCCTGCTTGATCAGCGTGCCGTCGATGTCAGTCTGCTCGTAGCCGATCTTTACTCCGGGCGCCGTGTGGGTGACGGTGCTGGGCTCGCTGCCGCCCTCAAACTCGCCTGTATCGGGGTTGTATCCGCCGGGCGACCCAGGCGTTGATCGCGTGATCTTGACCTCTGATGCGAGCCCTTCCGCCCGCGCCTCTTCGATCATTTCGAGGGCGTCTTGTGCGTCTTGGAGGCTCATCTCTTTACCTGCTCCGCGTAAGACTCCATCAGGCGTTGCGAAATTGACTGAATGGAATAGGCCTCAAACTCTGAGCTCGGCTCCTTCTCGCCGATGATCGAGCGGATTTCTTGCCATATGTGCACAGCCTCATGAACGAGAAGCGCGTGAACCTGCGGGAGCGTTCGCTGCTCGTGACCCGTTATGGTGACAACCACACATACTTCACCTTCACTGGTTTCGAGAAAATGCGCGGTAGCATCAGCGTGATCGCTAGCGACGAACTTCGGCCACTCCGCCTTAGGTACGCGCAGCGCCTTCATCGTTTTGCGAAACGCCTTCTCGTTTGCGCATAAGCAGTATCGAACTGGCGATATGACCAGCGACCTATCTTCCCAATTCATGCCCGCACCACCCTGATATTCATGCCGCCACCGGCCACCCAACGCTTGAGCAGCGCATCGACGGCCGCAAACCGCTTCTGCCCCCCATTGCCCGGCGCTGCTCCTCAATAGCCTTTCTAATCACCATGGACATCTTGATGATTGGGTTATCTGCCGCCTGGCGCACCACCTCAGAGAGCATGAATCGCTTATCGACTGCCGTGAAGGTCGGCGATATTTGCGCCTCGCCTACTGGCGGCAACTGGGCCGGATCCCCAACAAAAATAATCTTCGTTGTCCGGCGCGAATAGATGATGTTCTTGAAAATCTCAATGGACACCATCGAGCACTCATCGACCACCACCACGGAGTAGTTATGCAGGGAGCTGTCGCCGTCCTTGACGCAGGTCTGCCCGCCATCCTCAAGCTCTTTGAGCTTCAGGCCAAGCAGTGAGTGTATGGAGCTTGCCGGTACGTCTTCGCGCGTTTTGGATGCCAGCACCGCTACAGCCTTATTGGTGGGCGCAGCTATGGCAAGCTGCGTAGACGTGAAATGACCGTTATCGATTAGCTCGTTGAGCAGCCTGCCAATCAGGAAGGTTTTCCCCGTCCCCGCATAACCTTCCAGCGTGGCGATACCGCCATCTTCCGACAGGGCGAAATTGCGCAAGCTATCGTAGGCGGCCTGCTGGTGGAGGGTTAAAGGTAGTTTTTCCATGATCTTTCTCTAAATTCCTAAAAGGAGATGAAAGGAGATGAAAGGAGAGGGGCCTCATCTCCCATGCAAAGCCAATATCCATGCGGGTTTGCCCCAAAAGGAGATAAGGAGAGGTCTATATATTTATTTCTCTTTAATAGATATATATGCATAGAGCCATCTCCTTACTCTCCTTTTGGCTGCAGCCCAATATCCATGCGGGTTGGATGGGAGAGAATGATTCATCTCCATAGCATCTCCTTACTCTCCTTTTGGGTGATTTATTCATTGGTTTCGCCTTGTTCGATAAACCGAGCCGCCACAAAGCGGGCGCCTTTGCCGTTTTTGCCCTTGACGGCAAAGATGTCCTCGTCCTGAATCAATGTGTCGATCAAGTCATTACGCTTTTCTCTAGGCAGGCGCTTATAGGCCCAGCAATAACGGGCAAGCTGGGCTTCGCTGACGCCTTCGCTGCCGGCTTCCACAATGGCAGCCAGGACCTTCTGCTGTTCACTGACCTTCCCGTCCTCCGATCCGCCAAGGAGGCGTAGGGCCAACAGCGATTCGTTCAACGCGCCGGCGACAAAATCAGCAGACCAATCCATGATCGCCCTGGTCGCCACAGGCTCTTGCGGGTTTTCCCAAACCGCCAGTACACAGGCTAGACGGCGCAGATTGACTCTGGCAGCGTGGACTACCGGGCGCGCCATGCGGCTTGTGCTCAGTTGGTCGAACCTTGGGTAATGCTCTTCTGGCCTGGCTTGGAACTTCACCGTATAGGCGGTGGGAACGAGGCCGGCATTGCCATTGAATATGGTCGACAGGTCGTGCTCGGCACCTGTGGCGGTCAGACGCCGTATGTCGGTCAGATGTTTAATGAGCCAGTCCGGCGTCTCGCTTGGCTGTGGATCGCCTTGAAACTGGACTGGCTGCCGGGTGAAGAGCATCTTTTCCACCCCGCCGCGCCCTATCTCGCTAGCTGAAAAGGTGTGGGAAAGCATTGATTCGCTGATAAATCCAAAGACCGACATACACGGCTGGTAGATAACAGGCATGTCGCCTTCCACCCCATGGCTCGCCTTTAGCCCTAACTCCTCCGGGTTATCTAGGAGCATGAAAGGCTGATCAAAGCTTTGCGCGATAAGCCCCAGTATTTGCTCGAGCACGCCGCTCGATTGGCGGCGAGAATACGCAACCGCACTACCCCAGTCCGGCGCAATATAAAGCGTGGCCGGCGAGCGATGCAGTGTCCTATAGAAGCTTTGCAGAGAGCTGATGCGCTGGCCTCGAATAAGCTTTCTCATGCCTGCGTCGGCAAACACTTGCACGATCGCGTTGAGAATCGGGGAAACCTCACCGAAGGACTGCGCGGTGATCATCTGATGAAGATGGCAGCCGTCCTTGATCTGCGACTCGTATAGACGCGAGGCGGCAAGGCTCGCGACACTGATGGCAGCCATCTGGGTGTGTACACCAGGACTGATGCCGGCAACCGTTGCTACCCATTGACTGACCATGTCCAAGCTATGAACGGGAAATGGCGTATTTAAGCGTTCTGGCGCCTCTTTGACCGTGGCAATCGCTTCAGACTTTTTGACCAAAGCTCGCAGTTCGTCAATTTGTTCTGGTGATGCTGTCTTAGCGATCTGACCTGCGGCCGGATTTATCCACCCGGCATCCTGGGCAAGCTTGAAGATGGTTGACTTGGTAACGCCATCCAAGCCTTTGTTCCGGAACGAGCGCCAGGTGCGCAACTGGTCAACGTAGTCGTATTTCTCTTGGCACGTTTGGCTCCAAGTGTCCCAAATAGCGAATGCCTGCTGGCCCGCGTGCGTCGAATGCAGCGCCATGCCGGCCTTGAGCCATGTGTCGCGTTCAGAGCTATCGATGACGGCCAGCGCGCTTTGCAGCTCAGCCGAATCTGCTTCAGACAACGCAATGGCCAAGTTATTGGGTCGATGCGACGCATGCTGGCTTGTCTGGCCTGCCTGAAAGAGTCCACGCAGCCAATCGGGCAAAGGCGATGGAACAATCCCTTCCAGGGGATTACTTGAGGCCTCCCACTCGTAAGTTCTGCCAGAGACGTGATTGGACGGCTCAGCAATGATGTAGCCATTGACCTTTACATCCACCCCTGGACCAAGCTTGCCTGGCAGCGTGCCGGCCAAGCCTTCGGGCAGCGTGAATACTCGATGCTCTCCGCCACCGCCGGTCAGGGCGAGAACGTCCGATTGCAACGGGCCGTGCTTGTTCTCGATATCATCAATCGTGTCCCACCCACCATTTCGCGGATCAATGTCGATCGCCACAAGCCCCGAGGGCGCCATCGGAATGGCAATATTCGCATCAGGGTAGGCGTCCCACCACTTCTTGATGGTGGCCGTATCCGTCGTAGCGTCTTGCTGGCCACGGTGCGCAATGCGTTGCAGTGGATGCTTGCCAGGATTTTTGCACTCGGAATCACCGCAGGCACACTTGCCCGATTCCGCGACCCACCAGGCAGGAAATACCTTCCAGCCAAGCTTGGCATAGGCAATGGCTGCCTTTAGGTTGTTGCGACGGATGGGGGATACGGAGGCCATCAATTGATTACCCTCTTGCCGATGGGCTCTACCTTCTCGCCGTCGCAGCATTCAAGGGCGCCCTGGCGGGTGGCCAGCTGGGCGGTCATTGGCTCACCCCATCGGCCATGCGGCGGGCAAGCTCCGCCTCGATGCCCACCAGCGACTTCTGTGTTGCCCCTAGCGATTCAGTCAATTCCTTCTGGGCTGACTTCAGTGATTCGGTGCTGCCGCAGCTTATTACCGTAGCCATCGCTTGATGAGCCTCAGCGTCTTCCCGAATCATTTCTGTCAGGTGCTGGATCGGCACCAGGCCGGTGCTAGTCTCAGCAACGGGCCTGACAGTCAGGCCGCACGGACTCAGGATGTCATTCATGACGCCAATGCGCACATGGAGCGGCAGGCCAGCCAGCAGCGACGGCAGGAAGTTCGCCGGCAACAGGTTGCGGTCCTTCTCTTGATCGTCCAGCCAGCGAAAGATGCGGTCGGCGTTCGCCTTCATACGCAACTCTTCGGCGCGCCCTGCGCTAGGCGGTTCAATCCATATACCCGTGCGCTCCACGCCGCCTGTGTCGTGGTGGGCGCGCACGATGTCGTCGGCCACATCCTCGCGCTTCTTCAGCAAGGGCTTGCGCCAAGCCTCTATGGCGTCGGCAATGATCTGGATAACGGTTTTGTGCGAATTCAGACGCATGACTTACCTCTTCCCGGCGCATACAGTCACGCCATGGACAAAAAAAACAGGGATCGGGAAATGCGAATAGAGGAAACCGGCGAGGCCAGCCACAATGCGCCCATGGATGAATACGTTGCAGATGCGCTGCTTGATCGAGCCACTGACCTTGCTTATCGGCGATTTGGGGAGGCGACCAGCGACGACCACATCGAGGCTGCTTACGAGCGCGTTGTCTATAACTGGCAGCGCGGGCTCGGTGATGCCGGTGTCGTGACGGTGCATTAGGGCGGTCAACCCAGTCCCGATAGAATCAAGACTCCGACCTCTTGATACTTTCAGAAAAGGATTGACCATGATTGAATGGATTACCAGCGTGACGTGGCGAGACGTGTTCTTTATGTTCCTTGGCCCGGTCGTGGTCTGGCTCGTTTGGGGTATCGCCAAATGGCTCATCTCCGGCTGGATTGAATCCGTCATTGCCGACCCGTGGCGCATTTTCAGATACTGGGTATCGGTAGTTGCTATCGGCTGCGCGATATGGCTAAGCGAGCGACCAGAGCTTTCCCCTGGAGGAACATTATTTATGATCATCTGCTGCCTCGCCGGTTACTGGGCCTTGACGACGCAGCATCAAAAAAACCTTGAATCCCGTGCACACGGATGCCCAGACGCCGCAGCCAATGAAGAAAAACCAAAAGTCGCGCGAAATCTCGCCGACCAAGCCAGCGAAAGAAAAGCTGGCAGCAGCGATGAGCGACAGGGCTAGCGCATCGGAAGCGTGCTTTTCCTTACGCATGGGAGGGTTCCTTATGAGCTCGCAGGGCAATGCGCCCAAGGCTGAACGCATCACACACCGAAGCCGCAGTCATACCCTCGCGTGTCGCAAAATCGCGGATCATGGCAAGCGCCTCGTCCATTGTCGGCGGAGCAAAAAAACCTTGCGGAACTTCATCGCCCAAGCAAAACCCATATTGATTCGCTGTATTCATAGGAGATCACCATGAAAAGAAAAACGGTCCACACAAACCGCATTCAAGTTCTCGACGAAGCCGGGCAACGTCACGTCATTGACGAGTACACAGACTTCTTTCTTGTTCAGTCGCTTGATGGGCCGGAAAAATGGGAGCGAGACCTGCGCCGATTCAAGATCGGCGGCGATCCCGTCAATCTGGTTGACGCAGAAACCTTCGAGCGCCCTGATCTGACGGCCCGGTATAAGCGCGTTCCGTGACTTACGCATGAGATGTTTCCTTGAGTTCGGGCCAGATCTCCGGCCACTCGGACGGGTAAAGATCCTTTCGGGTAACGGCGCCCTCAGACTCTCGCTCTATCCGGACGCTCAGCTTTTCGCTGGCCCTTCGGTATCCATAGGCCACATTCCGCATATGGGCGAAGGAAGTGCCGCAGCGAGCAGCAAAGTCTTCGCGCTGCTCTGACGGCATTCCAAAAATGAAATTCTTGAGCTTTTCCATGCCACCATCCTACACCGTTTGGTGAAGTTAATCAACACCATTTAGGGAATACACCAAGTGGTGATTACGTGCTGTAATCTTCGAATGAAAGATGTCGTATCTATCCGCCGAGAAAACCTGCAAGCGCTAGTCGATCAGTTCGGCCTGACCAGCGTAGCCAAGCGTATGAAGCGGTCTCCAACACAAATAAACGACATGCTTGCGGAGAGAAAATCGTTCGGCGAGAAAGTTGCGCGAGCGATGGAGAAAGAGTGGGACGCCACCCTGCCTGTCGGCTGGCTTAGCGTCGAAAAGACCGCAAAAGACGGAGAAGACATGAGAAAAAGCAACGTCGTCGAACTCAAGCAGAAACCAGTGCCGGATATAGTGCTCCAGCAGTTCGATACCGGTGGAGCCATGGGCCACGGCATAGAGCTGCGAGACCAGCCGGGCATCATTCAAAGCTGGCGAGTGAATCCCGAGTGGCTGGACCGGAACGTCCGGGCGCACAGTAGCGCGAAGAACCTATGTATCGTCACGGGCTTTGGCGACTCAATGCAGCCCTTATTTAATCCGGGGGATCCGCTGTTGGTCGACATCGGCGTGAAGTCGGTGGACTTCGATTCCGTGTACTTCTTCCGAATTGGCAACGATGGGTATGTGAAGCGGCTACAGCGCATACCTACCGAGAGCGGGCTCGTCATACGCGCCCGCTCCGAGAACAAGGAGGCTTACGATCCGTTCGACATCACGGAGAGCATGGACTTCGAGGTGCTTGGGCGGGTACTGAAAGTGTGGCGCAGTCAAGATTTCTAGTTTTTTTGTTCGACGCGTAACAATAATTTATTTTGATGTTGCTTTGTAAGGAAAAAGCATGAGGTCTGCAATAGGCGTAGCGTTGATAGCACTTGCCCTGTCGGGGTGCGCAACATGGTCAACCGCCCAAGTTGATAGTTCCACAGCGGAAAGCTCGGCAACAATCTCCGCTAAGTCCCCCGAGGAAGTGAAGGTTTACGAGACGGATGTGGCCGGCCGTCGCTATGAAAGCCTTGGCGACCTCAACGTCACAGTAAATAAAACGACTCTCTTTCATCCGAACCCGACAAAAGAATTGGTTGAGAAGAAGCTCAGGGAAAAGGCTGCCGCGATGGGCGCGGACGCTGTCATTTTCGCCACATACGGCAATGTCGGAGTAAGTTTCATGAGCTGGGGAAGCATGGACGGGCGCGGTCGTGCGATACGCTTCCTCGATTAGTGTGCTGTGCGTTGCCGCGCTCGTGGGCTGCGCATCCTCTGCCCCGCCCTTACCAAGGCATGTTTCGCGCGTTCAAGAACCGGGCTTTACTGGCGCCCAGGTCGCAGCAGATAGCGCATCCAGCATTCTGGTGACCAGCAGTGCGACATGGACGAAGCTCTCACCGATTCAGCAGAAACAGATTCAAGCCAGAAGAACCGTAAAGGTACTCCGTGGTGATGAGTACGGGCTGATCGCCGACGTGCAAAGCGCCGATCAATCAACGCCTGCGACCTACGGAGGCGCGGCGCTTGGCAGCGGCGCCGCCCAGGCCCTGTACATCGGAAGAGCCTTGAATGGAGGAAGTTATACGCCGGCTATGCACCTTGCCGTCGGGCTGCTTGGTGGTGTGGCAGGCTCGGCGCTGGACAGCCAGGCCATGCAGAAGCACACGCACAGATACACCGTGCAAATGGGCAACGGCGAAGTTCAGTATCTCGACGAAACGAAAAGCTCGCAGTTCCGGCACTCAATAGGCGTATGCGTCACCGTGCCGGGCATGGATCAACTATCTCAGAGAGTTTGCCTGGAAGGCCCGGAAGAGCTCGCCGCAAGAATTTTGAGCGAAACATCCGCCGGAGATGGCGTCGGCGCTGTTCGAATCGTAGAACGGTAAGGTGCTGGCCTGGTGGACGTTGATGCAGGGGTGATGGTGGGGGTTGGTGGTGGAAGGGTGAGGCTTGGAGCCATTGCGGAAAGTGTGAGTCGCGGGAGAGCAGCACAATCGGAGAGTATTTTGCACGCCCCTTCTGCCTGGGCTATACGTGTCTAGTTGATGCAATTTAATCCTAAATGTATGCTAGAACCCTGCGCTTTGCCTAAAACTATCCCACCAAAGCCGGGAAAAATAACTTACATGTTATAATGCCATTCTTAGATTACAGCTTGGAAGCCGAAGAAGAGCTCGACGCGCTCTATGATGAAGATGTGGATCATGCGGCCCTCATTGACGAGCTGTTGTGGCAGCTGGAAGAAAACCCGGGCTTACTTGATGAATTATGTAGGGAGAAACACCATGCACTTCACACGCCCACATTTCAGGTAAAGCAGTTCCGAGAAGTATGGAAGGACGGGTACAACGTATTCATTCTGAAAGTTTGGACGGGCGATGGTGTTTCCATACCACACCGATTGATCTATGGATACCATGGGCAGTTGGATCGATACTATGTATTGACTGTCATGCCGCGAGGAGTTAACTATGAGTGCGACCAGAACTTCATCGACAAAGTTTGTAGGATATACGACAGAATCGGCATTCCTGCCTATCGACAATGATAGTGGCTACTTGATCATTGGGTCAGCCATGGTGGCGCATGTATCCTCTGTTAGCGAAGCATTTGAGGGCTACGTCCATCATGAAGAGAAATCACCTTCAGCGCGCCGCCGCGAAAAACTCATGCGCGACCCCGTTAAGCGAGCTGCACTACTCCGCGCCCGAAAAAGAATCGCTGCTGAGCTGGGGCCTGACACAGCGTACTCGTTAGCAAAATTACGGCTGTCGGTGGGGATGTCACAGTCGGAACTTGCTGAACGCCTGAATACTCACCAACCGGCTATCGCGCGCCTGGAAAAAGGTGAGGTTGATCCGCAGCTATCCACAATCACTAAGCTTGCCCAGGCCTTTGGGTCTGATCTTCAGACTGTCATTTCAGCCATTAGTGCGACTCGGATGCGCGCAGGGAAGCAATAGCAATGATGCAGGTATTTCCAATATTTTGCGATGACATCCGAAGAGAGGTTGGCGGCGCCCCGTCTCTCATGGGCGTGTATCGAGGGGCGCTATCCGTAGAGCCTGATAACGCTGTGATTAAAAAGCTCTGCGTTCACGCGACTATCGTCCTAGACGAAAATACGGCGAGCTCGGATATATCGCTTCGCATAGAGTGGAATGGAAAGCCCATCAAAGAATCAGAAGTCCCAAAAGATCTTGTTCAGCGCCTTAAAGACGAAGAGGAGGATGAGGGTGGAGATGGGGAGCCTCGTTTCGTCATCGTTTTTGTGGCAGAGTTCTACGACCTTGATGTTTCAGGTGGTGGAACATTCAGAACAATGCTATCCGCGGATGGCCGTACTATTGAAGGATTACCTTTGAAAGTAAATATCATCGATAATAAAAGAAGAAATCACCCACAAACCTAAAGAATAGTCGCCCCAACCCCTCCCCTGCGAGGGGTTTTTCTTTGCCGAGCATCAAGGACAAACCCTGATGGCCTGAACGCCGGATTTCGTCCACGATGTAACGATTCATGTAGAAACATAATCGCTCGTAAACCCATCCTTGGATCATGGACAGATATCGCACAGGACCCTATTTGCTTGGCGCTGCCTTGTTGGTCCTGTTGCTGTGGATCCTATGGAGGGATAGGAAGTGATTTGGCGCGTACTTGTGCTTGCTATCGCCATCGGCATAGCCTCCCCCGCCCTGGCGGCGAACAAGCCGTGCTCCGGAAAGAAAGGTGGGATCTCGCACTGTGCCGGCGGCAAGTTCGTTTGCAATGACGGGTCGATCAGCGGCAGTAAGAAATACTGCTCCGCGCCGAACTCGCCCGCGCAGGGCATGAAGTCGGCGCCCCACGCTTCGTCTGGCACCAGTTGCGATTGTCGGGCGGGCACGTTCTGCACGGGGCCGCGGGGCGGCCCGTCTCCGATATATCGTTGCATCCAGCGGATTCAACTTGGCTTTGAACTATCAGCCTCTTTGGGCGGGACCATAGCGCCCAGCTCGGCGCCTGTTTCGGGGTTGGACGTAGGATCCGAAGTTGTACGCATGGCCATTGCCTGAACAATCTCCGACGCTTTCTCATCAAGCGCCACCGAGGCAGACCCGTCACCACCATCCACGGCGGACATTTGCTCCCACGCGTCCACCCGCTCGAAGTTCGCATCACTGTTCCACGAACCTTCCATTTCGCCATCGCCCTGCGATAAGTTGAAGTAGGTGTTGGCGAACTCCGGCATAGGAGGCAGCTTTCCGGGAGGGAAATTCGGGGATATAGAATACAAGGCCTTCTCGAACGACTTTAAATGTGCCGCCTCTCGAGTCATTAGAAACATGAGCGCGTCCTTGACGCCAGGGTCTTCCGTGACATTGATTAGACGTTCGTAAACGATCTTGGCCCTGGCCTCTGCGGCAATGTTTGAGCGTAGATCGGCAGTGGGCTCGCCGATCGTGTCAATGTATCCCGATGTCCATAGCTGGCCGCCTGAATTGGTCAAAGCCGGACCGCCGCCATAGAGCACTTGAGTGACGTGCGAATCGTTACCGGCGCCATGCAACTTGCGGTACAGCTCTGCCTCCGAATCGACACCCTCCGCCAATTCGCCCTTCGCCCCCTTATTGAGCATCGCCACCAGGTGCCCGATAATTTCTAAGTGACTCAGCTCCTCTGTTGCAATGTCGATCAACATATCCTTGCGTCCAGGGTCGTCCTCGCCGATGTACTGAGTGAAATAACGACAGGCAGCGGCAAGCTCCCCCTGTGGGCCGCCAAACTGCTCCAGCAGCAAGTTGGCTAACCCGGGATTGGGCTCTGCAACTCTTACCGTATATTGCAATCGCTTGTTGTGAGCAAACATGGAGACTCTCCTTTTGGGTGTGCGCCGCCCAAAGAGTTCCGGACGGACTGGTCCAAAAAGCAAATGGCATGCCCAGCATGCTCGGATCAGCATGCGCCAGTTCATCTTGATATCTTTATGCGACAAACAGGTCCATACTGAATGAGCCGACAACCACTGTAGCCAACCTGGGACCACCTACTGGTGTGCGGCCGTCCTCAGAAACCCTCAGCACAAGAAGGCCTGCGCAATGCAGGTCGCCCGTTGCGCATCCGGCGAGCAATTCGCCGCCGAGCACAACTCTTCAGCCATGAAGGACACAACAATGATTAACAATATAAGTGACACAGCACGTTCGCCGGGAAACTCCGTTAAGCATTCAAAGTCAACGATGTCGTCTTGGGTTTACCCTACACCCGGAGTGGTAGCTACTCCGAGAACGGCAGCTAAGCATGAAATGGTGGCTACGCCCATGAAATCGGCTGAGAAGGAATTAGCCGACTACGTACGGATGGCATACCCCCGATCTCTTGGCTCGTACTAGGGTCATAGATATTCCCGGTTACGAAAGGCTTAGGCTGGGCCCCTCGCGATGAGGGGCTTTCTTCCCTACTCACCCTGTTTCCCTTCAAGCATAGCCATTAGCCCATCGAGCTTTGCCTCGATGCGCGCTAGGCGCTCTTCGGATTCGGTGGGCTTCTTTAGGCCCTGTTCGATGAGCATGCAATCAATATCAAGACGGATCAAAACTGCATGGGCGTAATATGGCGCCCGCTCTACTGAGACGGGCGCCTTTCGGTTAAAACAAGGTCAGTTGGTACGGGTAGGAGCGGCAATGCTCACACACAAACTCCAGCCGCCCGAAGCGGAACCGGGTATACGCGCGAACGTGCACTCCCATGGGGTATGCGCAATGCATAAGTGCCTCCATGTGGTGTTAAAACACCGGCGGCACTTGCCCTTCACCCTCCAGTAAGGGTAGACTAACCATGTCTTCCTACGGACATTGGTCAGGCGATGCAAGTTCGCCGGGCCAGGAAAGCCCTGCGGCTCAGCCCTAAGGGCTTTTCGTTTTTATGTACTATCCATATACGCCCCCTTTGATGTTGATGGCTTTATTGGAATTGGTTAATACCGTCTTGTTCCGCATCGATATCAGTAGAAGCGAGAGCGCTTTGCTGCCCTTGATGGCCTGTCGGCCTGGCCTGGATTAACGACCAGCCCCGCCCCCGAGTTGCCACAAATCTGTCCTTTTCTCGGCCCAAGTAGTTGGTGAGGTTTTCCCCTCCTGCTATCTTGCGGCGAACACGATCATGAGCAGCACAGCAACCACAACAATGATGATGGTCGCCGCATTCGCATTCCCTGCAGCATCGGCGATGGCTTTTGTCTCGATCTCCGCAGCTTCAGCGAGTGTTGCGTTTGTGAGAGCCTGAAGTTCCTCATAGAACAGCTCAAGAAACGCCTCCCGGTCCGCATCTGAAATCCCAGTAGCGAACTCCTGTACCACGTCCATCAGATCAATGCTGACTTGATGGACGTTTGCCCCCTCGTCGCTAGCTTTCCTCAAAGCTGCCTGGTACTCGCTGGCCTTTTCGCGGGCCATTGGCCGCAGCCGCTTCTTCTGCTCGATGTCCATCACCGCTCCACTGTAACTATTCAATACCGATTCTACCCGCCCTTCGGCATCAGCCTGCTGCTGATGGGGTTTTCCCTTACTCGTTAAAAACTTCACCGTTTGGTGTTGACAAGAACTTCACCATTTGGTGTAATACGCCTAACGCATCACCAAACACGAACGCCTAGGCCACCGCCAGCAAGTAGACATGGAGATGCAGCAGTACCAGCAGAACAGCGCATGGCCGCGCATTAGAAGAAATCGCCCGCAAGCCCCAAGCGTGAGACTCAGGGGAATGCCTAGTCAGAGCTGCAATCTGATGGACGGAACGACGCGGTAATAGGGAGAGCCGCTGACCCGACAGAGCCCGACGGCTGGAATGCACCTGTGAGACAGAGCAGGAAGCGCCAGCCGAATCAAATAGCCCTGCCGCACGTTGCGGTATCTCGTAGCGTCAGGGCGCTTTGGTAGGGGCACTCATTCGAGTGCCCGGACTGAAGCGAGGAAACCATGTTTAACGCACGAGCATTACTAGCCGCCATGCTGGGTGTGAGCATATCGCCCACCATCCCGCCCATGAGCATCCTGCCCGAACCCATGGTCCGGGAAGGCAAGAAGCGGCGCAAAGTCGACCATTTCCGCAATCGACTCAAACACACGCACAGTGGCTACCCCGGCGCCAAACTGGATCGCAAGGCGATTCTTGGTGAAGTCGGCGGGCGCCACCCTAAATAGAAGTTGCGCCGGATGACAAGGAGATAGACATGGGCTTGACCGTATATCAGTCGCACGAGGATGACTTCGCAAAGATCATCAGAACAGAGAGCGGGCGACAGATTCTTGTCTTCTGCGGCAGCGACGAAGAGGGGAATCCAGAGGCTGTGCAGATGACTTGCATTGATGGCGTCACGGTTCGCATTGGGGCCAGCTTCAATGATGACGATGCCGGATATGACAAGCGCGACCATTTTTTCGAAAGCATTGATGCGGCCAAGGCCGCCGCCTTCGAGGCCATGGCGCTCGGCGTAGCGATCGGCGCTGGCGGCAACGAATAGCCGGTCGCCACGCCGGATGAATCCACAAGAGAGGACGATATGGCATCCAAGACCATCAGCGTATCGCAGTACGTAGACATCGATGTTGAAGTTGATCTGGATGACTTCGATGACGATGATCTGATTGCGCACTTGCAAGGGCGCGGGATCACGAACATCCCAGGCGACCTGCACGACCAGCGGCAAGCGATGCTGCGGGCGCTGTGGGCAAACGACGAAACTCAGGCCATCGAGCTGCTGAAAACATACCTGTGCGACTGCTTGGGTCGCGCAGCCATATGAGGCGGTGGTAATCATGAGCACCACCATACTGACAGATACCACCAAAGAGGCAGTTGACGAAGCCGTTGCTGCCGCCCTGGGTGACGCATACGACTGCCTGCGTGTGTGGGATGCCTGGAGCTACGGAACAATGGGGCCGGATGATTTCTCGCTGGTTGCCGAAGATTCCGACCGGCTGCGGGAAATCACGGATGCAGCGATTCAGGCCATCCTTCAATCACCAGAGATACAGGCGTGGAAGCGGGATGCGGAGCGAATGGATTGGCTTGCCGATCAAGAGGCACAAGTGCAGAGCATGAACAAAGCGAGGGGCGATCCTGTGTACCGTATTGGGTGGCCCGATGATGGTGAGTACCGATTCGATTGGCACTCAAGCCCGCGAGAGGCCATCGACGCCGCAATGGAGAAACAGCCATGAGCCGCCACCTACGCGACCTTCTCACGCTGCTGGATCACACGACCTATACCGACAGTTACGGCGTGTACGGCTCTGATTTCACGGTATGCCGACACTGTGAACAGGATAGCGGCGCTGGTGTTTTGAGGAAGGCGAACTGGCACGCGCCGGGGTGCCCGGTTCCCAGGTTGAAAAAGAAGTACGCCGATCAACTTTATAGGATGCGGAACTCATGAGCACCATTCCGATGCCCGAGCCGGTGGCGTGGTTGGCAGCCAGTGGAGCGGCTACCGGTTTCAAGACGCCCCTCATCACCACCACCCAAGCCGAAGCCTACGCAGCCGCCAAGGCGCGGGAGGCGTTGGAGGCGCGCAACAATCAAGAGAGGTGAAGCGATGCAGTGGCGACCAGTCCAAGGATATGAGGGCCGATATGAAGTATCCGAACAGGGGCAAATAAGACGAACAGACGGAAAGCCTGTGGGCCTGTACCAAAACAGTAGCGGCTATCTCCTAGCAAGGCTGTCTCAACCAAGAAGGGAGGTGCGGGCTCACCGAATTGTCGCGGAAGCATTCATTCCTAATCCGCTGAATCTGCCCTACGTGAATCATATTGATTGTGACCCAAAAAACAACCAGGCAAAGAACCTCGAATGGTGTACCCAAAAGCAAAATCTCGCACATTCCCGCGCTCTTGGTCGAATGCAAGCAGATTACTGGAAAGGCAAGAGGTCGCCCAACTCATCCCTAAGCGATGAGACTGCAAACCAGATTCGCAGAGATCGGCTGGAAACCGGATTGTCGTGGGAAGCGCTTGCGAAAAAACACGGAACGAACAAGAGAACGGTTGGCAGGATTCTTCGAGGGGAAACGTATGTGTGAAAGCTCATGGAGAAGCATCGAGACAGCGCCGAAGGATGGCCGCACGCTCCTGCTTGGCTATTACAACTCACACGGTAACTGGCGCACCATGCGGGGGCAGTGGATGAGCGAAGCCTATATCGCCGAGCACTGGGAAGATCCCGACGACGAACAGCCAGGATGGTTTGAAACCTCTGTCGAGGCGGACGATATACCGAACTGCTGGCGAATCGAGCCTACCCACTGGATGCCCCTACCCGCCCCACCCCTTCCCGGCCCGGTCGAGCCGACAACCTAACCCACTATCGACCACTCCCCTGCTGGCCGTCCTATCCGGCAGGGGGCCATCATCGAAGCGGTTAGGTTAATGCGGTTCGACCAGCCGAGCCCGTAGGTAGCGCTGAAACGCGGGCAAGGACAGTACGCCGGGTTCGAGACCGGCCCGCTTCGATGATGGTGATTGCGTAGCTGAGCTTGGCTACACCCGAAAGGGGAAGATATCCGTGTGGCGCAGCGCCCAGCCAAGGGGGCGGATTGGACTGCGCCGGAAGCCGGTTGAAATCGCACCGGCCACCGTTACGCCAGCCTGAAGGCGCACAGGCCCATGCGAGACATGGTGAAAGCTCGACGCAGTACGGCGGTGCCCCGTTAGCGCACCCAACTACAGGGCGCCGGGACGCCTGACCCTTCGGGGTGAATCCCGGCACGATTTCTTGTCAGCAGGCCATCGAAAGATGGAGGCATGCCAGCGGAAGTAGCCTGCACAACGATCTGGCCCCCTACCATGCGGCGGTAAACAAGGCGAACCATCTACGCCAAGGACATGGAGACTCACAGATGCAAGCCGGGGAGGTGCCGGCGCCCGATCAACTGCGGATCACCGGCGGGCAGCAAACCCCACCGACCCGCGACTCGCTGGCAGACGAGAGATAAATACTTTGCCCCCGCGCCAAAAGAATACGGGGCTTGGCAAGCTGCGGGTATGGCCATGTGTCGGTCAGCAGCCAACTGACGCCGGAAGCGTAACCGGCAGTACGGCGGTGTCCCGTCTGACACCCCACCCCAGCGCTTTCCGCCATGCCCATTACGTGGCCATGGCCGAGGGCGCTACGCCAAGCCGTCTGTGTGCCCGCCGGTCGCGTCCGGAAGCGATGCGGCAAGCACAGATCGGGCGGACCTCTGGCGCCTTCACTTCTTTCCTACTCAGGAGCCAATCATGGATATCAGTCAAAACGGCCTTGCCGCCGGTGTCGCGGCGTGCCTTAGAAACGGTGGTTCAGCGTTCGGCTTCGATGCAGAGCAATGGGCCGACATCCTTCTGATGGGCGGCGAACCGCAGGATCTATACGACTTGCTTGCGGCTTTTGTCGATCCGGAAAACAAGCAGTCGGCTGCGGCGCGCCAGCGACTGCACAACGAAATAGCCAACGTCGCGAAGGTGATGGCATGAAAACCGCCTGGAACCGCCTGACGCTTATGCGCTACCGCCACCCTGACGACGATTACAAGCTGACTCCACTGCGGATAGCGGTAGGCGTGGCGTTCGTCGCAGCGCTTCTCTTGGGGCCGACGTTTCTGGCCCGACTCATAACCTAGCTTAACCAGAACAGGAACATAACCATGGCAATCCAATTGAAATCGACCCGAGAGGCCGCGCGCACCAACGGCCTGAAAGTACTCGTATATGGTGGTGCCGGGGCCGGGAAAACCACACTCTGCAAAACCATGCCTGGCAACCCCATCATCATTTCAGCAGAGGGCGGGCTGCTGTCCCTGCGAGATGTTGACCTGCCGGTTATCGAGGTCTCGAAGATCGAAGATGTGCACGAGGCCTATAACTACCTCATGAACGACGCTGATGGCAAGAAGTTCGACTGGATCGCTTTGGACAGTATTAGCGAAATTGCCGAAGTCGTTCTTTCCTACGAGAAGAAGAACTCAAAAGATGCCAGAGCCGCTTATGGGAACCTCTCCGAGCAAATGACCGATCTTCTACGGGCATTTCGCGACCTGCCAGGACGCAACGTCTACATGAGCTGCAAGATGGAGCGCGTCAAAGACGAGCATACCGGCGCCATGCTGTATAGCCCGTCCCTGCCAGGCGCCAAGCTTGCCCAGGGCATACCGTACCTGTTTGACGAGGTGCTTTGCCTTCGTGCCGAAAAAGACCCGGAAGGCAAGCTCGTTCGCTACCTGCAAACGCAGCCAGACTTTAACTATATCGCTAAGGACCGCAGCGGCGCGCTGGATGCGTTCGAGCTGCCAAACCTTGCCGATATCGCCGCCAAAGTACTGGCAACGCCTGACCAGCAGCAACAGGCCTCGGCTCAGCCTGACTCAATCGAGCCAACCCGAAACCCAACTCAACCATCAATCCATCAGGAGTAATCAACCATGGCAACGCTTGGCTTTAATGCGGCGCAAGTCGCACCTGCAACCACCTTCACTCCGCTGCCGGCGGGCACATACACCGTCCAGATTGAAGAGACTGACGTCAAGGACACCAAAAACAACACGGGCAAGTACTTGGAAGCCAAGTTCTCCGTGCTGGAAGGCGAATTCATCAACCGAAAGGTTTATGGGCGCATCACGATCCAGAACCAAAATCAAAAGGCGACCGAGATTGGACAGGCGCAACTGTCTGCCATCTGCCACGCCGTCGGAGTGCTGAATCTTCAAGACACCACTCAGCTGCATGGCCGGCCTTTGCGAATCCGCGTATCAGTGCGAAAAGACGACACGCACGGGGACAGCAACGACATCAAGGGCTACGAGGCGGTGCAGGGCGGATTTGCTGCCTCTGCAGTCGGCGCCGGTATCCCTCAGCAACAGCCTGTGCCCGGCGCCGTAGTCCAGCAGCAAGCCGCGCAACAACCTGCAGCAGCAGCTGCACCCCCCTGGCAACGATAACCGGAGACCGAAACCATGCCCGCCATCAGCGACCCGCGCAATCAGACCATTCAAGCGATACAAAATTGGTATGCGAAGAACAATGATGGCGGGCGGCTCGGACACCTGCCTATCGACAGCGTCGGGCACGTCTGCCCGCGCTACCTGTGGCAGATGTTCCGGTGGGCAATGCCAGTCTACCCATGCGCACAGCGAGACGCCTTCGCCTCGCTCGTTAAGCAACAAATCTACAAAGATCTTCGCAGCATCGGATGCGAGGTGCACGACCGGCAGCCCAACGGCACACCCTGGCGCCTATCAACAATGGCCGGGCATGTGGCCGGAACAATGGATGCCGCCGTGCTGGGCTTGCCTGAGGCGGCCAGAACGTGGCATGTGCTGAAGGTCGATGTGGTCAATGCGGGCGATATCGAAGCCTTGCAAATAAGCGGCCTTCAGACCTGTGCCCCCGAGGCTTACGACAGCCTCATTTTTCAAATGGGCCTGACTGGAATGGAACGCGCCCTCTATCTAGCAACCACCGGCGCCGAAATGTATGAGGAGCGCATTCACGCGAACCCTAGGCGATTCAAAGAGCTTGTCGATCGAGCCGCTACGATTGTCTACAGCGACGAGCCACCGGCCAGGATTAATGAGGACCCAACCTGGGACCTATGCATGTCTTGCAAGTTCCAGAACGCCTGCCATTCGCCGTCAGCACCCGTTCCAAGCTGCAGAAACTGCAGCCACGTCACACCTGGCACAGACGGGCAATGGATGTGCGAGCGGCATCACGTAATGCTGGACCAAGAAAGCCAGGAGAAAGGTTGCCAGTCGCACCGGTACATACCGATTCTGCTGGATACATTCGCCACGATGGCCGATTCCAGCGCAGAAGGAAACTGGGTGTCATACATCAACAACCTAACAGGCAAGACGTTTACCAATGGGCATGCGCCAGAAGCGTTCGAATCAAGCGAGATTCATGCCCTTGACCACAAGCACGCACTCGATGATGCAAACGAGCATATCCAAACACTAAGAAACATGTTCAACGGGAGGCTTGTTGCCTGATGTACAGCCTACGAAACTACCAAACTGAATCCATCGAGAACACGCTCGCCTGGTGGGGATCGCATACCAAGCCCACCGACAACCCGATCATTGTCCTGCCTTGCGCTGCTGGAAAAAGCGTTGTCATAGCCGGCCTGGTCGGCAGGCTTTTTGAGCTGTGGCCGTCTGAGCACCCGCGCACGCTGGTTATCGTTCCCAGCAAGGAACTTGCTGAGCAGAACGCCGAAAAGCTGGTCAACGTGCTGCCGCCAGATATTAGGGTGGGCTACTACAGCGCGTCAGTGGGGAAAAAGCAGCCCAACGCCGATGTCATTGTGGCGACCATAGGCAGCGTTGCCAAATCGGCCCATGTACTCGGCAACATCAAGTGCGTGATCTTTGACGAATGCCATTTGATCAGTTCCGACGGCGCAGGCATGTATCGTTCACTGCTCAACGACCTGGCCAAATATTGCAGCTTTCGCGCCGTGGGCCTGACCGCTACGCCTTTCCGTGGCAATGGCGTCTGGCTCACCGACGGCAGGGACCCGCTATTCACCGGCATCTGTCACGAGGTCACAGTCAAGTTCATGCTTGAGAATGGGTACAACTCTCCATTGGTCAGGCCTGCCGAAGAGCTGGCGCAGATCGACGTGCAGGCGGTGCCCATTGTCAATGGTGACTACCAGCTGTCGGAGCTTGCCAGCCAGGTCAGTAAGCACCTGGCGCTGGCTGCCAGCCAAGCCGTGCAAATAGCGGTCAACCGTAAGAAATGGATTGCATTTTGCCCAACGGTTGCAACCGCCGATGAATTTGCGCTTGCGCTCGGCCATCTGAGCATATCCGCTGCGGTTGTGACCGGGGACACCCCAAAGGGCGAGCGCGAGGCGCTTATCCGCAGATACCGGGCGGGACAGATACGCTGTCTGGTCACCGTGCTTGCGCTCACAACCGGCTTCGATGTCCCGGACGTCGATTGCATCATCTGGTTGCGTCCGACCAGATCGCCGGTGCTGTACGTACAGGGCGCTGGCAGGGGAATGCGCATTGCGCCTGGCAAGACCGATTGCCTGTGGCTGGATTTCTCCGACACCACCGAGCGCATGGGCCCGATCGATGCCATCAGGGGCAAGCGGGCATCCAAGCGCAAAGCAGGAAGCGCCCCATTCGCAGTCTGCGACAACTGCGGTGCCCAGGTCATGCCGGCAGCGCTGCTAAGGTGTCCGGAGTGCGACCACCTCATGCGCGAGGTCGAGGATCCCAAAGCCAGATCAGCCAGTGATGCAGCCATCCTATCCACGCAAGTTGAAAAGGTCATTAAAACCTACCCGATTGACGACGTGGAGTACGACTTGCACGTGAGCCGAAACGAGGGTAAGCCAGATTCTCTGCTCGTCAAATATTGGTCTGGCTTGCGCGTGGTTGCCAGGGAATGGATAGCTTTGCAGCACACCGGCTACGCCCAGCACCGGGCACGGCAGTGGTGGGCTTACCGTAGCAAGGAAGGCATGGCGTACGTGCCCGAAACCATTGATCAGGCGCTTGAGTGGATTGAGGCGGGCTATGGCTTGCGTCGGCCAACCACGGTAACGGTCAACGAATCGGGCAAATATCCCGAAATCGTGGGGTTTGAGTGGCCCGCGCAACTGGACCTAGGTGATGAATCAGACCGATCTTCAGATACAAAAGGAAGCGTTGCAGGACATGCTCCGGCGCTTATCTGACATCGAAGTGGCTTGTTTGTCTTGCGAGCACTTCTCAGAAAACACCTGCCAGAAATACCAGCAACGACCTCCGCCAGAGGTAATTCAGTCCGGATGCCCGGATTGGAAGTTTGATGGCTGCCCTTTCTAGCCCGCTTTCAATAGCGGGTTTTTCTTGGAAACACAGAACATGAGAAACACATTCTTCATTGATATCGAAACCCTGCCCGATCTTCGTCCGGGCGCGCGTGAATCGTTTATTGAGACAGCCAAGACTGATGTAAAGCCACCAAGTAACTACAACAAAGACCAGTTCGCGGCCGACCTTGGCATGACCGACGCCAATGAAATCAAGTTCACAGCCAAGGATAAGCTCGCCTCCCTGTGGTGCGAGCGCTTTGGGGCTGAAAATGCAGAAAGCCAAGGCGATGAGGCGTGGCGAAAAACATCATTTGATGCTTCGCGCGGAACGCTGTTTATTGTCGGAATTGCCTTTGAAGATAGCGATCCGGTTGCGCTTTATGCGGCCGCTGGTGGACCGCCTGATGAGCGCCAGATATTGGCTTGGCTCAGTGAGTACATCGATAGCCACGCGCGGCCATCGGGAAAAAATCCACCGAAGTTCGTCGGCCATAATCATATCGGCTTCGATCTTCGGTTCTTGTTGCAGCGGTCCATGATTCTGGGCGTGCAGCCCAATCCGGACTTCCCTGTCAACCCGAACGCCTGGGACCCGCGCGTCTACGACACGATGCTCGAATGGGCAGGCCGTGGCAACCGCGTCCGCCTGGACGATCTGTGCCGAGCGCTTGGCCTCGAAGGCAAGGACGGTATAGACGGCTCGATGGTTTACGACTACTGGGCTCAGGGCCGCATCGATGACCTGCTTGAGTACTGCAAGCACGACGTGCTGATAACGCGCGATGTGTATCGACGCATGACGTTTCAATAAGGGCCTATCCAACACCGATGCGTATTTGCAGGCGGCGCTACAGGCTTCGGTCTCCGGGATACAGCAAGACGGGTTTGTTGCGCCTGGGGCGAAGCTGGCGCAGGGGTTCAGGTTGGCGGTTAAGTGATCTCTCTGCCATCTTCGGCCACGGTGAAGCGAATCCTCGGCCCTTGGTAGGGAGACTTTTCGGGCGGGACAGTCGAAAATGCCAGCATGGCAACCGTAAAGTGTACGGTATGGCCGCGATCATCAGTCCCGTTGTATTCGCTACCGATATGCAGCAACCGACCCTCATGGGCGCTGATCAAGTGATTGATCGCCTTATCAAGTTTATGGCCAGAGATAAAGGTATCGCAATAAGGGCAACCCGAGCTTTCATCACTTGAAAGTCTGTGCGTGTACTTAATATCCAAATCGTGCATAAACGTCTCTCCCGCGCCACCCCGGCGCCCAGCCGATTCTAGCCCCACCCCTCCCCCTCTTCCATAGAGGAAACCCCTTCCCCACCACCATGGAGCCCGCCGGCCAATAACCGGCGGGATGAATTTGTGCGCTTTCTCAGTGTGTGTTCTGGGATCGAGGCCGCAAGCGTCGCCTGGAATCCCCTAGGATGGTCTGGCGTGGCATTCAGCGAAATCGAGCCATTCCCTTGCGCTGTGCTGGCGCATCACTATCCCGGCGTCCCGAATTGGGGCGACATGACCAAATACAAGGAGTGGCCTGATGCAAATGTCGATCTTCTCTGCGGTGGAACTCCCTGCCAATCCTTCAGCGTCGCAGGGCTGCGAAAAGGACTGGATGACCCGCGTGGCAACCTCATGCTCACCTTTGGCGCCATTGCTGCAAGATATCGCCCCCGCTGGCTGGTATGGGAGAACGTCCCCGGCGTCCTGTCGAGTAACGGAGGACGGGATTTTGGAACCTTCCTCGGGATGCTGGGCCAACTCGGGTATGGGTTCGCCTACCGAGTTCTGGACGCTCAGTACTTTGGAGTGGCCCAGCGACGCCGTCGTGTGTTCGTTGTCGGATATCTTGGAGACTGGCGACGTGCCGCAGCGGTTCTTTTTGAGCGCCACAGCCTGTCGGGGGATCCTGCGCCGAGCAGAGAAGCGGGGCAAGGCTTTGCCGCCGATGTTGCGCCAAGCCTTGTCAGTTCGGGCCGCGGCGTTGAGCGAACCGGCGAAACGCGGGGCCAAGATCCAGTCGTCGCCCACGGACTGCGTGGAGAGGGATTTGACGCCAGCGAGGATGGAACTGGACGCGGCACTCCTATAGTGCCAGTCGCATTCGACACCACTCAGATCACCAGCAGAGAGAACAGAAGCAACCCGAAGCCCGGAGGCCCGTGCCATCCGCTGGCTGCCGGAGCTCATGCGCCCGCCATCGCTTTCGACTGCAAAAGCAGCGGACAAAACGGATTCGGGATCGGCATTGAGGTCGCCGGTACGCAGCGGGCTATGGCGCACAGCAACAGCCATTCGAATGGCGGTGGGCATCAAGCAGTGGCATTCCAATCCAGCCAGAGTGGAGTGCGCCTTGATGAGGTCCACGCCACCCTCGACAGCAACAACGGCCCGCGCCGCCACAATGGCGCACTTCTGGGCATGCAAGTTCGCCGCCTCACCCCTGAGGAATGCGAGGCCCTGCAGGCCTTTCCGCGCGGATACACGCGCATCCCGACGTGGAATGGATGGCGCGCCATGGATCCAACCGAAACGCCGGAATCCTGCGCCGCCCAAGGCATGCAGGTACGCCAGAACCGCAAAACGGGTAAGTGGCGCGTCAAGGATGTGGATGGACCCCGCTATAAGGCACTGGGCAATAGCTGGTGCGTCAACAACGTGCGCTGGATAGGAGAAAGGCTCCAGCGAGTGAGCGACATCTTGGAGATTTCATGACCACCCTCTCCTACCTCTCCATTGCTGTCGGCTCCGTAATGGTCGCCCTGGCCTGGAGGCTCCCATGACCTACATCTACGGCGTCGCCGTCGCCACCCTTTGCGCCGTGGCCATCCTATTTCTGTGGATGGGCGGTCTGGCCAACTGAAATATCCACAATCCATGGGGAAAGACCTGTGGATAACCCGTGGTTACTTCATCGAACTGTAATAAATCCGCGGGCCTCTGGGTCCGTGGTCAAGGAACTGTCATGCCTATTAAACGATACGGGCTCGGTCGGCAATACGCAGCCAGCATCGGCGCACCCAGCATTACCGAGCAACCCGATGGCGCTTATGTGCGCCACGAAGATTACGCCGCTGCCATTGCCCACAACGAACTGCTAGTGCTCAAGCTTAAAAAAGCAGATGAAGAACTCGAAACCATCGGCGCAGGCGGGGTCAGCGGCAAGCGCATCGCCGACGACGGCGCCCTTGCCGCTTTGCAAGCTTGTGAGCGTGCGTATCACCAAATGATGATCCATGGCACACCGCAAGCCGGCCAAGCGCACGACAAGGCGCGGGTCGAGTTCTGGCGCGTATTCGGGGGCACGGTATGACGCAGCGACTGACCGGCCCCGCACTGGTTGCTTACCTCAGGGACAACCCGACAAGTGAAGCTATGCGCGCGGCGGCGGATGAGATCGTCGGCCTGCGCTATGCAGTCGCAACGGCAATCGTCGCATGCCGCCGCGTGGATCGCGTGGCCGATGGCGTGGATTTTCCGGCCCTCAGGAAGGGGCTGGCTGATGCACTGGGAGATAGTGATGACTGACTACGCAGAACTGAGGGCGGCGCTGGAAGCCGTGAAGCCCGGCGACGGTGACGCCATGCTTGCGTACAGGCTGGCGAGCGGGCCTACCGTTATCCGCGCCCTGCTGGCTGAGAGGGATGCTTTGCGGGAGGCCCTAGAAACGATGGTGGAAATGGTCGAGATGAATGGTTTTGGCAGATCTTACGCAATGGATGTAGCCCGCGCCGCACTCGCACAGGGGGAACGACATGAGACAGTTTGAGCTAAGGCGCGACTGGGTGACAGAAGCCGGGTTCCGCGCCATCGTCATCATGACTGATATAGGTTTTCACTGCGGGTACGTGGGCGTTGCGCCGGGTCATCCATTGCATGGCGCTGATTACGACAGGCATAGCAATGCGCTTGGCGATGCGCCGAGCAGCGTATTCGACGCTCACGGCGGGCTTACGTTTTCTGGCGAGCGTGGTGGATCAATGATCGAGGAAAGCAAGCTGTGGTGGTTTGGTTTTGATTGCGGCCACTGTTGAGACGCGCCCTCGCCTGAATACTTGGAGAAGATGCAGCAAGAATACCCAGACAGTCCGATCATGTGGGAGCGCGCGGAAGGGGTATTCCGTGACGTTGACTACTGCGTTGCCGAGTGCGAATCGCTGGCTCGGCAGATCGCAGATGCAGCACAGGGACAGGGAGGAGATGATGCGCCTTGAGACTGACGCGCTCTCATACGAACGGTGGATGAATGACATGGCGACCAACGATAGGGGGCCGGGTCGAGGATGGCACGCTGCGTATCAGACGCGTTGCGACAGATGCGGTCGATTCATTCGCGAGAGCGATCCTGGTGTGTCGTGGTCGCAGTCCTATGGCTATTGCATGGACGGCACTCCAGACCTGCATGACCCGACGTTTCGCTGTTCTCCTTGCACCGACAAGCACGGCATCAAGCCGACCAATTGCAATGAGGCGCAGGGCAAATATCACGGACGCAACCCGAAGGAGCCTGCATGAACACCGAACAGAAACGCGCCTTACTGCACTGCCCGTTCTGCGGGGGCGAAGCGCACTTTGATAGCGATGATGATGGATGGAACTGGATTGAATGCGGCAGCTGCCGCGTCGCGACGAACCACCGCACGAGCGCAATGGACGACTGCCGGCCGTTGCTGGCCGAAGCGTGGAACCGCCGAGCCGCCCTGCAATCGCAGGATCGGGAGGATGCTGAAAGGTATCGCTGGCTGCTTGAACAAGCATGGTTTCAAGAGGCCTTCGACCGATTCGACCCTGACGATGGAGGCTCCTTACCAAGATTCGTTAGTGAGTGCGCTCGGATTATCGACCGCGCCCGCCGCGTTGAGGGAGAAAAGCCATGACGGACAGTGTTTTCGGCTGGTTATTTACGATTTTGTTTGCCTTCATCGTGGCGTTCATCTCTGGCTGGACGGCTGCACACCAAGAGGTAGCTACTGAATGCGCTAGGCAAGGAGGGTTCTATGTCAACGACAAGGACTTTGATTGCTCAGTGCGCCGCATTGAGGGGGAAGTGAAGTGACAGACAGAGAACTGCTGGAACTGGCCGCGAAGGCTGCGGGATACGATTACCGTCCAGAAATCAGCGACATAGCCGTGGGCGGAATACCCGGCAACTGGAATCCTCTCGACGACGACGGCGACGCGTTGCGGCTGGCTGTCCAGATGCGATTCAACATCGAGCACATGCCTCCGGACGCAGGCGATGGCCCGTGCGTATTCGTCAGCGATGAAAACCACAGAGACTTGGCGTGGGTGGAGTTTGACGGAGAAGAACAACGACGCCCCGCCACCCGCCGAGCCATCGTTCAAGCTGCTGCCGAGATAGGGAGGAATATGCCATGACCACCACGATACTGACGGACGAGCAGATCAGGGACATAGATAAGGAAAGGACATGAAAGACAAAACAACCGAACTGCCGCGCATTGAAGTGCCATACCTTCACTGCAACCCACAGCGGGCGGACATCCTCACTCTATGCAATTGGTGCGAGGATGTTGCTAAGCGCGCCATCGAAGCCGACCGCAAGCACAGGGGTGAGCCGGTGGCGTGGTATACCGAAGATCACCTAACCGACAAATCAGCCACTACGTATGATCCTGTGGTGGCTGATAGATGGAGGGCAAAAGGTTGGCCCGTGCACTGTCTATACGCCGCCCCACAACCCGCCGAGCCAACTATTCGAAATCCTCCAACAGTTGCCGAGCCGGTGAAGGTGCTGAGTGATGCGGAGGACGATATTGTCGACCTGCTTTCGGAATATGCAGACCACAACGGCGAGCATGGCCTCATGTCGTTCGACAAATGGATGTTACGTGCGGCAGTTCGCGCCCTACTCGCCCGCTACGGCCAGCCCACCCCACCAGCAGACGGGCAGCCGGCAAAGGAACCCCTATGAGCCGCCACCCTCCCCGCCCCCGGCGCACGACAGAGATTGGCGAAGAGATCCAGTGCGCCAAATGCAAGGAGTTCTGGCCGGCTGACGACGAGTTTTTCTTCGCGCGGCCTGGCGGCTGGCGGTCCTGGTGCAAGGCTTGTTGTGCGAGCGATCCCAAGATCCTGGCGAGCAAGGCCAGGTGGTTGGACCGCCAAAGAGGTGCGCACGGGTGACTGACCGCATCGATGAGGTGCTGGCCACGACGGCCAGAAGTTGGAGTCTGCCCCGGCCTTGAGTCGGGGTTTTTGTTGGAGGCTGATATGCTTACTCTGACGAATGAGGAAATTGAGCAGATTACAAATCGTCAGCGACGAAGCGCACAAGCTCGGATGCTGGCCGCGCTCGGAATCCGTCATAAAATCAGGCCCGATGGATCTATATTAGTGTTCCGCGCCGCAGTCGAGAAGCTTGGCGCCGAACGCATCCCCCGAGAACCACAAATGAGGCTACGAAATGGCCCGTCCGCGCAAGCACGATAAACACCTGCCACGCTGCGTACACCACAAGCATGGCGCCTACTACTACGTCAAAGGCGGAACCTGGACGCGCATCGGCACAGACCTGAACGCCGCGCTTGCCGAGTACGCAAGGCTCGTTGAGGCACCCAAAGGCGGCATGTCGGCCTTGGTTGACAAGGTGCTGAGGCACATAGAGCCCAAGCTGGCTAAGAGCACCATTGAACAATATCGAATCGCGGCCAGGCGCGTCAAAGATACTTTTTTTGAGTTTGCCCCGCATCAGGTCATGCCCAAGCATGTGGCGGCGCTCAAGATGGACATGGCCGACACGCCAAACATGGCGAACCGGGTGCTGTCGTTCTTGCGCGTTGTATTTACATACGCTGTGGAGTGGCAACTGGTCGATAGCAATCCCTGCGTTGGCATCCGCCGCCACGAGGAGGCCAAGCGCAAGCGTTACCTGACAGATAAGGAATTTGACGCTATCCGAGCTCACGCTCACCCACGCCTGCAGATTGTTATGGATCTTCTGTTTCTGACGGGCCAGCGCGTTGTCGATGTTCTGCGGATCAAGCGGTCTGACGTCACGGACCAGGGCATTCTATTCGAGCAGCAGAAAACCAAGGCCAAGCTGCTGGTGCGCTGGACGCCACAGCTGCGTGAAGCTGTGGCTGCTGCCAATGCCTTGAGTGGCAACGTGTTAGGCTTGAACCTTTTTCGGACGCGGGCCAGGGGTGGCAAACCGCCCTCCTATGGCGTGACCAAGGACCAGTGGAACGAGGCGTGTTTGGCATCTGGCGTCGAGGATGCACACATACACGACATACGGGCCAAGTCATTGACGGACGCCAAGCGCCAAGGAAAGGACCCACAACAGCTTGCTGGGCACGTTTCGGCGGCTATGACAGACCGATATATTCGGCTGCGTGAGGTGCCGATTGTGGATGGCCCTGAGTTCACCCGGCAACCGAAGAAAACCGCCTGAGTTTTAGACTGTCTAGAATAATGTCATCGCAAGTTATTGATTCTAAACACACTCCCATGATGCAGCAATATCTCCGCCTGAAGGCGGAGGCCGGATCGCATCTGCTGTTCTATCGCATGGGCGACTTCTATGAAATGTTCTATGAAGACGCAGAGCGCGGAGCCCGTCTGCTGAATCTCACCTTGACCAAACGCGGGGCCTCGAACGGGGCGCCGATTCCCATGGCGGGCGTGCCTTTTCATGCCATGGAAGGCTATCTTGCACGCCTGGTGGCCTTGGGCGAATCCGTGGCCATTTGCGAGCAAGTAGGGGATCCGGCCGCGAGCAAAGGGCCGGTAGAGCGCAAGATCGTCCGCATCGTCACCCCGGGTACCCTTACCGACGAAGCCTTGCTGCCCGCCAAGGCCGACCGCATGATTGCCGCGGTCTGGTCGCAGCGCATACAGCGTAGCGAACGCAGCGCCATCGCCTGGATGAACCTGGCCAACGGCGACTTCAGGGTTTGCGAGTGCGCGCCCGGCATGCTGCACACGGAACTGCACCGTATCAATCCGGCCGAACTGCTCTGCGCTGAAAGCGCCCGGCTCGACGCCTTGCCCGGCATGGCAATCAGCGCCCTGCCCGACTGGCATTTCGAAACCGACGGCGCGCGCGATGTCCTCCATCGGCATTTCGCGGTGGATTCGCTGGCCAGCTTCGGCATGGACGGCCTGCCGGCCGCGGTATGCGCGGCGGGGGCGCTGTTGCGCTATGTCAGCCGCACGCAGACGCAATCGCTTTCCCACATCCAGACCATACAAGTCGATCAATCCGGCGAGTACCTGGTGCTGGACCCGGTTACCCGCAAGAATCTCGAGCTTACGGAAACCATCAGCGGCGAGGACAGTCCCACGCTGTTCTCCATCCTGGATCACTGCGCCACCCCCATGGGCAGCCGGCTTTTGCGTCGCTGGCTGCATCATCCGCTACGCGACGATGCGCCGGCGCTTTCGCGGCAGCAAGTCATCGCCGCCCTGCTCTCGGCCCCACCGAACGAGCATGGCCTGAGCGCCCGCGACCCGCTCGACGAGCTGCGCAGGCTGCTCGAACGCTATCCCGACCTTGAGCGCATCGCAACCCGCATTTCGCTGCGTTCGGTCCGCCCCCGGGAACTGGCCAGCCTGCGCGAGGCGCTGGCGTTGCTGCCAGACATTGCGCGGCATATCGAGCAGTCGTTCGCGCCTCAAGCCCGGCTCGCCGTTTTCGCACAGGACATCCGCATCGATCAGGACATCACCGCCCTGCTTCACCGCGCCATCGACCCCGAACCCGCGCAACTCGTCCGCGAAGGCGGCGTGATCGCCGCCGGCTACGACGAAGAGCTCGACGAACTCCGGCGACTGGCCAGCGACAGCGGCGAGTTCCTGATCCAGCTCGAGGCGCGCGAACGGGAGCGCACCGGAATTCCGAACCTGCGCGTCGAGTTCAATCGCGTGCACGGTTTCTTCATCGAAGTCACCCGCGGCCAGGCTGACAAGGTGCCTGCGGACTATCGCCGCCGCCAGACCCTGAAGAATGCGGAACGCTACATCACGCCCGAGCTGAAGGCCTGGGAAGACAAAGTGCTGTCGGCCAAGGACCGCAGCCTGAGCCGCGAGAAATGGCTGTTCGATGCGCTGCTGGAAGAGATGTCGGCGCATGCGCAAGCCTTGTCGCGCAGCGCCGGGGCATTGGCCGAAATCGACGTATTGGCCGCGCTTGCCGATCACGCGCGGAACAACGACTGGAATGCGCCCGCGCTGGTCAAAGGCAGCGAACTGTTCATCGAAGCAGGCCGGCATCCCGTGGTCGAGCGCAGCATCGAGCAGTTCACGCCGAACGACTGCGAACTCAGCCCGCAGCGGCGGATGCTGCTCATCACCGGTCCGAACATGGGCGGCAAGTCCACCTACATGCGCCAGGTGGCGCTGATTGCGCTGCTCGCCCGGATCGGCAGCTTCGTTCCCGCCCGGTCGGCGCGCATCGGCCAGATCGATCGCATCTTCACGCGCATCGGCGCGGCTGACGATCTGGCGGGCGGGCGCTCCACCTTCATGATGGAGATGACCGAGGCCTCGGCCATCCTGGCGGCTGCCACGCCGCAAAGCCTGGTGCTTATGGACGAAATAGGACGCGGCACCTCTACGTACGACGGCCTTGCGCTGGCGTGGGCGATCGCGCATCGGCTGCTTACGCACAATCAGGCGCTTACGCTGTTCGCCACGCACTACTTCGAGATCACGCGGCTGCCAACAGAGGCGCCCACCGCCGCCAACGTGCATCTGGCCGCCGCCGAATCCTCTTCCGGCATCGTCTTCCTTCATCAGGTCCAGCCGGGCCCGGCGAGCCGCAGCTACGGCATCCAGGTGGCACAGCGGGCGGGGGTTCCCGCGGCCGTCATCCGCCATGCCAGCCGGGAACTCGCCCGGCTTGAAGCCCAGGGCGCGCCCACGCCGCAACTCGATCTCTTTTCCAACGCCGACCCGGACGAAGGCGCAGACGATGCGCTGCTGCCCGCCGCTTCCAATCCGTCCGCCTCCTCCGCGGTTCTGGAAGCGCTGGAATCCATAGATCCCGATCAGCTCACTCCGCGTGAGGCGCTGGACACTCTTTACCGCTTACGAAACGAATATCTATGATGAACATCGATCAAGCCCTGCCCCTGCTGGGTGGTTTGAGTCCCAGGGAATTCATGCGCCGGCATTGGCAGCGCAAGCCTCTGTTGATACGCCAGGCCATACCAGGGTTCAAGCCGTCCCTGTCCATTACGGACATACGACAGCTCGTCAAGCGCGAGGAAGTCGAATCGCGCCTGATCTGGCGCGATGCAAAAGGCTGGAACATGAAGACAGGGCCTCTTTCGAAGCTTCCGCCTCAAAAACAGGCCAATTGGACGGCGCTGGCCCAGAGCGTCGATTTGCACGATGATGCCACGGCGGCGCTGCTGCGTCAGTTCCGCTTCATATCGGACGCGCGTCTGGATGACGCCATGATCAGCATCGCAAGTGATGGCGGCGGCGTCGGCCCTCACTTCGACAGCTACGACGTCTTCCTGCTGCAAGCGCATGGAAAGCGGCGCTGGCGCATCAGCCAGCAAAAAGACCTGACATTGATTCCGGGGATGCCGCTCAAGATTCTTCAGAACTTCCAGCCCGAAGACGAGTACGTCCTGGAGCCGGGCGACATGCTGTACCTGCCTCCGCATGTGGCCCACGACGGCATTGCCGAAGGCGATTGCATGACGATTTCCATCGGCTTTCGCGCACCCACGGAAGCCACCCTCGCCTGCGGCATGCTGGAAGCCGCCAACGATCAGATTATGGCCAACTTGGGCGACATCGGCGGCTTTTATGCGACCCCCGTCATACCTGGTCCGGTCCTGTCCGACACCTACAAGGACCCGGGCGTCGCCGCAACCGAAACGCCGGCCGCCTTGCCGGGCGGCCTGGTCGATGCGGCCCTGGCCGCCATTCGCAAGTTGCAGTTCGACGAGGCCCTGGCCGCGCGTTTTCTGGGGCAATGGCTGACCGACCTTCCCGAGAACGCGGACTTCGATCCGTCCAGCGACGATCTCGACCTCGCGCAGGACTTCCCGCCGTCGGGCGAGCTTGTGCTGGATCGTTGCACCAAAATGATGTATTGGAACGACAGCCTGTTCATCAATGGCGAGGTGGCGCCGGTCACGGCCGGCCCTCTGCTGCGTCGGCTTGCCGATGAGCGCAGGCTGGACTGCTCCCCAGCCCTTGGAGCGGAGCTTACCCAGGTGGAGCTTGCCCTCATGACGGAAGGCCTGGAAGACGGTTGGCTGCATTATTCCGCCTGACCCTTTGGCCGACAAGGAATAAGCTAATAAGCTATATAGTCATAAGCAAGGAATCGTTCCCGTAGGCCCGTCGCGTCCCTAGAATGAAAAGCTGACATCATTCTGTGAGCGCGCTATGCTGGCCCCCACTTACCTGCCCGAATCCAAGCAAAACCTCATCACCGAGCTGGCGGACGGCCTAGAGCCGAACGCCCTCACCTGGCTCTCCGGCTACTTTGCCGGCATTGCGCAAGGCAGGCAATTGCCGCGCAGCGCACCGGTCGCCGTTCCCGCCGCCGTCGAAACAGGCACCCCAAAGCGCCTGACCATTCTGTACGGCAGCCAGACCGGCAATGCCAAGCGCGTCGCCGAATCACTGGCCGAGCAAGTGGCGGCATCCGGGCTGGACTACCGCATTGTCCGCGCCGACGGCTACTCCACACGCGAGCTCAAGGACGAGCACCTGCTGTACATCGTGATCAGCACCCAGGGAGAAGGCGAAGCGCCGGACGACTCGCTTTCATTCGTCGAGTTCCTGAACAGCCGCCGCGCACCGAAGTTGCCGCAGCTTCAATATGCGGTCCTGGGCCTGGGTGATTCAAGCTATCCGCTGTTCTGCGGCATTGCGCAAAGCATCGATGGCCGCCTGGCCGAGCTCGGTGCCCGCCGCCTGCAGGACACCGGCACCGCCGATCTGGATATCGAGACGGTAGCCATCCCCTGGCAGGAGCAAGCGGTCCAGCAAGCCAGGGACGCATTGAAGAAGCCTGCCGCCGGGGGAGCCAGCGTCACCCCCTTGCATCCCAAGTCGGGCAAGGTTACGCGTGAGCATCCCTATGCGGCGGAACTGATTCTGAACCAGCCCATCACGGGCCGCGACAGCGACAAGGATGTCCGCCATCTTGAGTTGTCGCTGGAAGGCAGCCACCTGCACTACAAGCCCGGCGATGCGCTGGGCGTATGGCCGGTACAAGCCTCGGCACTGGTTGACCGGGTCATTTCCGTACTGGGCCTGGACGCGGATGCGCAGGTGGAGATCAAGCAAGTGACCCGGCCGCTACGCGAATGGCTGACGCGGCACCGAGAACTCACTGTGCTGACCCGCCCCTTCCTGAGCGCCCATGCCGAACGCAGCGGCAGCGCGGATCTCCAGGCGCTGCTGCAGCCAGAGGCCCAGGACGCACTCAAGCAATTGCTCGAGACTCGTCAGTTGATCGACATCCTGGCAAGCTACCCGGCCCCATGGAGCGCAAGCGAACTGGTCAATGCGCTGCGCCCGATCAGCCCTCGAATGTACTCGATTGCGTCCAGCCAGGCGGTCGTCGGCGAGGAAGTTCACCTCACCCTCGCCAACGTCGCGTACGAGGCCGACGGCGACTCGCGCTGGGGTGCCGCCTCAAACTACTTGAGCAATTTACAGGAAGGCGACCGCGTCGAGGTCTTCGTCGAAGAGAACACGCGGTTCCGGCTCCCCTCGGACGACGCGCGCGACATCATCATGATCGGGCCGGGCACCGGTATCGCCCCCTTCCGCGCCTTCGTGCAGGAACGCAGCGCCGCCGGGGCAACAGGACGCAATTGGCTGTTTTTTGGCAATCCGCATTTTGCATCGGACTTCCTCTACCAGACCGAATGGCAGCAAGCCCTCAAGAACGGCGAATTGCACCGCCTGGACGTCGCATTTTCGCGCGACCAGTCCGAGAAGATCTATGTGCAAGACAAGCTCAAAGCGCGTTCCGCCGAACTCTTCGCCTGGATACAAGGTGGCGCCCATGTGTATGTGTGCGGTGACGCCACCCGCATGGCTCGCGACGTTCAGCAGGCACTGCTCGACATTGCACAACAAGAGGGCGGCATGGATGCAGCACAGGCAAAAGCATGGCTGGATGCGCTCGCCGCCCAGGGACGCTACGCCCGAGACGTATATTGAACAGGAACTCCATGAGCACGCAACTTTCTGAACTCGAGGTCATCAAGGCAAACAGCCGCCACCTGCGAGGCACCCTCGCCGAGGGCCTTGCCGATCCCATCACCGGCGCCATCAGCGACGACGACAACAAACTGCTGAAGTTCCACGGCAGCTACCAGCAAGACGACCGCGACATCCGCGACGAGCGTCGTCGCCAGAAGCTGGAGCCGGCCTACTCCTTCATGATACGCGCCCGGTTGCCAGGCGGCGTGGTCACCCCCGCGCAATGGCTGGCCTTCGACGACATCGCCCGAAACTACTCCACGCGCGGCTTGCGCATCACCACGCGCCAGACCTTCCAATGGCATGGCGTCATCAAACGTGAGCTCAAGCCCACCATGCAGGCCATCCATCAAGCCCTGGCGACCACCATCGCCGCCTGTGGAGACGTCAATCGGCAGGTGGTCAGTTCGGTCAATCCGCATTTGTCGAGCCAGCATCAGTTGGTCCAGGAATGGGCCAACAAGCTTTCCGATCATTTCATTCCCCGCACGCGGGCCTACCATGAGATCTGGCTGGACGGCGAGCGCCTTACCGACGAACCTGAAGAGGAGCCGATCTACGGCGATACGTATCTACCTCGCAAGTTCAAGATGGGCATCGCGATCCCGCCGTGGAACGACAGCGACGTCTTTGCACAGGACCTGGGCCTCATCGCCATCATCGAAGACGGCTTGCTGCAGGGCTTCAACGTGGCCATAGGCGGCGGCATGGGCGCATCGCACGGCGACGACAGCACCTATCCACGCCTGGGCAGCGTCATCGGATTCGTTCCGCCCGAGCAGCTGATCGCCATCGCCGAGGGCGTCGTGACGCTGCAGCGGGATCACGGCAACCGTAGCGAGCGCAAGCATGCCCGCCTCAAGTACACCATCGATCACAACGGCCTGGAATGGTTCAAGCAGCAGCTGGAAGCCAGGACCGGCATTACGCTCCAGGCCGCGCGTCCCTACCGCTTCGATCAGAACGGCGATCGCTATGGCTGGAACAAAGGCGAAGATGGTCTCTGGCATCTGGGCTTGTATATCGATTCGGGCCGCCTTTGGGACACGGATGACGGGCAGCTGCAGACCGGCGTGCGCGAGATCGCGAAGATCCTCACGGGCGAGTTCCGCATGACCTGCAATCAGAACCTGGTCGTCTCCAATGTGAAGCAGAAGGACCGCGCGCGCATCGATGCGCTCGTGGCGCAATACGGACTGGACGGCTACAAGCGGTATAGCGGTATCCGACGCTACAGCATCGCCTGCGTCGCCCTTCCGACATGCGGGCTGGCCATGGCCGAAAGCGAGCGCTATGTGCCAGTGCTCCTGCCCAAGCTCGAAGCCCTGCTCGACAAGCACGGCCTGCTGGATGCGCCCATTCTGCTCAGGCTCTCCGGATGCCCTAACGGCTGTTCGCGGCCCTACCTGGGCGAAATCGCGTTGGTGGGCCGCGCGCTGGGCCGCTATGATCTGCGGCTGGGCGCGAACTTCACCGGCGAGCGTCTGAACTCCCTCTATCGCGAGAACATTCCCGAGCCCGAGATACTCAGCGCCCTGGACGAACTCTTCGCCGCCTATGCGAAAGGGCACGATGGCGACGAGAAGTTTGGCGATTTCCTCGTGCGTACCGGGGCGATTCCCGCCCCCACGCAAAAGCTGATTCCCATCGTCCTGGATCCCGTCGTCTAGAGCCCGTCAACGCTACGTCATCAATGAAACTATTTCCCATCTTCGCCGACCTGCAAGGCCGGCGCGTTGTGGTGGTCGGCGCCGGCGCCGTCGCGGAACGCAAGATACGCAGCCTGTTGTCCGCCGGCGCCCAGGTCGTGGCGGGTGCCCCCGAGGCGACTCCAGGCCTGATTCAGCTGAGCCGGGAGGGCGGGATAACGCTGCGCCTGGACTCCTTCGAGCCCGGGTGGCTGGAGGGGGCCTGGCTCGTCGTTGCCGCGACTGACGATCGGGCCCTGAACAGGCTTGTCGCCGGCCACGCCAACGAGCGCAAACTGCTGATCAATGTCGTCGATGATCCCGAGCTCTCTTCCTTCCAGGTGCCGTCCATCGTCGACCGGTCGCCGCTGACCATCGCGATATCGTCCGCGGGCAGCGCGCCTGTCCTGGCGCGACGGTTGCGCGAAAGAATCGAAAGCCTGTTCGACCATACGCTCGGAACACTGGCGGATCTGGCCGCGCGCTATCGGCCCGCAATACGCCAGGCCCGGCCCGATTTGCGCCGCCGGCGTGAATTCTATGACTGGTTGCTCGACGGCCCGGTCGCTGCGGCGTTGCGCGCCCGCCAGCCCGAGACCGCGCGCGCCCTGCTGGAAAGCGCGCTACAGACACCCGAAACGCCTGCACAGGGTAGTGTCGTGCTGGTCGGCGCCGGGCCCGGAGATCCCGGGCTCCTGACGCTGAATGCCTTGCGGGCGCTGAATGAAGCCGACATCATCCTGCACGACAGGCTCGTCAGCGCGGAAGTGCTGGAACTGGCGCGCCGCGACGCAGAGCGGATTCCAGTGGGAAAGCTTCCTGGCGAAAACCACGACGCCACGCAGAACCGCATTCATGAGCTCATGCGGCACCATGCCAATGCGGGCCGGCGCGTGGTCCGGTTGAAGGGGGGAGATGCGTTCGTTTTCGGCCGGGGGGGCGAAGAACTGGAGTTCCTGAAGAAGCAAGGCATACCTTACGAGGTCGTGCCCGGCATCACCGCTGCGCTGGCCTGTGCCGCCTATGCCGGGATACCGCTGACGCATCGGGAACATGCTCAGTCCGTACGTCTGATTACCGCACACTGCCGGGAAGACGCCATGGTGGACGATTGGCCCGCCCTCGCCCGGGAAAAGCAGACGCTGGCGTTCTATATGGGCGTCGGCCAACTTGAAACGCTGAGCTCGCAGCTGATCGCGCATGGGCGCTCAAAGGACACGCCGTTTGCCATCGTGGAAAACGGTAGCCGTGCGAACCAGCGTGTGCTTCACGGCAAGCTGGACGAGCTGGCCGATGCCGCACGCCGGCATGCCATCAAGTCGCCGTCCATGTTGCTTATTGGAGAGGTATGTGCGCTGGCGCCGGAACTGGAATGGTTCGGCGCCAGCGTCACGGCCGGGGATGCCAGGGCCGCGTGACCCTGGCGGCGGCCTTAGCTGCCCGACATATGAGTCAGCAGTACCGTGATGATGCGTTTTGCGGTGCCGGTGTTCTGCACCTGGCCATTCTCGTCGAGCACGGTGACCACCGACGATGAACCCTGCTGGGCGACGTGGATGCGCAGTGGTGCCGCAGCCGCCGTGTTCTTGCCGCCGAACATCCTGCTAAGGAAATTCGGCTGCTCGATTTTTTCGCCGCTGTCGCTGTCCAGATAACGGATGAAGTAGTCGCCCGAAGAGCGGTCGCGATCTTCGACCGCAAAGCCGGCGGAATCGATCGCCACCCCGACGCGGCGCCAGGCCCGGTCAAAGGATTCGTTCAGGGTGATCGCCGCCTGGCCGTCGTCGGCCTGCGAGACCTGCACCTGATCAGCCGAACGCTCGGCCTGCGCGACCATTTCCTGGGCGCGCTGGACATCGGTTCCCAGGAACACGACCATGCGCGCGAGCATGGCGGCATTCAGGCCCGGATCTTCCTTGCCATACACCCATTTTAAATTGGCGCCGTCTTCCGTGGCCGTTTCCACCATTTGCTGGTGGCTCACATAGACCTCGGTCTTGCCGTTCACGCGCTCGATACGCGTGCGGAAGCGTTCGCGCTCGCCGCTGTCGAACACGGTATCCAGGATGGCGCCCAGAGCGCTGCGTATCCAGCCTTCCGGGATCTTGGAGCGGTTCTCCGCCCAGTCGGTTTCCATGAGTCCGGCGCGGGGATCCTGCGACTTGAGGGTAAAGCCCTGCTCGTTCCAGAAATCGACGATGCGCGGATAGACTTCTTCGGCCGGCTTGTCGACGACCAGCCAGCGGATATCGCCATCGCGCATGACCGAGATGCCCTGGGTTTGAGGAAGCACACTGCTGCGATCGGCCGCATTCAGTTGCGCCTGCTGGCTTTGCGCATACTGGCTGTAGGTCGCGGTGCCTTCCGGTGCGCGGAAGCGCGCATCGCGATTGGCCTGTGTAAGATCGGGCGGTATGCTGAGCGGATCGCCGGCCACCGTGCTCTTGTAGTTGACCGCTTCTTCGGTGCCAAGCGCCTGGTTCAGGGCGGAGCACCCAGATAGCAAAAGCATGCTGAGACCAACCGTAAGGCCGGCACAGCGTTTGTTCATACGCGTAGTCATCATTTAGATCAAGCCTGCGTCTTTCAACGAATTACGTACCAATGCATGATACTGCTCGTGCAAAGGCGTTAAGGGTAGGCGATAACCCAGTTCGGTCAGGCCCATTTCTGCGGCGGCCCACTTGACGGGAATCGGGTTGGCTTCCACGAACAGCACCTTGTTCAGCGTCGCCAGGCGCGCGTTGAGCTGGCGCGTGGCTTGTGCGTTGCCTTCGAGGGCGGCCATGCAAAGCTCGTGCATGAGTTTTGGCGCCACATTGGCCGTGACCGAAATATTGCCCCGGCCACCCAGCAACATGAGTGCAGCCGCTGTTGGATCGTCGCCGCTGAATATCTGGAAACCGGTGGGCGCGTCGCGCACCAGCAAGGCGCCGCGCGCGATATCGCCCGTGGCGTCCTTGATGCCGATGATGCCCGGCACCTGCGCCAGGCGCAGCACGGTTTCGTTGGACATGTCCGCCACGGTGCGGCCGGGAACGTTATACAGAATGGAAGGCAAGTCGACCGCCTCGGCGATCGTGCGGAAATGCTGGTAAAGCCCTTCTTGCGTGGGTTTATTGTAATAGGGAACCACCGACAGGCCCGCTTGCGCGCCGACCGCCTTCGCGTGGCGCGAAAGATCGATGGCCTCGCTGGTGGAGTTGCCGCCGACCCCTGCGATGACGGGAATACGACCGGCCGCGTGCTCGACGGCCACCTTGATGAGCTCGGCGTGCTCGTCCACGTCGACGGTGGGCGATTCGCCCGACGTGCCAACGACCACCAGCCCATCGGTGCCTTCGCTGACATGCCAGTCAATCAGTTTTCGATAGGAGTCATAATCCAGACTGCCGTCAGGATGCATCGGCGTGATCAGCGCCACCATGCTTCCCTGAAAAACAGGAATGTCAGAATCCGTGTTTGTTGCCATAATAGGAATGATCTCCTCGAACGCGCCGTAACAAATAACTTGCCTTAACTGGAACCAACTCAGAAGTTTAACGGATTCGCGTCCAAACTCATAAGAACCAGCCGATAATCAATTGGCCGAAAGCCAACATGGGTTCCAGCAGTATCCATAAGATCCCCGTCAGCATCAGGACGATCACGATCAGCAAGCCGTAGGGCTCGATTCGGGAATACTGCCAGGCCAGCTTGCTGGGCAGCAGGCTGAATACGATCCGCCCCCCGTCCAGTGGTGGCAGAGGCACCAGGTTCAACGCCATCAGGATCAGGTTGACCTGTATGCCTGCAATGGCCATCTGCACCCAGAAGTCGCCATGGCCGGCCCCTGTTTCAGCCAGCAGGCGCAAGGCCACCGCCCAAATGATGCCCATGACCAGGTTGGACGCCGGCCCGGCCAGCGCCACCCAGAGCATGTCGCGCTTGGGCTTGCGCAGCCTGCCCCAATCGACTGGAACAGGCTTGGCCCAGCCGAACAGCAAACCGCCGCCACCCAGCAGCTTGGTGCTGAACAACAGCACCAGCGGAACGACGATGGTGCCGATCGGATCGATATGGCGTATGGGGTTGAGGCTGACGCGCCCAGCCTGCCAGGCCGTGGGATCGCCGAACATGCGCGCGACATAGCCGTGCGCGGCTTCATGCAAGGTAATGCCGAACAGCACCGGCAGCGCATAAACCGTTATCGTTTGTATCAATGATTCCATGAAATTCCGCAGTGGCGCCGGTATCAATCCAGGCCCAGCGCGGCCAGGTTGCCCTGGCCACGGCGAATCACCTCGGGAGTCGAGCCGGTGAGGTCGATGACCGTGGTGGGTTCGAGAGGGCATGCCCCGCCGTCTATCACGGCTGCGAGCTGGTTGGCGTACCTGTCGAAAATGTCCTGCGCCTCGTTCAGGGGATATTCTTCGCCCTCGGGTATGAGCGTCGTGGACATGAGCGGGGACCCGGCGGACTCGATGAGTGCCCTGGTGACGGGATGGTCCGGTACGCGTATGCCTATGGTCTTGCGCGACGGATGCGAGACCCGGCGCGGAACTTCGCGCGTGGCTTCGAGGATGAAGGTCCAGGGGCCTGGAGTCGCCAATTTCAGAAAACGATACTGACGGTTGTCGACCTTGGCGAAATGACCGATTTCCCCCAGATCGCGGCATAGCAGCGTAAGGTGATGGCGTTCGTCCAGGCCGCGCAGCCTGCGCAGGGCATCGGCGGCCGGTTTGTCATCTAGGCGCGCCACCACCGCATAACTGGAGTCGGTGGGAACCGCGACCAGCCCGCCATCGGCGAGCAACTGCCCCGCCTGCTTCATGAGCCGGGGCTGGGGATTCTCGGGGTGAACGACGAAGAACTGAGCCATTTAACGTATCCTAACATTCTTGATGGGTGAGTTTAAGTTCCAATGCCCGCGCAGGCAATAAAATTGCGGGGTCAAACCCCGTACGGGTCTGACCCCTGGGGTTTAGATAGGCCCTGCCGTCCCAGCAAAAAGGAACCACCCAATGCGCCTCGACAACTCGCGCGAAAGCAAAAACATTGAAGACCGCCGAGGCGCACGGCTGCCGATAGGCGGGCGCGGCAAGATCGGTTTGGGAACCATCGTGCTGGCGCTGGTCGCGATCTATTTCGGGGTGGATCCGAGCATCGTCCTGCAAAACGCCCTGGAGCCGCCCGGCCAGGAAAGCAGCTACGGAACGGGCGCCACGCCCGAAGCCACGCCCGAGACACGCTTCGTATCCAAAGTGCTGGCCGACACCGAAGACGCCTGGACCGCGATCTTTTCCCAAAAGGGCTGGGGAAGCTACCAGCAGCCCAAGCTCGTGCTGTTTTCGGGCGCGACCCCCACCGCCTGCGGTACCGGGCAATCCGCCATGGGTCCCTTCTACTGCCCCGGCGACAGCAAGGTATACCTGGATTTAAGCTTTTTCAGACAAATGGCGCAACAGCTGAATTCCCCCGGAGACTTCGCGCAGGCTTACGTGATCGCCCACGAAGTAGCCCATCACGTCCAGCATCTGCGCGGCATCACCGACCAGGCGGAGCAACTGCGCCGACGCAGCGACGCCGCAGCGTCGAACCAGATCTCGGTCCGCGTCGAGCTTCAGGCGGACTGCCTGGCGGGCGTCTGGGCCCATCACTCCGATGCCCAGCGCAATACGCTCGAAGCCGGGGATATCGAAGAAGCCCTGAATGCCGCCAGCGCCATCGGCGACGACAAGCTGCAGCAGCAATCCCAGGGCTACATCGTGCCCGACTCGTTCACCCACGGCAGCTCCGCACAGCGGGTACGGTGGTTCAAGCGCGGCTTCCAGGAAGGCGACCCGGCGCAATGCGATACCTTCAATATCGCGACGCTATGATTGCCGCCGGGGGCCAGCCCCGAAAAGGGTCTGACCCCTCTGTGTGATTCTTGGGGTCAGACCCCGTACGGGGTCTGACCCCTTCCCATCAGTTCCATGGTAGAATTCCGTTTCTTGGATCAGCGCCATCAATCAGCCTTCGAAAGCTGCTATAATTTTTAGTCGATGTTTTGCGCTGTTTCGAAACAGTGGTGACCGTAGCTCAGTTGGTAGAGTCCCGGATTGTGATTCCGGTTGTCGTGGGTTCGAGCCCCATCGGTCACCCCAAGAATTATGCGGGTTTTGACGATTTCACAAAACCGCGAAATGGTGACATAAACCGAACTTGGTGACATGCACCACACCAGCCCGCCACCACGCGGGCTTTTTTGTGCCAAAAATACTGTGTTTATATACAGTTTATTAGCATGCCCCCCGCCTCCCCTCACCCGCAAGCAGTTGATTGAGATCCGGGACCGCCACAAAGACAATCCGGATGTGCGCACCCTGCTTCTGGAGATTAAGCAGGCAGCACAGGGTACCCGCTCACTGCCGCACATTGTCACTTTCTTTAACCGCAGCTAAACTACCCCCCAATTTCGAGGCCCGCGGCTACTCTCGTAGCAGATGTGCGGTACCTCGATCGCTGTAGCTCATAAAATAAGACAGAAGGGGCGCAAATGGGTAGGGGACTCTCGCGGCGCGAGTTCATCAAGCTGGGAACGGTCGGAGGCATCACCCTGATGTTTACCCGCCTTCCCGCCGCCCAGGCGGTCCAGGTGCATTCAGGGGCACACTCCAAAAACTGGCTGAACACCGACGGATCGGCCCGCTACCGATGGGATGCGCTGCGCAAGGTGACAGGCGAGAAGGTCTTTGCCTACGACTATCGCGCCCGCGACCTGCCGGGCTGGCCCGAACAACAGGCGCACGTCTTCTTCATCAAGGCCACGCAGGCAGATCGACGTTTCGAAGGGGTGGACCTTTCTCTATTGGGAAGCCATCTGCAACCTGATCGCTTGGTGCTGCACGAAGACCTGGAGCGCGACGGCATACACGCGCCTAATCCACCCGATTTGGGTCGCGACTTCTACGGTCGCCACCTGCTTACACCCAAAGGAGAAACGCCTTCCATGCATGGCCACCCCGTGGCCATGCTGGTGTACGAGGATTTCGAACGTTTCCAGGTCGCTCGGAGACGATTGCAGTTCGCACCCGAAGCCGTACTCTACGGCGAGCAAACCGGCCCCGTGCCGCCGCCGCCTTACGGGGCGGCGCGCTATGTGCGCATCGGCGGCGCAACGCCCACCGACCCGCCGCTGTACTCGCCCATGCAAGACGCCGTCATCTGGGGGGCCTTCGAAGGCAATAAACCTGCGTGGCCCAAGCCGGACGACGACAACCCATTCATTCCTCACGTGGCGGCGCTCAAGCACAGGGGCGGTGGCGTAACACTTGATTCCGAACAAGTGGCCCGTGAGAGCGGCGATGCCATGCGTCGTGGGATGGATGCCGCACAAGCCATAGAACAACGCCTCGAAGAGGCTCGTACAGACCCTCGCAAATTCGTGCTGCGGCGGCAAGGCTACTCACAGTCCATCGACCCTTGCGCCATGGAGCCGGACAATGGCAACGCATGGTACGACCCGCATACGCGCACGCTTTGTCTGATCACCGCCACGCAGTCGCCCTACGAGGTGGCCCGCGTGGCGGCCCTGATGGTCAAGGACAACCCGCGTTTCCCGGTAGAGAAAATCGAGTTGCTTACGGGCTCGACGGTGGGCTATGGCTCGAAAGACCACTCCATTTTTCCTTATTACGCCATCGCCGCCTGTTTCTATGGCGCCGGCCGGCCCGTGCGCCTCGCGAACACACGCTACGATCAATTCCAGATGGGCATGAAGCGCCACGCCATCGACATGGACGTGACCATCGCCGTGGACCGCAGCAGCGGTCTTTTCGATGTTTTGAAAGGCGAGTACACCTGCAATGGCGGGGGTCGCGCGAACTTCTCGTTTTCGGTGGCCCAGGTGGCGGCCACCGCGGCCCAGTCCATTTACTACTTCCCGCAATCCGACCTGGCCGGCGTAGCGCTGTCTTCGCCGGCCGTGGAAGCGGGCTCAATGCGCGGCTACGGTGCTTTACAGGCAATGACCATGACAGAAGTCATGGTGGATGAAATCGCCGCCGAACTGGGTTTGGACGCCATCGAGCTGCGCCGACGCAATGCACAACGGCCCGGCTATCCCAACACCCAGGGTGCTGTGCCCGAGGGCGATCCGCGCAACCTCGAAATGCTCGATCGGGCCGCCGCGCATCCGCTTTGGCGCAACCGCGAAACGGACAAAGCCGCCTACGAAGCCGCACACCCGGGGCATCGCTATGGCCTGGGGTTTGCGCAAGCACAGAAAGATTACGGCTCGGGTGCCGATACGGGCGCGCTGGTGCTTGAGTTTGACGCGCAGGGCGTGCTTGCCATGCGCCATTGCACGCAGGAAATCGGCACCGGCGCCACCACGGCACAGCAGATCATGGTCCAGCGCATACTGGGCAAGGTCCCCGACGTTGCCGTTTTTGGCATCACCGCGTTCGAACAGCTTCCTTTGGTAAGCAACGAAATTCCCTTTACCCTGACACACCAGCAGCAAGACGAACTGGCGCGCGATCCCTATTGGGTGCCCAGCCTGTTACCGCCCATGAGCGCATCCAATAGCGCGTACTTCATTGGTTTCAGCACGCGCCAGGCGGCCCGTTTTCTACTCGAAAACACGATATGGCCGGCCGCCCAAGCCATCTGGGGCGGCGGCCCGGCCGGCGGCCAGTTGGCAAGCGGCGATATGCGCATGCAAGACCTGCGCTTAGTGAATGGCGGCATCGGTGGCGGCGGCATGTCGCCCATTCCATTTGAGGATATCGCCCGCAAGGCGCATGAACTTGGATTGATCACCGGCGTGGCGGTGCATTGTTTCAGCCGATGGCAGTGGGCCAGCGCAGAGTTCGACATACCCGGCGCGGGCCTGCGGACACTGCCTGTCGATGCGTTGGCGGTACGCTACGGCGATGGCGCGCCCGACGAATACAAGCGTCTCATGACCACAGGCGGCTACCATTTCATAAAGCGCACCACAGTGCGGTTTCCCTCCACGGACCGCAACAGGGCCGGGGTCACGCAGTATACGGCGGCGGCGTGCCTGGTGGCGGTCGACGTCAACACTCACACCGGCGAAGTGCGCGTATTGAAGCACCATAGCGTGCTGGATACCGGCATGGTCATCGTGCCCGAACTGGTTTCGGGCCAGCAGCAAGGTGGCCTGGCCATGGGCATTGGCCATGCCCTGATGGAAGACCTGCCGCTATACGGCGATGGCCCTGGCAACGGAACCTGGAACTTCAACCGCTACACAGTGCCGCGCGCCTCCGACGTGGCAGTGTGGCGGCAGACCGCCGAGTATCTGCCTCCGCAGTCCGACTCTTCACCCCCCAAGGGCCTGGCCGAAGTGGTGATGATCCCGGTCATCCCGGCTATTTCCAACGCCGTGGCGCACGCCATCGGCGCACGATTTCATCACTTTCCCATTACACCGGGCAAGATCAGAAAGGCGCTGTCATGACTCTTGAAAAGCGGCCGCTAGCCCTGACTATCAACGGCCAGGACATCGGTCCGATCGATGTGCCCGCCGGCATGCCGATGATCCACTTCCTGCACGAATACCTTAACCTCACGGGCACCCACTTCGGTTGCGGGCAAGGGATATGCCATGCCTGTGCCGTCATGGAAAAGCGCCCGGACGGCACGCTGGCTGAAACCCGCACCTGCATCTTCGATGCGCACTACTTCAACGGCAAGTCCATTGTCACCATTGAGGGGCATGCCACGCACGATGCCCAAGGTCGCCTCGAATCGTTGACACCGGTGCAGCAGGCATTCGTCGAGCACTTTGCTTTCCAGTGCGGCTATTGCACCGCCGGTTTCGTGGCGGGCGCCACCGTTTTCATCGATGAGCTCAAACGCGCGCCTATTCGACGCGAGCACTTGGAGGCGGCCATAGAAACGGCGCTGGACGCGCATATCTGCCGCTGCACGGGCTATGTGCGTTACCACGAAGCCGTCCGGCAAGTTGCCCTGGCCACTCCGGGCTGTGTTACCGACTAAGGAGGACGAGTGCCATGACATCGCACCGAATGCGCCGCGCGCTCTGGGCCGTGCTCTTGCTGCTTGCCCTGCTGATGCTGGCTGTGTACCTGGGGTTCTTCCGCAGCTCCAGCGTGGGCGCGGATGTCGAGCAGCCGCTCAGCGTCGACGACATGCGGCAGTTGCTGCCGCGCGGGCGCGAGATGGCCGCCGCGGCCGATTGCTTCGGCTGCCACTCCACCCCGCAAGGGCCGCTGGCGGCCGGCGGCGTCGCCATCGGGACGCCATTCGGCACGCTCCATTCCACCAACATTACGCCGGACCCTGTGCATGGCATCGGCCGCTACACTCGGGCCGATTTCCACCGCGCCCTGCGCGACGGCGTGGCGCGGGGCGGGCGTAACCTGTACCCGGCCATGCCTTATGTATTCCTGCACCGCATCACGCCCGGGGACGCCGACGCGCTGTACGCCTACCTCCAGACCATTCCGCCCCTGGCAGTGCCCAACCAGCCCAACACCGGCGTCTATGTGCTGCCGGTGCGCGGCGCCATGAACTTCTGGAATCTCCTGAACTTTCCCAAGCGAGAAGGCATCGAGGGCCTGGCCGCGCCGCCTGCCGGCGGCCCTGGCGATGATGTCGGCGAACAATCGGCCCTATGGACCCGCGGCGCCTACCTAGTGGAAGGAGCGGGCCACTGCGCGGCCTGCCATACGCCCATGAACTTCATGATGGGCACGAACTTCTCGCGCCATTTCGAGGGCGCCGTCATCGACGGCCTGCAGGCCCCGGACATACGCGCCGCCACCCTGGCCCGGCAAGGCTATACAGTCGACACGCTCACGCGCTTCCTGCGTACCGGCGTGTCGCCGCAAGGTACTTCATTTGGCGGCATGTACACCGTTACCCATGCCTCCACCAGCGAACTGAAAGCGCAGGACGTGCAGGCGATGGCGACCTACCTGCTTACCGGGGCCGACGGCCGGGCGGCAACCGCGGCCGCAGCGCCGATATCGGCCGCAGTCGACGCCCACGCACGCGCGAAGGAGGGCGGCGCCCATACCGACACGCCAACCACGCCTGGCCTGGCCACGGGCCGGCTGCAATATATATCCGCATGCGCAGGCTGCCACGGCATGGCCGGCGAGGGCATCCCCCACCTTGCCCCCGCCATGCAGGGCAACGCAGCCCTGAACAACAGCGATGCGTTCAATTTCATCAAGGTCGTGCTGGAAGGAATACCCACGCAAGCTTTTACGGGCAATGAACGCATGTACGCCATGCCCGGATTCGCCGAGCAGCTCAGCGACGAGCAGATCGCCCAATTGTCCAACTGGGCTCGCGGACAATGGGGCGGACAGCCGGCCGACATATCCGCCAAGGCCGTAGGCAGGCTGCGGAAAAAATAAGAACGGATACCTCCCCTATCCATAACGCTTTTGTCCCATTGCTATTGGAAAGCCGTGGTAAATCGGTAACCATCGGTCTTCTTTTGAGAAATCAAGCAATAAGAATCTGCCGGAGCCATGGCCTTCGACAGTTTCCTCAGGGACATCGACATGCAAGCTCCATCTATTTCACGCAGGAATTTCATCAAGCTGGCCGGCGCTTCGGGCATGCTGGCCGGGCTTCCAGCCACCGCGTTCGCCGAGCAGAAAACCTTCTCCGACGGCTTTTTATGGGGCGTGGCCTCGTCGGCTTCGCAGGTGGAAAGCCGCCAGGGCCGGGGCCGCAGCAACTGGGATGACTTCGCCGACCAAAAAGGGCGCATTCTCGATGGCTCGACAAACGCCGTCAATACGGCCTTCGAAACCCACTCCGCCGAGGATTTCGCCATGCTGGCCGCCGCCGGTGTGAATGCATTCCGATTCTCCTTCGCATGGCCGCGCATCCAGCCGGACGGGCCCGGCAAACCCAACGAAGCGGGGATGGCGCTGTACGACCGCATCATCGACGAGATGCTGAGTCGAGGCATGAAGCCGGCAGCCACCATGTGCCATTGGGACATGCCCACCTGGGCGGGCGACCTGCGCGACCGCGACATCACCCAGCGTCTGGCCGACTATGCCGACATATTGACACGCCGCTTCGGCGACCGCATTGGACTGTGGCTGGCGCTGAATGAACCGAACACCGTGGCGGCCGCCGGCTATGCCCTGGGCATTCATGCGCCGGGCCTGGCGTCGATGCAAGCAACGGGCGCGGCGGTGCATCACCAGAATCTGGCCCAGGGCCTGATGATAGCGGCGGCCCGCGCCAACCTGCCCAAGGACGCTCGGGTTTCCACCACCATCAACTGTCAATCGGCACGTCCTGCGACCGACTCGCCCGAGGACGCGCAAGCCGCCGAAATGGCCGAAGCTTTCTGGAACGGCGCATGGCTGGACCCCTTGTTCGGCCGCGATTATCCCGAAAAAGTGCGCGCGCTGGTCGAACCATTTGTCAAAGCCGGCGACATGGAGAACATCGCGGCGCGGCCCGACTGCCTCGGAGTCAATTACTACGCGCGCGTCTATGCTCAGGCGGCGGCCGGGTCGCCCCTCGGCTTCATGCCGCTGGTCGATCATTTCCCCAATAAGCTCATCCCCACGCAGATGCTGCCGGTCGAGCCCGACGGCCTTACAGAGATACTGCTTCGCATTCACACCGAATACGGCGCCCCCGACATCTACGTCACTGAGACGGGCTTCCCACTGGAAGATCCCCAGCCCGTGGACTGGGTTGTGCAGGACCCCAAGCGCAGCACTTATCTGCGGTCTTATTTACAGGCGGCGCATCAGGCCGTCGATCAGGGCGTCAAGCTGCGCGGCGTTTTCTACTGGGCCGCCACGGACAATTGGGAGTGGGCCATGGGCTTCACCAAAACCTTCGGGCTGATCCAGGTGGATCGCGCCACACAGAAGCGCACACCCAAGGCCAGCCTGGCCTATTACGCGAAATGCATCAAGATGAACGGCGTGGCATGAAGCAGCGCGTCAAGCAAAAATCGTGGTTAGCCGCGCTGGCCTTCAGCGCGGCACTGTCGCTGACGGGCACGCAAGCCCTCGCCTCGGAAAACGGCAGCAGCTTCTATCTGCTGGGGTCCAAGGGCCCGATGGCCGGCGTCGTGCCCGCGCCCGGCTTGTATCTGCAGAACGACGTCTACTACTACACGGCGCGGGCGGACGCATCGCAATCCTTGCCCACCGGCGGCCAGGTGGCCGTCGGCCTCAAAGTACAGGCTCTGATCAATCTGCCGACCCTGGTCTGGTCCACACCGTACAAGTTGCTGGACGGCCGGCTGGCACTGGGGCTGACCCTGCCTTACGGCCATCAGTACATCGATGCCGATCTGGTGCTCGGCCCTTACGCCGGCGACACCACCAGCCGCGTGACGACCCTGGGCGATCCGGTCGTCACCGGCACATTGGGGTGGCAAAACGGATCCTATCACTGGAGCCTTGTCGGCATGGTCAACGTGCCCGCCGGACATTATCGAGGGAACTCCATGTCGAACATCGCCTTTCATCGCTGGGGCGCCGACGTGTCCATGGCCGGGACCTGGTACGACCCCGCCGTAGGCTGGGACATATCCGGCGTGGTCGGCGTGACCTTCAACGGCAACAACCCGAAGACGAATTACCGAACCGGCACAGAGTGGCACCTGGAGGCCGCGGTCTCCCGCGACATCGCCGGCCCTGGCACCACCCTGGGCGCCATCGGCTATTATCATCAGCAGATCAGCGATGACAGCGGAGACGGCGCGGTGCTTGGCGGATTTCGCGGACGCACGGCCGCCCTTGGGCTCACGGCCAGCCATGCATTCAAGTGGGAAAACACACCCATCCAGGCGCGCTTGAAGGTTTTGCGTGAGTTCAATACCCGGAACCGTGTCGAAGGCACCGCCGTCTACCTGACGCTATCGCTGCCCTTTCATGATTGAATCATGCAGCTTAACGCGTCGTTCAACCGTTTGATTCGCTGCCGGAGAAAACATGATGGAAGGTGGTTTCTACATCTCGACCGACATGGTCGAGGAATCGATACGTGACGATTTCTGGCGCGAGACGTCATCCCTGCTGTATGAAATCACGCCCGCGGGCGACGAAGGCATATCGGGATCGGTGCGCTCGCGCCTGTTCGGCAACATGGTGCTGGGCAACACGACGTTCAACCGACAATACTGCAAACGCACGTCCAGCCTAATCACTCAGACGGATCTGGATTTCTACTTGCTGCAACTGATTCTCGCCGGAGAATACCGGGGTGATTTCGCCGGCAAAGATCTGCTCGCCCGGCCCGGCGACATGTTCATCCTGGACCTTGCGCGTCCATTGATCAGCCTGAAGGAAGCCGGCGCCAGGATTACTCTCGTCATCCCTCGCAAAGACATCGGCCAAAACTGGACAACACGGAACCTGCACGGCGTGGTGCTGCGGGGCAATGTACCCACCAACCGGCTGCTGTTCGATTTCATCGTGTCGCTCGATGGGCTGCTCGACGACATGGAGGCCCACGCCATGCCGGGCGTGGGTGAATCGCTGATGATGCTCGTAAAAGCGGCGCTTAGCGGAGCCACCTTGACACACGAGCAATGCATGGCGATCAACCTCTCGATGCGGCAGCGCATCCTCGAATACATCGACCGCCATCTTTCGGACCCCTCACTCGGGCCCGAGTCCATCATGCATCACTTCAGGCTGTCGCACTCGCATCTATACCGCACGTTCCAGTCTGACAAGGGCGTGGCGCGGCTGATCAGGGACAAACGTCTGGATCTGGCGTATCGCATGATCCTGCACAAGGACGGCCAGAGGCTGTCTCTGAAGGAGCTTGCCTATAAATGTGGCTTCTCGAGCCGATCGCAATTTTCGCGTTTCTTTCACGATAGGTTCGGCGTTGCCCCAAAAGAATTGCGCGGCCTGCAAAAGGCCATGCCGCGCGACACGGGCTCTTCCTCCATCCTGTTTCATCGCTACATCGCTACGCGCATCCCGCCTGCCGACGACTAGCGCATTGTTTAGCCGGTTCGCGCATCCGGATGTATGGACGTCCCAAACAGGATGCAAGCCGGATGATGCTGCCGTCAAAAAGGCTCTTGGGAGAAAAGCGCTCCAGATTAGAGATGAATCCGACCCATGACGCCCTCCACGGGGTCCTGGCAGCCGCTATAACTAGAACAGCAATGCATTTCGTATGCATCTCATGGAGCTCCGGCTTCCTCACCTTCCTACGACGAGCGAATGATGTCTGTACTTCCGATCTCCCGCCGCGCCTTCCTCAAAGGAATGGGCGCTACGACCGCGGCCACGATACTGCCGCGTTTTGCCTGGGCCAAAGAGCCGACCTTTGGCCAAGACTTCTTGTGGGGCGTGGCAACCTCGGCGCCCGAATCGGAAAGCCGCGCCAATCGCGGACGTAGCAATTGGGACGTCTTCATCGACAACATCGGCGGCTCTGCGGACGGCACGAACAACGTGCGCAATACCGAATTCGACTCCCGCTATCTGGACGAATTCAAACTGCTGCAGGCTTCCGGCGTAAAGGCGTTTCGGTTTTCTTTTGCCTGGTCGCGAGTGCAGCCCGAATCCCCGGGCGCTCCCAATATGCGGGGCCTGGATCACTACGATCGCATGATCGACGCCATGCTGGAGCATGGCCTGGAGCCTGTTCCGACCTTGTTCCATTGGGACATCCCGTTATGGGCCGGCGATTTTCTGGATCGCGACATCAGCCGCAGAATGGGGGACTACGCCGAAATCATGGCGCGCCTGGTGGGCGACCGGGCCAAGACCTGGCTGCTGTTCAACGAGCCCGGCATCATTCCCATCTTTGGCTATGGTCAAGGCATTTTCGCTCCGGGCTACCGATCCCGGCGCTACTTGGGGGCGGCCCTCCATCATGTCAACCTTGCACACGGCAGGGCGCTGACGGCCGTCCGGGCAAACACGTCCTCTGGCACACGGGTTTCATCCGCCTTCAACATCATGCCGTTCGAAGCCCCCTCTGGCAGCGCCGAAGACGTGGCAGCCGCACGCTTCATGGATGTTCTATGGAACGAGGCGGTTCCCGCGCCGGCTTATGGTCGCGGGTATCCTTCTTTGGTCCTGCCGCTGGTGGAACCCTACATTCAGAACGGCGATATGGAGGCCATTGCGGTCAAGCCCGATTTCTTCGGCTTGAACTTCTACTCCCGGTCGTTCGTCAAGGCCGACCTTGATTCTCCGGTGGGTATCGCGCTGGTTGAGCCGCCCGCCGAGCTCGAACGAACCGATGAACTGCCCTATGACCCCGACACGTATACCAAGGTGCTGCTAAAAGCTCACAAAGACTACGATGCACCCGACATCATCGCCACGGAGTTCGGCTTTCCCGTGGCCGAAGAAGCTCCCAAGGATGGATGGGTGAACGACCCCTTGCGCATCAAGTACATGCAAGGATATATCCGGGCCGCCCACGACGCCTACCAGCAAGGCGTCAAGCTGAAGGGGATGTTCTATTGGTCTTCGACGGACAATTGGGAATGGGTGCTGGGCCTGCGCAAGCACTTCGGCCTGATACACATCGACCAGCCCTCACTGAAACGCATCCCCAAGCGCAGCCTCGAGTACTATGCCAAGTGCATCCGGCTCAACGGACCGGCTTAAGGGTGGTAATCCATTGACCAAATCTTGACCGAAGTAGGCCAAAATAGGCACTAAAACGCAGCTATATAAAGGGTGGCTACCGCTGCAAGTCATTGATTTAGCTGCGTTTCAGTTTCTGTCTATTTATGGGAAGCAAGATTGTGATTCCGGTTGTCGTGGGTTCGAGCCCCATCGGTCACCCCAAGAATTATGCAGATTTTGATGATTTCGCAAAATCACGAAATGGTGGCATAAACCGAACTTGGTGACATGCGCCATACTAGCCCGCTTTCAAGCGGGCTTTTTTGCGCTAAAAATACTGTGCTTATAACCAGATTTCATGTAACAAGGACGACTACCGTATCGCCTCGGTTCTTTTAATCTCAAGCCCCAGGCCAGCAAAAAAAGCATTCAGGAATCGATACCAAGATACCACTTGCGAGAACTCTCAATTCCTTCTATCGCGAGATTAGACAAGTGCTCTTCGACTCTTGATCGCCCTTTCTCTGAAAGTTTGGCGAATCTGTTTGCCAGTTGGTCAAAGTCCACTGGCTCCAGTTCACCGCCAAGAGCAAAAGCGATTTGATAGCACGTCACTGCCGGTATAGTTCGATTCTTCACGACATAGTGTCTAGCAAGCCGAAGCGCTGCCTCCCGGACTTCCTTGTGGCGCGCAGCTATCGAGGCGCTGCTAAGTAGCTTTCGCAGTCCGTCGAACTCACCCTTTGGGAGCAGCACCATTTGACCGCTCCAGTGCGTGAAACCCAGTTGAATCCATACGCCATCTCTGAACTCAATGCGCCGCTCTGTACCATCTGCAAACTTGACGTCGTAAAACCCGTCGTAGCATGGGGCCATATTGAGGCCAAACCAGGATCTCTGCATTACTTTACTCCACTTCTTCTATATTCCAGGGAGTTTACCCGAGGCGCTGCTGATGCCGGTGGCTCAGTACGTTTCAGTGATGGTTTGCAGAGACTCTTATGAACCAGAGCCCTGAATTTCGCGGTAGCGCGACGAGATCTTAAGCACCTGGCCACATCAGCAAGCGGTATCAAGCACCCAATCAAACTCGGCGAGGCTGAAAAAGTGTCCGAGGCTTAGCGTCAAAGCCCAGGCACGCTTGTTGCAACTCCTTGAGGCCAAACCCAAGGAGATGATTATGAGCAAGCCAATGCCAGATACCGACCCGCTGAAGCGCGAACCGCCCGGAGCAACCAGTAAGCTACCCGGCAGCGACATCGGCGAGGGCGGCACGCCCGCGGGCAAGCCCGATCAGGACTATATGCGCAAGCCAAACGCCCACAGGCCCGATCCGCAGCGAGAGCCACCCATCGACGTGCCACCCAAGCCGGGGCAGCCGCTGCCGAATCCGGAAAACCCGGACCTGCCCGGCACCACGCCCATCGATCCGGACGACCCCGGCCAAGGTCAGCCGATCCCGCTCGAAATGGATACGACCAAGCCAAGGTCATGACGAAGCAGGGCCGATGAGATGATGCCCAGCCTCGCATAGCAGTGTCACGGCGCTGTAACATCAGCCACATTAACCGATATACTTGGCGCTGTCCCGATACCCGCATCCGGCCATGCAAGGCCTCTTCTACCGCGTTGCGCACGCAGGGACATCACTGATGGCGTCTCCGACATGGCTTCGTTGCAGTCTTTGTTTTCCGAATATTGGCCGCATCTTGCTTTCCTCTTGAGCATTGCCGTTGGCGGCACGGCGGCCGTGCATGCCGCCATGACCAAGAACGACGTCCGGGCCGCCATAGGCTGGGTGGGCATCATCGTCATGTCGCCGCTGCTCGGTCCCTTCGTCTACCTGATCGCGGGCATCAATCGCATACGTCACGACCATATTTCAGAACAGCGCAACAAGAGCCTGAAGGAATCCTCGCCCAACCCCCCGCCCCCGCGCGTCGACATCGCCATGATGGGCGCGCCGCAGCTCGACTCTCTGCGTGTGCTGGGCGACAGGATCAGCCGCTTTCCCTTGCGCGATGGCAACCACATACGGATACTGCGCGGCGGCGATGAAACCTATCCCGCCATGATCGAGGCAATCGATGGCGCGCAGCGGTCCATTGCCCTGCAGACGTATATCTTCGACAACGACAGCGTGGGCAGGAAGATCGCCGATGCGCTGGCACGCGCCCACCAGCGCGGCGTCAATGTGCGCGTGCTGATCGACGCCGTGGGCTCGAAATACTCGCGCCCTCCCATCATCCGCCTGTTGCGGAAAAAAGGCGTGCCGTCCGCGCTTTTCATGACCAATCCGCTGGGGCTGCGCATGCCCTACGCCAACCTGCGCAGCCACCGCAAGATACTCGTGGTGGACGGCAGCATTGCCTTCACCGGAGGCATGAACATCCGGGCCGGTTTCACCAAGGAGATCGGGGGCGACAAGACCACAATGGATACCCATTTCCTGGTCGAGGGCCCGGTCGTGCTACAGCTCATGTCCGTGTTCGCCCATGATTGGGAATTCACCACCAAAGAGAACCTTGCATTCAAGGCGTGGTGCAGCGATCACTGGGATCCGCCTCAGCCGCTGGCCCTCGCGCGCTGCATACGTTCGGGGCCCGACCGCAATATGGTCGGCACCCACAACATGCTGCTCGGCGCATTTGCCATTGCGCAAAAGCACATCCGCATACAGTCGCCGTATTTCCTGCCGGACCAGGTGCTCATGGGCGCCATCAATACCGCCGCAAGGCGTGGCATCACGGTGGACATCGTCATTCCGGGCCAGAACAACCTGCGCCTCGTCAACTACGCCATGACGGCACAATTGGACCAGGTCATACGCAGCGGCTGCCGGGTATGGCGAGCGCGAGGAAACTTCAACCATGCCAAGCTCATTACCATCGATGGCGCCTGGTCGTACGTGGGATCGTCGAACCTGGATCCACGCAGCCTGCGGCTGAATTTCGAGCTGGACATGGAAATATACAGCCGCGACACCGCGGCTGAAATCGAGAGCCTGATCGACGCCGAAATCCAGGACGCCGATGCCGTGACACTGGAAGGACTGGCCGCCATTCCTTTCCGCAAACGATTGCGGAACCGGGTTATATGGCTGGCCAGCCCTTACTTATAGTCATAGCCCTGGCTGGCGGCGCTTACTGGGGTTCGACGCCGGCCTGCTTGACCACTCCGCCCCAGCGCTTGATCTCGCTGTCGACGAATTTGCCGAAGTCGTCCCCTGTCATGTTGGGAACGGCCGTGCCATTGCTGGCCCACAGCTCCTTGACCTTGGGATTGTTCAGCGCCTTGGTGATTTCCTCGGACATCTTCTTGACGATGTCAGGCGGCGTGCCGGCAGGCGCCCACATGGCATACCAGGTCGAGACCTCGTATTCGGGCACCCCCGCTTCCGCCGCTGTCGGCACATCGGGGAAAGTCGGGGAACGCTGTGCGGACGCAACCGCCAATGGACGGATCGTTCCAGCCCGAATGTGCGACGCCGAAGAGCCCAGGCCATCGAACGCCATATCGACCTGGCCGGTGATGAGACCAGTGAGCATAGGACCGGCGCCCTGATAAGGCACGTGCGTCAGGTCGGCATCGTTCTTGATCTTGAAGAGTTCGCCCGCCAGGTGGTGGGTGCTGCCCACGCCGGCGGATCCGAAGTTGATCTGGCCGGGACTGGCCTTTGCCTTCTCGATCAATTCCTTGACGCTCGTGACTGGCAGCTTGCTGGGATTGACCACGATGACTTGTGGCGGCTGCGCCAGCAGCGCCACTGGAACGAAGTCCTTCTGGATATCGTAGTTCAATTTCTTGTAGGTGGAAGGCGCCACGACGTGGTGTGCCCCTCCCATGAAGAAAGTGTAGCCGTCGGGCGTTGCGCGCGCGGCAATCCCAGCGCCCAGCGTGCCGCCTGCCCCGCCCTTGTTGTCGACAACGACACTCTTGCCCAGCTGCTCGCCCAGTTGATGGGCCAGCGGCCGTGCAAAGGTATCGGTGCCCCCCCCTGCGGGAAACGGTACGACGATGGTGATGGGACGCTCGGGCCAGGCCGCGTATGCGCTACCGGATACGGCCATGGCGGACAGAGCGAGCGCCGCCGCATATGCAAGACGTACTTTCATGGATCTCCTCCAACATTTTTCTATTTGATCGAGCGCGGGAATCCGCGCTCTGGAACCCTGCGCGAACCGTACAGGGCTGGTTTACAACAACTGCAAACAACGATGCAGAGCCGGAACCCTACACCTACTTGAACTGCTCTCGCAGCACATTCTTTTGTACTTTACCCATGGTGTTCCTGGGAAGCTCCGCGACCACGTGCAATTGCTTGGGCACTTTGAAGTTCGCAAGTCCCGCCTTGAGCTGGGCAAGCATGCCTGCCGCATCCAGGCTCTGACCCTTCTTGGGAACCACCACCGCCACCACCGCCTCGCCAAAGTCGGGATGCGGCACGCCGATGACGGCGGACTCGTCCACGCCGGGCATGGTGTCGATGAAGAGTTCGATTTCCTTGGGATAGACGTTGAATCCGCCGGAAATGATCAGGTCCTTGCTGCGGCCCACGATGGTGAGGTATCGATCCGGAACGTCATTGCCGCCCCATTGCCCCACGTCGCCGGTGCGGAACCAGCCGTCGCTGGTGAATTCCTCGCGGGTTTTCTCGGGCATGCGCCAGTAACCGGAAAACACATTGGGCCCCTTGACCTGCACGTTGCCGATTTCACCCGGTGGCAGCTCTTTGCCCTGATCGTCGACGACGCGCACGGACACGCCGGGCAAAGGCTCTCCGACGGTGCCGCCCAGCCGTTTGCCGCAAGCCTCATCATAGGGATTGGACGTCAGCATGATGGTTTCGCTCATGCCGTAGCGCTCCAGTATGGTCATGCCGGTGCGTTCCTGGAACTCCGTGAAGGTTTCCATGAGCAAGGGCGCGGAACCGGAAATGAACAGGCGCATGTTGGCGCAGGCATCGCGCGTGAAGCGAGGGTCCGCCAGCAAGCGGACGTAATAAGTAGGTACGCCCATCATGACCGTGCTGCGCGGCAGGTAATGCAGAGCCTGGTCTATATTTAGCTTGGGCAGCCAGATCATGCGCGCGCCCGCGAGCAAGGCGCCATGCGAAGCGACGAACAGGCCGTGCACATGGAAGATGGGCAACATGTGAAGCAGAACATCGTCGGAACGCCAGCCCCAGTATTCCTTCAGCACCTGTGCGTTGGACGATAGATTGCGGTGCGTAAGCATAGCACCCTTGCTGCGCCCGGTGGTGCCCGAGGTATACAGGATGGCGGCCAGGTCGTCCGGCGCGCTGCCGACCGTTTCGAAGCTGTCCGGCTGGCTGGCGGCGGCCAGCGGCAAGCTGCCCGTGCCGTCTTCGTCGAGCGTATATACGTACTGGGTGCCCGCCTTTTCAGCCAGCGCCGAAATCCATTCATGGTTCTTGCTGTCGCACACTACGACGGAAGGCTCCGCATCGGTCAGGAAATACTCGATTTCCGCAGAGCGGTAAGCAGTGTTCAAAGGCAAATACACCAAGCCGGCACGCAGCGTGGCCAGGTACAGCATCAGCGCTTCAGGCGATTTTTCGACCTGGACCGCAACGCGCGCACCAGCAGGCAGGCAAAGCGCCTGCAGCAAGGAGGCGAACCGCGCGCTCATTTCATTGATGTCGTTCCAGCTGTAGTTGCGGTCCGGTGTCTCGATGGCGACCGCGGAGCGGTCGGCCGGAAACCCCGATGCCAGCAAAGCGTACAAATTTGCATTGCCTTCCAATTCAATCTCCTGAAAACACTGGCTCACGGCCAGCCAAAAATGCGTCGACGCCCTCGCGATGATCACGGCTGGGGGCATAACTGAAAAAAGACCGAAGCTCCGCCTCGGACAGGGATTCGGTGCTGGAACTGAGACGAGCCACCATTTGCTTGTTCAAGCGCGCCGCCATGGCAGCCCCTTTTTCGAGCCGGCCAACCAGCCGATCCATGTCTGCGCCCAGATCGGCATCGGGCACCACACGGGTCAGCAGACCCTTGGACATGGCTTCGTCGGCGTCAAACACCCTGCCTTCCAGAAGGATCTCGAGTGTCGCCGCCCGCCCGGCCAGCGCCAAGAGGCCCTGCATTTCATCGGGCGCCATGGGAAAACCAAGCTTGTTGATCGGCACGCCGAAACGCGAGGATCTGGCAGCGATGCGCAGGTCGCACTGGCTGGCGATCTCGAGCCCGCCGCCGACGCACACCCCTTCGATGCGGGCCACGACGGGATGCCGGCACGCGGCGATCGCTTTGAGCGCCGGGGCGATCACCTGAAGATGGTAGTGCATGACGCCGTCTATATCGGCACGCGCCTGGGGAAACTCGCCGATGTCGGCGCCCGCCGCAAAATTCCCGCCCTCGCCGGACAAGACGACACAGCGCAGCTCGGTGTCGGAAGACAACTCGCCGAAAATGCGTTCAAGCTGCTGCCACATCGAGATGGACAAGGCATTGAGCCGCCCCGGATGACTGAGCGTGACGTAGGCGGCCCGCCCTCGCCGCTCGGTCAGGATGCGACCGCCGTCCCGGCCTTGCCGACTCATAGCCATCTCAGGTTCATTCCGGTCTTGGGCTTGCCTGCGGCCAGCAGCGCAAGATTGTCGTCGAGCTGGTCGAGCTCGTACAGATAGTTGACCATGATGCCGCAGGACTGCGCGATGCCTTTGGACGACGTGTCGGCCGCCCAGTTGATGCGCTCGATACGCGCGCCGTTGCCCAGATGGAAGCGGGCCACCGCGTCCAGGGGCTGCCCGTTCCTCATGGACTTGAGGTAATGCGACACCAGCCGGAGTCCGGATCGCCGGACGGCATCGCTGGCGGTTCCAGCCGCAGCCGTCCGCAAGCGCTCGACCCATGTTTGCCCGGCCGTGGCATCGTCCAGCGCTTTTTGCCGATCGGCCTTATCGTGCAACAGTTCATGTATGGCTTTGCCGTCCTGCTTGCCCAGCCAGTCGGCAAACCCCGGAATGGGCGACAGCGTCGCGAACGACTTGAGCTTCGGCAGTTCGATGAGCAACTGATCGATCACTCGCTTGAGCAGGAAATTGCCGAAGCTGATGCCGCGCAGGCCTGGCTGAGTATTGGAAATCGAATAGAAGATGGCCCAGCGCGCCTTGGAGGGATCGCCCGCCGGCACAGCGGGATCCAGCAGCATCTGGACGTCGCCCGCCATCTCGGGCGCAAACGCGATCTCGACGAAAATCAGCGGCACGTCGCTCATGCGTGGATGGAAAAAAGCGTAGCAGCGGCGCTGGCTGGCGACGCGGTGCTTGAGCTCATCCCAGGAGCGGATTTCGTGGACGGCCTCGTACTGAATGAGTTTCTCGAGCAGGGACGCCGGCGAGTCCCATGTGATCGGCCGCAGTTCCAGCATGCCGACATCGAACCAGCTGGACAGCAGGCCTTCCAGTTCGCGTTCGAGCACGGTCAGCCCCGCCACCTGATTGCGCCAGCGCAGCATGTCGGCGCGAAGCTCTACCAGCAAATGCAAGCTGTCGGCCTGCGCATACAAGCGGCGGAACAGACGCAAGCCCTTGTCGTCCCGGGGCTCCAGGCCGGCACTGGCCTGCACCAGCCCCGCCAGCAAGGCGCGCCTTTCATTGGCATCGGCGGCAAGATAGCGTTGACTCCATTGCTTGGCCTTCCGGTTGGCGGCGACGTCGGTCATGCGCGCCGTGAACAGCGCAAGGACGTCTGTTTGCAAAGGCAGATGATCGCGCTCGAGCCAGCGCCCCAGGCGGGCGATGAGGCCTTGGGTTTCCTTTTCAGAGGCTTTTTCGATCTCGGTTTCAGGCTTTGGGGCGGGTAGCTTTTTCACGTCGGTAACCGTCATGATGTCTTGACTCCTGGTTCGCGCGGCAACAGTTGCGCGACATGTTCCTGCCTGGACGATGCCGCGCGCTCGTCCAGGATGTGTAGGGCATCCAGCTGCCGCATCAGGTGCTTGCGCGTCAGCGCTTCCGCGCCGTCGGGATCGCGAGCCTTCAGGGCGGCGAAGATCGCCATGTGCTCGGCGCAGGATTCCTTGATCCGCCCAGGCAATGCCAGGCTTTTGTGGCGAGACAGGCTGAGCACCTTGCGCAGGTGATCCACGAGGTCCGACAGCCAGCGATTGTCTGCCAGCGCCTGGACCTCTTCGTGGATGATGGCGTTGCAGGCGTAGTAGGCGTCGATGTCGCCCGCGGCCGCGTGTTCCTGCAGCATGGCATGCTGCGGCTCGAGGCGCAGCAGGTCGGCATCGGTGGCTTTTCGGGCCGCCTCGTAGGCGCAGCGCCCTTCCAGCATGGCCATCAGAGGGAAGATGTCGTCCATGTCGCGGGCCGACAACTCATTGACGAAGCATCCGCGCCGGGGTTCGAGGCGCAGCAAGCCTTCCGCCACCAGCACCTTGAGCGCCTCGCGCAGCGGCGTGCGTGAAATGCCGAGTTCGCGCGTAAGGCGGACCTCGTCTATCCATTCGCCGGATTCGAGCTCATGCGTCTGGATCATGGCCCGGAGACGGTCGGCCACTTCCTGATAAAGCACCTGCTGAACAATGCGGGTCGCCATGTCTGCTCCGATGAAGGATCCTCATAATTCATAATTATGGCAGCTTTTACTTTGAAAACAAGCCTCTTTTTGGCGGGATCGAGGGGTCAGACCCGAATGGGGTCTGACCCCGGGGATCATTTTGGTGGAGGTCGAGGGGTCGGACCCCGTATGGGGTCTGACCCCAAGTATCTTTAGGGTCAGACCCCATACGGGTCCGACCCTAAAGCAGGCGTATCATGGATCCATACCTCATCCCGTCTCACCAACCACCCCACGGAGCAACCGGCAATGAGCCGCAAGAACGTCCAATCAGGCATAGATCCCAGCAAACAATTGCATCAGGAAACCATCGTCCTGCACCAGGATGCCCACTTGGCGACCGACTCATCCGTCGTCGCTCCCATTCACTACAGTGCGACTTTCCGGGCCGATACGCCCGAAGGATTCGCCGAAATGGCGAATACTCCCCGGCATCCCGGTTTCTACAGCCGCTACGGCAATCCGGTCCACAAGCGGGTCGAAGCCGTGATCGCGGCATTGGAAGGGACGGAAACCGCCCTGCTCATGGCCTCGGGCATGGGCGCCATCAGCACGACGGTGCTGGGACTGGTCAAGCAGGGAGATCACGTCATCGCGCAACGGCGGCACTACATGAGCACATCGAAACTGTTCGAAGAAGTGCTTCCGCGCTTTGGCGTCGCATCGACCATCGTCGACCAGACGGATCTGGACGCACTCTCGACAGCCATCCTGCCCGAGACTCGGCTGATCATGGTGGAAACCCCCGTCAATCCCACGCTGACGCTGACCGATCTCGAAGCCGTCGCCACGCTGGCGCGGGCCCGCGGCATCCTGACCATCGCGGACAATACCTTCGCCTCTCCGCTGAACCAGAAACCGCACGACCTCGGCATAGACATCGTCGTGCATAGCGCGACCAAGTATTTCGGGGGCCACCATGACATCACCGCGGGCGCCGTCTGCTGCAGCGAAGCACTGGCGGAAAGAATTTGGAATATGCACGTCACGCTGGGCTCGGTGCTTTCCCCGATGGACGCCTGGTTGCTCCTGCGCGGGCTGCGCACCCTGTCCCTGCGCATGGAGCGCATCAATGCCAATGCGCTCGCGCTCGCCCAATGGCTGGAAACGCATCCGCTCGTAGAACGGGTCTATTACCCGGGCCTCGCCAGCCATCCACAGCACGAGCTCGCACGGCGCCAGATGACCGGCTTCGGCGCGGTCATCGCCTTCAGCTTGAAAGGCGGCTTTCAGGCCGGCAGCCGCTTCGTCTCTGCTCTGCAACTGGCCACCCACGCCGTCAGCCTGGGCGGGGTGGAAACGCTGGCAGTCCATACCGCCGCCATGTGGGCGGGCACCATGACCGAGGCGCAAATGATTTCCGCCGGCATAGAACCGAATTTCATCCGCATGTCGGTGGGCGTGGAACATATCGACGACCTGAAGGCCGACCTGGCTCAGGCCCTGGAGCCCGACCCCGTCGCCTGAGCTGGTGTCAGACCCGACCGCTGGGGTCAGACCCCGTACGGGGTCTGACCCCTTAACCATGATCCTTCAACCGCCAATCCCATGCCCACCGTCGCCGATCTCCAATTGCTCGCCGATTACAACGCCTGGATGAACCAGCGCCTGTACGAGGCAGCAAACCTGCCCTCAGCCGATGCCGATGCGCCGCGCGGCGCATTCTTCGGATCCTTGTTGGGTACGCTCAATCATATCGCCGTCGGCGATATCATCTGGCTCAAGCGTTTTGCGGTCCATCCCGCCGGCTACCGGGCTCTCGACCCAGTTCGAATGCTGCCGACACCGCCCGCGCTGAATCATTCGCTGTTCCCCGACCTGGCGAGCCTTGCCGCATTGCGTAAGGAGCTCGACCAGGCGATCATGCTTTGGACGGCCCAGATCACCGAGCCGGATCTGGCTTTTTCCTTGTCCTACACCAATTCGCGCGGCATCGCGGCGCGGCGTAATTTCGGCAGCCTGGTACTGCACTTTTTCAATCATCAGACACACCATCGCGGCCAGGCCACTACGCTACTCAACCAGGCCGGCATCGATACCGGCCCGACCGACCTGCTGTTGCGCATTCCGGATTTGCAGGCTTAGTGGTCAGACCCCGTACGGGGTCTGACCCCTTCCCAAAGAAAAAAGCCCCACGAAGGGGGTCTCCGTGGGGCAAAGCATTAGCTCAAATCTACTAAATCGCAAAGACAGTATAGTCGCTTTTATTGAGAATAGCTATCATTTCCAACATGGTATTTATGAAGTGGCCAGCGAAATTGCCCGCTTCATCGACATAATGCGCCTGATTTCATCGATCGCCGACTCGGGACTATGGGCGAGATCTTTCAGGTCGACGGAGACTCGGCGCCGGTTTCTCAAATAGAACACGCAAGCATCGCGCCCTTCGTCTATTGCCAGGATCTGGCCATCCAAACGCCGATTCAACGTAACTGCAAGCTTTTCGGTATCCATCGGAGTGTCTCCTCAGCTCGGTACGGACCTTCACCTTACCAAACCGGCGGATTTCATACAGTAACACTGTATATCCGGACCTTCCGGCGACCGGCTTCTTGGCCGAGCGTCAGTGTTCAACGGTCAGCCGCCCATCGCGCAAAAAGATGCGCGCACGACCCGAATCCGATGTGTGCTCCAGGATCAAGTCGCGCAAGACCGACACCAAGCGCTCTTTGTGCTCGTAGATCGCGGCCGCCTCGATTTCCACCTGCTTCAAACGGCCTCTAAGGTACAAGATGAACCCCTGGCAATCGGGCAGGCTGTCGTAAGCCAGCACCTGCTCCTCCAACCTGTGAGCGATGTCGTCTATGAACATTCCGTAACTCATGACTGTTCTCTCAAGAATTTTTTGAAAGATACAGCGATTCCCGTGCCCACAAAACAGAATCGAAACCAGCTGAAATGGAATGGGTCGATTGTTTCACAGGCGTTACGGCGGGAAGCGGAAGCGCGCCAGGACTCGTATCAACCAGCCGCAAATTTGAAGGCAGTACATAGGCAATGACATCGCCGCCAGCCCAACCGAAAGTAGGCATCGTCATCACCACCGCCCGTATCTTGCTGGACGATCGCCTGAAAGGGTATGACTGAGCCCAGGCAACGAAGGCCTCAGCCAGGAAAGCATGCAGGCCCGGCGGAGCCAGCTTCGAAAAAAGTCCAGGCTTGCGGCTGTGATGGCGAAATTATCAAGGCCATCAGGAACAACGGCTACAAGCTCTACCTGGCGATCCAGACGGTTTGACCGCGTGCCGAAGCTACTGGCGCGGCAGGAGGGGCTCGAACCCCCGACCCCGGGCTTAGAAGGCCCGTGCTCTATCCAACTGAGCTACTGCCGCTTATGGAATGCGCGCATTTTACCCTATCGGCCCGGCTTCTTCGGCGCTTACAATACGTAGCGCCCGGTTCAGCGATGAATGCTACAGTTTCCCCCGTCCGATCACACCATCACGCTCATGAGCCCACTGCCAAAACAAAAAAATCACGCATTTCACGCCATTGCCGCATTTGCCATGCTGTGCGCCGCCGCAACAGCGTCGGCCGGCATCACCTACCATCTTGACCAGACCCACGCGGTCGCCGGCGACGCCGTTACGGTCAGGGCTGTGCTGTTCAACGACACCGATAGCGCCATGACGTGGCGGACGCCAAAGAACCTGGTGCTGCAATGGCGCGATCAGAACGGACATACCGTGCGCAGCCTGGCCTATATTGAAGGCGACGGCGATCCGGTGAATGTACCGGTGAACAACTTCGTGAAGCTTTCGTGGCGCGCCATCGTGCCCAGCGGCGTCAAGGGGCTGCAGGCGGTGAATGTGGAAGGGGAATCCACGCTTTTGGCGCTGGACGCCACCCCGCTCGACCAAAGCCTGATCGCCGGCACGACGGCCGATGTGCCCATAGTAGACGCCGGCGCAGGTGCGCTGCACGACCAGGACCCTCCCCTGCCTGCGAAAGTCGTTTCGGCGGTGGGCGCTTCGGCAACACAGGGCCCGCCTGTGGGCGGCAGCACGGCCACCGCGGCCCAGGCGACCGGCTTCGACGTATTCAGAAGCTCGCTGTCCGCCTACGAGCCCATTTATTTCGATGTGGGCAACGAAGGCGGCCGCAATGCGCGCTACCAGGTCAGCTTCAAATACCGAATTTTCACGCCTAACGATCCGAATAATCCCCAGTTCATCGACCATCTTTACCTGGGCTATACGCAAACCGCGCTGTGGGACCTGCACTCCGACTCCCATCCTTTCGTGGATACGTCGTTCAAGCCCAGCCTGTTCTGGCGCAAGGACGCGATCTGGCAGTCACGCCAGAACGATTGGTTCGTCGGCCTGGCAAGCGGCATAGAACATGAATCGAACGGCAAAAGTGGCGACGATTCCCGTTCGCTCAACTTCGCCTACATACAGCCCGAGTTCAACTACCGCTTCAGCGGCGGCAGCACCCTGACATTCGCCCCCAGGCTGAAAGGCTACTTCGCCACTCGCAACAATCCCGACTATGCCGACTACGCCGGCCATGTTGACTGGAAATTGCGTTGGGCGCAGGACAACGGCCTGGTGCTCACGGGCCTGTACCGCCATGGCCACAACAATCACAACACCACGCAAATCGAAGCGGCGTGGCCGTTGCGGCGCACTTTCCTGAACATGAACGGTTACCTCCATGTGCAGTACTTCAAGGGGTATGGAGAAACGCTGCTGGGCTACGACCGCCGCAGCGATTCGCAGGTGCGGATCGGCATCGCTCTCGTTCCGTGACAGCGGGGCGGGGTCAGACCCCGTACGGGGTCTGACCCCTTCTTCCGGTGCGTGATGGGGGCTTTTCGGGGTCAGACCCCGTATGGGGTCTGCCCCCCCCCCCGACTAAACTGCCAGGTAACTGCGGCGGACGTGCTCGTTTTCGACCAGATCGGACATGCTTCCGCTGTACCGGATTTCCCCTTTCTCCAGGACATAGGCGCGATCCGAGACCAGGCGCCCAAAGTGTATGTTCTGTTCGGACAGCAGGATGCTGGCCCCCCGGGCCTTGAGCGCCAGGATCATGTCCGCCATTTGTTCGACGATGAGCGGTGCGACTCCCTCGGAGGGTTCATCGAGCAGAAGCAGGAAAGGGTTGCCCATCAATGTCCTGGCGACGGTCAGCATCTGCTGTTCGCCGCCGCTCATCGCGCCGGCGGGCCGGTCCAGCATGCCTCCAAGGGCGGGGAACAAGGCCAGCACGTCGTCAAGGCTCCAGTTCAGGCCGGGCGAACCGTCGGGCCAGCTTCTGGCCGCCTGCCGGCCGGTCGCCAGGTTTTCCGACACGGTCAGGTCTGTGAACACCCGACGGTCTTCGGGCACATAGCCCAGCCCCAATCTCGCGATCTGGTACGGCTGCAGGCCATGCAAAGATTGATTCATGAACCGCAGGTCGCCACGAGTCCGGGCCATCAGGCCCATGATGGCCTTGAGCGTGGTGGACTTGCCCGCGCCGTTGCGGCCCATCAAGGCCACGACCTCCCCTCTTTCCACGGTCAGGGCAATATCGTGCAGGATATGGGCCGCGCCATACCAGGCGTTCAGGCCCGATACCGACAGCAAAGTGTCCCGGGTTTCCGTCATGTCCGTTCCACCTCGTGTGGATGCGAATCGAAGGTTCTGCCCGTACCGAAATACACCTCCTGGACTCTTGCGTCGCGCCGCACATCGCCCACGCTTCCATGCGCGATCAGGCTGCCGCGCGCCAGCACGATGACCCGGTCCGCATAGGCAAACACCACGTCCATACTATGCTCCGTAAACAGTACGGCAAGCTTGCGCTGCGTAACCAGGCGCTTCACCAGGCCGACCAGGGCGTTGCGCTCGGCGGGCGCCATGCCGGCCGTCGGCTCGTCCATCAGCAAAAGGGTGGGCGATGCGGCCAGGCTCATGGCCAGCTCCACCCGCTTGACGTCGCCGTAGGCCAGTTCGCTGCAAGGACGGGCCGCCTGCTCCTGCATGCCCACCTGTTCAAGCAGCGCGTCGGCCTCCGCCGCATATTGCCGGGCCGCCCCTCGCCAGAAAGAGAAGACCTTGCGGTGGTGGGCCAGAAGCGCCGTCTGCACATTCTCGCGGACGGTCAGCGAAGAGAAGGTCGCGGCAATCTGAAATGTGCGTCCAACGCCCAATTGCGCGATCCGGCGCGATGGCTGGCCCAGCAACTCGATGCCGTTCAGCTTCACTGAGCCGGCCGACGCGGGCAACTGCCCGCCCACCATATTGAAGGTGGTCGACTTGCCGGCGCCGTTGGGACCGATCAGCGCGAGCAACTCGCCTGGTTCGAGATCGAAGCTCACCCCATCGACCGCCCGGTTGCCGCCGAAGTCCTTGGTCAGCCCTCTGACGGAAAGCAGGCTCATGCGTCCGCCCTCCATGCACGCCGACCTTCGAAAGCACCAGCGATGCCTTGCGGAAAGACCAATACGATGAGCAGGATCACGGCACCGAAGAGCGCGCGCCAGTATTCGGTGATGCCGACGAAATAGTCCTGAAGCAAGGTAAAGCCGGCGGCTCCGACGATAGGCCCGGACAGGCTCTGGATGCCGCCTAGCAGCACCATGACGAGGCCGTCTACCGACTTGCCGACGGTGATCACCTCCGGCGAGGTTCCCCCTTTTGAAAATACGTACAGCGCGCCCGCGACGCCGGCGAACAAGCCCGCGATCGCAAACGCGGTCCACTGGATGCGCTTGACGTCCATGCCCAGCGCATCGGCGCGCAATGATGAGTCCCTGGCGGCCCGCAGGGCTTGTCCAAATGGCGAAAATGCCATGCGTCTTACCAGAAGGACCAGGATTGCAACCACGGCCAGGCTGAAATAGTAATAACCGTCACCGGCAAGGATCTCGTCCGGCCAGATGCCGACGATGCCGTTGGAGCCTCCTGTTACGTCGTCCCACTGATAGACAATGGACCAGATGATTTGTGCAAAGGCAAGCGTCAGCATTGCAAGATAGACGCCGGTCAGGCGTATGCAGAACCATCCGAACACCACCGCTGCCAGCGCGGCCACCACGGGCGCCGCAACGATGGACGCCAGCATGCCGAGCCCGGCCGCCTTGAAAAGCAGCGCAGTGCTGTAGGCGCCTATGCCGAAATAGGCGGCATGCCCGAAAGTCGGCATGCCCCCCAGACCCATCATGAAATGCAGGCTGACGGCGAACAGGACAGCGACGAGTATGTCTTGCGCAATGACCGTCGCGTAAGGCAGCCCGGCCGAAAACAGCGGCAGCGCGGCAGCGACGGCAAGGAGCGCCGTTACGCCCAGCCGGAATGCCGTGCCCCCGGGCCTGAGCGGCGGCTCGACCGAGGCCGCATGCCGCATGATGGACAGCGGCTTGCCCATGAGGCCCCAGGGCTTGAAGACCAGGACGAACGCCATGAAGATGAACTCGACGACGAGAGTGAGCTTCGGAAAGGCGATACTGACGCCGAACAGCTCCATCACCCCGAGCGCGATGCAAAGCGCCTTCAGCTGTGCGATGATCAACGCCGCCAGGTAGGCGCCCGGAAGCGAGCCCATGCCGCCCACTACGACCACCACGAAGACGTCGCCGATGATGCCCAGGTCCAGGGTCAGGCTGGCGGGCTGCCGAGGGATCTGCAGCGCACCGCCCAGGCCGGCCAGGAACGCCCCCAGGGCGAACACTCCTGTGAACAGCCAGGCCTGGTTGACACCCAGCGCGCCGAGTATTTCCCTGTCTTGTGTGGCCGCACGTATCAGTGTGCCCCAGCGGGTGCGCGTCAACAGCAGCCACACCAGCAGCAGGACCAGCGGGCCCGCAACGATCATGGCCAGATCGTAGACCGGAAGATAGCGATCGAAAATCTGGACGGAACCTTCCAGCCCCGGCGCCAAGGGCCCCAGCAAATCGTCCGGCCCCCAGATCCACAAGGCCATGTCGTTGAAGACCAGGACCAGGGCGAAGGTAGCCAGAAGCTGGAACATCTCCGGCGCCCTGTAGATGCGCCTGAGCAAAAGCAGTTCGGTGAGAGCACCGAGCAAGCCGATCGCCAGCGCGGCGCATAGAATGGCCAGCCAATAGCCCGCCGGCCCGTGGCCCCACGCCTGGACGAGCGTATAGGCGACATAGATGCCCAGCATGTACAGGGAGCCGTGGGCAAAATTCACAATGCGGCTGACGCCGAAAATCAGCGACAGCCCCGCCGCGACCAGGAACAGGGAAGAAGCCTCAGCCAGTCCGTTCAAAAACTGGACAACGAACCCTGTCAGCTGCATGCATCAATCGCCCGCGCCGGGCCGCCATTGGCGGACGAGCTCGTCGGGCGGCTGGACCGACGCGCCGTCCACATACTTGAAGTCGACCATCACACCCTTGCCGTCCTTGATCGCCAGCTTGCCCACATAGGCGCCCATGGTGGACTGGTGGTCCAGTCCACGGTACTTGATGCGGCCGAAAGGCGTGTCGACTTCGAGCTCCTTGAACGCCTTGATCAGTGCATCGGTATCGGTCGAGCCCGCTTTCGAGATTCCTGCCGCCAGGGAAAGAATCGTGTTGTAGCCCACGACAGTGCCCAGGCGCGGATAATCGTTATAGCGTGCCTGGTAGGCCTTCAGAAATCGATTATGCTCGGGCGTGTCGATGGCATACCAGGGATAGCCGGTCACCACCCAGCCTTCCGGCGTCTCGCGGCCGAGGGGATCCAGATACTCCGGCTCGCCCGTCAGCATGCTGACCACAGGCAGGCCCTTGAAGAAATTGCGCTGCGAACCGGCGCGCACGAACTTCGCCAGGTCGGTCGCGAACAGCACATTGAACATGGCCTCGGGCTTGGCATCGGCAAGCGCTTGCACCACGTTTCCGGCATCGATCTTGCCCAGCGGCGCGGCCTGTTCGGCCACGAACTCCACGTCGGGCTGTGCCTGCTTGAGCAGCGTCTTGAACGTAGCCGTCGCCGATTGGCCGTATTCGTAATTGGGATAGACAATGGCCCAGCGCTTCTTGTTCATTTTGACGGCGGCCGGGATCAGCATCGCCACCTGCATGTAGGTGGAGTTGCGCAGGCGGTAGGTATAGTCGTTGCCATCCGCCCAGACGATCTTGTCGGTCAAAGGTTCGCTTGCCAGGAAGAAGCGCTTCTTGTGCTTGGCGTAGTCGGTCACCGCCAGCCCGATATGCGACAAGAAGGTGCCGGTCAGCACATCGACCTTGTCACGGGAGAGCAGTTCTTCAGCCGTGCGTACCGCATCGCCGGGATTGGAATTGTCGTCGCGCACGATCAGCTCGAGTTTCTTGCCGTTGACGCCGCCTGCCGCGTTGATTTGCTCGACTGCGAGTTCCATGCCCATTTTGTAGGGACCAAGGAAAGCGGGCTGCGATTTATAGCTATTGAGTTCGCCGATCTTGATGACGTCGGCGGCATGCACCGGCGCGCTCGCGGCGCTGAAAGCGAAAGTGGCGAACAAACCTGTGTAAAGCCGGACCGAGAACATGGGCGTTTCCTGTGCAAGGCGAAATGAGCGGATGTAAGGGAACAAATTGTACGCAATAACCGGGCAGGCGAAAGCCATATGCCATTACACTACATCCCTTTCATACGACAAAATCACCCGGAATGCGCGCCCTTTCCCTGAACTTCATTGTGGCGAGCCTGTGCTTGCTGACCATAAGCCGCGTACTGCTGGCCGTGTGGCAATGGAAGCGAGTCCGGCAAGCCGGCGGACTGCTTCCCATACTGAAAGGCGGCTTGCGCATCGATGCCAATCAGATCGCCGTGATCAGCGGCATTCCGTTATTGCTCGCGCCGTGGCTGGGTCATCACCCTCTGGCGGTCCAGCTGTGCGGCTACTGGTTCCTGTTTGCCTGGATGCTGCTGGTGCTGCTGGAAGTATCGACGCCTCAGTTCATATACGAGTACGACACCCGCCCCAATCGGCTTTATGTGGAATACCTGAAGCATCCGCAGGAAGTGTTCGGCATGCTCTGGAAAGGCTACAAGGGCGTCATATTAGGCGCGGTCGTGGCCTTGGGCCTTTTTGCCTGGATGGGTCACGCGTTTTTCTTAGAGGGCGGGCCCGATCCGGTCATGGCCTGGTGGCAGCGCCCACTGTTCTCGCTCGGCGTGGCCGCGGTCGTCTTCCTGGCCATACGCGGCACATTGGGGCATCGCCCCATCAACCCCTCGACCGTTGCCTATTGCGGCGACAGCATGCTCAACACCCTTCCGCTCAATTCGCTGTACAGCGTGGCCTATGCCATCTACAGCATGAAGAACGAGCGTTCGGCCTCTGACGTGTATGGCGGCTTGCCCGAGCCGGAGATCCACGAGATCGTGCGCCGCTGCGCCGGCCTGCCCGAAGGCCCTCCCGGCATACCTACGCTGCACAGCCATCAGCCTCGCACACCGCGCGAACGGCCGCTCAACCTCGTCATGATCGTGGAGGAAAGCCTGGGAGCGCAATACGTCGGCAACCTGGGCGGTGCCGGGCTCACGCCCTGCCTGGATGAATTGGCCAAGTCCGCCTGGAACTTCACCCGCGCCTATGCGACGGGCACCCGTTCAGTCCGCGGGCTGGAGGCGGTGGTGGCGGGGTTTCCCCCGACCATCTCCGATGCCGCGCTGCGGCTTTCGGGCGCGCAGAGCAATTTCTTCACCATGGCGCAAGCGCTGCGCCAGCACGGATACCGTTCGCATTTCATCTACGGGGGAGAAGCGCACTTCGACAACATGAAGAGCTTCTTCCTGGGCAATGGCTTCGACGAGCTGCACGACCTGCCCACATTCAAGGACCCCGCCTTCGTGGGCACCTGGGGCGCAAGCGACGAAGACATGTTCAACTGCCTGCACCGCCTGCTTGAAACCGAAGGCGACCAACCCACTTTCGCCTTGGCTTTTTCGGTCAGCAACCATTCCCCCTGGGAATACCCCGCCGGACGCATCGCGACCGACGGCAATCCCGCCACGGTCGAAAATACCGTGCGCTACGCCGACTGGTCCATCGGCCAGTTCTTCGACCGCGCTCGCCAGTCCGCATACTGGGACAACACGGTATTCCTGATCGTGGCCGATCATGATTCCCGAGTCTTTGGCGCGAACCTGGTGCCTCTCAGGCATTTCCACATTCCAGCGCTGATACTGGGCGCCGACGTGCCGGCCAGGCAAGACGACCGCCTGATCAGCCAGATCGACCTGCCCACCACCTTGCTGTCGCTGATCGGCCTGACGACGCAGCATCCCATGATAGGCCGCGACCTGACACAGGCGTCGCCGGGCCGCGCCATGATGCAGTACGGGGAAAACTACGGCTATCTGAAAGACGATATGCTGGTGGTGCTCGAACCCCATAGGCCACCTACCCAATACCGCTACGAGGCGCCCGAACGCTACACTCCGGTTTCGCTGGATGAAGCGCTCGCCCGAGAGGCATTGGCGCATGTGCTCTGGCCGAGCCAGGTCTATCAGGATCGAGCCTATACCCTGCCGCAGTTACAGGTCCGCCCTTGAACCGGATACAGACGCGATACAATGCTGACATCTAACTGAAAAGGAAACTCTGATGGAGTTGCTGCTTGACCCGTCCGTATGGGTCGGCTTATTAACTTTGGTGGTCCTGGAAATCGTTCTGGGCATCGACAATCTGATCTTCATCGCCATCCTGGCGGACAAGCTGCCGCCCCAACAGCGCGACCGCGCCCGCGTCATCGGGCTGTCCCTGGCGCTCATCATGCGCCTGGCCCTGCTGTCGGTCATCTCATGGCTTTTCAAGCTCACGGCGCCGCTGTTTTCCCTGGGCCCCCTCACCTTCTCGGGCCGCGACCTCATCCTCATCATGGGCGGCTTCTTCCTGGTATTCAAGGCGACCATGGAAATGCACGAGCGCGTGGAAGGCAAGAGCCATGCCGTTTCGGGATCGAGAATGTACGCCGGCTTTTGGGTCATCGTCACCCAGATCGTCGTGCTCGACGCGGTCTTTTCCCTGGACGCCGTGATCACGGCCGTGGGCATGGTGGATGACCTGGAAGTCATGATGGCCGCCGTCATCATTGCCATCGGCATCATGCTGGTCGCCTCCAAGCCCCTGACCCGATTCGTGAACGCCCACCCGACCGTCGTGATCCTGTGCCTGGGATTCCTGCTGATGATCGGCTTCGCGCTCGTGGCGGAAGGCTTCGGCTTCAAGGTTCCCAAAGGGTATCTGTACGCGGCGATCGGATTCTCCGTCATCATCGAAGCGCTCAACCAGGTTGCCCGCCGCAACCTGCTCAGTGCCGACGACCATCGCCCCATGCGCGAGCGCACCGCCGAGGGCATATTGCGCATGCTGGGCAAGCGGCCGTTATCGGAACAGGCTCCGACCGAAGGAGCCGCGCAGCCTCCCGACGAACTTCCCTTCGGCGTCGAAGAGCGCAACATGGTAAGCGGCGTACTGCGCCTGGCCGACCGCACGGTGCATTCGATCATGACGCCGCGCACCGACATCACGTGGATCAATATTGAGGACGATCCTGAAACCATACGCGAAGAAGTCACGCGCACTCCGCATGGATTCTTTCCCGTCTGCCGGGGATCTCTGGACGACATCGTCGGCATAGGCCGCGCCAAAGACATCATCGCCGATCTCCTTCAAAGCAAGACGCTGAACCAGCGGGCGCTGCGCCCTCCTATCATTGTTCACGAAACCGTCCGGATTCTCGACCTCATCGACACGCTCAAGTCCGCTCGCGGGCAACTGGTCATGGTGATCAATGAGTTCGGCGCGGTCGAGGGCCTGGTCACGCCCATCGATGTCTTCGAAGCCATCGCGGGAGACTTCCCCGACGAGGACGAGACGCCCGACATCATCCATAGCGGTGAAAATCGCTGGGTCGTCGACGGCGCCACGGACCTGCACCACTTCGAGCAATCCCTCGAAATCGAAGGCCTCATGGACGAATCGGACGACTACAGCACCGTTGCCGGATATCTGCTCAGGCAATTCGGGCGCTTGCCCGACGTGGGAGACCACCTGAGCCTTCAGCAGACGCACGGCCATTTCCGCTTCGAGGTCTTGCAGCTGGAGGGACGCCGCATTGCCAAGGTACTGGTCGAACGGCATCGCGATGAGACTCTGGACGCCATGCCCGCCGATGCGGCCTAGTATTTTCATGCTATACTGCCTGGCTGTTGTTCGTTCGGGGCGTAGCGCAGCCTGGTAGCGCATCTGGTTTGGGACCAGAGGGTCGAAGGTTCGAATCCTTTCGCCCCGACCACAAACAACAAGGTAAAAGACAAGGGCTTACGCACAGGTTGCGCAAGCCCTTGGTTTGTTTTAAAAAACGTTTTTAAAAAGCGTTTTACCCAGCCCTAGGCTTTCTTCAGAAACTGCGCTTTCAGCATATAGCTTGCGCCGTCGATTTTGCAGTCGACTTCGTGATCTCCGGACACCAGCCGTATGCTCTTCACCTTGGTGCCTTTCTTGAGCGTGATCGACGAACCCTTCACCTTGAGATCCTTGATAAGAACAACGGCATCGCCATCCCCCAATGGATTGTTATTGCTGTCTCGAACCACGGCGGCTTCGTCTTCGGCTTCGCCGTTATCGGCCGCCACGATTGGCCACTCGTGCGCACAGTCCGGACAAATATAAAATTCGCCGTCGGGATAGGTGTTCTCCATGGAGCACTTCGGGCAGGAAGAAAGATTTTGCATAAATTTTGAGCGAAAATATCGGTTGAATCACGACAGATCGTAACATGACCATCATTACCATTTCTGAACAGGACGGCGTGCGCGACCTCCATTTCGGCACTCCTTGGATACAAGGCTCGATGCGCTTGGCCAAACCCGACGCCATCGAATTGGAATACGTTCAACAAATGATGATATGGACGCTCTTTCGCGACGCGCCGGCGCATATTGTGCAGCTTGGACTGGGGGCCGGCGCCTTGACCAAGTTCTGTTACCGGCGGTTTCCGTCCAGCCGCATCACGGCTGTCGAGCTTTCCTCGGCGGTCATCCAGGCATGCCGTGAGCATTTTGCGCTGCCTCCGAACGATGACCGTCTGGACGTTCTCGAGATGGACGCGATGGACTACGTAATCGCCCTTTGCAATCGGCGCTCTGCCGGCATTCTGCAGGTGGACTTATACGATGCACAGGCGCGGGGCCCGGTCCTGGATTCCGCAGCCTTCTACAGATCATGCGCCAACAGCCTGGACTCGAACGGAATCATGACGGTCAACCTGTATTGCGCACTTCCTGATCGCTTAAAGAATCTGCAAGCCATGGAAGAAGCGTTCGAAGCCGTTGCATGGCTGCCGGAAGTTCATGACGGCAACGTTGTGGCAATCGCTTTCAAGCGCGCGCCTTCGGTAGATTTCAGCGAGCTTTTCGTACGCGCGCACAGCATCGGCCAGACGCTGGGGCTACCCGCCGCAAGCTGGGTGTCAGGACTGCAAAGCTGGATGCAAGGAGATTAGGGTCAGACCCCATACGGGGTCTGACCCTTCGAGCATAAGAGGGACAGGGTCGGACCCCATGCGGGGTCCGACCCTTTGTAGCAAAGAGGGCCACCAGGGTCAGACCCCGCATGGGGTCTGACCCTAGGCAACGGGCTCGATCAACAGCTCAAAGGTCACCAGCACGGCGTTGCTGCCGCGGCGCAGCCGTCCTTCGGATATCTGGCCCGTATGATCAACCATGCGGATGTCAATTTCCGCCTTCAACCGCCCGTCTTCGTCTTCGGCAATCCGGCCATGCCGGATATAGACTTCCGTGATGTGCGGTTCGACCACCCGGCCGTCATCGAACACCGCTCCCACCAGGCTTCCGACACCGGCGCACAGCACAGCCTCGCGTATGCCTCGCGATTCGCATTCGGCTTCTAGCGCCGCGCAGAGATCCTGGTTTGGCGCCAGCCGCAGCGCAAAGGCCGGCCTGGCATCGGGCGGACGGACGACAGGGCGGGAAAACGGCTGGAATAGGGAGAAGTTGGTCTCGGTGTCTGGCGTCACCTTGAATTCCACGCCACGCATCAGCCAGGCGTCCGCCTGGATGGCTTCCGCGATCAGGCTCTCGTTGGGCAGAATATGGCCGCAGCCCGGTTTGCCGTCGGCCGTCGTCCAGCTGGCGTGGCAGTGCAGCCATGGCCCATCGTCGCGAATTCCATAGGTGACACAGCCTTCGTGCAGCCTTACGGTGCCCGGCGGGTCGTAGCGACCACTGAAATACACCGCATGATCGGGCGAGGACGAAGTTGCAGGCATGACATACGCGAGCTTGCCGAACGCGCCACCCTGCAAGGACAAGGTAGCGCTGCGAGCGTTATGCTTTTCCAGACCCAGGGCAAGCGCATCGAGCAGGGTCAGCCCGGGCTCCAGTTCGAGCCGTGCCGTCTCCAGCCAGCCATCGGCACGCGTGGCGCGCGCTTCCGGCACGGCGCCTGGGTGTTCAACGAAGCGCAGATTCATTTTTTTGCTCCATTCCCTCCAGCAGGCCACGACGCTCCAGTTCTTTCCTGACCAGCATCTTCGGAACCTTGCCGTAGGCAGACTTCGGCAGGGCATCCCAGAAAAACACTCGCTTGGGCAGCTTGTAGCGCGCAATCCGCTCGCTCATCCAGGCCAACAGCTCGGCTTCGCCGATGTCGGCGCCGTCGTAGGACACGCAAACCGCGATGCCCACCTCGCCCCACTTGGGGTCGGGCACCCCGACCACCGCCACTTCCGTGATGGCGCCGTGCGTCAGGATCTTCTCTTCGATCTCCCTGGGATAGATATTGGAACCACCGGAGATATACATGTCGGAGGCGCGGCCGGTGATATACAGGAAGCCCTGCGCATCGCGGCACCCCAGGTCGCCCGTCCGGAACCAGCCATTGCGAAACGCCTTGGCGTTGGCCTCCGGATTGTTGTAGTAGCCCGCGAACACGGCAGGCCCGATGACACAGATCTCGCCGGTCTGGCCGTCCGGCACTTCCTTGCCTTGATCGTCCTGCACCGACACCTGCATTCCCGTGCGTTCGTAGCCGCAGGTACCTGCACGCGTATCGTCGCCATGCCAGGACGGAGGCAGCACGGTGATGTTGCCGGTGACCTCGCCCAGGCCGTAGTACTGCACCAGCACCTTGCCCAGCTTCGCCAACGCGCGTTTCTGGTCTTCGGCATACATGGGTGCGCCGGCGTAGATCACATGCCGCAGGCTGGAGTGGTCGTAAAGATCGGCCGCGGGATGTTCGACCATGAGCTTGAGTATGGTCGGAACCGTGAAGAGGTTGGTGAGCCGGTGCTTCTGGATCAAGGAGAATGCCAGGTCGATGTCGAATTTGTCATTGGGCAGCAATACAGTCTGGCCGCCGCGCGCGATCATGTTCAGCTGGTGCACGCCGGCGCCATGGGACAGCGGCGCCACCACCAGCGAGCCGTCGTGCTCGGTGGCGCCGGGCATGAGGTCGCAAAGATGATTGTTGATCACGAATGCCATCTGCCCATGGGTCAGGACGGCCGCCTTGGGACGGCCCGTGGTACCCGACGTGAAGAACAGCCAGCAGGCGGTGTCATCCTCGACGTCGGCATCCGGAAAATGCTGGCCCTGATGCTCGGCGATCAGCGTTACGGCATGTGTGCCGTCGCGGACGCCGGGCGCATCGCCCGTGAGCCAGATGACTTCGATGTCCGGGTACGCGGCGCGTACCGCCTGCGCGTGTTCGGGAAAATCCGTCTGGCACAAGAACACGCGCGGCTGCGCCACACCGGCCATGTATACCAATTCGTCCGGCATCATGCGGAAATTGGTCGGCACCCAGACCGCGCCCAGGCGAAAAGTAGCCAGCATGGATTCCAGCATCTCGTTGCTGTTCTTGCTGTGGACCAGCACGGCAGTGCCCGGACTCACGCGCTTGGCCAATGCGGCGGCGAATGCCGAGACCCGCTCATTGAGCTGCCTCCAGGTCCAGGTCTGGTCGCGCCATGCCAGCGCCGGGCGCTGCGGCAGGCGGCGCGCGTTCTGCGTGGCCCAGTAGGCCAGATTCATCACCCTGCGAGATACCGGCGCCTGGTGAATGACATTCATTTTGCACGCTCCAGGATCGAGACATAGTTGGCTACAGCGGCACCGCCCATGTTGAAAACACCAGCCAGCGAGGCATCCGGCACCTGCATGGCTCCCGCTTCGCCCATCAGTTGCATGGCCGCCATCACGTGCATGGAAATGCCCGTAGCGCCCAGCGGATGGCCTTTCGCCTTCAAGCCGCCCGAAACATTGACCGGCAGGCGGCCGTCCTTGCGGGTGATGCCGTCCCGGATCACCTTCCAGCCCTCGCCCGGCTTGGCCAGCCCCATGGCCTCGTACTCGAGCATTTCCGCAATCGTGAAGCAGTCATGCGTTTCCACCAGGCTGAGGTCGTCAAGCGTAATGCCGGCGTCGTCCAGCGCCCGGGCCCATGCCCGCCGCGGCCCTTCAAAGGCAATGGGGTCCCGGCGGGACAGCGGAAGGAAATCATTGACGTGCGCGCGTGCGCGAAAGCGTATGGCCCGCGCCAGGCCGCGCGCTGTTTCCTCGTCGGCCACCACCAGCGCGGCGGCGCCATCCGATACCATCGAGCAATCGGTGCGCCGCAAGGGCCCCGCCACGAGCGGGTTCTTGTCCGACTCAGTGTTGCAGAACGCGACGTCGAAGGCTTTTTGCACATGGGCATACGGATTGTGAACGCCATTGCCGTGATTCTTGGACGCGATCATGGCGAGCTCTTCGCGCTTGTCGCCGTAGCGATCGAAATACGTTTGCGCAATATTGCCGAAAATACCCGCGAAGCCGGAAGGATTTTCCTCTTCCTTGCGATAGCTGCCGCTTAGCAAAGCATCGGCGACCTCGCGCGGCGGCACGGCCGTCATCTTTTCGGCGCCGATGGCCAGTGCGATGCGCCCCCGACCACACTCGATGAAATCCATGGCGCGATACAAGGCGGCGGTGCCCGTGGCGCAGGCGTTCTCGACATGCACGGCGGGTGTGAATCGCAGCGCGGGTTCGCCCAGCGAGACCAAAGCACCTTCAAAGCCCTGCGGAGTCAAACCATTGTTGTATACCCCGACCGTGATGGCGTCGACATCCGCCGGATCCACTTGCGCATGGTCGAGCGCGCTGCGCGAGACTTGCGCGATCAGCGTCTCGACATCGGGGTCATCCAGCTTTCCGAACCGGGTATGCGCCCAGCCAACGATTACGGCGCGCTTCGACATATTTGCTCCTTTTGGATTATGGGGTCGGACCCCATGCGGGGTCCGACCCCTTTCTTTTCTACCTGGGGTCAGACCCCGAATGGGGTCTGACCCCTCTCAGCCACTATCGCCAGAAATCCGAATGGGGTCTGACCCCTCACAGCCATTATCGCCAGAAATCCGGAATTAGGCGACGGCCCTCTGTTTGCGATGATTCTATGCTTGCGCGGTCAGGAAACGTTCCAGAATTCCCGCGGAATAGTATCGGGCGACGCGTGAAAGGAAGTCGCTGAAGCTGATGCTCGCACCATCGTCGGCACGGTCGGATATGGTGCGGAATACCGCGCAGGGGACGTCATATTCGTAGCAAACCTGCGCGACGGCCGCGCCTTCCATCTCGACGCACAATGCGTCCGGCAACTCGTCCCGCAGCTTGCGCACCGCCAACCCGCAGCCGACGAAGCGGTCTCCGCTGATGATGACGCCTCGATGTACGCGCGGAAGGGCCACGCCAAAAGCGGCCAGCGTTCCGGCCGGCACATGACGCGGCAGTATGCCGGTCAGGTATTCCTGCGCGCAGCGGCTCAAGGCCTGGGAAGTCGACGGGTCGGTATCGAACCGGCTGCGATCCAGCAGCGGAACCTCGTAGCAGGGAAACAGCGGGCTGGCATCCAGATCGTGCTGCAGCAAGGATGTCGCAACCACCACATCGCCCACCGCGACCTGATCCGATACCGCTCCGGCCAGGCCGGCGAACACCACGGTGCGTACATCGAATTCGCGGATAAGCGTCACCGCCGTGGCCGCCGCAGCAACCTTACCGACCCGGGCCAGTACCACCACCACCTCCCGGCCGTGTATCGCACCAGTGTAGTAGTCGCGCCGGCCGATGCGCGTGCGCGACGCATCCGGCCCCATCGCCTCCAGCAGGCTGGAGATCTCATCATGCAAGGCAGCCATTATGCCGATGCGGCCCATTCCGTCCTCCTGTTGTATTACGGCAAGATGGCCGATTTAACCATATCCCGACATGGGGTCAGACCCCGTACGGGGTCTGACCCCTGATCCGTTGAATGGTATGGGGTCAGACCCCATGCGGGGTCTGACCCCCGCTTCGATGAATGACATGGGGTCGGACCCCATTCGGGGTCCAACCCCGGCTCCGGCGAATTGCATGGGGTCAGACCCAGTACGGGGTCTGACCCCTCCCCCTTCCGGGCAAACCCTTAGAATTTTCTTGAAAAAAAACCGCCCGAGGTCTCTATACTCGGCCCATTCCCATCTCATTTCAAGGCAGTCTTAAGCATGCTGACTCTAGATTTTCTGAAGGACCTGGCGGAACGGCACGGAAACGAAATCGCCTTAGAAGACGATGAAGTGCAGGTAAGCTATGCCGAACTCTCCACCGCGGTCAACGCCTTGGCCGTCGCGCTGCAAATGAAGGATCCCGCGTCAGGTTCGCGGGTGGCGCTGTGCGCGGCCAATTCAATGGAATACCTGGTCAGCGTATTGGCCATCCAGGCTGCCGGCAAAGTGCTGCTGCCCTTGAACCGCCACGGCGATACCGAGGCGCTGCACGCCTTGCTGAACGAAGCCCTGCCCACCGCCCTCATCGTCGACGACGAAGGCGCGGCGCTCATCCAGTGCGACGACGACCTCAAGATCCATGTGTCGCAGTTCGCGGGGCTCGTGCATACTTATCGCGACCACACGCCGGATTCCAATGGCAGCTATCCCGCCCCTGTCATCCAGGCGGAACAAGCCGCCGGTTAAAATGCAGCAGCACCGGCCAAGCCGCAACGGCCGGCCGGCAAACGCCATCGAACACAGAAAACGGAACCATGTCCCCCTCTACCCTGGATGATCTCGGCAAACTGATCCTGCGCGTCACGCTCGGTGTATTGATTCTTCTCCACGGCATTGCCAAGCTCCAGCACGGCGTCGGCCCAATCGAAAGCATGATGGCCGCGCGGGGCCTGCCGGCGTTCCTGGCCTGGGCCGTCTACCTGGGAGAAGTCCTGGCGCCGGCCCTCGTGATCCTGGGCTTGTATGCCCGTCTCGGCGGGCTGCTGATCGCCGTCAATATGGTGGTTGCCATCGTGCTGGTGCATTCAGGCCAGTTGCTGCAGATGGCCAACGGCGGCTGGCGGCTTGAACTGCAGGGCATGTACCTGAGCGCCGCGCTCGCCGTCGCGCTGTTCGGCGCCGGCCGCTTCAGCCTGGGTGGCAGAGGCGGCCAATGGAATTGACCTTTGTCGGGTAAGCCCATGCAGCACCCTACTTCGCGCAAGCCCCGCATCGGTCTGGTTCTAGGCAGCGGATCCGCGCGCGGCTGGGCGCATATCGGCGTCATCAGGGCGCTGGAAGAACACGGCATTGTCCCGGACATCATCTGCGGCACGTCGATCGGCGCGTTGGTGGGCGCCACCTACGGCCTGGGCGTGCTTGATGAATTCGAGGGCTGGGTGCGCGAACTGCACATCAAGGATGTGGTGTCCTTCATGGACTTGCGCCTGGACGGCGGCATGCTGAAGGGCGAACGCCTGATGGATTTTTTCAAGCGCACATTTCTGGACCGGCCGATCGAAGAGCTCAAGCTGCCCTTCGGCGCCGTCGCCACTTCGCTGCACACCGGTGCGGAGATCTGGCTGCGCACCGGTTCCACCGTGGATGCCGTGCGCGCTTCCATCGCCTTGCCCGGGCTCTTCTCGCCGGTCTGGCACGAAGATCACCTGCTTGCAGATGGTGGATTGGTGAATCCGGTTCCGGTTTCACTGGCCCGGGCCATGGGCGCCGAGATCCTGATTGCCGTCGACCTGAACGCGGATCTTTTCGGCCGTCATTTCAACAAGCCGGCGCCGGCCCAGCCCCAGACGCTCGTAGGCCATGAATGGATGCAAAAGCTGCAGCGCAACCTCAGCGCATGGCTGCCGGAACCGGAAGAGGAGACGCGCCGCTTGCCGTCCATGCTGGACGTCATGGCATCGAGCATCAATATCATGCAGGTCAGGATAACTCGCAGCCGCATGGTCGGAGAACCGCCCGACGTGGTGATCACTCCCAGGCTGGCGCAATTGGGCCTGCTGGACTTCCATCGGGGCAAGGTCGCAATAGAAGAAGGCGCGAGGGCCGCGAAATCCGCGATCCCCGCCCTGATGGAACTGGGCTTGGCGCGAAGCTAGCGCCAGGCCCTGCCGGGCTTCAACCGAAACGGCCCGTGATGTAGTCTTCGGTCTCTTTACGTGCGGGCTTCACGAAGATCTGGTCGGTCTCGCCGAACTCCATGAGCTCGCCCAAGTACATGTAGGCGGTGTAGTCCGAACAGCGAGCCGCCTGCTGCATGTTGTGCGTCACGATCACCACCGTGTAGTCGGACTTCAGCTCGGCGATCAATTCTTCGATCTTGGCCGTGGAAATCGGGTCCAGCGCCGAGCAGGGCTCATCCAGCAACAGAACCTCGGGCTTGATCGCCACGCCGCGCGCGATGCACAGGCGCTGCTGCTGTCCGCCGGAAAGGCCATAGCCGCTTTGGTTGAGCTTGTCCTTGACTTCGTTCCACAGCGCCGCCTTGGTCAGTGCCCATTCCACGCGCTCATCCATTTCGCCTTTGCTCAGGCGCTCGAACAGACGCACGCCGAAGGCGATGTTGTCGTAGATGCTCATGGGAAACGGCGTAGGCTTCTGGAACACCATGCCGACCTTGGCGCGTATGAGCGATATGTCCATCTTGGACGTCAGCAGGTTGTTGCCGTCCAGGTTGATCTCGCCCTCGGCGCGCTGGCCGGGGTAGAGCTCGTACATGCGGTTGAACGTGCGCAGCAAGGTGGATTTTCCACAGCCCGATGGGCCGATGAAGGCGGTGACCTTGTTCTCTTTGATGGAAAGGTTCACGTCCTTGATGGCGTGGAACTTGCCGTAGTAGAAATTGAGATTCTTGACTTCCAGTTTCGTACGTTCGGCTGTCGTAGTAGATTGCATAATCCGTTCCTCGCGGGGCGGCCCCCGCGCTATGTTATTTGCGGAATAAAGCGCGTGCGGCGATATTGATGCCAAGCACGAGCAGAGTGATCATGACGGCGCCCGCCCACGCGAGGCGGTTCCAGTCCTCGTATGGGCTGGCGGCGTACTGGAAGATGACCACAGGAAGGTTGGCGATGGGCGCATTCATGTTCATGGACATGAACTGATTGTTCAGCGCTGTGAACAGCAAAGGCGCGGTTTCGCCCGATATGCGTGCAATCGCCAGCAGGACCCCGGTGATGATGCCCGACCGCGCCGCGCGGTAGCAGATGAACATGACCACCCGCCATTGCGGGCATCCCAGGGCTGCCGCGGCTTCGCGCAGGCTGTTCGGCACCAGCATGAGCATGTTGTCGGTTGAGCGCACCACCACCGGTATGACCAGGATGGCAAGCGCGAAGGCGCCGGCCCAGCCTGAGTAGTGCTCCACTTGCGCGACGTATATTGCGTAGATGAATAGGCCGATGATGATGGAAGGCGCTGACAGCAGCACATCGTTCAGGAAGCGCGTTGCGGGGGCCAGCCAGCCTCGCTGGCCATATTCCGCCAGGTAGGTGCCGGCCAGCACGCCGATGGGCGTTCCAATGATGGTCGCCACGGCGGCCATCATGACGCTGCCCAGGATGGCGTTCAGCAAACCGCCGTCCGCCCCCGGTGGAGGCGTGCTTTCGGTGAGCAGAGTAAGGGATAGTGCAGCACCGCCCTTGAGAAACAAGGTCAAGATGATCCAGGTCAGCCAGAACAGGCCGAAGACGACGGTTGCACCGGACAAAGCCAGCAAGACACGATTGAAACGCTGGCGTCTCCGGTATACCGGATTGGAAAGAGTGACGACGGAATCGGAATTGAACATGTTGGGTATCCGTTCTTAGTGCGACGTTCCCTCGCCCTTGGCCAGGCGAAGAAGCAGGAGTTTCGACAAAGCCAGCACGACTGTCGTGATCAGGAACAGGATGAGCCCCAGTTCGAGCAAGGCCGATTTCTGCATGCCGCCCGCCTCGTTGAACTCGTTGGCCAGGGCCGAAGCGATGGAGTTCGAGGGTGAGAAAATCGACGAAGGCAAGTTGAAGGCGTTGCCGATCACGAAGGTGACCGCCATGGTTTCCCCCAGCGCACGGCCCAGCCCCAGCATGATGCCCCCGATTACGCCGCTCTTGGTGTAGGGCAGGACCACCTTCCAGACGACTTCCCAGGTGGTGCTTCCCAAACCGTAAGCCGACTCCTTCAACAATGGAGGCACCAGTTCGAATACATCGCGCATGACCGCCGTGATGAAGGGAATCACCATGATGGACAGGATCAGGCCTGCCGTGAACACGCCGATCCCGAAGGGAGGCCCACCAAAGATGGAGCCCAGCACGGGAATGCCCTCGAATGCATCGATGATGTGGGGTTGGATGTACTGCTGGAAAACCGGCACGAATACGAACAGCCCCCACATGCCGTAGATGATGGAGGGAATGGCGGCCAGCATTTCAATGGCCGTGCCCAGCGGCCGGCGAAGCCAGACGGGGGACAGTTCGGTCAGGAACATGGCGATGCCGAACGAAACAGGCACCGCGATCACGAGCGCGATCGCCGAGGTAAGCAGGGTGCCCATGATCGGCACCAAGGCGCCATAGACGTTCTGGACGGGATCCCAGTTATTGGTCCACAGGAACGCCAAGCCATGTTCTGCGATGGATTCCCGGCTGCCGTAGATCAGGGACACCATGATGGCGCCGAGCAAAATGAACACAAAGAACGCAAAGGTACGCGTCAGGTTCTTGAACAAAGCGTCAAGTAGTGCGTTCTGGTTATTTTTCATGTTGGTCTTGTTGCATGTCGCAGCCTGGCCGTCAAGGCCGGTTTTGAAGGGGACTGAAAAATCGGGTCGATAAACCGCAATTTTTACATAACAAAGACGGTGTCATGTAAAACGACACCGTCTTTGTCTGGCGAAAAAAGGAATACCCCTTTTTCTACCGGTTACTTCCAGATGGCGCTGCCGTCGGCAGCTTTGATTTCGGTCTTCCAGGCATCGGCGACCTGCTTCACGACCGCGTCGGGCATCGGGACGTAGTCGAGCTCTTCCGCCATTTTACCGCCATTCTTGAAAGCCCAATCGAAGAAGGCCAGGACTTCCTTGCCGGCTTCAGGCTTGTCCTGCTTCTTGTGGACCAGGATGAAGCTGGCCGCCGTAACGGGCCACGAGTCGGCGCCCGGCTCGTCGGTCAGCACCACGCCCATCCCGGGCGCGCTCTTCCAGTCGGCGTTCGCTGCGGCGGCGGCAAAGGCGGCCTGCGTGGGCTGCACGAACTTGCCGTCCTTGTTCTTGAGCTGGGTCCATGCCAGGTTGTTTTGCTTCGCATAGGCGTATTCGACGTAGCCGATGGAGTTCTTCAACTGGCGAACATAGGCGGCCACCCCTTCGTTGCCCTTGCCGCCCTGGCCGGTGGGCCACTTGACAGCCTTGCCTTCGCCGACCTGTTCCTTCCAGGCGGGGGACACTTTGGACAGATAGTTGGTCCAGCCGAACGTGGTGCCCGAGCCGTCGGAGCGGTGTACGACGATGATGGAAGTGGAAGGCAGCTTCAGATCGGGATTCATCGCCTTGATCGCGGCATCGTCCCACTTCTTGATCTTGGCAAGGAAGATATCGGCAATGATTTCACCCGATAGCTTCAACTCGCCGGGCTTGATGCCGTCGATATTGACGACAGGCACCGTGCCGCCGATGATGGCGGGGAATTGCAGCAGGTTGTTCTGCTCAAGCGCATCCGCCTTCATGGGATCATCCGACGCGCCGAAATCGACTGTCTTGGCGATGATCTGCTGCTGGCCGCCACCAGAGCCGATGGACTGGTAGTTCACGCGATTGCCAGTGTCCTTCTGGTATTGGGCAGCCCATTTGGCATAGATCGGATACGGGAAGGATGCGCCGGCGCCGGTGATGTCGGCGGCATGGGCCGCAATGGCGACCGTGCCCAGGGCGAAACCGACGGAGACCTTCAAAAATACGCGTTTAAACATGTGAGGAACCCTCTTGAACTGAGACTGGTAAAAGCAGGCAGGCCTGCATTGCTCGTCATAGTAAAGATCGAATATGACATGTTCGTGACAGCGCCACAAAAAGTTACGACCCCAGTTGCTGCATCAGGTGCTGATGGAGGTTAAAGGGCTTGCCGCTGGGCTTGATCTTGACGTAGGTGCCATTGGGCAGCGCCCTCCAGGCCAGTTGGTTGTCGCGCAGCGCATAGGTGAATGCTTCGTTGATGACTCGCTTCTTCAGCGCTTTGTCGAACACCGGGAATCCCAGTTCGACCCGGCGGAAAAAATTCCGGTCCATCCAGTCGGCCGATGACAAGTAAACGTTTTCGGCGCCTTCGTTGTAGAAGTAAAAGACCCGGGAATGCTCGAGGAAGCGCCCCACGATGGAGCGGACACGGATGTTCTCCGACAGGCCGGGCACCCCCGCCCTCAGGGCGCATGCGCCTCTGATCACCAGGTCCACCTTGACGCCGGCCTGGCTGGCCTTGTACAAGGCGTCGATGACGATGGGCTCCAGCAAGGAATTCATCTTGGCCATGATCCGCGCCTTCTTGCCGCTCTTGGCGATGGATGCCTCGTTGCGTATCAGCGCCAGCATGGTTTCGTGCAGCGTGAACGGTGATTGCAGCAGGCACTTGAGCGGCCGGCGCGCCCCCAGGCCCGTCAAGAGCGAAAATACCTTATCCATGTCTTCGCACACTTTCTGGTCGGCGGTGATCAAGCCGAAATCCGTATAGAGCTTGGCGGTGCGCGGGTGATAATTGCCCGTGCCCAAGTGCCCGTAACGGCGGATCCGGCCGTTTTCGCGCCGCAGGATCAAGGCCATCTTGGCATGCGTCTTGTGTCCGACGACCCCATAGCTGACATGCGCACCGACTTCTTCCAGCCTTGCCGCCCAGTTGATGTTGGTCTGTTCGTCGAAGCGCGCCATGAGCTCGACGATCACCGTGACTTCTTTTCCTGCCCGCGCCGCGGCCAGCAGTAGGCGCATGAGCTCGGAGTCTTCTCCTGTGCGGTAGATGGTCTGCTTGATGGCGACCACCGACGGATCCATGGCCGCCGCGGTCAGGAAAGCAAGCACCGGCTGAAAAGACTGGTACGGGTGATGCAGCAGGCAATCGCGCTCGGCGATGGCGCTGAACAAGGCTGCAGGATCGTCGTCGGGCAAGTGATCAAAAGGCGCGGGCAGCTTGGGGCGATAGTCCGGAAACAGGAGATCGGGCCGGTCGATGGCATTGCACAATTGCATCAGCCGCGACAGGTTCACCGGCCCGCTTACCCGATAGGTGTCCTGCGGCTGAAGCAGAAACTCCTGCTGCAGGAAGGCTTCCAGGTCCGGCGGCATGCTCTGGTCGATCTCGAGCCGGACCGCCGCCCCGAAATTGCGCTGCGACAGTTCGCCCTGAAGCGCCTGCCGCAAGTTGGTGATTTCTTCTTCGTCAACGAACAGATCGCTGTTGCGCGTGACGCGCCATTGATACACCCCCTTGACGTCCAGCCCCGGGAACAGTTCGCCCACGAAGACGCTGATCAAGGCCGACAGCAATATGTAGCCATTGGGAATGCCGGATATTTCGGACGGCATGTGCATTACCCGCGGCAGCGCGCGGGGCGCCTGTACGATGGCAATAGAGGCGCTGCGCCCGAATGCGTCCTGCCCGGACAGCGCAACGATGAAATTCAGGCTCTTGTTGTAGACGCGTGGAAAGGGATGGGCGGGATCCAGCCCGATGGGAGTGAGCATGGGCATGACATCGCGCTCGAAAGAGTCATGCGCCCATTCGCGCATGCCTTCGTCCCAGCGCGCGGGCTCGATCAGGGCGATGCCCTCTGCCTTGAGCTTGGGCAGCACCTGGTTCATCAACAGGTTGTTTTGCCTGTCGACCAGCTCATGGGCCGCGATCTGCACCCGCTCGAAAGCCTCGCCCGGAGTGTAGCCGTCTACGCCGACCAGCGTCGGTGTCTGCCTTTGCTGTTCTTTCAAGCTGGAAATCCGGATCTCGAAGAACTCGTCGAGGTTGGAACTGACGATGCAAAGATACCGCAGGCGCTCGAGCAGCGGCGTGTTGCGGTTCTCGGCCATGGCCAGCACACGCTCATTGAACTTGAGCAAGGAAAGCTCGCGGTTCAAGAGAGTAGGATTCGACGACGAAGGGAGCATGGATCAGTCCAGAAAAAGAAGCACACGAGGTTTTACGTCATTTTCATTACTGTTATGTGACAAGCCGGAAGACGTGCACGTTTCTATACTATCAAAACGCCCTTAGATAGTAAGCATCGGCGATTGCTCGGCCACTCATCAGCATAGGCGCACTCGATTTCTTCCAGCAGTCGTTCGCGAGGGGTCAGACCCCTTGGGGTCTGACCCCAAAAGTCCGTGCGCAGGGGGTCGGACCCCGTCGGGGTCCGACCCCGGAAGCAAACCGGAAGGCGGCATAAAGACGCATGCGCGCGCAGTCTTTATAATTCGTAGGTATCCACCAGCAATCTCTCATAATGGACTATCTACTTGCCGCGGTCGACTTGGGCTCCAACAGCTTTCGGCTATCCATCGGACGCGTCGTACAACTGGACGGCAAAGCGCAAATCTACTCCGTCGACCGTCTAAAAGAGTCCGTCAGGCTGGCGGCCGGCCTGAACGAAGACAAAGTCATTTCCGAAGAAGCCATCGAGCGCGCCATCACCGTCCTGAAGCGCTTCGGCGAACGGCTGTCGGGCTTCCATCCCAATCGCGTCAGGGCGGTGGCCACCAATACATTCCGTATTGCGCGCAATGTCGCCGACATACTGCCGCGCGCGGAAGCAGCTCTCGGATTTCCCATCGAAGTCATCGCGGGACAGGAAGAAGCGCGACTGATTTTTTCAGGCATCACCAACGAGCTCCCCCCTTCTCCCAACCGCCGCCTGATGATAGACATCGGCGGCGGATCGACCGAGGTCATCATTGGAAAGGGATTCCAGCCCATGCACATGAGCTCGCTGTACATGGGCTGCGTCAGCTTTACGCGGCAGTTCTTTCCCGACGGCAACATCACCGCGGCCCGCATGGAGCGCGCCCAGCTGGCTGCACGCCGGGAACTTGAAGGCATATCCAAGCAGTACCGGAAAACCGGCTGGCAAGAGGCCTACGGCTCGTCCGGCACGGCAAAAGGGCTGATCGCCGTGCTGCAGGAAGGCGGCATGTCCAAGAAGGGCATCACCCTCGAAGGCCTGGAATTGCTCAAGGCCAAGCTGATACGCGACGGCAAAGTCATCATGAAAGAGCTGCCCGGCCTGAAGCACGATCGTTCCCTGGTGCTGGCGGGCGGCCTGGCCATCATGCTGGCGGCATTTCAGGAACTCAAGATCAAAGCCATGGCGCCCGGAGAGGGCGCGTTGCGCGTGGGGGTGCTGTACGACATCCTGGGCCGTGACTCAGCTCATGACAAGCGCGACGAAACCGCACGCCAGTTCATCAAGCGCTATCACATCGACACCCGGCAGTCAGAACGGGTCAAGCGCATCGCGCTGCAGTTTTTCTCGCAACTCGATCTGCCGGGCAACGTCGAGAAAGAAGAGCTCCAGCGCACCTTGGGCTGGGCGTCCGACCTTCACGAAGTGGGCATCAGCATCGCCCATGCTGAATACCACAAGCATGGCGCTTATATTCTCCAGCATGCCGACATGCCGGGCTTTTCGAACGACGATCAATCCATGCTTGCGCTTTTCGTGCTGGGGCATCACGGCAAGATCAACAAGCTTTCCCTGCTCGAACCCACCAGGGAAAAATGGCTGACGCTGCTTTGCCTGCGGCTCGCGGTGCTGCTGTGCCGTCGGCGCGAAGACCATAAGGCCGGGCTTCCCATCACCCTGCAGGCCCAGGGCCAGGGCCAGAAAATCACGCTGAAGGCGTCGAAGTCCTGGCTGGATGCCCATCCGCTCTCGGAATTTTCGCTTCAGGCGGAAACCGTGGAGTGGGCCAAGGCCGGATTCGAGTTCAATCTCGTCGAGACTTAGAGCGGTGGAACAGGGTCAGACCCCATGCGGGGTCTGACCCCTAAACCAGGCCGAAATGGCGGCGATAACGCTCATCCATCTTTCTTATGTCGAGCAGGACGGGGAAATCGGCGGTATTGAAATCGGGATCCCAGGCGGGCTCGCCGCAAATCGTGGCGCCCAGCTTCAGATAGCCTTTGATGAGCGGCGGAATACGCGCCGGCAACGCGCTGTCCAGGCACTCGACAGGATAACGATGGCGTGGCGACACGCGGGGAACATCGGGCGAGCTTTCCAGGGCTTTTCTCGCCACGCGCCAGACCTCGGCCGCGGTAACGCCGTCGTCGCGCAGGCTGACGCTGGCACAACCTAGCAGATACCGGAAGCCGGATTCCAGCATCAGGCCGGCGATGCCCGACCATAACAGCATGATGACCGAGCCATTCCGGTAGTCGGCATGCGTGCATGACCGCCCCACTTCGACGATCTGGTCATAGATGTGGCTGAGGCCGACGAGGTCGAATTCCGATTCGGAGTAATAGCCGCCGGCCTTGCGGGCGTTTGCCGGCGTCAGGAGCCGGTAGGTGCCCACTATGCGGCCGGTGTGTGCCTCTTTGACCATGAAATGCTCGCACCAGGGATCGAAGCGGTCGGCATCCAGGCCGTTCGCGGAGTCTGGAAACACCGCGTTCATTTCTTCCGTGAATACCTGGTAGCGCAAGCGCTGTATCGCTTCCAGCTCTTCGGTGCTACCAGCCAGCCCCATTATCAGGTCCCCGGCCACGGGCCGCGTCCAGTTCCTGTCTATGGCGATGCCGGTTTCTATGCGTGCAGACTCTAGCATTCGAGTAACTCCTAAACATTCGGTGATTATCTGCGATGAATGTTTCAGGTATTTGATGCTTACGTTACTCGCTTGTAAGGTTCACCGCAACCAATTCGCGCACGCCTTCTTCGGCGAGCACCGCCTCTTCGGCCTCTACCATGAGCCGCAGCTTGGGTTCCGTGCCGGAGGCGCGTATCAGAACACGCCCCCGCCCGTTCAGTTTCTGTTCGACCTTCTCGCGCGCTGCGGCCAGGCCCGCGTGAGTCTGCCACTGCACGCCCTGCGCCAGTGGCACGTTGACCATCTTCTGAGGATACATCCTCAGGTCGGATACCAGTTGAGCCAGCGAATTGCCGCTGCGGCTCATTGCCCGAAGGACTTGCAGCGCCGCGATGATTCCATCGCCCGTGGTGTGGCAATCGAGACACAGCAGGTGGCCGGAACTTTCTCCGCCGTACAGCCAGCCCCGGGCCTGCATGGCTTCCAGCACATAGCGGTCGCCGACCTTGGCGCGTTCAAAAGCCACGCCCAGGGCTTGCATCCGCTTTTCGAAACCGAAGTTCGTCATGAGCGTGCCCACCACCCCGTCGACTTTCTGCTGTGTCATGCGGTCGCGCACAATGGCGTAAAGGAGTTCGTCGCCGTTGTACAGGCGACCGCTGCCATCGACCATTTGCAGGCGGTCCGCATCGCCATCGAGTGCGATGCCGATGTCAGCGCCTCGGGCCTGGACTTCCGCCACCAGGGTTTCGGGATGCATGGCGCCCACGCCTTCGTTGATATTGAAGCCGTCGGGCTGGCATCCTATGGAAAAGACCTCGGCGCCGAGCTCGCGGAAGACGTGCGGCGCAATATGGTAGGCCGCGCCATGCGCGGCATCCACCACGATGGACAAGCCCGACAGATCCAGTTCGTTGGGGAAGGTGCTTTTGCAAAACTCAATGTAGCGCCCCGCCGCGTCGTCGATGCGGCGCGCACGGCCCAGCGCTTCGGACCCGACGCAGCCCAGCGGTTCATCGATCGCCGCCTCGATTTCGGCCTCGATCTCGTCCGGAAGCTTCATGCCCTGGGCGGAGAAGAACTTGATGCCGTTGTCCTGGTAAGGATTATGGGAAGCGCTGATGACAATGCCGGCCACCAGGCGAAGGGCACGGGTCAGATAAGCGACGGCCGGCGTGGGGACCGGGCCCGCCAGCAGCACATCGATGCCCGCCGCCGACAGCCCCGCTTCAAGCGCGGATTCGAGCATGTAGCCCGAAATTCGCGTGTCCTTGCCTATGACGACCGCGGGCCGGCCCCTGCCGGGATGCTTGCGGGCAAGCACGCGCCCCGCGGCATAGCCGAGCCGGAGCGCGAATTCCGCATTGATGGTGGGACCGCCGACTTCACCACGAACACCGTCGGTTCCAAAATACTTGCGTTCAGTCATAAATAAGCTCCGGTTTCCACTGCGCTCCAGACCCTGAGGGCGTCTGAAGTCGCCGCTACGTCGTGCACCCTGATGATGCGGGCGCCGCGCGCAATCGCCGCCAACGCGGCCGCCACGCTGCCGTATACCCTTTCAGCGGGTGCGCGGCCTATGATGTGCCCAATCATGGATTTTCGCGATACGCCAATCAGCCAGGGATAGCCCTGGTTGTCGAGGTCAGCCAGCTTGCGCAGCAGCAGGTAGTTCTGCGGTTGGGTCTTGCCGAACCCGAAGCCCGGGTCCAGCACGATACGGCGTTCCGACACCCCCGCTACGCGCACGGCGCGCGCCTGGCCGTGCAGGAACTGCTGGACCTCCAGCAGCAGGTCATCGTATTGAGGATCGGCCTGCATGGTCTTGGGCTCGCCTTGCATGTGCATGATGCATAGGCCGCAATTAGAATCGGCAACGGCTTCGATGGCGCCGGGCCGTGTGAAACCGCATATATCGTTGATCATGTCGGCGCCGACACCGAGCACGGCGCGCATCACCTGCGGCTTGAAGGTGTCGATGGACAAGGGAATGCCGAGACTGCGCAAGCCTTCGATGACGGGGAGCACCCGTTGCAGCTCTTCTTCGGCGGACAAAGGCTCCGCTCCCGGCCGCGTCGATTCCCCGCCGATATCCAGCATGTCGGCGCCCTGCTCTGCCAGCAGGCGCCCATGCGCGATCGCGGCGTCGGCCTCGAAGTGTTCAGCGCCATCGGAAAAAGAGTCGGGGGTGACGTTGACGATCCCCATTATCAATGGGCGCCCGAGATCAAGCTCGAAGCGCCCACAAAGCAAGCTGGAACTCATTGAATACGATAGAGACCAGTTTAGACGGGAGTCGCCGCGGCATCGCCGCCGGCGGAGGACACGCCGGCCGCGGGCGGAGGCGTGTCGGACGGTGCGGGACCGCCGGACAGAGCCTGAGGCGGACGCGGAGGACGGCCCTGCATGATGTCGTCGATTTGCTCTGCATCGATGGTTTCCCACTCGAGCAGCGCGGCCGTCATGGCTTCCATCTTGTCGCGGTTGTCTTCGATGAGCTTGCGGGCAATCGCGTACTGCTGATCAATGATCTCGCGGATCTCGTGGTCGACCTTCTGCATGGTGGCCTCGGACATATGCGTCGTCTTGGTCACGCTGCGCCCCAGGAAGACTTCGCCTTCGTTTTCGGCATACACCACAGGACCGAGGGAGTCGGTCATGCCGTAGCGAGTGACGATATCGCGGGCGATGGCCGTGGCGCGCTCGAAGTCGTTGGATGCCCCGGTCGTCATTTGATTCATGAAGACCTCTTCGGCGATGCGGCCGCCGAACAGCACCGCGATCGTATTCAAGAGGCGTTCTTTGTCCATGCTGTAGCGATCGCCTTCAGGCAGCTGCATGGTGACGCCCAGCGCGCGGCCGCGCGGAATGATCGTGACCTTGTGCACCGGATCGGTCTTCGGCAGCAGCCGCGCGACCAATGCGTGGCCGGACTCGTGGTAAGCCGTATTGCGGCGTTCCTCTTCGGGCATGATGAGCGACCGGCGTTCGGCGCCCATGATGATCTTGTCCTTGGCCTTTTCGAAGTCGGCCATGTCGACGGTGCGCCCGTTGCGGCGGGCGGCAAACAACGCGGCCTCGTTCACCAGGTTGGCAAGGTCGGCGCCCGAAAAGCCCGGCGTGCCGCGCGCCAGCACCATGGCGTCGACGTTGGTCGCCAGCGGCACCTTGCGCATATGGACTTTCAGGATCTGCTCGCGCCCGCGGATGTCGGGCAGCGACACCACCACCTGGCGGTCGAAGCGGCCCGGGCGCAGCAGCGCCGGATCGAGGACGTCGGGTCGGTTCGTGGCGGCGATGACCAGCACGCCCTGCCCCGTTTCAAAGCCGTCCATCTCGACCAGAAGCTGGTTGAGGGTTTGTTCGCGTTCGTCGTTGCCGCCACCCAGCCCGGCGCCGCGCTGGCGGCCGACCGCATCGATTTCGTCGATGAAGATGATGCACGGAGCCTGCTTCTTGGCGTTCTCGAACATGTCGCGCACCCGGGCTGCGCCCACGCCGACGAACATTTCGACGAAGTCGGAGCCGGAAATGCTGAAGAACGGCACTTTGGCTTCGCCTGCAATGGCCTTGGCCAGCAAGGTCTTGCCCGTGCCTGGCGAACCGACCATCAGGACGCCGCGCGGAATACGGCCTCCAAGGCGCTGGAACTTGGTTGGATCGCGCAGGAAGTCGACCAGTTCCTGGACATCTTCCTTGGCTTCGTCGCAACCGGCGACGTCGGCAAAGGTGATGTGGTTGGTGTTTTCATCGAGCATGCGGGCGCGCGACTTGCCGAAGCTGAACGCCCCCCCTTTGCCGCCGCCCTGCATCTGGCGCATGAAGAAGATCCATACGCCGATCAGCAGCAGCATGGGGAACCACGAAATGAACAGGCTGGTCAGGAACGAAGGCTCTTCGCGGGCCTTGCCCGAGACTTGCACCCCGGACTTGACGAGCTCGGGCACCATCCACAGGTCTCCCGGAGATGTCAGGCTGTACGGCCGGCCGGCGTCGGGGGTGACATACAAGGTGTCGCCCTGGATGTCGACCTTCGTGATGCGCCCTGCCTGGGCGTCATTCATGAATTGGGTATAGGTCACGGTCTCGGCCGTGGGTGCGCGCCCGTCGAACTGCTTGAACACAGTGAACAGGACAAGCGCGATCACCATCCAGATCGCGACCTTGGAAAACGAGTTGTTCAAAGCCAACCTCCTACTTGTAACCTCGGCTTGCCACACCCCCGCAAACACGGCAGCAGAACAAGTATGTCAATGATTCATTCTACCCGATAGAAGGAATCGTGTTTTAAGAAACCTGATGCTTAAGACGCCGTGCCACCAGGAAGGTTTCAGAGGACTTGTCGCGCGACGCCTTGGGCTTGCGCTCGACCACCCGCTGAAAGCTGCGTTTGAACGATTCGACGATCTGGGAGAATCCACTGCCATGAAACGCCTTGACGATCAGCGCCCCGTCCGGCTTGAGATGCTGGGAGGCGAAATCGAGTGCCAAATCACACACATGCTGAATTCTAGCTGAATCCGCCGATCCCACCCCTGACAAGTTGGGGGCCATATCGGAAATTACAAGATCCACGCGCGCACCGCCCAAGCGTTCGGCAAGCTGGTCGAGCACGGTGTCCTCGCGGAAATCTCCTTGTATGAACTCTACCCCCGCAATGGGTTCCATGGGAAGCATGTCGAGCGCGATGATGCGTCCGGTGAGTACGCCGCCGGGGCCGACCAGCCGCTCGCGCGCAACCTGCGACCAGCTTCCCGGCGCGGAACCCAGGTCGACCACGACATCGCCGGGACGCAACAGCTTTTCGCTGTCGAGGATCTCGGTCAGCTTGAACGCCGCACGGGCACGATATCCCTTCTGTTGCGCCATTTTGACGTAGGGATCATTAATATGCTGCTGAATCCACTCTTTGGAGAATTTTTTTTTGGCCATTCCCGTACAATCTCATTATGGCAAAACTAGACATCACATCCCAAGAGCGCAGCGCCCTTCGCGCTGCCGCCCATCCTTTGCGCCCAGTCGTCCTGATCGGAGACCGGGGCTTGACTGATTCCGTACTGAAAGAAATCGATAACAACCTGACTGCGCATCAATTGATCAAGGTCAGGGTCGCCGGCGAAGAGCGCGAAGCCCGCAACGCCATGCTGGAAACCATATGCGACAGCCTGTCCTGCGCGCTCGTGCATCACCTGGGCAAGACGCTGATCATTTATCGGCCGGACCCCAAAGCCCAGAAAGCCAAGGCAGAAGCCGAATACGCGACGCGCGCGGTACGAAAGCCGACCGAACCGCATACGCCGAAGAAACTGGCGGCCGAAGGCGTGACCCGAACCCGGCGCGACGAAAAAACCAAGCGCGCTGCGCAGAAATCCGAAGCACCCGAAACCGCGGCGCCCCGGGCTCGACGCGCCCTGGCGGCATCCAATGCCCCGGCACGCCCCGCCCACGGCATACCGCGTCGCAGCGGCAGCGCGCTTTCGCTGCGCGCCGGCGCAAGGCGCGGGCTTCGTTCAGGGAAACGTTAAGCTATCATTATAAAGCCCAACGCCAACCGCGCTGGGCTTTTTTTTCGCCGGCCCCGGCGTGGGTCGGTACGCCCAAAGGCACGACGCTGGGCACAACTTTAACGCCGGGCGTTAAATATAGCTGACGTTCAGTACTTCGTACTCGCGTATGCCGGCGGGCGCCTTGACTTCCACCACGTCGCCTTCCGTCTTGCCGATCAAGGCGCGTGCCACCGGGCTGGATACCGAAATCATGTTGGCGCGGATATCGGCCTCGACATCGCCCACGATCTGGTACTTGACACGCTCGCCGGATTCGAGGTCCTCGATTTCGACGGTGGCGCCGAATACGGCCTTGCCGTCGACGTCCAGTGCGGCAGGGTCGATGATCTGGGCGTTCGAGAGCGTGCTTTCCAGTTCCTGGATGCGGCCTTCCACGAAGGCCTGTCGCTCGCGTGCGGCATCGTATTCGGCGTTTTCCGACAAGTCGCCTTGCGCACGCGCCTCGGCGATGGCATTGATGACTTCCGGCCGCTCAACGGTCTTCAAACGGTGGAGTTCTACTTGCAAGCGCTCAGCGCCGCGAACTGTCAACGGGATCGCAGACATAATATTCCTGACTCAAAAGTAAAAAGACGCTCCCCACATGGAGCGCCTATCGATAATTATTTGGGCGGGTGCATGCCGCCCGTGCGTGGAACTAAAGGGATCGTTGGTTTGTTATAGCTGTGAACAACAATTTGGCCTAGTTCAAAACAAACCCCCGGCATGACGAACAACCGGGGGCACGTACGTATTGTCGGCAAACTTGAGGGAAATTGCAAGCCCATGCGGCCTGGGGGTCAGACCCCGAATGGGGTCATCAGACCCCAGCGTTCGGCTATACCGAGGCAGGCGAACGGCGCCGGGGGTCAGACCCCGTACGGGGTCTGACCCCTTGGGCTATACCGGGGCGGGCGAACTGCGCCGCAGCAGCGCATACAGGAGTATGGCGCCAAAAGTGGCCGTGCCGATGCCGTCAAGGCGAAATGCGCCCAATTGCAAGGAAAAATTACCGGCGCCCAAGACGAGCGTCACCGCCGCCACGATGAGGTTGCGGTTGTCGCTGAAGTCGACTTGATTCACTACCCAGATCCGGGCGCCCGCCACCGCGATCAAACCAAAAACCACGACCGACATGCCGCCCAGGACCGGCCCCGGTATGGTCTGTATCAAAGCCCCGAACTTGGGTGAAAAGCCCAATAGGATCGCAATCAGCGCGGCCACCACGAACACAAGTGTCGAATAGATGCGGGTCACGGTCATGACGCCGATGTTTTCCGCATAAGTCGTGACGCCCGTCCCGCCGACCGCCCCGGACACCATGGTGGCGACGCCGTCGCCCACGAATGCGCGGCCCAGGTAGACGTCCAGGTTCTGCCCGGTCATGGCGCTGACGGCCTTGATGTGCCCGAGGTTCTCGGCAACCAGGATGATGGCCACCGGGACGATGACGCTCATGGCGTGAAACTCGAAGACCGGCGCCGCAAACCGAGGCAGGCCGAGCCAGGACGCTGCCTGGACGCCGCTGAAATCGATGGGTTTCCCCAAGCCCAGGCCATTGGTCAGGACGGCATAGATGACGCAAGCCAGCAGCAGGCCGACCAGGATGAGCAGCCTTTGCACCGTGCCCCGCGTATAGACGGCAATGCCGCCCACGCACAGCACCGTCACCAGGGCCATCAAGGCCTCGAAAGTGGATCCGCCCATGGCCCCTTTGGCGGCGATGGGCGCCAGATTCAACCCGATGACGGCTACAATGGCGCCTGTCACCACCGGCGGCATCCAGGCGTTGATCCATTGCGCCGCCCCGCCGGAGCGGGCGTTGACCCACCACACCAGCAATCCTATGAGGGTATAGACGAGACCGCAGGCGATGATGGCGCCCAAAGCAACGCCGATATTCGCGTTGGCGCCGCTGCCCGCGTAACCCGTCACCGCGATGACGCCGCCGATGAAGGCGAAGCTGGATCCCAGATAACTGGGGACGCGCCCGCCGACGAAGAGGAAGAAAATCAGTGTGCCAATGCCGGACATCAATATGGCGACGTTGGCGTCGAAACCCATGAGCAGGGGTGCCAAGATGGTGGAACCGAACATGGCCACGACGTGCTGCGCGCCCATCGCGACGTTCTGCGGCCAGGACATGCGCTCGTCGGGCTGCACCACGACGCCGGATGCGCCGCCGTCAACCTTGCGCCAGCGCGGAAAATAGGAGTTCGACATGGGAATCCGCCCTTTTTATTAAAATAGCTGTTTTGTTGCAGGCGAGAGTGTACGTGCGCGGCCTGTTCCACTGCAACAACTTCCGTGATCCCCACTGATTTATTGTGGCGAAATCCGCCTTGCAACGCTTAAGACATGAACACAACACACTTCTGGTTGGTACGGCACGGGGAAACCCTCTGGAACGCGGAGCGTCGGCTGCAGGGCTGGCTTGACATTCCGCTCAATGACAATGGGAAGAAGCAGGCCGAGCAACTGGCCCGATTCCTCGAGTCCGCCGCCTTCGCGACCGACATACACGCCATATACAGCAGCGACCTGAGCCGTGCCCTTGAGACCGCGCAGATCGCCACCCGGTCTATGGATCCGACGATCATCACGGATCCAGGACTGCGCGAGCGCTGCTACGGCATCTACCAGGGCGAGGACTGGTCCAGTCTCAGCAAGGCTTCGGACGGCAAGGCGCTGATCGATTTTCGCAAGCCGGACCAGCCCATCGAGGGCGGAGAATCCTATCTTGCGTTCTCGCAGCGCGTCAGCCGGGCCTTCGAAGGCATCGCGCACCAGCACCCCGGCCAGAATGTGCTGGTCTTCACTCACGGCGGAGTCATCGATATCGCGTGGCGGTACAGCACCGGCGCCACACTGGAAACACAGCGGCCCTTCCCCATACTGAACGTCAGCGTCAACCGCTGCGGCATCCGCGGCCCGGGCGACTGGTTCATCCAGGACTGGGGCTACACCGGCCACCTGGAAGCCGAAGCGCTGGACGACGTCCTGTAGCGCCTCATGAAAACCGCCTCGAATCCGCCCTGCCCCTGTGGCGGCCTGCCCGCCGGCACGCCGTACCAGCGCTGCTGCGGGCTGTTTATCGAGGGCGACCAGGTCCCGGCCACGGCGGAACGCTTGATGCGTTCCCGCTATACCGCTTATACGCTCGGGCTCGCCCGCTATCTTCAGGCGACCTGGCATCCCGGCACGCGCCCGATCGACCTGGAAGTCGACCCGCCCGATACGCCTCACGGCGTGCGTTGGCTGGGACTGCGCATCCATGGACACCGGGAGCTGGATGCCGACCATGCGGAAGTGAAGTTCACGGCCAGATATCGCCAGGCGGGCAAGGCATTCCGGCTCACCGAGCTAAGCCGCTTCCTGCGTGAGGACGGGCGGTGGCTGTATGTGGATGGTGACGTCGACGAAAGGGATTGAGGGGTCAGACCCCATACGGGGTCTGACCCCAGCTCACGGCCATGAACACGCCAAGGGGTCAGACCCCGTATGGGGTCTGACCCCACGCATCGGCTCACTCGCCAATACGAGGCTTGCGCTTGCGGCCTGCCGCGAAATAGTCGTACACGGCATTGGGCACCAGCCCAAGCAAGCCTGCAACCACACCCATCTGCCAGGGAATGACCTGGTATGAACTGCCTCGCTCGATGGCTCGCACCGCCCTGGGAACGAAGCGGTCCACCGGCATCAGGAAGGGCATCCGGTAGGGATTGCGGGCCGTCATCGGCGTCTGGATGAATCCCGGCGCGATCGTCACGACCTTGACGCCGCTGGATCGCAGTTCCACGCGCAGGCTTTCACAGTACGCCCGGACGGCCGCCTTCGATGCGCTGTACGCCCCGGCACCGGGAAGGCCTCGCACGCCCGCGACGCTGCCGATGCCGACCAGCCTGCCCTCTTTTCGCTGCCTCATGGAAGCAATGAAAGGCTCGAAGGTCGCCACCGTGGCCAGCAAGTTGGTCTTCACGATGGACTCGAAGACTTCGTAGTCCGCCAGCTCTTCCGTCAGGGTTCCAGCGCTGATGCCGGCGCTCGCGATCACCACGTCCACCGGGCCGACTGCCAAAAAATCACGCGCTGCCGCGTGCAGGGCCTGCCGGTTCCTTGCGTCGACGACATAGATGGAATGCCGGCCCGGCAGGGATGCCCGCAACTCGGCCAGCGCGGCCTCGCGCCGCCCCAGCAGCGCCAGCTGCGCGCCTTCGGACGCATAAAAACGGGCGAGCCCGGCACCGATGCCGCTGCTCGCCCCGGTGATGAAGACGCGCTTCACCTAGGCAAAGGCCATCTGCTAGGCCGCGATGGACGCGTGCAGGTCCTGCAGGGAATAGACCTTGAGGCCATCGCCCTTGCGCAGATACTGCAGGCCCTCGACCGCGGCGCGAGCACCGGCGATGGTCGTGAAGAAGGTGACGCGGGCCGCCAGCGAATTCGTGCGTATGGTGCGCGAATCGGCGATGGCGTTGCGGCGTTCCTCGACCGTGTTGATGACCAGAGCGATCTCGCCGTTCTTGATCATGTCGACGATGTGCGGACGGCCCTCCGTGACCTTGTTGACCACTTGCACGGGCAGCCCGGCTTCCTCGATGGCGGCGGCGGTTCCCCGCGTTGCCACGATCTTGAAGCCGAGTTCGACCAGGCCCCTGGCCACTTCGACGGCGCGGGGCTTGTCTTGCGCCCGCACGCTGATGAAGGCCGTGCCCTTTTCGGGCAGCAGCACGCCTGCGGCCAGTTGCGACTTGACGAAGGCTTCGCCAAAGCTTTCACCCACGCCCATGACTTCGCCGGTCGATTTCATTTCAGGCCCCAGGATGGTGTCCACGCCCGGGAACTTGACGAAGGGGAAGACGGCTTCCTTGACCGAGTAGTACGGCGGCACGACTTCGCGCGTGACACCCTGCTCGGCAAGCGTCTTGCCGGCCATGGCGCGCGCCGCGATCTTGGCCAGCTGCAGGCCGGTCGCCTTGGAAACATAAGGCACCGTGCGCGACGCGCGGGGGTTGACCTCGAGCACGTAGACGTCGCCGTCCTGGATGGCGAACTGCACGTTCATTAGACCCTTCACGTTCAGCGCGCGGGCCATGAGAGAGGTCTGGCGCTTGATCTCGGCGATGGTCGCGCTGGACAGCGAGTACGGAGGCAGACTGCATGCGGAATCGCCGGAATGGACGCCGGCCTGCTCGATGTGCTCCATGACACCGCCGATGAAGACGGTTTCGCCGTCGGCGAGGCAGTCCACATCGACTTCCGTCGCGTTGTTCAGGAAGTGATCCAGCAGCACCGGCGAGTCATTGCTGACCTTCACGGCCTCACGCATATAGCGTTCGAGATCCTGCTGCTCGTGAACGATTTCCATGGCGCGGCCGCCCAGCACGTAGCTGGGGCGCACCACCAGGGGATAGCCGATCTCGGCGGCGAGCGACAGGGCCTCGCCTTCGGTGCGGGCGGTGCGGTTGGGCGGCTGGCGCAGGCCAAGCTTGGTCAGCAGTTTCTGGAAGCGTTCGCGGTCTTCGGCAACGTCGATGGACTCGGGGCTGGTGCCGATGATGGGCACGCCGTTGGCTTCGAGCGCGCGAGCCAGCTTCAAGGGCGTCTGGCCGCCGTACTGCACGATCATGCCGACGGGATTTTCCTTGTGCACGATCTCGAGCACGTCTTCGAGCGTCAAGGGCTCGAAATAAAGGCGATCGGAGGTATCGTAGTCGGTCGAAACCGTTTCAGGGTTGCAATTGACCATGATGGTTTCATAGCCATCGTCACGCAAGGCCAGTGCGGCATGCACGCAGCAGTAGTCGAATTCGATGCCCTGGCCGATGCGGTTGGGGCCACCGCCCAGCACGATGATCTTCTTGCGGTCCGTGGGAACGGCCTCGCATTCATCTTCGTAGGTGGAATACATGTAAGCGGTGCGCGTGGGAAATTCGGCCGCGCAGGTATCGACCCGCTTGTAGACCGGGCGCACGCCCAGCTGATGGCGCAGCTTGCGGACTTCGGATTCGGAGGTATCCAGCAGGAAGGCCAGCCGGCGATCGGAAAAGCCGCGGCGCTTGAGCTGCCAGACCGTTTCACGGTCGAGGTCGGCCAGTGTTCTTTGCTCGAGCGCGAGCTCGATGTCGACGATTTCCTTGATCTGCGCCAGGAACCAGGGATCGATGCTGGTCAGGCCATGGACCTCTTCGAGTGTGAAGCCCTGTGCAAAGGCGTCGCCAACATACCAGATGCGCTCGGGGCCGGGCTCGCCCAGTTCGATTTGCAGCTTCTCGCGATCGGTGGTCTTCTGGTTCAGGCCGTCAACACCGACTTCGAGCCCGCGCAGGGCCTTCTGGAAGGATTCCTGGAAGGTACGGCCGATGGCCATGACCTCGCCCACGGATTTCATCTGGGTGGTCAGGCGCGAGTCGGCCTGCGGGAACTTCTCGAAGGCGAAGCGCGGCACCTTGGTCACGACGTAGTCGATGGCCGGCTCGAAGGAAGCCGGCGTGGCCCCTCCGGTGATCTCGTTCTTGAGCTCGTCGAGCGTGTAGCCTACGGCCAGCCGCGCTGCGACCTTGGCAATGGGGAAGCCCGTGGCCTTGGAGGCAAGCGCCGAGGAACGGGACACGCGCGGATTCATTTCGATGACGATCAGGCGGCCGTTAGCCGGATTGACCGCGAACTGCACGTTGGACCCGCCTGTATCCACGCCGATTTCACGCAGGACGGCGATGGATGCATTGCGCATGACCTGGTATTCCTTGTCGGTCAGCGTCTGGGCCGGCGCCACGGTGATGGAGTCACCGGTGTGCACGCCCATGGGATCCAGGTTCTCGATGGAGCAGACGATGATGCAGTTGTCGGCCTTGTCGCGCACGACCTCCATTTCGAATTCCTTCCAGCCGAGCAGGGACTCTTCGATCAGGAGCTCGCTGGTCGGAGAGGCTTCGAGCCCCCGCCTGCAGATGCTTTCGAATTCTTCGCTGTTGTAGGCGATGCCGCCGCCGGTTCCACCCATGGTGAAGCTGGGGCGAATGACCACCGGGAACCCCGAGTTGCCGGCTTCGTCGCCGATGCGGCGCTGGACTTCCCAGGCTTCGTCCATGGTGTGCGCAACGCCGGACTTGGCCGACTCAAGGCCGATGGCGTCCATCGCAAGCTTGAATTTCTGGCGGTCTTCCGCCTTCTCGATGGCATGCTCGTTTGCGCCGATGAGTTCGACGCCATGCTTGGCCAGCACACCCTGGCGGACCAGGTCGAGCGCGCAATTCAACGCCGTCTGGCCGCCCATGGTCGGCAACAGCGCGTCGGGTTTCTCGCGCTCGATGATTTTTTCAACGGCCTGCCAGGTGATGGGCTCGATGTAGGTGACGTCTGCCGTTTCCGGATCCGTCATGATGGTGGCGGGGTTGCTGTTGACCAGGATGGTGCGATAGCCATCGGCCTTGAGCGCCTTGCACGCCTGCGCGCCGGAATAGTCGAATTCGCAGGCCTGACCGATGATGATCGGACCGGCCCCGATGATGAGTATGCTTTTTATGTCTGTACGCTTTGGCATGATGCTGGATTATTTTTTTCCGGCCATGAGGCTGATGAATTTGTCGAAGAGCACCACGATGTCGTGTGGGCCGGGACTGGCTTCAGGATGGCCCTGGAAGCAGAAGGCGGGGCTGTCGGTGAGTTCGAACCCCTGAAGCGTGCCGTCGAACAAAGACACGTGGGTGATGCGCGCGTTGGGCGGCAGCGAATCGACGTCGACATTGAAGCCGTGGTTCTGGCTGGTTATGAACACCTTGCCCGTATCGAGATCCTGCACCGGATGGTTGGCCCCGTGGTGGCCGGTTTTCATCTTCACCGTCTTGGCGCCCAGGCCCAGGCCGAGAATCTGCTGGCCCAGGCAAATGCCGAACAGCGGAATCTTGCCCTCGAGCGCGGCCTTGCAGGTGTCGATGGCGTATTTGCAGGGTTCGGGATCGCCAGGGCCGTTGGAAAGGAATATGCCGTCGGGCTTCAGGGCCAGGACTTCTTCGACCGGCGTCTGCGCGGGCACCAATGTGATCCGGCAGCCGCGGTCGGCAAGCAGGCGCAGGATGTTGGTCTTGATGCCGTAATCATAGGCAACGACGTGGTAGGTGTTTTCGCTGGGATCGGCAAAGCCCTTGCCGATTTGCCAGGTACCCCCGCGCCAGTCGTTGGACTGCTTGGTGGATACCGTGCTGGCCAGGTCCTGGCCGGACATGCCGGGGAACTGGCGTGCGAGCTCCAGTGCGCGTTCGGTGTCATCGCCCACCAGTATGCAAGCGCCTTGGGCGCCGCCATCGCGCAGGATGCGCGTCAGCTTGCGTGTATCGACCCCGGCGATGGCGACCACGCCCTCTGCCTTGAGGTATTCGGGCAGGGACCGGGTTGCGCGATAGTTCGACACGCGCAAAGAACAGTCGCGCACGACCAGGCCTGCGGCATGCACCTGCGTGGATTCGACGTCTTCGTCGTTGACACCCGTGTTGCCGATGTGCGGATAGGTCAAGGTTACGATTTGACCGCTGTAGCTGGGGTCGGTCAGGATTTCCTGATAACCCGTCATGGCGGTATTGAAGACGACTTCGGCGACGCAATAACCATCGGCGCCGATAGAGACACCCTTGAAGATGGTACCGTCCGCCAGGGCAAGAATTGCTGTGGGAGCCTCTTGGGCGCCCTCGGAAAAGAGTGACGGTAGCACTGTAAACCCCGGTTTATAAAGTCAGTAATTAAACCTTCTGATTATACCTTGAGTCGCTGCGGGTCCGGCAAACCCATGTAACAATCAAGCCTGCCGCTGCCTGCCGGAGGAAAATCGACTACAGTAACCGGCTACGGCTTTGTATTGTTTTAAACCGGTGTAAAAAATATGTCCAATCAACTTGATTCGTTGCGTCAGTTTACAACCGTGGTCGCCGACACCGGCGATTTCGAGACAATGCGCAAATATCGTCCGACCGACGCCACCACCAACCCTACGCTGATCCTGAAGGCAGTGCAGCAGCCCGACAATCGCCCCCTGCTGGAGAAAGTGGTTGCCGACAATCGGAACAGTCCCGGCAGCGAACTGGCCGACCAATTGCTCGTCGCATTCGGCCGCGAAATCCTCGACATCATACCCGGCCGCGTCTCTACAGAAGTCGACGCGCGCTTGTCCTTCGATGCCCAGGCCAGCATCGAGCGCGCCCGCCAGATCATCGCCCTGTACCAGCGCGCCGGCATCGAACGTGAACGGGTGCTGATCAAACTGGCCTCCACCTGGGAAGGCATACAGGCGGCCAAGGTGCTGCAGGCCGAAGGCATACGCTGCAACATGACCCTGCTGTTTTCGCTGCCGCAAGCGCTCGCCTGCGCGCAGGCGAAGGTCCAGCTGATTTCGCCTTTTGTCGGGCGAATCTATGACTGGCACAAGAAAGCGGCCGCAGCGCAATGGGACGAATCGGCAAACGCCGGCGCGGCCGACCCTGGCGTGCAGTCAGTAAAAAGAATTTACGATTATTACAAAGCTTACGATATCGCAACGGAGATCATGGGGGCCAGCTTCCGCAATATCGGGCAAATCCAAGCGCTGGCCGGCTGCGATCTCCTGACCATCAGTCCCGATCTTCTCAACGAGCTTTCTTCGAGCACCGAACCGCTGGTCCGCAAGCTCAATCCCGACGAAGCGAAGAAGAACGCGCCGGTCTGGATGGCGAGCAATGAAGTGGCGTTCCGTACCGAACTGAACCAGGACGCCATGGCGACCGAAAAACTGGCGGAAGGCATCCGCGTCTTCGTTGCCGACGCCCAGAAGCTCGATGCAGTGATCGCCGAGGCTCGCCAGAAATGAGACATTGGGGTCAGACCCGATCGGGTCTGACCCCAATCTTGGAAGGGGTCGGACCCCGCATGGGGTCCGACCCCTGCGCCGAGACAGAGGGGGTCAGACCCCGCATGGGGTCTGACCCCAGCGCCGGATCCGGGGGACAGACCCCATGCGGGGCCTGTCCCCGCATCACAGCTTTTCAGTTTCGCCGGCTTTGGGCTTCCAGGACAGCAGGCGTTCTTCGACCAGGGTGACGGCACCGTCCAGCAGCAGCGCAAAGACGGTCAGCACCACGATGCCGGCAAACACCGTGTTCACGTCCAGCGTGCCTTCGGCCTGCAGGATCAGGTAGCCGACGCCGCTGGCGGACCCCAGGTATTCGCCCACCACCGCGCCCACGAAAGCCAGGCCAACCGACGTATGCAGGCTGGAAAACACCCAGCTGGTGGCCGAGGGAATATACACGTGGCGCAGTAGCTGCTTGCGGTTGGCGCCAAGCATGCGCGCGTTGTCGAGCAATGTCGTGCTGACTTCCCGCACACCCTGATACACGTTGAAGAACACGATGAAGAACACCAGGGTGACGGCCAGCGCAACCTTGGACCAGATGCCCAGGCCGAACCACATGCCGAAGATCGGCGCCAGAATGACGCGCGGCATGGAATTCAGCGCCGTGATGTAAGGATCCAGAAGCGCGCTGGCCCCGCGTGAAAGCCCCAGCCACAGCCCGAAACCCAGGCCCGCGATCGTTCCGATCACGAATGCCAGCATGGTTTCAGTAAGCGTGACGCCCAGATGCCTGTAGATATCGGCATTCGTCACGAACCACGCCCAAATGACTTTTGCGACCTCTATGGGCTGCCCGAAGAAAAAGGCGAAGTTCCTGTCCTGGGACGCGAAGTGCCAGGCCAGCAGGACGATGACCAGCAGCGATACCTGCCAGAAACGCAGGGAAAGGGATTGGTTTTTTTTCGACTTCGGCATTTCAAGCCCGCTTCTGTTGGGCATAGCCCTTGAGGACTTCCTCGCGCAAGACATCCCAGATAGCCTTGTGCAACTCGACAAAGCGCGGATTCATGCGCACTTCGGCCACATCGCGCGGACGCGGAATATCGATGGCGAACTCGCCGATGGGGTGCGTGGCAGGCCCGGCCGACAGCACCACCACGCGATCGCTCATGGCGATGGCCTCGTCCAGATCGTGGGTGATGAACAGCACGGCCTTGCGCTTGGACATCCAGATGTCCAGGACCTCGTTTTCCATCAACTGGCGGGTCTGGACGTCGAGCGCCGAAAAGGGCTCGTCCATGAGGATGATGTCGGGATCGCGGATGAGGGTCTGGGCCAGCATGGTGCGTTTGCGCATGCCGCCCGACATTTGATGCGGATAGCGGTTTTCGAAGCCGCCCAGCCCTACCCGCTTCAGCCAATCGCGGCCGCGCGACTGCGCTTCGGCGGCCGGGACACCGGCGAACTCGAGCCCCGCCGTCACGTTGCTGAGCGCGCTGCGCCAGGGCATCAGCGCTTCGCCCTGGAACATATAGCCTGCGCGCTGGTTCACCCCTTGAAGCACCTTGCCGAACACCTTGACCTGGCCGGCCGACGGGGCCAGCAGCCCCGCCCCCACATTGAGCAATGTGGACTTGCCGCAGCCGGTGGGCCCGACGACGGAGACGAACTCGCCGGGCGCGATCGACAGCGAGGTGTCCTTGACGGCGGTATAGCTTTTACCCGCGCTTTCGTTGGACGCAAAGGTGCAGGTAATGCTTTCAAGCGATAAGGCGGCGTCAGGCATTCGGATACTTCTGATTGGCCTTGTTGACGAAGTCGTTGGTCCAGATCTTGGTCACGTCGATCTTGTCTTTGGGGAAATTCGGCACGAAGGCGGCCAAGGCGTTCAAGGCCGTCTGCGGGCCGTCTTCGGGCACACGGCCATCGGGCGAGAGCGCCTCTTTGTTGCCTTGCAGCGCGAGCTTGTAGAGTTCCACGTCGCCCAGCAGATAGCCTTCGGGCACGACCTTGGCGATCTGGTCGGGTGTGGACGCCTGTATCCATTTGTCGGCGCGAACGATGGCGTTGGCCAGGGCCTGCACCGTGTTGGGATTCTTGTCGATGAATTCCTGCGAGGTGTACAGGCAGCCCGAGGGCATGTTGCCGCCGAAAATCTGGATGGTGTCCTTGATGGTGCGCGTATCGGCAACGATCTGCACCGCGTCTTCCTTGACAAGCGTGCTGATGACCGGATCGAGGTTGGCGATGGCGTCGATCTGGCCGGTGCGCATCGCGGTGATGGCGCCCGCCCCCGCGCCCACGCCGACGATGGAGACATCGGTGGGCTTGAGGCCATGTTGGGCCAGATAGAAGCTGACCATCATGTTCGTGGAAGAACCGGGCGCCGTGACGCCGACCTTCTTGCCTTTCAGGTCGGCCGGGCTTTTGTAGCCGGCCATGGTCTTCTTGGAGACCGCCAATACGATCATGGGCGCATGGCCCTGCTGTGCGAATGCGCGATAGGCCTGCCCCTTGGACTGCAGGTTGATCGTGTGTTCGAACGCGCCGGAAACCACGTCGGCGCTGCCGCCCACGACCGCCTGGAGCGCCTTGGACCCGCCCGCGAAGTCGACGATTTTCGCATCCAGCCCCTCGTCCTTGAAATAGCCATTCACATGGGCGATGGACAGGGGCAGATAATAGATGAGCGCTTGACCGCCCACGGCAATCACCACGTCTTTCTTTTCCAGTGCCTGGGCACCGGCTAAACGGGGAGCGACGGCCGCGGCACCGGCCACGCCCGCCAACTTGAGCATATCGCGACGAGATAAGGACATGAGGGGATCTCCTGACGAATTATAGGCACGGGGCCTGATTTTTTTCGTCATATTACATGAGATTGACCCCGGCAAGCGGCCTGGGCAGCCGGTCTCATGGATATCCCTGGGGTCAGCCCCCGGGCTCGGCGCCGGGGTCAGACCCCGTACGGGGTCTGACCCCTCATCACGTACTGCGTCGTTCCATCAACGCCCAGGCTATGGTGCCCGCATCGACGTATTCGAGTTCGCTTCCCGCGGGGACGCCTCGGGCGAGACGGCTCACGGCGATGCCGCGCGCCTGCAAGAGCTCGGAAAGGTAATGCGCAGTCGTTTCGCCCTCGGCCGTGAAATTCGTGGCCAGTATGACTTCCTTCACCTGCCCGTCGCCCACTCTTTTCAGCAGCCTGTCGAACCGGAGCTCGTCGGGACCGATGCCCTCAAGGGGGGCGAGCCGCCCCATGAGCACGTAGTACAGCCCGCGGTACCCATGGCTGGATTCGATCGTATTCTGGTCGGCCGGGGTCTCGACGATGCAAAGGATGGAAGGGTCGCGCTTGGGATTGCTGCAGGTAGCGCAGATTTCCTCTTCGGTAAAGCCGTTGCACCGGGAACAATGACGCAGATCCCGCAAGGCCGAAGACAGCGCACGGCTGAGCTGGTCGGCGCCGGGCTGGTCGTGCTGGAGCAGATGGTAGGCCATGCGGCGGGCCGACCTGACCCCCACGCCGGGCAAGCGGCGCAGGGATTCGATGAGAGCCTTGAGCGGTTCAGGTTCTGGCAGAGGCGCTTCCATCGATCAGAACGGCAGTTTCATCCCTGGGGGCAAAGGCATGCCTGCCGTAACGGAAGCCATTTTTTCCTGGGATGTGGTTTCGGCTTTGCGCAGGGCGTCGTTGAAGGCGGCGGCCACCAGGTCTTCGAGCATGTCCTTATCGTCAGCGAGCAGGCTGGGATCGATCGTCACACGCTTGACATCGTGCCGGCAGGACATGGACACCTTGACCAGCCCACCGCCCGATGCGCCTTCGACGACGATCTCGGCCAGGGCCTCTTGGGCCTTCTTCATGTTTTCCTGCATTTGCTGAGCCTGACGCATCAGGCCCGCGATCTGTCCTTTCATCATGATTGAGTTTTCCTGAAGTAAAAATGAGCCAGCGTTATTGCGATGCCCGGTGCTCGGGCGCAGCGCTGATGGAGCCCGGCACCACCATGGCGCCGAACTCGGAAATCAAGGTTCTTACGAAAGCGTCCTGCTCCACCGCATGCTCGGCATCCTTTTGCCGCTGCGCCCTGCGTGCCTGCTCGACAGCATGCGCGGTGTCATCACCGGTTGCGCCATACTCGACATCGAGCTGAACGACAGTGCCGAAATGTTCGGACAGCACTGTGCGCAGGCGTGCCTTGCCGGGACTTTCGGCCAGGGTGCGCACCGCAACGCGCAGGCGCACCGTGTCGCCCTGAGCACCGAGCCATTCGCTTTGCCGCGCGAGCTCGGCGGCCAATCCGGTGACCGGCAGCGTTGCGGCAAGTGCCGGCCAGCCTCCCGCGGACATGTCGCGCAGGCGAGGCGAACGCGCCTTCTTAGGCTTGTCGGCGAAAACCATGGGGACGGATTCGGGTGCGTAGTCGGCCAGGGTTTCGAATTCGTCCATCGGCACGTAGCCGGCATCCTCGTCCATGTATGCCGGCTCGAATCGGCCATCGTCGTAGATTTCGTCGTCGGCCGCGCCGGTGTCAGGCGTGGCATCGGGCGGCGCATCGGGTGGTACGTCGTAAGACGAGTCCGCAGGCGGCGGGGCGGAGCCGCCGCTTTCAGCGCCTGGAGGCTCGGGAAGCGGCTCCCAGGCGGGAATATCGTTATCAGCGGAGGGCTCCGTTGCCGCGTCCGCGGCGGTGGCCACGGTGGATGCAAGCACGGGAGCCACGCTGGGCGGAGCTGACTGGCCCAGGGATGCCGGCACGGGCGCGGGGGAAGCCGCTGCTGCGCCGGCGGCTGGAGCGGGACCGGCATCATCCGCGACAGGTTCCGCAGAGGTGTCGGGCTGCGCGGGCGCATCGGGGCCGGTACTCGGGGGCGCGGGCGCGGGCGCGGGCGGCACCACGGCCCCTGCGGGAACCAGCGACAGCATGCGCAGGCAAGCCATGACGAAGCCCGCGTATTCGTCCGGTGCCAGGGCGAGTTCCTGCCGGCTATGCACCGCAATGGAATAGAACAGCTGTACGTGATCCGCATGCAGCAGGCCGGCAAGTGCAGCGATGTCGTCCGCCAAGGGGTCGTCCGCGGGCGTCAGCCCCGGCACACGCTGCTGCATGGCCACGCGGGACAGCAACACTGCAAGATCGGCCAAAGCACCGGAATAGGACAGGCCACGGTTTGCGAGTTCGTCGGCAACCTTCAGGACCTGGGTGGCGTCGCTTGCGGCCAGCGCACGAAGCAAGGCGGCCAGATGGCGCTGGTCGATGGTGCCCAGCATGCCCTGGATGGCTTCGGCGCTGAGATTTCCCGCGCTATAAGCAATGGCCTGGTCGGTCAGCGACAGCGCATCGCGCATCGATCCCGATGCCGCTTGAGCCAGCAGGCGCAGCGCGGGCGTTTCGAACTGGATGGCTTCCTGCGCAAGAATTTCCTGCAAATGTCCGACGATGGCGTCGCCCGTCATTTGCTTCAGATTGAACTGCAGGCAGCGCGATAGCACGGTGACCGGAATTTTCTGGGGATCGGTCGTTGCGAGGATGAACTTGACATGAGGCGGCGGCTCTTCCAGCGTCTTGAGCATGGCGTTGAACGCATGGCCGGTGAGCATGTGCACTTCGTCGATCATGTAGACCTTGAAGCGACCGCTGCTGGGCGCATAGACCGCCTGTTCGAGCAACTGCGTCATTTCCTCGACGCCCCGGTTGGATGCGGCATCGAGCTCTACATAGTCGACGAAGCGCCCCGCGTCGATTTCGGTGCAGGCGCGACAGACGCCGCAGGCCTGGGCGGTAATGCCCGTTTCGCAATTCAGGGACTTGGCCAGTATGCGCGACAGGGTCGTCTTGCCGACGCCGCGTGTGCCCGTGAACAGCCAGGCGTGATGCAGGCGCTGGGTGGACAGCGCATGTGTCAGAGCGCGAACCACGTGGTCCTGGCCGATGAGGGTGTCAAACGAACGGGGCCGCCATTTACGCGCCAATACCAGATAAGTCATGCAAGGAGCCTGAAACCGGGAGCTTCGTGATGGGTAAACGAAAAGTGTACCGGATTCAGGAAGGCTAGTGGTATTTGGTGAGGGGCGAGCCTGACTTCGGCACTGATCCTAAGCGACTGTGGCTGCTTCGTTCCCGACCTGACCAGGTTCACCGCCGAACCATGCGAAGGGGCCCGCCATTCGGAAGTTTAACAGGTCTTGCGACTGCGCGCCGGCAGGCGGGTGCGCTCAGGCGACGAGCCCGTAGTCGACCCAGATGTCGGCGCGCGGAAAGTACAGCGCGCCGCGCGCCGGGCGTCCATCCAGGGCGTGAACATGGGCGCAGTAGCGCTCTATCTGTTCCCGGTAGGCCTCCCGCATGCGTGCAGAAAACTCCTCCGCGCTTTCACCGTCGTGCGGCACGCCGGTCTTGTAGTCGACCACCAGCCAATCCCGCTCCTGGGAAATGGCCAGGTCAATGACCGAGACCCGACCGCTGATATCCAGCAGCGACCATTCCCGATGCGCCTTGGCGACATGCAGCAGCCAGCGGCCACGCTCGCTGGCAAGCGTGGCCAGCAAGGTGTCCCGGAGGATGCCGGCGGCGGCGTCCAGCATCGATTCGCGCATGCCCGCGCGGCTAAGCTGCTTGCGGAACACCGGCAGGCCGGCGCTCAGCATGTCCGCATCCCAGGAATCCGCGCCGTCGCGCCCCATGCGTTCCAGCCAGGCATGCGCCACGCTTCCGATGACGCTTTCGTCCGTCCGGGAAGCACGCCAATCCCAGGGAGCCGGACGCCCTGCGGCGGCCGGACGGCTGTCGCCGCTTTCCGGAATGGATGCTTCCACCCTTCGCAGCAGATATCGGTCGCCCACGCGCGCTTTCGGTTCAAGGCCCGCATCCTGAAGGTCGGAGATCTCGGGCACCTCGGGCGGGCGCATCTGGTTCCATAGCCGGCCCAGCATCGAGCTTCCCGCCGGCGGCTTGATGTCCATGCCGTCGTCCAGCCGAAGTTCGCCGATCAGATGCAGCTGCTTGCGCGCCCTGGTCAGCGCAACGTACAGCAAGCGGTCGGCTTCGTAGGCGGCGCGCTTCTTTTCACGGGCAGCCAGGTAGAGCGAAACCGGATCATGCTCATCCAGCGCCCTGGGTTTGATGGGTCCCAGCAACAGGTCTTCCCCGCTCTGCTCGAAACGCATCAGCGGCGCCCGGTCGCTGCGGGGCAACTTGTGCAAGCCCGCAATGATCACGGTTTCAAACTCCAGGCCTTTGGATTTATGGATGGTCATGACCTCTACCGCGGGCCCGCCGCCGCTGGGCGCGGCATAGAGCTCGTCCAGCCGGCTCTCGAGTTCGACGGGATCGAGATTGCCGTAAGGGGCCAGGTTTTCGACCAGCCTGAAGAGCTGCTCTACGTCGGCCCGATCGCTCGCTTCGGGGTAGATGGCGGGTCCACCCAGCCGGGTCCAGCATTCTTCGAGCCATGCCGCGAAAGGGACGGTCCCGGCCGCGTTGCCGGAATCCAGCATGACTTCCGCGGCATGCCGCAGACGCTTCAGTTCCCCTGCGGGCAGGCTTTCCTGTCCGGACGCCACGCGCCTGAGGAAATCTTCGATGAGCGTGGGCATGGCGGCACGATGGTCATGCCCGCACAAAGCATGGAGGCTGTTAAGGGTGAGGCCGCACAAGGGCGAACGCAGCACCGACAACCAAGCCAGGCGGTCCGCCGGATGGGACAGGGCCCGCGCAAGCTGCGCCAGATCGATCACGGGCTGACGCGACCGCAAGGTGACGAGCTCCACGGCACGGCAAGGCACGCCCTGCTCCGCAAGCCGGTGAACGATGCTACCCAGGTGCGTGCGCGCCCGCACCAGTATGGCCACCGGATGCTCGCTGCCGGCGTTGCGTTCCAGCGCTTCCCGGGCAAGATAGACGGCCAGCGCCTCCGCCTCGGCCGAAATATCTTCGGCCGCCTGCGCATCAGCCTGCGGCGGCAGCCAGACCGGGTGGAATTCGGTGCCCAGGCCGTCCAGGCCTTCATTGAAGGCAATCGAAGGCGTATAGGTGATCGCCCCCAGCCCGGGATGATTCTGCGGCGGGAAAATCGGGCCGCAGGTCGTATTGACCCATTCAACCAGGTTGGATTGCGAGCGGAAATTGTCGGTCAGCTCCAAGGCATCGAGCCTGACTTCGCCCAGGCCGTTTTCCTTGACCCGCAGGAACCCGCCCACGTCGGCCTTGCGGAACCGGTAGATCGACTGCATGGGGTCGCCGACCAGGAACAGTGTGCGGCCGTCGTCAGCCGACCAGCCGGCGGTCAATCGCTCGAGCAGCGCAATCTGGGACTGGCTGGTGTCCTGGAACTCGTCCACCAGCAGGTGGCGGATGGAGGCGTCCAGCGCCAGCAACAGGTCGCTCGGGTCATCGACTTCGCCCAGCGCCTGGAGGGCGCGCTGCGATATTTCGGAGAAATCGACCTCTCCGGCTTCCGTGAAGCGCAGCTTGAGCTGTGCCGCCGCTATCCACAGGACTTGGATCAATATGGCCAGTATCTCTTTTTGCCGGGGCGCATATCCGCGCGCTGGAGCGAAACGAATATCCGCGAGCTCGGCCACCCAGGGCTCGTTGTCGGGAACCGCCTTGATCCAGCCGAGGAATGTTTCCTTGTAGTCGGACTTCGCCTTGAAGCCCTGCTTGATGGTCACCGTCCGGCGCGGCGTGCCCTTGCCGGTCAGCAGGACATCGGCCAGCGCCTGCCAACGGCCTATGTCTTGCGGGTCCGTACTGAACGGCATGCCATCCCAGTGCAGCAACTTGCGCAGATCGAGACCCTGTTCCTCCGACTCGGCCAGACAGCGGGCGGCTTCCCGGACGGGCTCCGCCAAGGCTTGTGCCCAGCCCGTCGGCATGGCGTCCTTCAGCCGCCGCAGATCCAGCTCGATGGCCCGGTTCAGATTGTCCGTGAGCAGGTCGATGTCACCGCCTTCCGCAAGCAAGGGCAGCCATTGATCCCGGCTTGCGAGCATGTCGGCAAGCAGCGCCTGGGCGGCGCCCAGGTCCACGTCCATGTGCTCGATGAGCGCGGCGACCGCTTCGTGCTCGTCCGCCATGGCAAGCGTGGCCCACGCGGCGGCTTCATAGTGCTCGCGCGCATTGTCGGCAATGGACGGTACGCCGCCCAGGGAGCTGAGCCAGGGCATGGCGCGCACCAGGTAGGTACAGAAAGAGTCGATGGTCCGGATGCTGAGTCGTGCCGGGTGCTCCAGCAGGTTCCACCCCAGTTCATCGTTGCGCCGCATGGCACGCTGCGCCAGCCGCCAGCTGCGCAGCTTGTACGGCTCGGCGGGTTCCGGCCCGAGACCGGCTTCCAGCTTGCCGATGACACGCGCATGCATTTCGGACGCGGCCTTGCGGGTAAAGGTGATGGCGACGATTTCCTCGGGACGGTTCACCGTTGCCAGCAAGGCCAGAATACGATCGGTGAGCAACTCGGTCTTGCCCGAGCCCGCCGGGGCCTGGATGATGAACGATCGCGCCGGGTCGACCGCCGCCGCGCGAACCGCGCTGTCGCTGGGTTGCTTACTGAACACGCCGGTAATCCTCGTTCAAGCGCAAGAAAGGCAGGATGTCGCAATAGTCGATGTCGTCCGCCCTCAGGCTCTGGTTCGCGGCATGCCCCGAAATGTATTCCTGGGCCAACTGATGAATGGTCTGCCGCCATCTCGCCATGAGGCCGCCCCACTCCAGTTCGGCAAAAGCCGGCCAGTCGCGCTGGGAAACCAGGCCGTTCAGCCCGCAGTCGATGTCGGCCAGGCCTTTGACTTCGGGCCCTTTGGCGTGGAGGCGGGCAAGCACCAGGGCGGCGACGCCGGCGCCTTCCTGTGCCAGCACCGATGCATAGAAAGGAAGCTGCAAGCCGATAGGCCGATCGCGCATCCAATCGGAACGGGGATCCACACTGCCGCCCCCGGTCTTGTAATCGATCACGGCCAACTTGCCGCCATCGAGCTCGTCGATGCGATCGAGCCGCAGATTCAGCGACAGCGGGCCATGGCTCCAGGGATAGTCCTGTTCGACGTCGCGCACGGTGAAAGGCACGCGTGCGCGTTCGATATCGAGCCACGACGCCAGCACCGACAGGGCCCGGGCGGACTCCAACCTTCTGAGCGCCGGCCCGTAGTCCGAGAGGCAGTCTGCGGCGGCCTGTTCGAGTATGTCCTGAAGAAAACCATCGACGTCGCTTTCGTCCTCCAGCCTCAGCAGCGCCGCCTGGTCGGGCAGCACCCGCCAGACCAGCTCCATCGCTCGATGCAGAAAAATCCCCCGTGCGTTCTGATCGGTGACGTCGGCATAGGCGGAAAGCCGCCGGGCGCCCAGGCGATACCGGGCGAAGGCCCACAAGGGATTGCGGGCCTGCGTGTCGATGACGGCAATTCCTCCGCGCGTCGGCTGGCCCGGCTGTAACGCGGGGCCCTGGTCATCGCGCAGCGACTCCAGCACGCAGGCGCCCGCGCCGGCATCGGGCAAGGAAAACGGCTGGACGTCGAGCCTGGCGATGAAGGGGCTGGGCCGAAGCTCGCGCTCGCCCTCCTGGCCGGCATGGCTTACCCATACTTGCGGCGCGCATTCCTGCAGGGCGCGGAACATGCCCCTGGCCCATTGCAGTTCGCGTTCGGGCGTGGCCCTGGGCGCATTGGCCTGGCGCAGCGCCGGCAAAGGCAAGAAGGGATTGGGCCGAGGTACCGCCGGCAGGACTTCGTCGGTCAGCCCTAGTATCCAGACCGCGTCCCATCGGCCGCCCTCGGACTCGAGAAAGCCCAGCACGTCGATCCGTGCCGAAGGATCGCGCTGCGGCTGGAATGGCGTTTCGTCGATCAGCCTGCCCAGCAGACCCACGGCGGCGCCAAAACCGAGCTTGCCGGCCACGACGGATTGCGCGGACATTCTGTCCAGCACTGCATCCAACGCTTCGAGAACCTGGAACGCGTGGCTGTCCAGCATGCCTCTTCCCGGGAAGCCCAGGCACTGCAGATATCGGCGAAACCGCTGCGACCAGATGTCGAGGCCGGCCGGCGCGGTGTCGCCGTCAAGCCCGGCGATGCACGCCTGCCATGCCTGGAACAGCCGGGGAGCATGCCGTTCGAGCAAGGCGGCGAAATCCGCCGTCGGTACGGCCAGCACCGTTTGCTCGCGCCAGTATGCGTCGATCACTGCACGGCCTGCCGCCTCCTCGGTATGCCCGGCGCAGCCGCCCGCCAACAATGCCCGGCCGAGATCCTCGGGGGGACAAGGCCGGCCGCGATTGATGAGGGCCAGTACGCGCAGCCAGGCCAGGGCTGCGCGTATCAGCGGCCAGCCGGACAGCGGCCGGGCAACCGCTACGTTATAAGGAACATGCCTGCCCTGCGCATCGGTCCCGAGGGCGGCACGCAAGCATCGGTGCGCGAGCGGCGCATCGGCCTCCAGGCGGCTCGCGATGATGGCGTAACGCCCCGATGGGTTGTTCCGCAATTGCTCGGCCGCCCAATGGGCGGCCAGGCGCCATTCCGTATCCGGATCCTGCGCCACGACGCGATGGGTCGCATGCAGCGCAGCGGAAGACGGACGCAACACCCAAAGCGTGCAGCCCTGCTGCTGCAGCGCCGCGAGCATGGTCGCCAGCCTGGGAGAGAGCTCCGTGAATCCGCCCAGGACCACCTGGCGCGCGCTGCTGCACAGACGGCCATCTCGCATGGCGGCATGCACGGTTTCGTAGGCCTGGTTGGCGTCTTCGAGATCCAGTTCCGCCAGCGCCTGCCGATATCCGGCACGCCACTCCCGAAAGCGCAGATAATCGCCCGTTTCCTGTCCGGAACCGACCTCGATGCGCCAGTCGTCCATCAGCCGATCGGCCTCCATGGCCAGCGTCGCGGCCTGGGCGACATCGAGCAGCACCCTGTCCGACTCCACGCGTTCGATGACGCGCTGCCAAAGCAGCCGGGCGCCGAAGGCATCTATCGGGTGGCTGGCCATGCCGGAATCCGGCAGAAAAGAGAGCTGATCGGACAACTGTCGCAGCCACGCGGACAAAGGCACGATGTCGGGGACGGCGATGACCCGGCGGTCTCCGCCGAGATTTGCCGAGAGCTCGGCCAGCACACGCCGCGCATGCCGGTTGTTCACGGTGAGCACCAGAGTGTCTTGCGCATCGAAATCGGATAGTTCGTCTAGACTGATCGCAGGCAGGGAATCTAGCATTTCAAGGGTTGGGACGGCGGGAAGGAAAGTGAGAGCATTCTAGGTCCTGTGGCGGCTGGCGACAAACCGCCCCGCGCCATTACAATCCCGCCATGCCTAAGAAATCAGTCCATGCCTCCGGTCGCCCCCCCTTGGAACTGAGCGGCTCCATCTGGTTCCGCTCGGGCGATCAGGACTGGGGCAGTCAGAAAAGAATGGCGCTGCTCGAAGCCATCGACCAAGAAGGCTCGATCACCGCCGCCGCGAAAAAGATCGGCTTGAGCTACAAAGGCGCCTGGGACGCGGTGGATACGATGAACAACCTGGCCGGCGAACCGCTGGTGCTCAGAAACACCGGCGGTCAGCGCGGCGGCGGCGCGACGCTCACGCCGCGTGCCAAAGCGCTATTGACGACCTTCCGCATCCTGAACGCCGAACATGAACGGTTCATGGCGCGGCTCGCGTCTGCCAGCAGGCAGTCGCCCGATAATCTCGAGCTCATTCAGCACATGATGATTCAAACATCGGCACGCAACAAGCTGGCCGGCACCATCCAGCACATAAAGACGGGAGCCGTGAACGACGAAATCACCTTGAAGCTGAGCGACGACACGGCCATCGTGGCATCGATCAGCAGCGAGAGCACGGTAGACCTGGGCCTGTGCGTCGGCAAACGCGCCCTGGCCTTCATCAAAGCCTCGTCGGTGATCGTCGGGCTGCCCGGCGGTGACACGCGCCTTTCCGCGCGCAATCAACTGCCCGGGCGGCTGGTCCGCATCGTGGAAGGCGCGGTCAACACGGAAGTCAGCATAGAACTGCAAGGAGGGCAGATCCTGGCCGCCATGCTGAGCTGCGACAGCGCGATTTCCATGCAGCTGCGCGAAGGCCTGCCGGTCTATGCGATCTTCAAGGCATCCAGCGTCATGCTGGGAGTGCTGGACTGAAGCGCCGTCAATTCCCGCGGATGGCATGCTTTCACGATGCGGCCGTCCTGTATGCAGAAGACCTGGTCCGCCAGGCATATCGCATCTTCCGGATCATGCGTGATCAGAACGATCGGGATATCCAGTCGCGACTGCAAGGCCGCAATCTCCTGTCTCATTTTCACGCGCAATGCCGCGTCCAGCGCGGATAGCGGCTCGTCCAGCAAAAGCAGGCGCGGCTTCAGCGCCAGTGCGCGCGCCAGGGCGACCCGCTGCTTCTGCCCGCCTGAAATTTCCTGGGGATAGCTGCCCAGCAAGGCGTCCAGTTCAAAGGCCCGCACCCAGTATATGGCCTCATCGGACAAGGTCCCGCGGCGAGGATTCAGCCAGCCCCTGCGCAAGCCGAACTCGATGTTCTGCGCGACAGTCAGATGGGGGAACAGGCCGTAGTCCTGCTGAAGATAAGCGACACCACGCTCCTGCGCCCGAAGGCATATGTCCCGCTCCGAGTCGAAGAGCGTCAAGCCGTCAACCACGATGCGCCCGGCGTCGGGCCGCGCGAGGCCGGCAATAGCCTGCAGCGTTTGAGTCTTGCCCGAGCCCGACGGCCCGAACAGCACGATGCGCCGGGCGTCGGAAGCCAGTTCGACATCCAGGGAGAATGCCTGGGCACCGTTGCGCAGCCGCCGCGAGATCGCAATTTCTATCATCGCGCGCCACCTCGGGTGCCGGCTGCGCGCAGGCGATCAGGCGACAGCCAGCCCGCCATCCAGAGCACCAGCACGCAGGTCAGCGACGTGGTCACCACCAGGACATTGGCCAGACTGTCGTTCCCCGCCTGGACCGCTTCGTAGATGGCAATGGACAGCGTCTGGGTCCGCCCCTCGATACTACCGGCGATCATCAATGTGGCGCCGAATTCTCCCAGAGCCCGTGCGAACGCCAGCAAGACCCCCGCCAGTATGCCGCGCAAGGCCAGAGGCAGGCTGACACGAAAGAAAACGGCAGCCTCGCTGATGCCGAGCACGCGTGCGGCGTCCTCCAGGCTGCCGTCCACGCTTTCGAACGCCGCCCGCGCGCCCTTGAGCACCAACGGGTACGCCACGACGGTCGCCGCCACCACGGCGCCTTGCCAGGTGAACACAAGCTCTATGCCCAATTCGGACAGATAGCGGCCCAGCCAGCCGTTCCGCCCGAGCAAGACCAGCAGGTAATAGCCGATCACCGTGGGTGGCAGCACCATGGGCAAGGTCAGCACGGAATCCACCACATCGCTCCAGCGGGAGCGCCAGCGCGAAAGAGCAAATGCGCTGGCCACCCCCAGCACGCTGGCGAAGAAGGTCGCCCATCCCGCTACTTTGAGAGACAGGAACAGCGGAACGGCGAGTTCACGCACGAACGCTGCTCGTCAAGGTTTGGAAAAGCCGTATTTGTCGAGCACGGCCAGCCCCTTGTCGGACAGGATATAGTCCAGCAGCGCCTTGGCCTGGGGATTGCGACCGTCGCGTTTCACGAGAGCAATCGGATACAGCACCGGCTCGGGCGACGGCAGCTTCGCCACTACCTTGACCTGATCCGGCATGATGGCCGCATCGGTGGCGAACACGAATCCCGCATCGACCTCGCCCCGCGCCACGTAGTCAAGAACCTGGCGGACGTTCTGCCCCAGGACCTCTCGTTCCTTGACGGTGTCCCAATCACCCGAGCCTTCCAGGCTGGCCTTGGTATAGCGCCCGACAGGCACGGTCGCCGGATTGCCAAGCGCCACGCGCTTGACGGCGGCGGCTTTGAGGTCCGCCAGAGAATTGATCGGCGCGCCGCCCTTCACAGGCACGATCAGCACGACCTCGTTGCGCACGAAATCGCGGCGGGAAGACTCATCGATCATGCCGGCGGCAACCGCCTTGTCCATCGCCTTCTGGTCGGCGGATGCGAAGATGTCCATGGGCGCCCCCTGGATCACCTGATGGGCGATCGCATCGGACCCGGCAAAGCTCGTCAATACCTTGTTGCCGGGGTGTTCCTGCTGGAATTGCACCCCGATCTCCTTGAAGGCGTTCGTCAGGCTGGCTGCGGCGCCAACCAGGATTTCATTGGGGCTTGCCTGCGCATGCAGGCTCACGCATACCAGGCCAAGCGCGGCCAGGATTCGTTTCATGTTCATTCCCATTCTCCTTTTCAAGGCCCGAAAGCCTTCTTTACCGTCCCGGATCATAGCGGCTACGCTGCATCCTACCGGATCGCAATATACTCAACTATATAACGGTTGGTCAATGCGCGATTCTGTTTCCGCTTTGATAAGATAAGGCATCGCCGACTCCTCTTCCCGCGCAAGACCTTGAGCTTCGTCCCGCCTGATTCCATCGACGCCTTTCTCGACGCCATCTGGCTGGAGGACGGCCTGTCCAAGAACACATTGGATGCCTACCGCCGGGACCTGACGGCATTTGCCCAATGGCTGCATGCAAAGCAGGGTAAAGGCCTGGACACGGCAGACGCCGCCGGCATCCAGGACTGGTTCGCGGCACGCCACGCGACCAGCAAAGCCGCCACGGCCAACCGGCGGCTGGCCGCGCTCAAGCGCTATTACCTCTGGGCGCTCAGACAGGGGCGGGTCGGCAAAGACCCATGTCTTACCTTGCGCGCAGCCAAACGCACGGCCCGCTTTCCCAAGACCATCTCCGAAGCCCAGGTCGATGCCTTGCTGCAGGCTCCCGATGAGACCACCGAATTGGGCTTGCGGGACCGCGCCATGCTTGAAACGCTGTACGCAACAGGCCTGCGTGTCACGGAGCTGGTCAGCCTGGGCATGCAGGAATTGAGCCTGCAGGAAGGCGTGGTGCGCGTGACCATGGGAAAAGGCGGCAAGGACCGGCTGGTGCCGCTGGGCCAAGAGGCGCTGCATTGGCTGGATCGATACCTGAAGGAATCCAGGCCCGCGCTGCTGGGGCCGCGACGCTGCGACGCCCTGTTCATCACCGCCAGGGCGGCCGCCATGACCCGCCAGGCCTTCTGGCTGATCGTGAAGAAATATGCGCTGCAGGCGGATATCCACGCCCCTCTTTCTCCGCACGTCCTGCGCCATGCCTTTGCAACGCATCTGCTGAATCACGGCGCGGATCTGCGCGTCGTTCAGATGCTCCTGGGCCATGCGGATATCTCGACCACGCAGATCTATACTCACGTTGCGCGCGAACGGCTGAAATCCCTTCATGCCCAGCATCATCCGCGCGCCTGACCCATCCCTTCATCGTTTCAGCACATGGCAAAAGAAAAGCACGTTTCGGAAACGCCGGCCACCCAATTGCTCAAGCAGCACCGGATACCCTACTCCGAACACCCCTACGAATACGTGGACCACGGCGGCGCGCGCGAATCCGCCAGGCAGCTGGGCGTGGATCCGCACCAGGTTGCCAAAACCCTCATCATGGAGGACGAAAACGCCCGTCCGCTGGTGGTGGTCATGCATGGGGACATGGAGGTGTCGACCAAGAATCTGGCAAGACAGATCGGCGCCAAGAAAGTCGGCCCCTGCTCGCCGGAAACCGCCCAACGCAACTCTGGCTACATGGTGGGCGGTACGTCGCCGTTCGCCACACGCAAGAAGATGCCCGTGTGGTTCGAGGCCTCGCTGCTCGATTATGATGTGATCTACCTGAACGGAGGGCGGCGCGGCTACCTCATCGGCATCGCGCCCGATACGCTGGCCAAGGTGCTCGATGCCAAACCGGTGAAGGTGGGTCTGGCGAAAGACTGACCACCCCGGGCAGAGGGGTCGGACCCCGTACGGGGTCCGACCCCATCACGATCAAGTCCTTCCGGGCCGGGGTCAGACCCTCAAGGGTCTGACCCCATCCTGGCCGGCCCCTTCTTGGGCGGGGTCCGACCCCGCATGGGGTCTGACCCCATCAACCATCGCTTGAACAAAGGAATAATGTGTTTTTCGATTTTGAAGCGCTGCAAGCACGGAATCGGTACAAATTGCTTACTGCAACGATCACGCCCAGGCCCATTGCCTGGATCGTTTCCCTGAATGACGAAGGCGCGCCCAATGCCGCCCCTTTTTCTTTCTTCAATGTGGTTTGCGCCGACCCGGCGACCATATGCCTGGGAATAGGCAGCCATGCGGACGGCCGCGAAAAAGACACACTGGCGAACATCCGGGCGAACGGCGAATTCGTGGTCAATCTGGTATCGGAGGCCGACGCGGAAGCCATGAACATCACGGCCGCCCCCTTCGCGCCGGGCACCAATGAATTGCTCGAAGCCGGCGTTTCCACCGCTCCGGCCAGCCGCATCAAACCGCCCCGCATCGCCTCGAGTCCGGTTTCGCTGGAATGCAAGGCGGTCGAAGTCGTGGACCTGAGCGAAAAAAACCACCTGGTCATCGCCAGCATCCTGGGCATGCACGTAGCCGACCATGCCATCAAGAATCCCGAACGCTATTGGATAGATACCGCCAAGCTGGAGCTCGTGGGCCGCATGGAAAGCCCCGGCTGGTACGTGCGCACCCGTGATCGCTTCATGATGAAGGTTCCCGAGGCAGGGGGTCAGACCCCAGGCGGGGTCTGACCCCACAACGAAAGGGCTTCGGGGTCAGACCCCAACAGGGCCTGACCCCATAAAAAAAAAGTTCGGGGTCAGACCCCGAATGGGGTCTGGCCCCAAGCCCAAACAATCAAGGGGTCAGACCCCTGCGGGGTCTGCCCCCCCAGTGTGATGATTATCCAGCCAGTCCACGCCGCTTTCGCCCTGCTCGCGCAACCAGTCGTTCGCCTTCCGGAAATGGCCGCAGCCGATAAAGGGCCTGGGCGGGCGCGTGGCGGACAGCGGCGAAGGATGGTTGGCCTTCAACACCAGCGTAGGCCCAGCCGGCGGTTGCACCTGCAACAATGCCTGCTTGGATTGCGCATGCGAACCCCATAGCAGGAAGACCTTGGGCCGCGGCTCGCGCAGCACGCGCTCGATGATGTTGTCCGTGATGACTTCCCAGCCTTTCTTGGCATGCGAAGCCGGCTGATGCGCTTCCACGGTCAAGGAAGTATTGAGCAGCAGCACGCCGCGTCGCGCCCACCGCAGCAGGCTGTGGCGCTGCGTGGCGAAGGAGTCGGGATATTCCTGGGCAAGCTCGGCGAACATGTTGCGCAGGCTGGGCGGAATCCGGCAGTTGTCGGGCACCGAAAAAGCCAGGCCTTGCGCCTGGTTCGGCCCGTGATAAGGATCCTGGCCGAGCAGGACCACCTGCACGTCCTGCGGCTGGATTTCCAACAGAGCCCGAAAGGGCCGCAAAGGGAAGATGGTCGCACCCGCCTCGAGGCGCTCGTCCAGAAAGGCGTCCAGGTCATGAAGCGTCTGCTGCGAGCGCGTATCCAGGAAAGCGTCCTGCCAGGCCGACGACAAGGCATGCACGTGCGCGTACAGATCGCCTTGAAACGCGTTCTGTATCTGGTCGCCCGGCACCGCCGAGGTAGAGGAATCGTCCCGCATCATGATGCCGGAAAACGAGCCACCCACTGGGCATAGGCATCGATGAAACTCCGAAGCAGCGCCAGCGCGGTTTCGGTCGGTTCGCCTGCCGGGTCGAACAGCCTTTCGGCTTGGCCGAGATAGGTTTCAGGATGCGGCATGCAGTAAAGATTGAGCCCGACCAGAGACTGGCGCAGATGGTGGTTAGCGCCATAGCCGCCCTGCATGGAAGGGGAAGCGCTGATGACGCCCGCGGGCTTACCGTTCCAGACGCTTTTGGAATAAGGTCTGGAGCCGATATCGACCGCGTTCTTCATGGCGGCCGGCATGGAGCGGTTATGCTCGGGCGTCACGAACAATACCGCGTCGGCAGCGGTGATCCGGCGCCGGAATTCTATGTAGGATTCGGGGGAATCCTCGTCGTAGTCCTGGTTGTACAGCGGCAACTGCCCGATTTCGACGATCTCCAGGGCAAGGCTGGCGGGTGCCAGCGCTTGCAGCGCCTCTGCGACTTTTCGATTGAGGGATTCCTTGCGCAAGCTGCCGACAATGACGGCAATGTCTCTGGTTTGGTCCACGGTTTTCTTGACTCCTTACTGCGTAAGTTGACCACCCTGCCAGAATACAACATGCCGGCGCGGCGCGTCTTGGCACGCACCGGCTCGAATCGCCCGCGGAGTGACTGCGGACGATTGGAGCTTGAAATCAATAAAGACTGTAGGTGCGCGGGCAGGTCTTGCCCAGGTTGGCCTGGATGATCGCTTCGTCCTTGTTGTCGGTTTTACCGTCGCGATATTCTGGAGTCAAGAAATCGTAGACGCTGGAAAGACCCCAGTCATGTGCGATTTTTCTCCAGTTTTCCAGGTCTTCCGCATTGACGATGCCGTCGATGTTGCCGTCGCCCGGGCAAGCGGGGTTCGAAGCCAGCATGGCGTCGAGCTTGCTGCGCAAATCACTGCGGATGGCCTCCAGCTGAGGGTCGGCGGCAGGCAGCAGATTTCGGTCTTCGGTATCGAGCAGCGGCATCGGCGCAGCCTGGTTGACCTCGTAAAGTTCTTCGCTGGTGACTTCCCTGTGGCCATTGGAGACCGGATCGTAGTCCACGCTGGTATTGACCACCAGCTTGTAGCGCTCGTTGCGGATCGCGACGGTGGACTCGGGCACCAGCGCGAGCATGGTCTCGCCCTTTTTGTACAGTGCTTCGTTCACGTCCGCGCACGTTGCATAGCCTGCGCCGGGAGGATTGGTGGGGATGACCTGGTCGCTGGTATAGCCGGCCCCCCAATACACGCCCATATTGTCTTCGCACACGCTTTTGGATGTCGGAATGACGGTGCAGGCCGTACTCATCACGCAAGGACCGTTGCGGCCGCCGTTGGCCTGTTCGTTCAAACCGCCCATGGTGAAGTTGATCGTGCGCAGACTGCCCTGGTCGGGATCAGTCAGGTAAGGCAGTATGCCGACCGAATCGATGGTGTGCGGCACTTCCTTGTGCGCATCAAGGCCGGCCAGTTCGCCGAAGAACTGGAACAGATCCACCATGTTGACCATGTGATCGACTTCGCGGTCGGGTTGAGCAACCTGAGGCCCCGCAATGATCAGCGGGTCCCATACCCCGGTCTGGTAGGCGGTGCCCTTGGCCCGCGTGGGATCGAAAGGCAGCTTGACGGCGGCGGCCAGAGAGCCGTTGTCGCCGACGATGACAATGACGGTGTTCGTCGCCTTCGGGTCGTAGTTCAGGGTGCCGTCTTCGTTGTATTTGGCCATGCCGGTCTCGACCAGCAGGCGGCCGAACTCCGTGTCCACGGCTTCCGTCATGCGATCCTGGATGATACGCTGGTCCAGCGCGCCGCGCGGACCATCGGCCGTGCAGCTCAGGGCGTCCAGCGGGCTGACGTCGCCCGGAGCCAGCGGCACCAGCCGCTTGGGAGGTTGCTGCCACGGGGTATGCGCGGCGCTGTAACTGACCGTGGCCATCCATGCCTTGCCCGCAGGGCGCGATTTGATCCATTCGATGGCGGCATCGGTTTCGATCGTGGTGCGGTAGCCTCGGGCGCGAGGATCCGACAGCTTCACTTCCTCGGTCTTGCCGTTTTCGATGATGACCAGCGGCGAGACGTAATAGGCATTCTGGATATTGAAATTGAGATACGAAGGCGGCTTGCCGCAGGTCTCGTTTGGAACCAGCAGGCCGCCGGCCGCCACGCATTGCAGGCCCGCCGCGTCATCGGCAAGCGAATTGCGGCTCATGACCGTGCAGCTGCCGTCGGCCTGATAGCAGGCGCCGCTTTTTGCGCCGCCCGATTGTTCGCCCGGAATGAATCCGCACATATGCGTGCCCGCGGTATCGTACCCGCCGACCGTCCTGTCGTTCGAACCCGGCAGCCCGCCCACCCATCCGTAGAAGTAGTCCCAACCGAGCACGCTGGGCAGGGAGTTTTCCGCCTGGTTGTTTTCCGGCCCGCCCAGATGGAACTTGCCGAACATCCCGCTTTCGTATCCCGCCCGCTTGAGAAGCTTGGGCGCGGTGATGTCATAGGGTGATAGATGAGACGTGGCAAGGTCTTGGGGACCAATGGCCTGGTTGATGCCGGTACGGAACGGATAACGGCCCACAAACATGGCTGCGCGCCCCGGCGAGCATTCCGGCATGGACCAGGTATTGCGAAAGCGCACGCCGGCATGGGCCACGGCGTTGATATTAGGCAGTATGGGCGCCATTTGGCCACCGTACCCGAAGACCTTCATCTGGTCGATGCCGACGTCGTCCATGATGACGAACAGGATATTGGGACCTTGGGCGGTGTCGTCGGGAGTGCTCCCCCCCCCTCCTCCGCTATCGCATCCGGCAAGCACGAGTGCGGCGACGCCTGCCGCGCATAAGGCTGGAAATGTCTTCTTCAAAATTGTCTCCAGTAGATGGCGCAGCATGACACATTTGATGCGTCGCCGTTCTAATCGCTAAAAATCGTAACAGATTTTCTTCAAGGTGAAGAAGTTAATTTACGCGACTGGAGTGAAAACATTGGCGTCCCCGGCAGGAATCGAACCTGCAATCTTCCCTTAGGAGGGGAAAGTTATATCCATTTAACTACAGGGACAGGACAGCATTTCGGGCTGTGATTATAAGACACTTTGCAAAAAGCCTGCGCAGTGTAGAATCACGGCTGGGTGTCCGCCGCCGTTGCAGCGAGACAGGCTCAAGCGCAGGTCGGGCCGCCGCGCGGAACCGCTACGACCATGCATCGACACCTATCAGGGCAAGACTTGCCCCGCGCCCAACGCTTGACCGAACACGCCTTCGCCGCGCTCGAACGCTTTCTCCACATCGAAGCCGTCAGCGGCATCGTACTGTTGACTGCAGCGGCTGCCGCACTGATCTGGGCGAACTCCCCGCTCGCCGATAGCTACCACCACCTCTGGCACACGCCCCTGTCCTTCGGCTTGGGCGGGTTCTCATTCTCCCAATCGCTGCATTTCTGGATCAACGACGCATTGATGACCGTGTTTTTTCTGGTCGTAGGCATGGAGATCCGGCGCGAGATGCACCAGGGAGCGCTGAGCAATTTTCGCCAGGCCAGCCTGCCGATCGCAGCGGCTCTCGGCGGCGTCGTGGTGCCGGCCCTGATCTATCTGGCGCTGAACGACGACGCCATACGCCGGCACGGCTGGGCCGTGCCGACAGCGACGGATATCGCCTTCGCAGTGGGCGTGCTGGCGCTGCTGGGGCGCTCGATTCCCGGCAACCTGCGTATTTTCCTGCTCGCTCTGGCAATCATCGACGACGTCGTCGCCGTGCTCATCATCGCGCTGTTCTACTCGGCAGGACTCGACTACACAGGATTCGCGGTGGCCGGCGCCGGCCTCGCGCTGGTGCTCGGACTGCAGCGGATGGGCATCGGTTCGGCCTACGCCTACGTGGTGCCGGGCGCGATCGTCTGGGCCGGCCTGCTGATGACCGGCGCTCACCCCACTCTGGCCGGCGTGGTGCTGGGCTTGCTGACGCCCGTGGTGCCGGTACGCATGCGCGAGCGCCCCCAAGATGCGCTTGCTCGCATCGCCGCGGAGCTGACTGGGCGCGATGCCGATGACAAGACAGACCCGCAGCATCTGGCGCAGCCCATACGGCAGCTTCGCCTCGCCCAGCGAGAACTGCTGCCGCCGGTGGTCCGCGTGCAATCCGCGCTGCATCCATGGGTGGCGTACGGCGTGATGCCCCTGTTCGCGCTGGCGAATGCCGGCGTCAGCCTGGGCGGCAAGGACATGGCGGCCGGCGGGGCGCAGTGGGTCGTGGCAGGCATCATGCTGGCCCTTGTGGTCGGCAAGCCGCTCGGGGTGGTCACTGTGAGCTGGCTGATGGTGCAAATGGGCTGGTGCCGCCTGCCACCCGGCGTGACCTGGGGCGGTATCTGGCTCATCGGCCTGCTGGCGGGCATCGGCTTTACCATGTCGATCTTCATCGCCATGCTGGCCTTCACCGACGATTCCCTGCTGGATGCGGCCAAACTGGGGGTGCTGATGGGGTCGCTCATCGCGGCGATACTGGGCATGGTCTGGGGCGTAGCCTATGCCAGGCGTCAAAAAAGCCGAGGGATCTCCTCGGCTTTTTGATCAGGCGGCCGCGCCAAGCGGGGCGCGGCCATGAAAGAAACTACTCGAGCTTGATGTTGCCCTTGGCCACGACTTCCTTGGCCCAGTCGTATTGCTGCTTGATTTCCTTGGCGAACTCTTCGGAGGTGTTGCCCGAGGGCGCAGCGCCCTGCTTTTCAAGGGTATCGATGACTTGAGGATCCTTCAGGGCCACCACGGCCGCGTCGCGCAGCTTCTTGATGACTTCCGGAGGAGTGCCGGCGGGCGCCAGCAGGCCATACCAGGCGGGCTGGTTCAGCTGCGGATAGCCTTCTTCGGCCAGCGTCGGGACATCGGGCAGGCTCTTCAGGCGCTCGGGCCAGGCGATGGCCAGCGCACGCAGGTTGCCGGCCTGGATCTGGCCCATGGACGACGGCAGGTTGTCGAACATGCTGTCGATCTGGCCACCGACGGCATCGGTGACGGCGGGACCCGAACCCTTGTAGGGAACGTGGATGGCATCAGTGCCCGTGGCTTGCTTGAAGGCTTCGCCGAACAGGTGGAGCACCGAGCATGTGCCCGAGCTGCCGTGGGTGTACTTGCCGGGATTGTCTTTCAAGGCCTTGACGAATTCCTTGAAGTTCTTCGCCGGGAACTTGGGATTGACTTCGATCACGTTGGGAACGTTCGCGAAATTGGTGACGGGAACGAAGTCCTTCAGGGGATCGTATGGGAGATCATTGGGACGGCAAGCCGAATTGACGGCCATCGTGGAGACCGTGGCGATCGAAAGCGTATAGCCGTCAGGCTTGGCGCGAGCCGCTTCCGCAGCACCGATGGCGCCGCCGGCGCCGCCCTTGTTCTCGACGACCATCGTCTGGCCGAGTTCCTGCCCCATGCGCTGGGTGACAATGCGGGCGACGATATCGGTTGAGCCGCCAGGGGCAAAAGGTACGATGACCCGGATGGGCTGCGAAGGATAGTCGGCGGCAAGCGCTGCGCCGGATCCGAAGGCAGCGGCCACGCCTGCGGCCAGGGTCAAAGCGGCGAACTTCTTGGTGAGTGTTGCCATGTATGAGTCTCTCCGTAAGAAATCATATGAATCGGAAAACAAGCGAGCAAATTTACGCTAAGCTCCCTTATTAGCGTGGAGGATAACAGCAATGAGCTACTGCTGTCTCGTTGCGCACCTATTACCGATATACTCCTTTTCCCTAGTAAACCCGATCGTTTTTCCGGTGGGCTTCCCAGCCCCCATGCTTTATGGCCGTCATCCAGCTCGTACTGCCCGACTTTCTCCTCATCGCGCTGGGGTGGGTGCTTTTTCATAAGCTTCAGTTCTCGCGCGATTTCTTCCAAGGCGCCGAGAAGCTGGTTTACTTCGTTCTGTTTCCGGCCCTTCTGTTCCAGTCCATCACCCAGACACCCATCAGCATTTCGGGCGCGTACACGCTTTTGCAGGCGGTGGTGGCGCTGACGGCCTTTGGCGTGGCGCTGGCATGGCTTGCCGTCCCGGTGCTGCGGCCCGACCCCGTGGCCCATGCATCGATCGCGCAGTGCGCTTATCGCTTCAATACTTATATCGGCCTGTCCCTCGCCGGCCCGCTGGCGGGTGCGGCGGGCCAAACCGTCATGGCCATACTGGTGGGGTTTGCCGTCCCCATCGTCAATATCGCGGCGGTTCACGGGCTCGCGCGGCAGAACGGCGGCCGCGTATTCGGTGAGATCCTCCGCAACCCCTTCATCATCGCCACCCTGACCGCGCTGGCATTCAACTTTCTTCAGATTCCCATTCCTCAGCCCGTGGACGTCACCTTCAAGCGGCTGGGTGCGTGCGCCATTGCCATCGGCCTGCTTTGCGTCGGCGCCACACTGTCGCTTCAGGCGGGCCGCAACAGCGGCAAGCTCATCAGCTGGATGCTGGCAGTGCGCCTGCTGCTGAGCCCCCTTGCCGCACTGTTCATCGGCTGGGCAATGGATTTGAGCCTGGTCGAACGGCAGATGCTGTTGTTATTCAGCGCACTGCCGACGGCTTCCTCGGCCTACGTTCTGGCCGCTCGGATGGGCGGCGATGGACGGCTGGTCGCGGGAACGATGTCGATCGGCACACTGATTTCCGCAGTCACCATACCTCTGTGGCTGACGCTGGGCCCAACTCCATGACCCATGCCCATGAATGATGATAAGCATATTTTGAAGACAATTAGAGTGTATTTGCCGGACGAAGACGCCACCAGCGCACTTGCCGCACAGCTAGCCCCCATGCTCTGCGGCGAACGCCCGGCCGCGCCGCCGGGCGGCCGCATCCATTTGCGCGGCGACCTCGGAGCCGGCAAGACCAGCTTCACTCGGGCCTTTTTACGAGCCGCCGGCATCCGCGGACGCATAAAAAGTCCTAGCTATACTTTGCTTGAAAGCTATAATCTTTCTAACTTATACTTCTATCACCTTGATTTTTATAGATTTAGCAATTCGAATGAATGGGTGGATGCCGGATTTCGAGATATTTTGCAGGAAAATGCGATCGTTTTGATCGAATGGCCGGAACAAGCGGGCAAGCTGCTTCCCCCTCCCGATCTCGACATTCACCTCGAATATGCCGACGCCGGGCGGCAGGCCAGCCTGACGGCCCATAGCAACAAAGGATTATTATGGCTGACGACACTCGTACTTCCTCCCCAGGCATCTCGCCCACAGGAGCCTCACGACGTCGACTGATTGCGACAGCCGGCACCTTGTTCGTTCTTCCCGTCATTCCCACGGCCGCCCGAGCCGCCACCATCGTGGCGGTGCGCACATGGCCGGCCGACGAATACACGCGCGTCACCCTGGAAATGGACAGCGAGCTGAAAGCCGAACACTTCACGCTCGAGAACCCGGACCGCCTGGTCGTCGACATCGAAGGCCTGACGATCAATACCACCATACGCGACATCATTTCCAAGGTCCGGCCGAACGATCCCTACATCGACTCGGTGCGCGTGGCGCAGAACCGGCCCGACGTCGTCCGCCTGGTCATGGACCTCAAGCAGCCCATTGCGCCGCAAGTCTTCACGCTCAAGCCGATAGGCGAATACAAATATCGCCTGGTGCTGGATTTGTATCCCAAGATCGCGCAGGACCCGCTGATGGCCATCATGGACAGCGCCGACACCGACCCTCTGGCCGAGGTCCTCGAAGACCTCGCGCGCAATGATCCCCTGCCGGATGCGCCCGTGCCTTCGGTACCGGGCCAGACGCTGCCGCCGGTTGCGCGCAAGCTCAAGCCGCCTGCGCCGGCTCCGAAACCCGCCGAGCCGCCGCCAAGGCGCCAGTCGATATTGATCGCACTGGACCCTGGCCACGGCGGAGAGGATCCGGGCGCAATCGGCCGAAACGGCACGCGGGAAAAAGATATCGTGCTGAGCATTGCAAAGCGCCTGAAGAAGCTGATCGATGCACAGCCCGGCATGCGCGCCTATCTGACACGCGACAACGATTACTTCGTGCCGCTACACGTGCGTGTTCAGAAAGCCCGCCGGGTCAAGGCGGATCTGTTCATTTCCATCCACGCCGATGCGTGGATCAAGCCTTCGGCGCGAGGATCTTCGGTGTTCGCGCTGTCGCAGAACGGCGCGACGAGCGCGGCCGCCCGCTGGATGGCCCAGCGCGAGAACGACGCCGACCTGATCGGCGGCGTGAACCTGGGCTCCCACAACAAACAGGTCGCCCAGGTCCTGCTCGACCTGTCCACCGCGGCTCAAATCAACGACTCGGTACGCGTTGGCGGAAACGTGCTGGGGGAAATCGGCAAAATCAATCGCCTGCACAAGAAAACCGTGGAGCGCGCGGGCTTCGCCGTATTGAAAGCGCCGGACATCCCTTCCATCCTGGTGGAAACCGCTTTCATCAGCAACCCGGAAGAAGAGCGCCTGCTACGCAGCCCTTCGCACCAGGACAAGATCGCCAAAGCCATGCTGGCCGGCGTCAGCGACTACTTCGCGGCACGCCCGGCGATGGCCCGCCGCGCCTAGGGTCAGCGCCGCCTACTTTTTTAGCGTCAACAGGCCCCAGGCCTGTTGACGCTAAAATCGGCATGGTCGACGTTACCACTTTGTCCCAAGGAAATGACTGCCGTAATGCCGGAACGCCGTTCCATCGCCCCTCTTCCGGACCTGCTCATCAGCCAGATCGCCGCCGGCGAGGTGATCGAACGGCCCGCCTCCGTCCTGAAAGAACTCCTCGAGAATTCGCTGGATGCGGGCGCGCGCGCCATCGAAGTCCGTCTGGACGGCGGCGGCATCAGGCGTATCGCGGTGATCGACGATGGCTGCGGCATCCCTCAAAATGAGCTTCGCCTGGCGCTCATGCGTCATGCCACCAGCAAGATATCCACGCTGAACGAACTGGAGTCAGTCGGCTCCATGGGGTTCCGGGGCGAAGCCCTGGCTTCGATCGCGTCGGTCGCCCGCGTTACCCTGACATCGCGCACCACGGACAGTCCGCATGCCTGGCAGATCTCCAATCATCATGGAACCCCGCAAGCCGCGGCGGGCGGACAAGGGACGACCATAGACGTGCGGCAGCTGTTCGACGATATTCCGGCCCGCCGCAAGTTCCTGAAGGCCGAAGCCACGGAATACGGCCACTGCGTGGATGCGCTGGAACGCATTGCGCTGGCCCATCCTCAAGTGGCTTTCCGCCTGTTCCACAACGACAAGGCGCAACGCAACTGGCGATCGACAGACGCCCTGCAGCGCGTGCGCGACATTCTGGGCGCCGAGTTCATCGAGCAAGGGCTGGAGATCTGGCAGGAGCAAGGCCTGATCTCGCTCAAAGGCATTGCCACCCGACCCACTTTCGCCCGCAGCCGGGCAGACCGCCAGTTCCTGTACGTGAATGGGCGCTATGTCAGGGACCGCAGCGTGTCGCATGCCATCCGCCAGGCTTACGCGGACGTCCTGCATGGCGACCGGCAACCCGCGTTCGTGCTGTTCCTGGAGGTCGATCCCGCCGGCGTCGACGTCAATGTGCATCCCGCCAAGCACGAGGTCCGATTCCGCGATAGCGGTGCCATACACCGTTTCGTGAGCCAGACGCTGGGCAACGCTCTGGCCACCGCAGGCGGACATGCCGCCGCCCCGTTCGAATCCCTCACGGAGTCCGGCATGCCCCCGTCCGCGTATCAAGCGCCCTGGCAAGATGGCGAGACAGCAACGGTACCCGGCCCGCTGCCCGGACGGCAGCCTTCCAGCTATCCGAGCGGGTTTTCCTCGCAGCAGTCCTTTCGCTTGAACGAACAAAGCTCGCCGGGCGCCATGAACTGGCAATCTTTCTACCGGCCGCTCGATGCGCCGCCAGACACGGCGCCCGCGCGCACCGCCCTTCCCGACGACGAATTCCCCTTGGGCATGGCCCTGGGCCAGCTGCACGGCATCTACATCCTGGCACAGAACCGGTCGGGCATGGTCCTGGTCGACATGCACGCAGCGCATGAGCGCGTCGTGTACGAACAGCTCAAGATCGCCATGGACGCTCAGAACCTTCCCAGACAAGAGCTCCTGGTTCCCGTCGTGTTCAATGTCGGCGAAAAAGACCTGGCCTTGGTCGAGGAGCACGCCGGCACCTTGAATGAACTGGGCCTGGACCTGCGTCCCGCCGGACCGGCCTCACTGGCCGTGCGCGCGGTTCCCGCCCTGCTGGCCAACGGCGATATCGAATCGCTCGCGCGCGGCGTCCTGCGCGACCTGGGCAGTGTCGGCGTATCGCCGCGCCTGACCGAGCAGCGCAATGAATTGCTTTCCACCATGGCCTGCCACGGTTCCGTGCGCGCCAATCGCCGCCTGAGCCTGGACGAAATGAATGCACTGCTGCGCCGGATGGAGCAGACGGAGCGGGCGGACCAATGCAATCATGGCCGTCCGACCTGGGTGCAGTGGCCATTAAGAGATCTGGACAAACTCTTCATGCGTGGCCAATGAGCACTCCCGTCATCTGCCTGGCCGGCCCCACCGCTGCGGGGAAAAGCGCCACGACGCTTGCCATCGCGCAACGCTGGCCGATTGAAATCATTGCGATGGACTCCGCCACCATCTATCGCGGCATGGACATCGGCACCGCCAAGCCGTCGCCCGAAGAACGGGCACTGGTTCCCCATCATCTTCTGGATATCCGGGACCCTGCACAGAGCTACTCGGCGGCCGATTTCCATGTGGACGCCACCCGTCTGATTCAAGACATCCGCTCCCGGGGCAGGCTGCCGCTGCTGTCGGGCGGCACCATGCTGTACTACAAGGCGCTGCGCGAAGGCCTGAATGCCCTTCCGCCCGCCGATCCGGCAATACGCATGCAGATCGATCAGGAAGCCGCACAGATCGGCTGGCCCGGACTGCATCGCCAACTGGCGGGCTACGACCCCGAAACCGCTCGGCGGCTGGCTCCCAATGACAGCCAGCGGCTTCAGCGCGCCATCGAGATCTACCGCAGCAGCGGGCGCAGCATGTCCTACTGGCTGCGAGATGCGCCGGCGCGCCGGGATGACACCTTGTCATTCGTGACCGTCAGCCTGGAGCCTTCCGATCGCCTCGTGCTGCATGCGCGCATTGCGTTGCGCTATCGCCGCATGATCGAAGATGGCTTGCTTGACGAAGTCAGGGCACTGTATGACAGGGGCGATCTGCACGTGGGCCTGCCTTCCATTCGCTGTGTGGGATACCGGCAACTGTGGGACCACCTGGAAGGAAAGATCAGCCTGGAGCAGGCAATCGAGCAGGCGACGGCGGCCACGCGCCAGCTGGCCAAACGCCAGCTGACCTGGCTGCGCTCGCAGCCTGAACGCGAAGTGGTGGATTGCCTGTCTGGAACAGCTGCCGAAGAGGTGCTGCGCAAGGTTGCCGGGCATTGGGGTCAGACCCCGTACGGGGTCTGACCCCTCCCCTCTAGTATGGGGTCTGACCCCCCTCTATTGGGATCAGACAACAATGGTTTGTGGCGCCTCGGGTCCTTCTTGCTCGATGATCTCGCCCAGGCGGCTGACCTGCTCGCCTTGGGCGGCGAGCGTGGCGGCAACGGCGTCCGCCTGTTCGGCGGGGACGACGATCACCATGCCGATCCCGCAATTGAATACGCGATGCATTTCGGAATCGGCCACCCCGCCGTTCTGCTGCAGCCAGGAGAACAGTTCCGGCATGGCCCAGGCATCGCGATGCAGGCGCGCCGCCAGCCCCGGCTGAAGAATGCGCGGCACATTGTCCAGCAGGCCCCCGCCCGTGATGTGCGCGAGCCCCTTGATGGCGGTGCCATGCTGCTGCAATGCCGCGAGCACGGATTTGACGTAGATGCGGGTCGGCTCCATGACGACGTCTTCGAGGGGGCGCCCGCCCAGGTCCTGGCCCGGCCGCGCATTGGCGTGCGTCAGGATCTTGCGCAGGAGCGAAAAGCCGTTGGAATGGGCGCCGCTGGATGCCAGGCCGAGCACGGCGTCGCCCGCCTGTATGCTCTTGCCGTCTATGATGCGCGACTTTTCGACCGCTCCGACGGCAAAACCCGCCAGATCGTATTCGCCATCGGGATACATGCCGGGCATTTCGGCGGTTTCGCCGCCGATCAGGGCGCAGCCTGCCAGTTCACAACCCTTGGCGATGCCGCCCACCACGCTGGCGGCGGTATCGACGGACAGCTTGCCGCAGGCGAAATAATCCAGGAAATACAGCGGTTCGGCGCCTTGGACCAGGATGTCATTGACGCTCATGGCCACGAGGTCGATGCCCACGGTATCGTGGCGATTCCATTCGAAAGCCAAGCGCAGCTTGGTGCCCACGCCATCGGTGCCCGAGACCAGCACGGGCTCCTTCAGATGCGGCGGCACTTCGAACAAGGCGCCGAAACCGCCGATGCCCGCCATGACTCCGGCCCTCATGGTCCTGGCCGCCAGCGGCTTGATGCGATCGACAAGCGCTTCGCCGGCATCGATATCGACGCCCGCATCGCGGTAGGTCAGGGAAGCGGAATGTTTATTAATCATGAGAAATGCCGTGGGATATGTAAGAATTGCATGTTGAATTAAATACCAAGCATGATTTTACGATGAACGCGGTCCTGCATGTCTTTGTGCCGGGCACCGGGCATCCGGCCGGCCGATCCGCCGACCGAACCAAACACCCATGACACAGCAACTGATATTAGACCTTTTGCCGCCCTCTCCGCCATCGCTCGATAATTTCGTGACGGGCGGCAATCAGGAAGCGCTGGACGCCCTTCGCCATTGGCGTCCGGGCAGGGCCATTTACCTGTGGGGCGCGCCCGGCGTCGGCCGCAGCCATCTTTTGCGCGCCCTGTCCGGCACTGACCAGGCTTTTTATTTCAGCACATCGGAGTCCGCACAAGCCCTCAAGGACATTGCCACCGCCGACACGCCCCCCTACAGGCTCGTCGCCATCGATGATGTCCAGTTGCTGGATGCGAACGGACAGGCGGCGCTTTTCACCCTGTACAATCGCTGGCGCGAAGTGGCCTCGACCGAACAAGGCTTTGCCCTGATTCTCGCGGGCGACCGGGCACCGCTGGCCATGCCGCTGCGCGAAGACTTGCGCACACGCCTGGGATGGGACCTGGTATTCCGCCTGGACCCTCTGTCCGACGACGACCGCGCCCACGCGCTCAGAAAACGCGCCGGCGACCGGGGGCTGGAGCTCTCGCCGGAAGTCATCAATTGGGTGCTGACGCATTATGCGCGGGACATGAGCCGCCTGAGCGCCCTGGTGGATGCCCTCGATCGGTATTCGCTGGAAAAACACCGCGCCATCACGCTGCCTCTCTTGAAAGACCTGCTGGCCTCCAGCCAGCCCAACACCGAACGACAAATCGATTTATGACTTCTTCGAAACGCCTGGCCTTATTCGACCTCGACCATACGCTATTGCCCCTGGACAGCGACTATCAATGGGCCGACTATCTGGCTCGAACCGGCCGCGCGGGCGATCCCGCCGAAGCCCAGCGGCGCAACGAAGACCTGATGCTGCGCTATAACGCCGGCCAGTTGACCGCCGAACAATCGGCCGAATTCATGCTTGGCCTGCTGACCCGCGCCGACCTGCCTGAGCTGGCTCGCTGGCACGAAGAATTCATGGCCGAGATCATCCGCCCGGCCATCCTGCCCACGGCAACCACGCTGGTGCAGGAGCACGTGGCGCAAGGCGACCTGTGCGCCATCGTCACCGCGACCAATGAATTCGTCACCACCCCCATCGCGCGGGCCTTCGGCATACCCAACCTGATCGCCACGATCCCGGAAATGCTCGACGGCCGCTACACGGGGCGCATTCAGGGGGTGCCCAGCTTCCAGGCAGGCAAGATCACGCGCGTCAACCAGTGGTTGGCGGGCATGGGCCTGAACCTGGATGATTTTTCCCGCACCTACTTCTACAGCGACTCGCCCAACGATCTGCCGCTGCTCGAAGTCGTGAGCCACCCTGTCGCCACCAATCCCAGCGAAACACTGCGCCAGCTGGCGCAACAGCGCGGCTGGAAAATCCTCGATCTATTCAAGGACATGCAGGACGCAAAGTCATAAAATACCGCTCATGCTGAAAGAAACAATAAAAAACTTTGTCTCGCGCCTGTTTTCCACGCCGGCGCGCGGGCCCGAGCGCCTGTCGCGCGACAAGCATGGCATCGATCGCCGCCTGGTTTCGCGCCACGCGATCAAGGTCTGCGAGGTGCTGCGCCACGAAGGCTATGAAGCCTACATCGTCGGCGGCGCTGTCCGCGACCTCATCGTCGGGCTGGAGCCCAAGGATTTCGACGTTGCCACCAATGCGACCCCGAACCAGATACGGCCCCTTTTTCGCCGGGCTCGCATCATCGGCAGGCGTTTCCAGCTGGTGCACGTGGTCTTCGGCCAGGAAATCATCGAGACCTCCACCTTTCGCGCCAACGCGGCGGCCGACGAAGATACCGACGAGCACGGCCGCATCCTGCGCGACAATCTCTTCGGCACCCAGGAAGAAGACGCGGCGCGCCGCGACTTCACGCTGAACGCCCTGTACTACGATCCCATCAACGAAGAAGTCATCGACTACCACCGGGGCGTCGCCGACCTGAAGAAGCGCGTGGTGCGCATGATCGGCGACCCGGAAAAGCGCTATCGGGAAGATCCGGTGCGCATGCTGCGCGCCATTCGCTTCGCAGCCAAGCTGAACGCCACGCTCGACCCCGGTACGGCAGAACCGATTGCGCGCCTGGGCTATCTCATCGAAAACGTTCCGGCCTCGCGCCTGTTCGATGAAATCCTCAAGCTGCTCACCTGCGGCCACGCCATGGACTGCCTGCGCCAGCTGCGGTCCGCCGGCCTGCATCAAGGGCTGCTGCCGCTCATCGACCTCATCTTCGAAGAAGAAGGCGGCGAGCAGTTCGTCGATCTCGCGCTGGCACGGACCGACGCCCGGGTACGGGCCGGCAAGACCATCAGTCCCAGCTTCCTGTTCGCCGCCCTGCTCTGGAAACTGGTCAAGAAACGTTGGCAGGCGCTCATTGAAGGCGGCGAGCATGCCGCGCAGGCTCTCATGCTCGCCGCCGATTCCGTCGTCGACGAGCAAACCCGAAAGCTCGCCATACAGCGACGCTTCCAGGCCGACATGCGCGAGATCTGGTTCATGCAGGCCCGCTTCGATCACGTCAATGCCCGCGCCATCTGGCGCATGCTGGAGCAGCCCCGCTTCCGGGCCGCCGTGGATTTCCTGCAATTGCGCGCCGAAGCGAAGGAAGTGGACAGCGTCGGGGCGCAATGGTGGATGGACCTGGCCAACTCCGAAGACGCCGTCCGGGCGGAAATGATCGAGAGCTTCCAGGCCGAGCAACGCAGCAAGCCCTCGACCGGCAAACGCCGGCGCGGTCCGCGCAAGCGCGCGGCGCGCAAAAGCGCGCCAACGGCCTCCGGTACTTGATGGCTCATGCCGCGCCCAGGGCCGGTTAACGCTGAAAGGCAGGCGGCGTAGGCACACGGAGCACGCATGATCCTGGCATACATCGGAATGGGCGCGAACCTCGGCGATGCGCGCGGCACGCTGCTGACAGCGGCGCGTGAATTGTCGGCGCTGCCGGGGGTTGCTTCCCTCGTCCTGTCGCGCTTCTATCGCAGCGCGCCTGTCGATTCCAGCGGCCCGGATTACGTCAATGCCGTCGCAGCGATCCAGACGTCGCTGGATGCCCATGCCCTGCTGGATAGGCTGCAAGCGGTCGAGAACCGCCATGGCCGCCTTCGGCCCTACCGCAATGCGCCGCGCACGCTGGACCTCGATCTGCTGCTGTACGGCACGCAGGCCATCGCCGACACCCGTCTTACCGTGCCCCATCCGCGCATGCACCTGCGCGCCTTCGTCCTGCGGCCATTGGCCGATTTGGCACCCGACATGCAATTGCCGCAAGGCGGCTTGCCGCAGCTGATCGAGGCCTGCGCCGATCAGGCGCTTCAGGTGCTGCCCGACTGAACTCCCGCCGCCAGAATGCGCCGCGCGCGTTCGATGACCGGCGCATCCACCATCTTGCCATCCAGCTGGAAGGCAAACGAACCCGTCTCATCCGCCACGGCGACCACCCGTTTCGCCCATGCCTGCTCGCTTTCCGGGGGCGAAAACGCGCGGACGATGACGGGCACCTGTGCCGGATGGATGCACAGCATGCCGCCGAAACCCATTTGCGCGACTTGCGTTGCGATGCGCTCCAGGCCTTCGCGATCCGCGAAGTTGGGATAGACGCCGTCCAGCGGCGCAGCCAGACCGCTTGCCGCGCTATGCAGCAGTATCTGGCAGCGGATATGATCGAGCAGCAATTGCGCACCTGCGGTGTCCGGCGCCGTGCCGGTTTCCAGCATCAGGTCCAGGCTGCCGAATGAGAGCCTTTCCACTCCTGGCGACGCGGCCAATGCGGCCAGCGCCAGCACGCCTGCCGCGCTTTCGACGATGGGAATGACGGGTTTGCCCGCCTCCGCGGCACGCGCCACCTGGGCGGCCGACTCGGCCTTGGGCAGCACCACTCCGGACAACGACGGGCACTGGCGGCAGAGCTCGATATCCGCGTCGAACCATTCTGATTCCGCGCCATTGACGCGCAACATGAAAGCGGCATCGGGATTGCTGCGCGCGAATTCCAGCACATGCGTTCGGGCCTGCGCTTTCAGGCTGGTTTCGACCGCGTCCTCGAGATCGATGATGATGGCGTCGGCGCCCGCCGCCATCGCCTTTGAAAAGCGCTCGGGACGGCTTGCCGGAACGAATAGCGCCGCGCGTATGGATCTGTATCCCATTAGATGACTCCCTGCTCTGAAAATGCCTGGACCTGCTCGGTGGAATAACCGAGCTCGGCCAGGATGGCGCCGGTATTTTCGCCAAGCGCGGGAATCCTGTCCATGCGCGCCTCGAAGGCGGAGCTGCTTCCAGGTGGAATCAATGCGGGCAGCGGGCCCACCGGGCTTTCCACCTGCCGCCAACGGCCACGCTGGGCTAGCTGCGGATGGCGCCAGACATCCTGCATGGTATTGACGCTCGCATTGGCGATCTGCGCCTGTTCGAGCCGCTCGATGACTTGATGGCGGGAAAGGGACGCGAATGCGGTCACGATCAGGGCACGCAGGCTGGCCTGGTTGGCGACGCGCGATGAATTGCTGCTGTACCGGCTGTCGTCCGCAAGTTCCGGCTGCCTCAGCACGAGGCGGCAAAACGCCGCCCATTCGCGTTCATTCTGCAGGCCGAGCATGATCTCCGTCCCGTCTCCGACTGGAAATGGCCCATAGGGATAGATGGTGGCATGCGAAGCGCCGGCGCGTGGCGGCGGCGGCGCATCGTCGAATGCGTAATACATGGGAAAGCCCATCCACTCGACCATGCTTTCCAGCATGGAGACGTCCAGCCGGCTGCCGCGTCCGGTGCGCTCGCGCAGCAGAAGCGCGGACAGGATGCTGCTGTATGCGTACATGCCGGCCGAAATGTCCGAGACGGAGCAGCCTGCTTTGGCGGGGCTATCGGGCGTACCGGTGATTGAGAGGAAGCCGCTTTCGCTCTGGATGAGCAGATCGTATGCCTTCTTGTCCTGATAGTCGCCCCCTTGCCCATAGCCGGATATATCGCAGACGATCAGACGGGGATTCAGTTCCTGCAGCGACTCGAACGACAGGCCCAGCCGTACCGCGGCGCCCGGCGCCAGATTCTGGACGAGAACATCAGCCTTGCCCAGTAATTGGCGCAAGATGGCGCCGGCCTCGGGCTGCTTCAAATCGAGCGCCAGGCTTTCTTTGGAGCGATTGGTCCAGACAAAATGCGAAGACATGCCATTGACGCGCTCGTCGTAGCCCCGTGCGAAGTCGCCGACGCCCGGCCGCTCGACCTTGATGACGCGAGCGCCCATGTCCGCCAGTTGACGCGTGCAGAACGGCGCGGCAATCGCATGCTCCAGGCTGACGACCGTGATGCCGTCGAGCGGCCTGGGGGCAGCCGCGTCGCGCTGCGCCTGCGAGAGGTTCGGGCTCATGACCGGAACCTCAGTTCGGATTGATGGGCAATCATGCCGTCTTGCTGAGCCCAGAGGCTGGCGGATTCGGCGCCTGTCACTGCGCCTTCCACCCGGAAGTCCTTGGGCGAGATCAGGGGCCTGAGCCCGCGATAGGAAAAAGCGGCAACCTGTTTTTCGGGATAGGCCCGGGTAAACGCCTGGCACTGCAGGGTGGCGATCATGGGCCCGTGCACGACCAGGCCGGGATAGCCTTCCTTGTGCATGGCGTAGTCTTGATCGTAGTGGATGCGATGCCCGTTGAAGGTTACCGCGGAATACCGGAACAGCATGACGGGATCCGGATGCACGAGTTCGGACCACTGCGCCTCCGGCGCCGGCACCGTGCCTTGCAGTTTGGGAGGGGCCGGCTCGCGATAGACGATGTCCTGCTCTTCGGAAATGCAAAGCGTGTCTTGCTGGAAATACTCATGCTTGACCGTGACGAACAGCAGCTTGCCGCTGCGGCCGTCCTTCTCCTTGATCGCTGCGATGCTGGACTCCCGCCTCGCCCGGATGCCCACGCGCAAGGGCGTCAGAAATTCCAGCCGGCCACCGGCCCACATGCGGTTCCGGTCATCCGCGGGCGGCAGAAACCCGCCCCGCTTGGGGTGCCCGTCTTCGCCAATTTCCCCGTAAGGCACCCCATTGACGAACAGCGCCCAATGCCACAATAAAGGCAGCGGCTCGCCCGCCGAGGGGCATGGCGCGTCCAGCGCCAAGGCGACTTTCCTTATATGGCCGGAATCGACGTTGTCGTCACAGCGATCCGTACGGCCCACCCAAGCATCGAGCTCATGCTGCGTCATGTGCATCCTCCAAAGCGAATTGACAGAGCCATAGCTTGAACGCTGCGGCCCATTTTGGGAATTCGTTTTTGGATAAGACGGAATTCAGCTCAGGCTAACAGGCCGTGTTCGGCCTGGGGTCAGACCCCGCATGGGGTCTGACCCCGATCATTCCGGACCGAGCCGCCTAGGGGTCAGACCCCGTACGGGGTCTGACCCCGGAATGCTGCGGGGTCTGCCCCCCGTCCTCTTCAGACTGGAACCAGAGGGATCTCGGCAATGCGGCTGCGCCATTCGCGCGGGCCGGTTTCATGCACGGAAACGCCTTGCGAATCCACCGCTACGGTCACCGGCATGTCCTTGACATCGAACTCGTAGATGGCTTCCATGCCCAGGTCCTCGAAACCCACGACCTTCGCCGCACGGATCGCCTTGGACACCAGGTAGGCGGAGCCGCCCACTGCCATCAGATAGGCGGATCCATGCTCGCGGATCGCCTCGATCGCCACTGGCCCGCGCTCGGACTTGCCGATCATGGAGATCAAGCCCGTCTTTTCGAGCATCATGCCGGTGAACTTGTCCATGCGCGTCGCCGTGGTCGGACCCGCCGGCCCAACGACCTCGTCGCGCACCGGGTCGACCGGGCCGACGTAATAGATCACGCGATTGGTGAAGTCGACAGGCAGGGGCTCGCCGCGTTCGAGCATGTCCTGGATGCGCTTGTGCGCCGCATCGCGGCCCGTGAGCATCTTGCCCGACAGCAACAGCGTCTGCCCTGGCTTCCAGCTTGCGACCTGCTCCTTGGTCAAGGTGTTCAGGTCGACTTGCAATGACTTGTTGTAGTCGGGCGCCCAATGGACGTCGGGCCAGTTGGACAAGGAAGGCGGCGTCAGCACCGCCGGACCCGATCCGTCCAGCGTGAAATGCGCATGGCGCGTAGCGGCGCAGTTCGGAATCATGGCGACCGGCTTGGACGCCGCGTGCGTGGGGAAGGTGTTGATCTTGACGTCCAGCACGGTGGTAAGCCCGCCCAGGCCCTGAGCGCCGATGCCCAATGCGTTCACTTTCTCGTAGAGCTCGATGCGCAGCTCTTCGAGCTTGCTCTGCGGCCCGCGCTGCAGAAGCTCGTACATGTCGATGTCTTCCATCAAGGCTTCTTTGGCCATCAGCATGGCTTTTTCGGCCGTGCCGCCAACGCCTATGCCCAGCATGCCGGGCGGGCACCAGCCGGCGCCCATCTGGGGAACGGTTTTCAGTACCCAGTCCACCAGCGAGTCGCTGGGATTGAGCATAACGAACTTGGATTTGTTTTCGGAGCCGCCGCCCTTGGCCGCGATCTGAACGTCGACCTTGTCGCCCTGGACGAGCTCGACGTTGACAATACAGGGCGTGTTGTCGCGCGTGTTCTTGCGCGTGAACAGAGGATCTGTGAGGATGGACGCGCGCAAAGGGTTGTCGGGGTTCAGATAGCCCTGGCGAACGCCCTCGTCACAGAGCTCTTGCATGCTGCGCTTGGTGTCGAACCGCACATCCATGCCGATCTTCAGGAACACGTTGACCACGCCGGTATCCTGGCAGATGGGGCGGCGCCCTTCGGCGCACATGCGTGAATTGGTCAGGATCTGGGCGATGGCGTCTTTGGCCGCCGGGCTCTGCTCACGCTCGTAGGCGCGCGCCAGATGCTGGATGTAGTCGGCGGGATGGTAGTAGCTGATGAACTGCACGCCGTCCGCGATGGACTGGATGAAGTCGCTTTCTTTGATGGTGATGGTCATGTGTAAGGCTCAATCGTAAAAATGGCGAGCCAGCAGGCCCGCCGGTTTCCTCGCGAGGACGCGGTTCTTTATTTACCGCGCCAGACTGGCTTGCGCTTTTCGGCGAAAGCCGTCGCGCCCTCTTTGGCGTCAGCCGAAGCGAATATGTGCGCGACCCGGGGGCGCTGCAAATCGAACATGTCTGCCTGGCGCCAATCCCGGGATTCGGTAACGATCTTCTTGGCGGTCTGGACTGCCAGGGGGCCGTTGCCGGCGACGATGCGCGCAAGTTCGAGCGCGACCTCGAGCGCCTGGCCGGGCTCGACCAGACGATTGACCAGGCCGTAGCCGTGCATGCGCGCCGCAGGCAGCATTTCGCCGGTCAGCACGGCCTCCATGGCGATGTGATAAGGAATGCGGCTGGGCAGGCGCATCATGCCGCCGGCGCCGGCGACAATGCCGCGCTTCACTTCGGGCAAGCCGAAATTCGCATTGTTGGCCGCGACGATCATGTCGCAGGACAGCGCCATTTCGAATCCTCCCGCCAGGGCGTAGCCCTCGACGGCGGCGATGACGGGTTTGCGGGGCGGACGTTCGCACAGGCCCGCGAAGCCGCGGCCTTCGACCAAGGGGCGCTGGCCGCTCTGGGCAAAGGCCTTGAGGTCCATGCCGGATGAAAACGTGCCTTCGGCGCCGGTCAGAATGCCGATGACGACGTCCTCGTTGGCATCCATCTGATCCAGAACGGCTGCGAGCTCGTGCGCCGTTTCGTAATTGATGGCATTTCGCGCTTGCGGGCGATTGATCGTGATGATCTGAATGCGATCGATGATTTCAACTTTCACCAACTCGGACATGAAACTATCCCCATAGAATTTCGCGCCCGAACAGGCGCTCTGTTTAGTAGATAACCCAACATCATAAGGCCAATTACCCGACGCTTCAGGCAGGCTTGGCACAGCGACGCGGCGGAACCAGTTAAAATTGAAAAATTTTGCGGCTCATTGATTTACTCACCATCGCTCATGCTCACTTTTCAGCAAATCATTTTAACGCTACAGCAGTACTGGGACGGCCAGGGTTGCGCGCTACTGCAACCCTACGACATGGAAGTCGGCGCCGGCACTTCGCATACGGCAACCTTTCTGCGTTCCATCGGGCCCGAGCCATGGCGAGCCGCCTACGTACAGCCTTCGCGGCGCCCCAAGGACGGCCGCTACGGCGAAAACCCCAACCGGCTCCAGCATTATTACCAATACCAGGTCGTGCTCAAGCCGGCGCCGCCTGAAATCATCGACCTCTACATCGGCTCGCTCAAGGCGCTCGGCATCAATCCCGACGAACACGACATCCGTTTCGTGGAAGACGACTGGGAAAACCCCACCCTGGGCGCCTGGGGCCTGGGCTGGGAAGTCTGGCTGAACGGCATGGAAGTCACGCAATTCACCTACTTCCAGCAGGTCGGCGGCCTGGATTGCAACCCCACCACCGGCGAAATCACCTACGGGCTGGAACGGCTGGCCATGTATCTGCAAGGCGTCGAGAGCGTATACGACCTCGTCTGGACGGAATCCGCGAACGGCCGCAAAATCTACTATCGCGACGTCTTCCACCAGAACGAAGTCGAGCAATCCACCTATAACTTCGAACACGCCTCGACGCAGATGCTGTTCGCGCACTTCAACGACTACGAAGCCGAGGCAAAGCGGCTGATCGACGTCCCCCTTGCCTTGCCCGCCTACGAGGCCACACTGAAAGCCGCCCATACCTTCAACATGCTGGACGCGCGCGGCGCCATCAGCGTCACCGAAAGGGCAACCTATATCGGCCGCATCCGCAACCTGTCGCGCGCTGTTGCCCAAGCTTATTTTGAATCACGCGAGAAACTAGGATTTCCCATGCTCGTCAACGCCGCCGGAACGGAGGCCGCTTAATGAACTCCGCTACCGTGACGACCAAACCGCTGCTCATCGAACTGTTCACCGAAGAACTGCCGCCCAAGGCGCTGCAGAAACTCGGCCATGCCTTCGCCGAAGGCGTGCGCAAAGTCCTTGCACAACATCAACTGCTGTCGCAGGAATGCGTCGTGACCGATTTCGCGACGCCGCGCCGCCTGGCGGTGAATCTTTCAGCGGTGCTGGAACAGGCGCCCGAACAGAGCTATACCGAAAAACTCATGCCGGCCAAGATAGGCCTGGCCGAAAACGGCGACATCAGCCCCGCCCTGGCCAAGAAGCTTGCCGCCAAGGGGCTGGGGCACCTCGCGCCCGCCGACCTGATCACCGAATCGGACGGCAAGCAGGACTATCTCTATGCCAAAGGCACCACGCGCGGCATGGCGCTCGCGCCGGGCGTTCAGGAAGCGCTCGACCATGCGCTCAACAACCTGCCCATACCGAAAGTGATGCGCTATCAACTGGCCGATGGCGTCAGCAGCGTGAAGTTCGTGCGCCCCGCCCACCTGCTGGTTGCGCTATGGGGCGAAGACATCGTACCGGTACACGCGCTGGGCCTGGACGCCGGCCGCAAGACCATGGGCCACCGCTTCATGGCCAAGGAAGCGCTTTCCATCGCATCGCCGGACACCTACGAAGCACAGCTTGGCAGCGAGGGGAAAGTCGTCGCGTCCTTTACCAGGCGCCGGGCCATGATCCTGGAACAATTGCACGCACAGGCGCAGGCTTTGCAGGCCACCATCGGCAACGGACCGGAAGTCGATGCACTGCTTGACGAGGTCACCGCACTGGTCGAGCACCCCACCGTTTACGTGGGCCAGTTTGAAGAACAGTTTCTTGGCGTGCCGCCGGAATGCCTGATCCTGACCATGCGTTTGAATCAGAAGTATTTTCCGCTGTTCGAGCCGGCCACCGGCAAGCTTACGCACCGCTTCCTGATCGTCAGCAACATGCAGGTCGATGACCCCACGAATATCATCGAGGGCAATCAGCGTGTCGTGCGGCCACGCCTTGCCGATGCGCAGTTCTTCTTCGAGACCGACCGCAAGACGCCGCTGGCCGAACGCGTGCAAAGCCTTTCCACCAGCGTCTACCACAACAAGCTGGGATCCCAGCTCGAACGCGTGGACCGGATACGGAAAATCGCCCGGCACATCGCTACGCAGCTGGGCGCCGACGCCGACCGCGCGGACCGCGCGGCGCTGCTCGCCAAGGCCGACTTGAACTCCAACATGGTTGCCGAGTTCCCCGAGCTGCAAGGCATCATGGGCGCATATTATGCGCAAGCCGACGGGGAAGCCGCCGATGTCGTCCTGGCCATCCGGAACCAATACCGCATCCGCCTCGACACGCCCGTCGCCAGCGACACCCTCGTCTCCACAGTCCTCTTCATGGCCGAGCGTCTGGAAACACTGACCGGCATCTGGGGCATCGGCCTGATCCCCACCGGCGAACGCGACCCCTACGGCCTGCGCCGTGCGTCGCTGGGCCTGATCAGCGCCTACGAGCAGCTCGAAGCAGGCGGCTACCTGAAGGTCAACGATGGCAATAGCCTGCGCTTGTCCGACCTGCTGGACTTCGCCGCCTCCACCTTCCAGCCGGATGCGCTGAGCACCGGCACGCCGGTCGAAGCCGGCGCCTTCGTCTACGAGCGCTATCGCAACCAACTTGGCGGCGAATTCGATCGGAACGTGGTGGATGCCGTGCTGGCGCTCGAACCGGCGCTGCACCAAGTCCATGCCCGCATCCAGGCCTGCGCGCAGTTTGCCCGGCTTCCCGAAGCGGACAGCCTCGCTGCCGCCAACAAGCGTATTTCGAACCTGCTCAAGAAGGCCGACGACACCATAGGCGCCGTCGATGCCGCCAATCTGGTCGAGCCGGCGGAACGCGCGCTGGCCGACGTCGTGGCCAGCCTGGCGCCGCAAGCCCGGGCACAGCTGGATAACGGCGACTTCACGGCTGCCCTGGCCACCGTAGCGCAAGCCAAAGACGCGGTGGACGGCTTCTTCAACGACGTCATGGTCATGGCCGAGGATCCCAAGCTGCGCGCCAACCGCCTCGCGCTGCTGAACGAACTTCATCAGGTCATGAACCAGGTCGCCGACATTTCGAGACTGGCACAGTGAAGCTCGCCATCCTCGACCGCGACGGCGTCATCAACCAGGACAGCGCCGCCTTCATCAAGCATCCCGACGAATGGATCGCCCTGCCGGGCAGCCTGGAAGCCATCGCGCGGCTGTCGCGCTCGGGGTGGCGGGTCGTCATCGCCAGCAATCAATCCGGTGTCGCCCGCGGCCTGTTCAGCATGGATACGCTCAACGGCATCCATGCCAAGCTGCGCCGGGAAGTCGCCCATGCCGGCGGCGCCATAGACGCCATCTTCGTCTGCCCGCACGGCCCCGACGATGGATGCGCCTGCCGCAAGCCCAGTCCGGGGCTCTTCCACGACATCGGCCGCCGCTACGACGTCGATCTGCAAGGCATTCCGGCAGCGGGAGACTCTTTGCGCGACTTGCAGGCCGCTTCGGCCGCAGGCTGTACGCCTTGGCTCGTCCTGACGGGCAACGGCATGAAAACCCGCGAGAAATCCGGCCTTCCCCCCGGAACGCGCGTGGTGGACGATTTGTCGGCAGCCGTCGACGCCTGGCTTTCGGAGGACTGAATCACATGGCCGCAATCCGTGCGATCATCTATCAGCTGTTCCTGATCGTCACCGTCATCCCCTATGCTTTTGCCTGCATCCTGTGGTCGCCTCTGCCCCTGAAGTGGCGCTACCGGCTCACAGCCGGCTGGCCGCGCCTGGCCGTCTGGGGCGCAAAAGCGATATTGGGCATCAAGTGGCAATTGAAAGGCGCCGAGAACTTTCCGGACGGCCATGCAATCCTGCTTTCCAAGCACCAGTCCGCCTGGGAGACCCTGTTCTTTCCGGCCTATATGCCGCGCGAACTTTGCTTCGTCTACAAAAAAGAATTGCATTGGGTGCCCTTCTTCGGCTGGGGCCTGGCGCTGCTGCGCATGATCCCCATCGACCGGTCCAAAGGCCGCGACGCGTTCGAACAAGTGGTGCGCACGGGACAGGAACGCATCAATGAAGGGCGCTGGCCGATTCTCTTCCCTGAAGGAACGCGGATTCCTCCCGGCAAAGAAGGGCGCTACAAGATGGGCGGGGCCCTGCTGGCCGCGCGCACCGGCACGCCCATCATTCCCGTCGCCCATAACGCGGGCGAATGCTGGCGCCGTAACGCTTTCATCAAGAAACCGGGCATGGTCACGGTTTCCATCGGGCCGGTCATCGACCCGGACGGCCTGGATGCCGCCGAGCTCAATCAGAAAGTCCGAGACTGGATCGAGGGCGAGATGCGGGTGCTGAACCCCGAACGCTATGGACTCGGCTGAACAGTTCCCCTTGTTTCCCGATATGCCTGCCCCCACGGACGCGGTCTCGACACCGACCACCAAGCCGCGGCCTGCCGGGCCCGCGGCATTGAGGCCCAGTGCCGTCATACCCATAGTCCGTCCGCCCACCTTGCCCGTCAATGCCCGCTGGCGCGAGGTGGACGCGCCGCAGCAGGCCATCGGCTTCGTGCTGCGCCGGTCAAGGCGCAAGAGCATAGGCCTGGTGGTCAATGACGACGGGTTGCAAGTGACGGCACCCAATTGGGTCACCTTGAGCCAGATCGATGCCGCGGTGGCCGAGAAAGCGCATTGGATCCTGAGCAAGCTGCGCGCCCTCCAGACCAGGCAGCAACAGCTCGCGACCGCCGAAACACAATGGCAGGACGGCGGCAGCATTCCCTACCTGGGAACCCGTATCGTCCTGCGGCTGGACGGCGCCCAGAAGAAACCCGGGTTCAGCGGCAGCATCCATGCGCCGCAAGCCGGAGACAGCCTTTGCCTGCCTCTCCCGGCGAACGCCGACCGGGATCGCATCCGGGACAGTGTGCATGCCTGGCTGCAGCAGCAGGCACGCGACCTCTTCGGCGAGCGCCTGGCCTTCTTCCTGGAGCGCAGCGGCCTCACGATGCGGCGCTGGCGCCTTTCCTCGGCTGCGACCCGCTGGGGCTCATGCAGCAGCGACGGCAATATCATGCTCAATTGGCGGCTGATACACTTCGGGAAGGACGTCATCGATTACGTGGTCGCGCACGAGATCGCTCATCTGCGCGAAATGAACCACAGCAAAGACTTCTGGCGCGAGGTCGAGCGCATCCTTCCCGGCTTCGAACGCGCGCGCGAGGCGCTGCGCCGGCATGATCCCGGCACATTGCCATTGATCTGACACCCCATCCTCTCATCCCTCATCAAGGAGATTTTGATGCGTTTACTACATACCATGCTGCGTGTGGGCGACCTTGATCGCTCGCTGGCCTTCTACACTGATGTCCTGGGCATGAAACTGCTTCGCCGCAAGGATTATCCGGACGGAAAGTTCACCCTGGCCTTCGTCGGCTACCAAGAAGAAAGCGAAGGCGCGGTCATCGAGCTGACCCATAACTGGGATACCGACCGCTACGACCTGGGCAATGGCTACGGCCACATTGCACTGGAGGTCGAAGACGCCTATGACGCCTGTGCCCGCATCAAGGAAAAAGGCGGCAACGTCACGCGTGAAGCCGGCCCCATGAAGCACGGCCAGACCGTCATCGCCTTCGTCGAAGACCCGGACGGCTACAAGATCGAGCTCATCCAGCGCAAATCCCGCGTCGATTGAGATGAGCGGGGGTCAGACCCCATGCGGGTCTGACCCCGGGGCAGCCGAAGATGGGGTCAGACCCCTGCTCGACCCGTCACGGGGTCTGACCTCCCCGCCCTCTGGCGAATTCGCCCGGCGCGAAATCATTGACCTCGATCACCCGGGCAACGGCGGCTTCGGCGGCTTCGATGGCGTCGGCCTGTGCCTGCGAGATTGCGCCCTTTTCATAAGCCAGCCGCCAGTCCTTCAACCCCGCATGGCGAACCCGGTCCAGGATGGGCTGCGCTTCGATCATCAGCTCGTACGCACGTTCCAATTGCTCTACCGCCGGGCTGTCATGGCCTTCCCATACGGCGCCGACGAGCCGGTCGCGCGTGTCGGACGGTTCGAGCAATATGTTGGCGCAAGCCGCCATCAGGGTGTCGTCCGGCGCGCCGGCGGACATTCCGGGCGGCAGCAGCATGGCGCGCAACGCCAAGGCCAGGCCGCGCGCGGGCAGGTTGTGCAAGACATCGCTCAGGCGCTTTTCTATTGTGCAGAAGCCATGTTGGGCGCAAAGCCGCAATAGGGGCAGATCGGACTCATGCCGGCCTTCGTCGTGCCAGCGCTTGAGCACCGCCGACACGAGAAAGAGCTCGGCAAGAATGTCGCCGAGGCGCGCGGACAGCATTTCCTTGCGCTTTAGCGAACCGCCCAGGCTCAGCAAGGCAGCTTCGGAAACCAGCGCAAACGCGGACGCGTACCGCCCGAGCCGCCGATAATAGCCCGATGCCGGTCCAGCCCGGCCCGGGGCGGACGCAAACAGGCCCGCGGTCCAGGCATGGCCGACCGCGCGCAAGGCATTCTTGGCGCCATGGGCAAGGTGCTTCCAGATCAAGGCGTCGAAAGCATCCTGGCCCGCCGTCTGGTCGGGATTGCCAAGCGCGAACACTTCCTGCATGAGGTAGGGATGCGACCGGATGGCGCCCTGCCCGAATACGATGAGGCTGCGCGTCAGGATGTTCGCACCCTCTACGGTGATGGCCACCGGCAGCGCGCGATACAAACTGCCCAGGTAATTGTCTGGACCGTCGATGACGGCCTTGCCGGCATGCACGTCCATGGCGTCGTTCACCGACTGCCGCATGCGTTCCGTGGCATGCAGCTTCATGATGGCGGAGATCACGGCGGGTTTGTATCCGAGATCGAGGCCGGCGCAGGTATAGCGCCTTGCCGCCTCGACCAGATAGGCATTGGCCGCGAGCCTGCCCAGCTTTTCCTGCACACCCTCGAAACGCCCCACCGGTATTCCGAATTGCGTGCGCACCCGTGCATACGCGCCGGCCGTGTGGGCGGTGAACGTGCATGCCGCCGCGGACAAGGAAGGTAGCGATATGCCGCGCCCGGCGGCCAGCGCGCTCATGAGCATCTGCCAGCCCCGGCCGGCTTGCGAGACGCCCCCGATCAGGGCGTCGATGGGAACGAAGACATCCTTGCCTTCGGTTGGCCCGTTCTGGAATGCCTGCATGGCGGGAAGGTGGCGACGCCCGATGGACACGCCAGGAAGATTCGTGGGAACCAGCGCCACCGAAATGCCGGGTTCCGCCTGCGAACCGATCAAGGCATCGGGATCGTAGAGCTTGAAAGCCAGGCCGAGCACTGTCGCGACCGGGGCCAGGGTAATGTAGCGCTTGCGCCAGTTCAGCCGTATGCCCAGGGTTTCCACGCCATCGACGACCTGCTTGCAGACCACGCCGGTATCGGTCATGGACGCCGCGTCCGAGCCCGCTTCCGCGCTGGTCAGCCCGAAGCAGGGAATTTCCTGGCCACGGGCAAGCCTGGGCAGCCAGTAATCCCGCTGTTCCTGCGTGCCGAACTGCATGAGCAGTTCACCGGGTCCCAGCGAATTGGGGACCATCACGGTGACGGCGGCCGTTACCGAACGTACGGAGATCTGCCGCACGGCTTCGGAGTGAGCATAGGCGGAAAAACCAAGGCCGCCGTACTCTTGCGGGATGATCATTCCGAAGAAACCCTGCTCTTTCATGAAGGCCCAGACTTCGGGCGGAAGATCGCCATCGCGCCAGACGATGTCCCATTCATGGAGCATGTGGCAAAGCTGCGCCACGGGGCCGTCCAGGAATTCCTGCTCCTGCGGCGAAAGACGTGCCCGCGGCAGGTCCAGCATGGCGTTCCAGTCCGGCTTGCCGGAAAAAAGCTGGGCATCCCACCATACATCACCGGCTTCGATGGCTTCGCGCTCGGTCGCCGACATGCGCGGCATGGCGTCGCGTGCCAGCCGGTAAAGGGGTTCCGTCAGCCACCGACGACGCAGGGATCTCCAGTTCATGTTGCTTCCTCTTTACGAACTACTCTCGGGCAAGCCATTATCCCTCGAAAGCCGACGAAATGGGCAGGCCGCGCCATGCCAGGAGCGCCAGAGTCTGCGACAATCGCATCTGCCGTCCACTGTTTCCCGGTCCCATGCTCAACGCCCTCTGGCTCGCCTTCTTCATCCTGGCCTCAATCGCCGGACTCTTCCAGTGGCTCGTCCTGAACGACGCGCAAGTCTTCACGCGCATCGTGCAAAGTCTGTTCGACATGGCGGCGCTATCGGTCAGCCTCATGATCCTGCTGTTCGGAACCCTGACCTTATGGCTGGGCTTCTTGCGCATCGCCGAGTCCGCGGGCCTGATCGATCTGCTCGGCCGGGCGCTCACACCCTTGTTTCGCCGCCTCATGCCCGGCGTGCCGGCCGGCCACCCCGCCATCGGTCTCATCACGCTGAACTTCGCGGCGAACGGCCTGGGCCTGGACAATGCGGCCACGCCAATAGGTCTGCGCGCCATGCGCGAACTTCAGACGCTCAATACAGCGGAGCCGGAAGCGGCCAGCAATGCGCAGATTCTTTTCCTCGTCCTGAACGCATCCTCGCTCACGCTGCTTCCGGTCAGCATCTTCATGTACCGCGCGCAACAAGGAGCCAGCGATCCAACGCTGGTGTTCCTGCCCATTCTGCTGGCCACATCGGCGTCGTCGCTGGCCGGCCTGCTGTCCGTGGCGTTCATGCAAAGGCTCAAGCTGCATGATCCGGTGGTGCTGGCCTGGCTGGGCGGCCTGGTGTTGATACTGGCCGGTTTCATGGCCGTCCTCGCAACGCTCAGCAGCGCCGCCATCGCGGCGACGTCCTCGCTTTTGGGAAATCTCACGCTGTTCGGCATCATCATGATCTTCCTGCTGGCGGGCGCCTACAAGAAAGTCCCGGTATATGAACGCTTCGTGGAGGGCGCCAAAGAGGGATTCGAAATTTCCAGGAATCTTCTTCCCTATCTCGTTGCCATGCTATGCGCCATCGGCGTGCTTCGGGCGTCCGGCGCCCTGGATGTCGCACTCGACGGAATACGGTGGATCGTCCAGGCTGCGGGCCTGGACGGCCGATTCGTCGACGCGCTTCCCACTGCGCTGGTCAAGCCGTTCTCGGGCAGCGCGGCCCGTGCCATGCTCATTGAAACCATGCAGCATTTCGGCGTCGACAGCTTTCCCGCACTTCTGGCCGCGACCATACAGGGCAGCACGGAGACCACATTCTATGTGCTGGCGGTTTATTTCGGCGCGGTCGGCATACAGCGCGCGCGCCACGCAGTGGGTTGCGCCCTGATCGCCGACCTGGCCGGCGTGCTGGCCTCCATCGGCATCTGCTATTGGTTCTTCGGTTGAAGCGGAGTGCCGGGGTCAGACCCTATGTGGGGTCTGACCCCCATGTCACGCTGAAGGGGTCAGACCCCGCTTGGGGTCTGACCCCACCGACAGGCTTTATTGATCACGCAAGACGCCGGCATCCACCAGCGCATCGGCAAGGTCCATGAATTGCTCGACGGACAGCTCTTCCGCGCGCGCGGTTTCCTGTATTCCCAGGGCTTCCCACGGTATGGCGTCCGCCCAATCCGACAGCCCCCGCCGCAGCATCTTGCGGCGCTGCGCGAAGGCGCGGGCGACAAGCGTCTCGAACGCCTTGTCGCTCCTGGGCTTGCGGCGCCCTTCGGGCAAGGGCACCATGCGCACCACGGCCGAAACGACCCTGGGTGGAGGATCGAACGCCTCGGGCGCGACATCGAACAGCTTGGTCATGCGGTAGCGCGACTGCAGCATGATCGACAGGCGGCCGTAGTCGGCCGTCGAAGGCCGCGCCACCATGCGATCGATGACTTCCCGCTGCAGCATGAAATGCTGGTCCACGACCTGGCCCGCGCAGTGCATCAAATGAAACAGCAAGGGGCTGGAAATGTTGTAGGGCAGATTGCCCACGATGCGCAGGCCGGTGCCCAACGCGGAAAAGTCCACGTTCAGGGCATCGCCTTCCACGACAGTCAGCTTTTCAGGCGGATACTGGCGGCGCAGGCGCCCTGCGAGATCGCGATCGATCTCGACCACGGTCAGGTGGTCGAGTTCCTGCATCAGCGGCCCTGTCAGGGCCGACAGCCCCGGGCCGATCTCCACCATTTTGTCATCCGGCCTGGGCGCGATGCTGCGGACGATGGATTCGATGACGCCTTCGTCCGTCAGGAAGTGCTGGCCAAATCGCTTGCGCGCCTGATGAGCCATACGGATCAACGTCGTCCGCTGCTGGATTGCGGATCGAGCCGGTTATCGATATAGGCCTGGCCCCGCAACTGCCCCAGCCAGTCTTCAAACGCCGGCCCGACGCGCTGTTCGAACAGGAACTGCCTGGCCTGCATGCGCCTGAACTCGTTCTCCATGTTTTTCGTGCGCCGCTCGAGGACCTGGATGATATGCCAGCCGAACTGTGACTTCACGGGCGGGCTGATTTCATTGATGTCGAGCTCGTTCATGGCCTGCTCGAAGGCAGGTACGGTCTCGCCCGGCGTCAACCAGCCCAGGTCGCCGCCCTGAGGCGCCGTGGCGTCTTCGGAATAGCGTCTGGCCAGCGTCTCGAAGCTTTCGCCGTGGGCGAGGCGCTCGCGCAACTGCGTCATGCGCGCCTCGGCCTTCTCATCCGACATGACCTTGCTGGTCTTGATCAGGATATGGCGCGCATGGGTTTGGGTGACCATCATCGGGCCCTGCTCCGGGATGGCAGGCTGCGCAAGCGTCGGGGCCGGCGCCTGGGCGGGTGCCGACGCCGGCTGCCCCCCGCGGTCGCCCCGGGTCAACACTTTGAGAATGTGGAAACCGTTGCCGCTTTGCACTATGCCGCTGGTTTCACCGGTCTGGAGATCTTGCGTCGCCTTCACGAAGAGATCAGGCCAGCCTTCGACGGGACGGGTGCCCATCACCCCGCCTTCAAGCGCCTCTGGTCCGTCGGACGATGCGGCCGCCACGCCGGCGAAGTCGGCGCCCGAGCGTATGCGCGCCAACAGCCCTTCCGCCTTCTTGCGCAATTCCTGTACACGGGATGCCGGCGCCCCTTCGGGCACCACGACGAGAATCTGCGCGAGGCCGAGGATCTGCGGGCGATTTTGCTGGACCGCCGCGGGGGCCGCCGCAGGAGCGGGCGCGCTTGACGGCTGCTGGCCGCTGGGACGCTGGCCCTGGGTCTTCAGGAAGGCATCGACCTCGGCGTCGGAAATGGTGATCGTGTTGTCCACCGCACGCTGGCGCAGCATGTCCGAACGCACGTCCTGGCGCAAGGTCTTGAGATAGTCCTGCCAACTGATGCCCGAACTTTCGATTTCCTGGCGCAGCTTGGCCGGCGTGATGCGGTTGCGCTGTGCAATGGTGTCGAGCGCGCGGTCGAGGTGCTCGTCGGTAACCCGTATGCCCAGGCGCTCAGCTTCCTGGCGCTCGAGTTCTTCGGTGATCATCCGCTGCAGCACCTGGCGCTGCAAGGCATCCTGTGGCGGCACCGGAATGCGCTGGCGCTCCAGCTCCTTGCGCGCCATTTCAGATTCGGTGCGCACTTGATGCAAGGTGATGACCTGCTTGTTGACGACGGCGGCAATGCCGTCGACGAAGCGTTGCGACGATGCCTGGCTGGAGGCATCAGGCTTGGCCGCCGGCGTGGCCGCCAGAACGGCGCTCGAACAAAAAGCGCCCATCGTGGCCAGCAAGATGGGAGCCAGCCAGCGCTTGGCATGCGGACTACGCATTATTCATACCTCTCGAAAGTGGTTTTCTCAGCTATTGGTGTAGTGACGGATTGATAGCCGGCCACACGTTCGCGCAGCAGACGCATGGGGTCGGTGCCGATGGAACCCAGGCCGGACAGCTCGAGCTGGAAGAACATGGCGGTATTCACATCTTCCCTGGACACCGCGTAACGCTGCATCACGACACGTGCCGTCCAGCAGCAATCGCCCTTGTATTCCAGGCCGAAAATCGATTGCGTCGACCGCTTCTCCGCAAGGGAATAGTCGAATCGGCCGACCGCATACAGCTTGTTCGCCAGCGGCCATTGACCCGCCAGCGAGACTTGCTCTTTGGTGGCGTCCACGTAGCCGGGCTGTATCTGAACCTGCGGATCGATGACTTGCCGCGGATCCCGTTTGTACCGATAGGAAGCGGACAGCGACGCAAGCCGCTTGGGCTCCCAGCGCACCCCGGCCGTCATGCGGTTGCGGTCGCGGGATTCAGGATTGTACTGGGCATCGAACCGAACGAAGAACTTGTCGGTAAGCGCCGCGCTGGCGGCGAAGAGATAATCGGACTTGGTCTTCGTGCGGGTCTGATCACCGGGATACAGAGTAACCAGTTGATCGCGGAAGTAGATGCGCTGTGCGGCCGAAAGCGATAAGCGCTCGAAGCCGGACTCCTCATCCAGCCAGCGGGTGGTCAGGCCGATGGTCAGCTGATCGGCATCGGCGATGCGATCCCAGCCACCGCTGAAGATGTTCTCGTCGAAGGCCTGCGCGAAGTTGAAATCCGCATAATAGGTATCGAAGACCGGGATTTCGGACTGGTCGCGATACGGCACCCGCAGATAGTAGAGACGGGGCTCAAGCGTCTGGATGGCGGCGTTCCCGAACAGAGATGCCTCGCGCTCGAAGGTCATGCCCGAATCCACCGAGACGATGGGCAGTATGCGCGATTGCGTGCGCGGCCCGGGCACGGATGCCGGCGTGAACGGTGCCGCGAACCCATGCCAGTCGGTCGAGTATTGGCTAAGGTGCAGGCCCGCCTTCGGAGTCAGGTACCAGCCGGCCCGCACGATGGGGTAGGACACCGAGGTGTATGAACTGAAACGGGTGCCGTCGTACGACTGGTAGGGTTGCAGCCCCGCGGATTGAGCCGGATACGGGTGGGTGCCGTACTTGAACTTCGGCATCACGAAGCGGGTCGCGTAGTTGTCCGAACGCACATCGAAGCCCCCCCAGTTATACCTGGCGCCCTGGACATATAGTTCGGGCAGCCTGTCGTATTGAGGAAGGAGGTAAGCCCCGCTTTTATCCTGCAGCGTTTGATACGTATGCGCATACAGGGAAGCGTGGAAATACTTTTGTCCGCTCCAGTTCAGGCCCGCACTGCTGGGCAGATAGGTATAGCTGGATTCGCTCAGGCCGAAAGAAGAAAAGTCGCGAAAGTAATCGTCGTCGGAAACGCGGCGCACATCCAGGCTGGCGCTGAGCCCTTCCCCCAGGCTGTGCACATGCTGCAGCGCGTAGTACCAGCGCTTGCGATCCGCCGCCCGGTCATTGGGCAGGTAGGTGCCGTAAAACTGGCCGCCGTAATTCCGGCCAAGATAGCGGAATTCCGCGCCCATCTGCAGGCCGCGCTTGCTGAGGTAGCGCGGGATCAGCGTGAGGTCGTAATTGGGCGCGAGATTGAAATAATACGGAACGGAAACCTCGAATCCGCCGCTGCTGGATGTCCCGTAGGTGGGCAGCAGGAAGCCCGACTTGCGCTCCTTGCGGACCGGAAAGCTGAGGTAAGGCGAATAAAGGATGGGGAAGTCCTTGAAATACAGGACGCCGTGGCGGGCAATGCCCTCGTTTTCCTCGAAATGCAGGTCGACCTTGGGCGACTTGATGTACCAGGCGGGATCGGGGCAGGGGCAGCCTGAATAATTGACGTCGGTAAGCCGCATGTGGTCGCGGCTGAACATCTCGGCCCTGGCGGCACTGCCTGCCCCGCCCGTGGCCCCGAGCCAGAAATCCGGTTCGGTGATCTCCCCGGTTTCCTTATCGATGTTGTAGTCGAGAGCCGGTCCGGTGATCAGGCTAGCATCCCGCAATATGAGGCCATTGCCGCGGACCCGGACTTCGCCGGTGGATCGCTGGTAATCGATTCTATCGCCCTTGACGATCGAGTCTATGCGCCGGACTTCCGCCTTGCCCGTCAGGACCACCCGGCCATCTTGATCGTTTTCGATCTGGTCCGCCACCAGAAAGGTGGACATATCGTTTTCATCGATATTCTTGTGCACCTGCAGCTTGGGGGCGATCTGCAGCGCTTTCAACGCTCCGCCCGCGGCAGTCTGCGACTGCTGCGCCTGTACCGCGGGGACGGCCCCGACGGCTAAAAGAATTGCCCACCAAACCAAACGCACGAGAATTGTGTCTCCTGAAAACAGACCATATTTTGGCACAGCAGCCAAACCGCTACGATTGGCAACCCGGTATTATAGAGAAGCCGGCGCACACGTGGTTAAAGCGCGCCTTACTTTTCCGCCCCTGATTTTCTACCATGAAACCTGATTTGAATTCCAGCGCAGATGTCCGACTCGTTGAATTGAAGGCCTGGCTGCAAAGCCTCGCCCCCGCACATGGCCTGAATCTGCAAACATTGCGTCCGGCCTCCAGCGACGCCAGCTTCCGCCGGTATTATCGCCTTGAAGGCGGCGCGGGCACGGTCATCGCCATGGACGCCCCGCCCCGGCATGAAGACTGCCGCCCCTTCATGAAGGTCGGCAAACTGCTGGAGGACGCGGGCCTGAATGTCCCCAGGATACTGGCCGAAAATCTTGAATCGGGCTTTCTTCTGCTTTCCGACCTGGGAGAACAAACGTTTTACCAGGCCATTCAGGCGGGGATGGACGACCAGCGTCTGCAGGCGCTATACCGAGGCGCGCTCAAGGCGCTGGTGCACATGCAGGCGATTCCCGCCGCAAGCCTGCCTGCCTATGATGCCGGCCGCCTCATGCAGGAACTGACCGTTTTTCCCGAATGGTATGCAACCACCCATTGCCAAGCCGGCCTCGACAAGGCCGAACTTGCCGCCTTGCAGGTCGTCTTCACCGCGCTGGTCGAAGACAATGCCAAGCAGCCCGTCGTCCTCGTTCACCGCGACTTCCACTCGCCCAACCTCATGCTGGGCCCGTCCGACCAGGAGCCCGGCATCATCGACTATCAGGACGCCCTTGCCGGTCCCATCAGCTACGACATTGCCTCGCTGGTGATGGATGCGCGCACGACCTGGGAAGAGCCGCAGCAGCTGGACTGGGCGATCCGCTACTGGGAAGCGGCCAAAGCAGCGGGCCTGCCCATCGCAAGCGACTTCGCCGACTTCCATCGTCAATACGAATGGATGAGCCTGCAGCGCAACCTTCGCATCCTGGGCGTCTTCGCTCGCCTGTCGCACCGTGATGGAAAACATGGTTATCTGGACCACATCCCCCGCGTATCGGCCTATGCCAGACAGGTCGCCGAACGATACGGGCCGCTACGCCCGCTGCTGCGCATCCTGGACAAGATCGAAAACCGGCAAGTCGTAACGGGATACACATTCTGATGCGAGCCATGATACTGGCCGCCGGACGCGGCCTGCGCATGCGCCCGCTCACCGACCATACCCCAAAACCCTTGCTTGAAGTCAGCGGGAAGCCGCTCATCGCCTGGCACATCGAAAGACTGGTCGCCGCCGGCATCCCCGACATCATCATCAATCATGCCTGGCTTGGGCAGCAGATCGAACAGCGCCTGGGAGACGGCCGCCAGTTCGGCGCGCGCATATCGTATTCGCCCGAAGCCTCGGCGCTGGAAACCGCAGGGGGGATCGCCCAGGCGATGGAATTCTTTCAAAACGAAGCCTTCATCGTGATCAACGGCGATATCTGGTGCGACTGGAGTCCCAGCCGGGCGCCCTCCCTTGTCGCCAGCCTGCACGCGCAGTCCGCCCTTGCCTGCCTGATCCTGGTCGACAATCCCCCACACCACCCGGCAGGGGATTTCGAACTCTTGCCGTCCGGCATCCTGCGCGACGCAGACAGACAGGCCGGCCGGCCGACGTTGACCTTTTCAGGCATAGGCGTGTATCACCCCGCACTGTTCGATTCCGTGCCGAAAGGCAAGCCCGCCGCATTGGCGCCCCTGCTGCGCCTAGCCATGCAGGACGGAAAAATCAGGGGCCGCCGGCATGAGGGCAACTGGGTCGACGTGGGTACTCCCGAACGCTTGGCGGAACTAAATCGCGGCCATGGGTCCAACAGACTTTCGCCCTAGTGTCATGCAAATGGACACGTTACACTAGGGTCCGTCTTTCATGCGGGCGATGTTTCAAAAATTGCCTATAAGAAACCAGAATCGCCAAACGGCCCGGTGCGCCGGCGATCCAGTCTATGCTTTAAAGTTTTTCGGCAAGCGGCTCGATGGGAAGCAGCCTCTTGCGAGCAATACAGGAATATTTATCCATGTTCGGTTCCTCTAAACGCAACGTCTTCAAGCCCACAGCCTATGGTACGACGCGCCGTTCGCGGCGCGTTCCCCGGTGGCTGATGCTGATGCTGACGGGCGTGGTGCTCGGTTCAGGGGGGCTGCTTTTTCTGCAAAAAAGCTATGGCCCCACGCGCCTCACCGTCGAACAGTCGGAACAATTGCACTACGAACTGAACAGTGTGAAGATGGACAAGCAACGGCTGCAGACTCAAGTCAATCAGCAGGCCCGGGAACTCACCGATGCGCGCAGCAAGCTCGAATCCCAGTCCAGCGAAGTCCAGGAGGCACGTGCCTTCGTGGACAAGGCCAAGAAAGACCTGCAGTTGTTCATCGACGCCATGCCGGCCGACCCGCGCGGCACGTCGCCTGGCATTCGCGCTGCTTCTTTCCGCGACGGCAATGGCCAGCTCGAATATGAAATTCTGGTCATGCAGGACGAAGGCAAGACTGAACTGTTCAGCGGCGAAGTCGCGCTCGTCGTGGCGGGGCGCTATACCAACGGCAAGAATGCCAACATCGATCTGCCGCCCTTCGGCATCGAGCTGGAACGCTACACCTATACGCAGGGCCACGCCCCGCTTCCCGACGGCTTCTCGCCACGCCAGGTCACCATCAAGATCACACGCGAAGGCTCGAACAAGCAGGTCGCCACGCGCACCCTGCGTGTAGCCCGATAGGCATCAACAAAGAAGCGGCTTGAAGCCGCTTCTTTGTTGACAGGCCGCCCAAAGACAACCATGTCCGTCCGAGGTCGAGTCCGGGCGCAGGCCCTGGCCGCGCCCGGCGCGTCAGAATGCGGGCACGATGGCTCCCTTGTATTTTTCGTTGATGAAGGCGCGGGTTTCCGGGCTGTTCAGCGCCTCGACCAGTTGCTTGATGGCGGGGTCGTCCTTCTTCGCCTCGGTCGTGACCACGATGTTCGCATAAGGGGAATCCGCACCTTCAATGAACAAGGCATCCTTGACCGGATTCAATCCCGCTTCGAGCGCATAGTTGGTATTGATGAGAGCAATGTCCACATCGGGCAGAACGCGCGGCAGCGTGGCCGCTTCCAGCTCGCGGAACTTCAGCTTCTTGGGATTGTCGACCACATCTCGGGCCGTCGCCAGAATGTTGGACGGATCCTTCAGCTTGATCAGGCCTTGGGCCTGCAGCAGGAGCAAGGCGCGCGCGCCGTTGGATGGATCGTTGGGCAATGCCACTTGCGCGCCTTCCTTCAGGTCCTTGATGTCCTTGATCTTGGAGGAATACGCGCCGAAAGGCTCGACGTGCACCAGCCCGACGCTTACCAGTTGCGTCTTGTGTTCTTTGTTGAACGAATCCAGATAAGGCTTGTGCTGGAAGAAATTGACGTCGATCTGGCCATCCGATACCTGCTGGTTCGGCTGCACATAATCGGTGAATACCTTGATGTCGAGCTCCACGCCCTTCTTGGCCAGGACCGGCTTGACCAGCTCGAGCAGCTCCGCATGCGGAACCGGCGTTGCCGCCACGCTCAGCTTGGCTGCCTGGGCGGCGCCAACGGTAAACAGCGCGGCCGCCGTGAGCGCCAGTACAGGCGCAAATTTCTTCAAGAACATAAAAAACTCCTAGATGACGTTATTTCCGGTTCAGTCTGGCGACGAGCCGGTCGCCAAAAACCTGCAACACCTGAACCATTACTACAAGGATGACCACCGTCACAACCATGACGTCGGTCTGGTAACGCTGATAGCCGAAGCGCAAGGCGAGATCGCCCAAACCGCCCCCGCCGATGACGCCGGACATGGCCGAATAGCCGACCAGCGCGATGGCGGTGACGATGATCGCCGCGACGATTCCCGTCGTGGCCTCCGGAATCAAGGCCAGGAGCACCGTCTGGCGCGAGTTCGCGCCCATGGCGCGGCAGGCCTCTGATACGCCGGGGTCCAGCTCGCGCAATACGTTCTCGACCAGACGGGCGAAGAATGGCGCCGCACTGACCACCAGCGGAGGCACGGCCCCCTGCACGCCCAGCGACGTGCCGGCGAGGACCCGCGTAAGCGGGATCATCACGATGAGCAGTATCAGGAAAGGCACCGACCGCAGCACGTTGACGATGAAAGAAAGCACGTGATAGACAGGCCCATTGTCGAGCATCTGGTGCTTGCTGGTAAGAAAAAGCAAGATTCCCAGCGGCAGGCCGATGAGAATGGTGAACAGCAGGGAAAAGCCCGTCATGAGCAAGGTGTCGATGGTGGCTTCACCGATCAGTGCCCAATCGATATTGGCAAGCATCATGGCCTCAATACCTCGCACTCCACGCCTTCGGCGGCAAACAGGCCGGCCAGTTGATCGAGGCCCGTCTCGGCGCCTTGAGCCGAGACCACCAACTGCCCATACGGCGTGTCCTTTATGCGACTGACCGAGCCTTGCAATATGCTCAGATCCAGATTCAGTTCGCGGCTTGCGCGGCTCAGCACAGGCTGCACGGTCGCATCGCCCCGGAAGCTCAGCCTCAGCAGGCGGCCCTGTACGCTTTGGGCCAGCTCGCGCCAGCCTTCGGCGTCCATGCCGCTTTCGCTGAGCAAGGACTGAGTGACGGCGTGCCGCGGGTGCAGGAATACGTCAAGAACATCCCCGTTCTCGACAATGCGGCCGGCATCGATGACCGCCACCCGATCGCACACGGCCCGTATGACGTCCATGCCATGGGTGATCAGCACGATAGTGAGCCCCAGGCGCTTATTGATGTCGAGCAGCAGCCGCAATATGGACTGCGTCGTTTCGGGATCCAGGGCGGAGGTGGCTTCGTCGCACAGCAAGAGCTCCGGCCGACTGGCGAGCGCGCGGGCGATGCCGACCCTTTGCTGCTGCCCGCCGGACAATTGGCGCGGATACTTTCCGGCGTGGTCGCTCAGGCCGACCAGTGCCAGCACCTCACGCGCGCGCTCCAGTTGCTCGCGACGCGCCATGCCGGCCAGCCGCAGCGGAAAGCATACATTGTCAATGACGGTGCGCGAGCGCAGCAGATTGAAGTGCTGGAAGACCATCCCCACGCTTTGGCGGTACTGCCTCAGGCGGGCATCCGAAAACTGCGTGATGTCCTGCCCCTTGATCCAGACCTCGCCCTGGGAGGGGCGCTCAAGCAGATTGAGCATGCGTATGAGCGTGCTCTTGCCCGCCCCCGAACGCCCGATGATGCCGAAGACCTCTCCCTGATGGATATGCAGGTCCACACCGTCGAGCGCATGCGAAACGCGCCCCGGAGACTCGTAGGTTTTACGGATGTTCTTCAGGTGAATCAAAGTGGAGACTTATTTAGTTTAGGCATGATATGGGCAGGGTGGAGGGTTAATTTAACATAACCACAATATTATTTTTTTCGATTCAATATTGTTTTAAGCTATATAAAACGTACGGAAAATTATGAGGACGGCGTGCGCTCGCCCGATCCGCCAAAAGACTTGCCGCTCAGTGAAAGGCCACGATGTCCGGCCGGCCGCTCAGGGCAAGGCTCGCCCTGCGGGCCGGCATCCGGCTGACCACACGGCCTTCACGCACGACCGCCAGGCGCGCAGGACGCAGGCGCAAGGCATCGATCGGACTTGCCGCATCCAGCACCACCAGATCGGCCCTGCAACCCGGCGCGAGCCCATACCCATCCAGGCCCAGGATACGGGCGGGAATGGCCGTCACCGCGTCAAAGCACTGCTGCATGGCCGCGCGACCGGTCATTTGCGCCACATGCAAACCCATATGCGCCACATCGAGCATGTCCGCAGAGCCCAGGCCATACCACGGGTCCATGACGCAATCATGTCCGAACGCGACATCGATGCCCGCCGCAAGGAGTTCGGGTACGCGCGTCATCCCGCGACGCTTGGGATAGGTATCGGATCGCCCTTGCAGCGTGATGTTGATCAGCGGATTCGCCACGACCGTCATGCCGGATTCCCGCATCAGCGGAATCAATTTGCTGACGTAGTAGTTGTCCATGGAATGCATGGACGTCAGGTGCGAGCCATTGACCCGCCCGGCCATGCCGAGGCGATGGGTTTGGGCGGCGAGCGTCTCGACATGGCGCGACAAGGGATCATCGGATTCGTCGCAGTGCATGTCGACCCGCAAGCCTTTCTCGGCGGCGAATTCGCATAGCAGCCGCACCGACTCTGCACCATCCGCCATCGTGCGCTCGAAATGCGGAATGCCGCCGACCACGTCAACGCCCATTGCAATGGCGCGCTTGATGTTGTCGAATGCGCCTTGGTGGCGAAGCAAGCCGTCCTGGGGAAAAGCGACCAGTTGCAGGTCCAGGTATGGGGCCACGCGGCGCTTCACTTCCAGGAGGGCCTCGACTGCCAGCAGGCGCGGATCAGATGTATCCACGTGCGAACGTATGGCCAACAGGCCTTGGGCCACCGCCCAGTCGCAGTATGCGAGCGCACGGTCGATGATGGCATCTTGCGCAAGCGTGGGTTTGAGTTCGCTCCATAGCGCAATACCCTCGAGCAGGGTCCCCGACTCGTTGACGCGCGGCATGCCGTAGGTCAGCGTCGAATCCATATGAAAATGCGCGTCGACGAAAGGCGGGCTGGCCAGGCAGCCCGCAGCGTCGATTTCCTGCGCGGCGCCCATGCCCAGGCCCGGCTGGACCGCGACAATGCGCCCCTGCGAAATACCGATGTCCACACCTCGGCTTCCGTCCGGCAGATTTGCGCGGCGGATGATCAAATCCATAGACGCCATGTCAGCACTGCTCCTTGATGATGCGGTTTGGTTGAGTGGGATATTCTATTGCAACAGGAGGAAGGGGTCAGACCCCGTACGGGGTCTGACCCCTCGCTGCGCGTACTCAATACATGGTCTTCTGTATGCGCTCAGGCAGATCAGAGTCGTACTTTGCCCCGTCGATTTCCGCATTGCTAAGTGTCTCCAGCATGGCCCCGACGCTTGGCAACGAGCTGCGCTCTACATGTAGCGTTGAGTCCCAAAGCCGGGACCGGAGAACGGCCCGCGAACATTGGAAAAACACCTTCTTCACCTTGATGATCAGCACGGACGAAGGCAGCTTGCCTTTCAAGGAAAATTGCTCCAGCAAAACCGGGTCGGTAGAGATTTCCGCTACGCCGTTTATGCGCAGCGTTTCGCCTACGCCCGGTATCAGGAACAGAAGGGCTACCCTCGGGTCATGAATGATGTTGCGCAGGCTGTCTAGCCTGTTATTTCCGCGGCGGTCCGGAAGCAATATGGTTTTCTCGTCGCAAACACGGATGAATCCCGCCGGATCACCCCTGGGCGACGCGTCAGGCCCGTCAGGCCCATGGGTGGCCAGGACTGCAAAGGGCGATGCCTCGACCAGCTTCCTGTAGTGAGGATGAATGTAATCGACCTCTTTCTTGATGGAAGCTATCGAAGGATGGCCATAAACCGCCTGAAGGGTCTCAAGATCGGCAATCCGGTGAGTCGTATTTGGGTCACTCAAGGCTTCAATCCCTGTTCAAATGCTTAGGTTCCACACGCAGGGCATGCGCTCGGGCATGCGTTTGGGCGTACAGTTGAAAACACGACACACAACAAAAAGCCGCCCCCCTAAAGGAAGCGGCTGATTGCTTGATCTTGCTAGAATTCGTTGGTGGGTCGTGCGCGGCTCGAACGCGCGACCAACGGATTAAAAGTCCGGTGCTCTACCGACTGAGCTAACGACCCGACGCGAAGAACGAGATTATGACGTTTTCCTATAAGCCTGTCAAATCAATGACGAACCATATTGCCATGCCACAGACCATACGCCTCAACATACTGTCGGACCTGCACCTTGGCAAAGCCGGCATGCCTCTGCCGCACACCAAGGCGGACATCGTCATTCTCGCGGGCGATATTGCGCGCCCGGAACGGGCGATCGAGTGGGCGATGGGATTCGACAAGCCGGTGCTGTATGTGCCGGGCAACCATGAATTCTATGGCGGCAGCATAGACGGCACCATTGAAGAACTGTTACGGCTTACCGAAGGCACGCATATCCGGCTGCTTCATAACCAGCAAGCCTGCCTGCATGGCATCCGCTTTCTGGGCAGCACCCTCTGGAGCGATTTCAACCTGGAAGGCAATGGCCCGGCTCGCGAAATGGCGATCGCCCAGGCACTGCGGCTGACCTACGACTACTCGAGGATCAAATCGCCGGCAAGCCCTCAAGGACTACTGACGCCGCAAGAGGTCGAAAGCCTGTTCGCCGACAACCGGACCTGGCTCGAAGGCAAGCTCAGCGAACACCATGACGGCCCCACGGTGGTGATCACGCATCATGCGCCCTCGCCGCGCAGCATTCACCCGCGCTTCGCCGATTCCGCCATCAACACCTGTTTCGTCTCCAATAACGAAAACCTGATGGGCGCGGACCGCGTAGCCCTATGGATACATGGGCACACTCATAATAATTTCGACTACACGGTCGCGGGCACGCGCGTCCTCTGCAATCCGCGCGGCTATGTCATGGGCGACAAGGCCGAAAACCCGGACTTCAAGCCAGGGCTCGTCGTAGAGATAAGCGGACAAAGGGGGCAGACCTGAATGGCATTACCTTAGCATTCTGAGCTGCTTTTTGGTCACTGAACACGGTCAGCTTGGCGTATAGGGGCATCGGGCTAGCCGTAGGCGGTGCTGGCCGTCGGCCATCACTTCCCGGTTCTGGCCCGGCGCCTCCGAAAACCGCCCTCAACCCCTATATGCCAAGCTGCCCTGCGCCTGCTCTGATTGGACGGCCCAGGGCTGAGGGGTCAGACCCCGCATGGGGTCTGACCCCATGACATCGCCACAGCCCAAGCAGCTGTGAGGCCTGACAGCGGTTTATGGGGTGAGGAGGGCGACTTTCGGGCACCGCCGGCCAAGGCCAGGATGGCGGGGGAGCAAGGACGCAACTGTTTGAGCCCATGCTTTCGGGCCACTGGCCCGAGTGGGCGAGTTTTGCGTCCGCCCCGACAGCCTGGCCTTGGCCGGGAAGTCCTGCGCCAGCAGGACCGGTGCACGGGAGCACGACTGCCCCATAAGCCGCTGGCGGGCCGCGCTAGATACTAAAAACAAATGACGCAAGTCGTGCCGGATCGAGCAGATACAGGTTCCGCCACTTCTTAAAGTAGTGCCATCGGGGTCAGACCCCGTACGGGGTCTGACCCCCGCCCTATCGGGCTCTTGAAATACGCACCTCGGCCCCACGCCGCTTGACCTCCAGCCCTTCGGACGGAAGTATGCGCAGCCCCTCCAGGCCTTTGATATAGCTGGACCCCTGCATCTGCATGACGCGTATCTTGTTGCGCATGACGACGGGACTATGCTCAGGCATGCCGAACATCCAGACTTCGTCCAGGATGCGCGCCGAATTGAACTCGCCCGAATGCTGGACCGTGGGCCCAAGGCAGAGCATATGGCCTTCGCGCCCGAAGATCGGCAGGGTATCGAGCTCCGCTTGGACAGTCAAGGTGGCGCCGCCTTCGTAACGCCAGCCGGTATTGAGATCCCACCATGCGTCGCCTTGCGGCAGATATACCTGCGCTTCCTTGCCCGGCTTGAGCACGGGAGCCACCAGCAGTGCCGGACCCAGCATGTATTGGGTATCCCAGGCCTGAGCCAGGGTATCGCCGGGAAAGCAAAGCGCCATGGACCGCTGCACCGGCAGCCCGGTGCGGACGGCGTCTTCGATGATGCCCAAAACGTAGGGAATGAGCCGATAACGCCACTGGAGCCAGTGCCGGACGAGCTCGCGGGTGTGATCGTCGAAGCCCGACGGAAGCAGCTGCAGCAAGCCCTGGAATCGGAAGTTTCCGGAAAATACGTTCATGGCGAGCCAGCGCACATACAGTTCCGGCGTCATGCCTTCCAGAGAATGCTTTGCCGATCCCAGCGCATGCGTCTGCATGGGGATGCCGCTATCGCCCAGCGAAAGCGCGGTGCGCAAGGAATGCTCCATGGCAGCCCAATCGTTGCCGATACAGAAGCCGTCCTGCCAGGCGAAGCGCTGTGCCGACGGGAACAAGTCCGTGCTGCAGATCACGCCTTCCTGCGGTGTCTTGTGCCCCGCAACGGCATCGAACAGCGCCTGCCGGGCCAACAGGGGATAGACGGTGCGCAACACCGCGCCGGTTTCGCCGCCCCGAGCCGTGATGCCGTCCGGGATGTCGAACCGCGCGTCGCAGGCGGGCGCGGTCAGGCCTTCATCCACGAGCTGGCGGTGGCGCTCCGACCATAACTTGAAGACATCCTTGTTGGTCAGGTCGAGCAGCCCGAAGGACTTGCCGCCGGTGACCTCGGTACCAGGAAAGACATGCGCTTCGCCGTCGTCGTTGATGAGCAGCCAGCCGCGGTCTTCCCATTCGGCGAAAAGCCCGGTATCGCTCAATACGCCTGGAAAGAATGGTGCCGCCACCTGCATGTTCAGCTCTTGGAAGCCGGCGAACATGGCTCGCGAATCGGGCACGCGGGCCGCGTCCCATTCGAATGCCGGCTTGTCGGCCTGGAATCCGCAAGCGGCGGGCGGTGCAAGGCGCACGACGTCCAGCCCCCATTCCTGGCTTCGGAACTCGCGGATGATACCCAGCGTATCGGCCAGCGACTGGCCTTCGGCCTGGTCCAGCCATACGCCCATCGGCCACAGACCGGGCTGTCCGGCCCGGCCGGTCAGCGCGGTGTACTGATTGAGGATTTCGGACGGTTCGCCCGCAAAGAGATAGGCATCCAGCAGCGCATCGTGAACGGTCACGCGATAACTATCGTCCTGGCCGCTGTCGAAATCATGCTCGACCCGTCCCAGCGTATTGAAGTACACGCCCCAGCCCTTGGTGCTCCATATCAGGGGCAGCGACCGGGCGCCTATGTCGTCGGACACCAGGCATGCACCCCGCCGATCGAGTTCGCCGCCGGTTTCGCCGCCGCCATGCAAGGCGTCGTCGCCGTCGAGGTCCAGGCATAGGTGCCATTGGGGGTCGTCGTCGCTTCCACCAAGCGACAGGGCTTCACCCGCTCGGCTGCTTACCAGGCAATCGTCGCCCCGGTATACCGAAAACTGAAAAGGGCTGGGTTGAATCTCGAGGACGATATCGCCTTGCTCCAGCCGCCAGCCTTGCTGGGGCGATTCTGCAATGGACGACACCACGATCTCGCCGATGGATTCTTGCCGGGCGATCAGCATCTCGGCATGGGCGCGCTTGCGGGGGCTGGGCTTGTCGGGGTGCAGGACGCTTTGCGGCCCGCAACGCAAGCGGTATACACCCGGCGCAGTGGCCTCGACCTGCAATTGCAGGTCGCCGCCTTCCACCGAAAAATCGGCATGCGTCGATTTCGAGGCCAGGAATTCAAGGGTGTCAATTTGCGTCACGTGATCAAGGTCGGACTTGGGCGGCACAGCGCAATCCTCGGGGCTTACGCCCAAAAAAGCATCAAAAGCCATTATTCTGACCGATTTAAACCATAAAATAAAATGGTACAGCTTTATAAGCCTTTCGCAATGGCTGAAAGGCTTAGCGCGCCGCTATTTTTTGCAGCAATTCCCGCTCCAGCGGAATCGGCTCGCCAAACATTTCAGCGGCGATCAGGTCGCCCGCCAAGGCAGACCAGGTCAAGCCGCGCGACCCATACGCGCAGGCCAGCCACAAACCTTCCGCGCCCGGGACCGACCCGATCATCGGCAGCCGGTCGGTGACGGCGGCCCTCCAGCCCGCCCATCCCTCGATCGCAGCGCCGTCCAGCATGCTCGGCCTCTGGCGCCCGAGCAGCGCATCGAGCTTTTCAAGGTTTTCATTATGCCCGGCCGCCGTGACCCGGCAAGACTCCGTATCCAGCTCGTAGGTGCTCCCGACCACGGTGCGCCCGTGCACACGCGGCAGGCAATATCCGTTACCCGCCAGGATCGCCCGGGTGTCCACGGCGCCAGGCCCGTCAAGATAACTGACCTGGCCCCCCATTTTGTACATGGCATGCACTTTCGGCAGGGGCCTCGTCCCTTCCATCGCCGGCAAAAGAGCCGGTGTGCGGTGAGCGGTCGCCAGGACGGCATGCTCGGCACTTGCCAGCAGCCGTCCATCCGGCCCGTGCGCCTGCCACAGGCCGGACGCCCCTCGGCTTAGGGCATGGACGCTGTGGGCCAGAAGCGCTATTTGCGGAGAAGCAAGCATTGCTTCGAGCAACGGCTCCATCCGGACCACTTGCCCAGCCGAAAACCACAGGCCGCCGGCGCCCAGGTCCACCCCCGTACGTTCCCTGGCCTGCCCGGGATCGAGCCAGCAAACCCATTCTTCGGGAAGCCGCAGCACGTCGAGAGCATGCCGCCAGTGCGCGGCCTGATGAGCGTCCCTTACGACCTCCAGCGTACCGCAGCGCCGAGGGCGCGCGCCTTCGTCGAACACTTGCCAGCGCGCCAGCGCCCGCAGTGCGCCGCCTCTGGCGATGCGCGACCGCGGATCATCGTCGCGGCTGAGCGCGGGCGTGAGCGCCGCTGCCAGGTGGCCCTTGTGGCTGCCGCCGGGCCCAAGAGAGAATGCCGGGTCGATCACCGTCGACGGAATGCCGCGCAGCGCAAGCGCATGCGCCACGCCGGCGCCGGCCAGGCCGCCGCCAACCACGACGACGGAGGAAGGTCCGCCCCTGCTGGGCGGCGCGTCACCGCGCCCCAGCCCCGGCCGCAGCGTCGCCACCGTCATTTCGCGCTTCCCGCCGTAGCCTTTGACCTTGCTGACGAGGAATCCCGCAGCCGCCAGCGAACGCCGCATCTCGCCTGCACAGCACCAGGTGGCCGCCGTGGCATGCGGATTGGCCATGCGGACCAATTGCCCGAACAACTGCCTGGACCACATCTGCGGGTTCACACGCGGGGCGAAGCCATCAAGGAAGAAGGCATCCACCCTTGCCGACACCTGCCTGGCCAAACGCTCGACCGAGCCGAAGACCAGGGTCAGAGTCAAGCTGCCGCCCTCGAATTCGAGGCGATGCAGGCCCGGCAGCAAGACCGGCCACGCCTGTACCATCTGCTGGGCAAGCCGCCTTTCGGGCTCTTCCAGCCGGGGCAGGAGAAGCTCGGATAGATCGGCGGCGGAAAAAGGATGGGCTTCGAACGACACCATGTGCAACCGAGCGGACCTGAGCGGATCGTCGCGCCAGGCTCGCCACAATGCCAGAAAATTGTGCCCCAGCCCAAAGCCGGTTTCGCATACCGTGAATGCGTCTTTGCCGCGCCAGCGCTCAGGAAGCCCGTTGCCCGGCAGAAACACCCGCCCCGCCTGAGCCAGGGCGCCCCATGCGGGGTGGTAGACGTCCCCATAGCGGGGACTCATCGGGATGCCGCGTTCGTTGAATGCCATCGAGGCGGGAATCAGGGGCTCGTACTTGCTCGACATGCTTGCCGCTATAGAACAATAAAAAAACCTTCACGTACAATGGCTGTGGAATGAACGAGCGTGTTTCGCTCTTGTCGAACAGGGCCCTTACCGTATGCAATCAACCCGTCTGCCACTCAGCGACTGCCTGGATGCCGCCGTTACTGCCGCACATGCCGCAGCCGCCATTTTACAAGCCTACTCGCACAATCGAGCCGAACTCGTCATCGACAAGAAAATGCGCAACGACCTGGTCTCGCAGGCGGACCGCGAAGCCGAGGAAGCCGTCATACAGATCTTGCGCGAACGCACTCCAGAACTGGGCATCGTGGCGGAAGAAAGCGGCGGCACGACCTCCAGCGTGGCTACCTGGTACATCGACCCGCTGGACGGAACCACCAACTTCCTGCACGGCATCCCTCATTATGCGGTGTCCATAGCCCTTATCGCCCATGCAGGAGCAGTGGTCGACGCCGGCGAGCCCCTCGAACGCGACACGCCCGTCATCGGGGTGGTCTACGACCCCAATCGCGAAGAACTCTACAGCGCCATGTACGGCGTGGGGGCCTGGCTGAACGAGCGCCGCATCAACTGCTCGCAGACCACGCAATTGTCCGAGGCCGTATTGGGCACGGGCCTGCCGTTCCGCGATTTTTCCTTCACCGACCAATACATGCCCACCCTGGACGCCTCCATTCAACTGACGCGCGGCGTACGGCGCCTGGGCGCCGCGGCGCTGGACCTGGCCTGGGTGGCCTGCGGGCGATACGATGGCTATTGGGAAATGGGCCTGGCGCCCTGGGACGTCGCCGCCGGCACCGTCATCGTCCGCGAAGCGGGGGGCATCTGCGAAGACATGTACCACCGCGACCCCTGGCCGATCAAAGGCTATGTCTACGCAGGCAATCCGCACACCGCGCCCGCGCTCGATGCCATGATACAGCCGCATCTGGATTACGCCGCACCGAGCCGATGACCCCGCCGCGCGTGCCTGCCACCGCGGGCATGCCCGGCTTCAATTGCACGATAATCGGTGATACGCTCCTACACGGGTATTCTCACGGCATTAAATCAAAACAGGAACCGTAACCATGAAGCTTACCGAGCCTATCCTGGAATGGAAGTCGGAAATCACGGCCATCCGCCGCGACCTCCACGCCCACCCCGAACTCGCGTACGAGGAAGTCCGGACCGCAGACGTTGTCGCGCAGAAACTCGAATCCTGGGGCATACCCGTCCACAAAGGGCTCGGCGTCACGGGCGTCGTCGGGACCATTCACGGCAAAACGCAGAATGGCAAGGCCATAGGCCTGCGCGCCGATATGGACGCGCTTCCCATGCAGGAACTCAACACCTTCGAGCATGCCAGCCGCCATCCGGGCAAGATGCACGCCTGCGGCCACGATGGACACACCGCCATGCTGCTGGCGGCGGCCCGCTACCTGGCAGAGCACCGCGATTTCGACGGCACGGTGCATGTCATCTTCCAGCCCGCCGAGGAAGGCTTCGGCGGCGCCAAGGCCATGATCGACGACGGGCTTTTCACACGCTTCCCCATGGATGCGGTCTTCGGCATGCACAATTGGCCCGGCATGCCGGTCGGCAGTTTCGGCCTGGTGGCCGGCCCGATCATGGCCTCCAGCAATACCTTCGAAATCGGCATCGAAGGCAAGGGCGCCCATGGCGGCATGCCTCATCTTGGCGTGGACCCGGTCATGGCTGCCGTACAGCTTGCGCAAAGCCTGCAGACCATCGTCACGCGCAATCGCAATCCGCTGGAACCCGCCGTGCTGAGCATTACCCAGATACACTCCGGCTCGGCCGACAACGTGATCCCCAACGATGCGATATTGCGCGGCACGGTCCGAACGTTTTCCGAAGACATGCTCGACCTGATCGAAAACCGCATGAAGGAAATCGCCGAGCACACCGCCCACGCCCTGGGCTGCAAAGCCGACTTCAAGTTCCAGCGCAAGTACCCGCCCACGGTCAACCATGCCAAAGAGGCCGGACTGTGCGCGCAAGTCCTCGAAGGCATCGTCGGCAAGGAAAACGTCAATGCCTCGGTCCAGCCCTCCATGGGCGCCGAAGACTTCGCCTTCATGCTCAAGGAAAAGCCCGGCTGCTATGTCTGGATCGGCAATGGGCAGGGCGACCACCGCGTCGCGGGCCACGGCCTGGGGCCTTGCATGCTGCACAACGGCAGCTACGACTTCAACGACGACCTGATTCCCCTGGGGGCAACCTACTGGGTGGAACTCGCAAAGCATTGGCTGGCGCAAGCCGGTTCGTAAGTTTCCTGAATCCGCATCCATTTAATAAATCTTTAACGGGGCGGCAAGCCCGCTTGCCGCTAAAATGCAAGCATGAGCATCGCCAATACCCCTACCCTGCTGCCGCCGCCCGAACGCCACGCGGTCTTGCGCGTCATGCCGCTTCCGGCCGACGCCAACATCCACGGAGACGTCTTCGGAGGATGGATCATGGCGCAGGTCGATATCGCGGGTTCCATACCGGCCACGCGGCGCGCCGCGGGCCGCGTGGCCACGATCGCGGTAAACTCCTTCACCTTCAAACAGCCGGTATTCGTCGGTGACCTGCTCAGCTTCTATGCTGAAATCATCAAGGTCGGAACGACCTCCATCACCGTTGCAGTCGAAGTCTACGCGGAGCGCCAAAGGCTGGAACTGGAAGTCGTCAAAGTGACTGAAGCCATTCTTACCTACGTCGCCACCGACGACCAGCGTAAACGCCGCCCTCTTCCACCTGTTTAATTCAAGGTTCGCCTATGTCGGAGCCCGTAGTTCAGGCCGAAAGCGCGCCCATTATCATTCCGCGCCGCCTTGATCCTGAAGATGCCCAGCAGGCCTTGCAGCGCCTGCAGAGCATCCTGAAGCGCCAGGAAGTCGTCGAGGCGCTGGCGCATCGACAGTACGAAGAAGACGACAAATCCAATCTGCTGGAAGGACTGCTGCACCGGCAGCACGAAAACGAAATACGGGCGATCGTCAACGACCTGCATCCGGCCGACATCGCCTTCATTCTCGAATCGCTTCCCGTCCACGAGCGGCAGGCCGTCTGGCAGCTGGTCAGCGCCGAGCACGATGCGGACGTCCTGCTCGAGGTCGACGACTGGGCGCGCGAATCCCTGATCGAATCCATGGATCATCAGGACCTGATCGCCGCCACCGGCACCATGGATGCCGACGAGATCGCCGACCTGGTGCCCGACCTGCCCCCCGACGTCGTGGCCGAGGTACAGAAGGGCCTGACCGACGAAGAGCGCGCACAGTTGCTCGAAGCCATGGGCTATCCCGAAGACACCGTGGGCGCGATCATGGACTTCGAGATGGTAAGGGTGCGCGAGGACGTCTCCCTCGAGGTCGTATTGCGCTATCTGCGCCGCCTGCAGCAATTGCCCGATCACACCGATCAGATTTTCGTCGTGGACCGCCAGGACCGCTTGCAAGGCACGCTGCCCGTCTCGACGCTGCTGGTTCAGGATCCTGAAACCCAGGTGTCGGAAGTGATGACCACCGACTACCTGGCCCTCAATCCGCTGGACTCCGATGCGGACGCCGCCGGCGCCTTCGAGCGCTACGATCTCGTCTCCGCTCCCGTCGTGGACGATCAGGGGCGCCTCATCGGCCGCGTCACCATCGCAGAAGTCGTGGACGTGATCCAGGAAGACTCCCAGGAACAAGCCTTGTCCCGGGCGGGCCTGCAGGAAGAGGACATTTTCGCGCCGGTGCTCGACGCCTTGCGCAACCGCGCGCCATGGCTGCTCGTGAATCTCTGCACCGCCTCCATCGCTTCCGTAGTCGCATCCCGCTTCGAAAACACGGTCAGCCACATCGTGATCCTGGCGTTCCTGATGTCCATCGTGGCGGGGATAGGCGGCAACTCGGGCAATCAGACCATGACGATGATCATCCGTGCCCTGGCCGTGGGAAGGGTCACCGGCGGCAACGCCTGGCAACTGGTCAAGCGCGAGCTTACCGTCACCTTCCTGGTGGGCGCCTGTGGCAGCATGGTGGCCGCCGTCTTCGCCTGGGCCATTTCCGGGTCTTTCGCCATCGCGGCCGTCATGATGGCGGCCATGATCTTCAATATGCTGATCGGCGCCGCGCTGGGCGTGCTCATTCCGATACTGCGCGACCGCTTCGGCAAGGACCCCGCCGTCGGCTCGTCGGTGCTCCTGACCTTCGCCACCGACTCGCTCGGATTCTTCATCTTCCTTGGGCTGGCGACAGTCTTCCTGATATAACGCATGGGGTCAGACCCCGTACGGGGTCTGACCCCTCAAAGCCTGTCCAGGGGTCAGACCCCGCATGAGATCTGACCCCCACCCCTGAATCAGGCAAGCTTCCCATGGCAGTGTTTGTACTTCTTGCCGCTGCCGCATGGGCAAGGATCGTTGCGGCCGACTTTCGGGACGGCCTGGCCTGAGGCGGGAGACGACGCGATGCCCGGATCCTCACCGCTCAGTGCGGCGTCGTAGTCCGAATGGTGGTAGCTGACGTTTTCGAGCTTGGGCTCGGACTCGGCGACCTCGACCTGCTCCGGCGACTGGATCTTGACTGTCATGAGCACGCGCACGACTTCGTTGCGCACGCGATCGAGCATGTCGGAAAACAGTTCGAAGGCTTCGCGCTTGTACTCCTGCTTCGGATCCTTCTGGGCATAGCCGCGCAAATGTATGCCTTGGCGCAAGTGGTCAAGCGCCGACAAGTGATTGCGCCAGTGCGTATCGATGGCCTGCAGCAGCACGGCGCGCTCGAAAGGCGCCCATCCTTCCAGCCCCACCAGGTCGACCTTGGCCTGATAAAGGCGATTCGCCTCTTCCTGCACCCGATCGAGCAAGTCGTCGTCGGTCAGGCTGGGCTCCTTTTCGAGCATCTCGGTCAAGGGCATGGAGATCTGCCATTCGCTCTCGAGCGCTGCCTGCAGGCCGGGCACGTCCCATTGGTCTTCCACGGACTCCGCTGGAATATAGGCGCGGAACTGCTCTTCGATGGCCGCCAGGCGGAGATTGGCGATGGTGTCGGACACATTGCTGGATTCGAGCACTTCGTTGCGCTGCGTATACAGCACCTTGCGCTGGTCATTGGAGACGTCGTCGTACTCGAGCAACTGCTTGCGGATATCGAAGTTGCGGGCTTCGACCTTGCGCTGCGCCGACTCGATCGAACGGGACACCATCTTGGCCTCGATGGGTTCGCCTTCGGGCAAACGCAGGCGCTCCATGATGGAGCGCACGCGGTCACCCGCGAAGATGCGCATCAAGGAGTCTTCGAGCGAAAGATAGAACCGTGAGGAGCCCGGGTCGCCCTGGCGTCCCGCGCGGCCGCGCAGTTGGTTGTCGATGCGGCGCGACTCGTGCCGCTCGGTGCCGATGATGCGCAGGCCGCCCGCCGCCTTGACGGCTGCGTTGTCGGGTGCCCAAGCCGTCTTGATGGACTCGATCTTGGCTTCTTTTGCTTCTGGGGAAAGAGACTCGTCGGCACGGACGAGGTCGATCTGCTTCTCGACGCTTCCGCCCAGAACGATGTCGGTGCCGCGGCCCGCCATGTTGGTGGCGATGGTAATGTGGCCCGGCTTGCCGGCTTCGGCCACGATTTCCGCTTCGCGGGCATGCTGCTTGGCATTGAGCACCTGGTGAGGCAGCTTGGCCTTGTTCAGCAGGCCCGACAGAAGTTCGGAGTTCTCGATGCTGGTGGTGCCGACCAGCACCGGCTGGCCACGCTCGTGGCAGTCCTTGATGTCGGCGAGAATGGCGTTGTATTTTTCAGCGTCGGTCTTGAAGACCTGGTCATTCTGGTCCGCGCGCGCCATGGGCCGGTTGGTGGGGATGATGACGGTTTCCAGGCCGTAGATTTCCTGGAATTCGTAGGCTTCGGTATCCGCCGTTCCGGTCATGCCCGCCAGCTTGGAATACATGCGGAAATAGTTCTGGAAGGTGATCGAGGCCAGCGTCTGGTTTTCGTTCTGGATGCTGACGCCTTCCTTTGCCTCGACGGCCTGATGCAGGCCGTCGGACCAGCGGCGGCCCACCATGAGCCGGCCGGTGAATTCGTCGACGATGACGATTTCGCCGTTCTGAACCACGTATTGCTGGTCGCGGAAGAATAGGTTATGGGCCCGCAATGCCACCATCAGATGATGGACCAGGGATATATTGCGCGGATCGTACAGGGACTCGCCGTCCTTCAGCAGGCCCTTGCTGATCATGACCTGCTCCGCCTTGATCTGCCCGGCTTCGGACAGATGGACTTGCTGGCCTTTTTCGTCGACCCAGAAGTCGCCTTCGGGCTCGGGCTCGTGCGGCTTGGGCTCGGAAGCCATGCGCATCAGCAGCGGCGGGACCGCGTTCATGCGCACATACAGGTCGGTGTTGTCTTCAGCCTGGCCCGAAATGATCAGCGGCGTACGCGCCTCGTCGATCAGAATAGAGTCGACCTCGTCGACGATCGCATAGAACAACGGGCGCTGGCGCCGGTCTTCCGCGCGATATTCCATGTTGTCGCGCAGATAGTCGAAGCCGTATTCGTTGTTGGTGCCGTAGGTGATGTCGGCCTGGTAGGCGGCCCTTTTTTCTTCGTTTTCCTGCTGCGGAACCACGACGCCCACGCTCATGCCCAGGAACCGATAAAGACGCCCCATCCATTCGGCATCGCGCCTGGCGAGGTAATCGTTGACGGTGACGACGTGCACGCCCTTCCCGGCCAACGCATTGAGATAGACTGCAAGCGTAGCCATGAGCGTCTTGCCTTCGCCCGTGCGCATTTCAGCGATCTTGCCGTTGTGCAGCGCAATGGCGCCCATAAGCTGGACGTCGAAGTGGCGCATGCCGAATACACGCTTGCTGCCCTCGCGGACCACGGCGAACGCTTCGGGCAACAGGTCGTCGAGACCGCTTCCCCCGGCCAGTTTTTCACGGAATTCGCTGGTTTTGGCGGCAAGGGCTTCATCCGACAAAGCCGCCATGCTGGGTTCGAGCGCATTGATTTGCGCCACTTGCTTGCGGTACTGCTTCAGTATGCGGTCGTTACGACTGCCGATAAGCTTTTTTAGCAGAGAAACCATTCTTCTGTCGTCCATGAAGGACCGCCATCTTGCGCGGACCCTCTTGCTCGTCTGTTCTAGGTTGGCGGTTGTTATACCGCAGGAAAACGATACAGTTTAACGCACCTGAGCGACTAGGGGTTCCGGCTTGCCGCCGGCGTCCGCGACGAGCTGGTCGGATGCTTCCGGCCGGGAGAAGAAGAGCGTGGGGTCCAGCGGGTGGCCGGCCATCCGGACTTCGAAATGCAGATGCGGTCCGGTGGATCGCCCGGTGGACCCCACCCTGGCGATCATCTGCCCTTTTTCGATCAAGTCACCCAGCTTGACGTTGATGGACGACGCATGCGCGTAGCGCGTGACCAGCCCATTGCCATGATTGATCTCGACCATCTTGCCATAGCCCGGCACGTAGCGGGCTTCCGTTACCACGCCACCCGAGGCGGCATGTATGGGCGTACCCTTCGGCGCGGCAAAATCGAGACCCTCGTGCATGGTATGGCGACCCGTCACCGGATGGCGCCGCCACCCGAACGAAGAGCTGAGGTAGGGGTAATCGACCGGCTGCAGCGTCGGCAGGCTGGCCTCGACCCCGGTGCGCCTGGTCAGCACCAGATCGAGCATGGACAGCCAATCCTTCTGATCTGAAATGCGCTGCGCCAACAGATCAACCTGCCGGCCCAGCCCTTCGGCAGACCAGGCGGCGCCTTGATCGCCGCCAATGTCATCCATGATGGGCGGCAGCGTGGACTGATCGAGCGTGGCCGCGACCTCGGGGTCGGTATATGCCACGCCCGCCGCTTCGGCCACCCGCTTGCCCAGGCCGTCCATGGCGATGAGCCGCGCCTGCAAGTCGCCCACCTTGGAGGCAAGCTGGTTCACGTTTTGCCGCAAATAGGCGGAATCCCGGCTGACTTGCTCGGTGATCACCTGTTCCTGCTCGGCGCTGAGCACCGGCTTCTTGTCCACCCGCGACTGCACCCAGGCGCCGGCCGCGGCCGACACGCCCATGGCGCACAGCACCGCCATGGCGGTGAATGCCGTTTTCAATCTCTTGGCGTTAGAATCAACATGCTTGCTTCGCATAAACTTTTCTCATAAAACCGCAGGACCCGCATGAACCGACCCAGCTTCCGCCACCGCTCCGGCACTGTCCAGCCCGCTTCGCTGGCTGTGCAATGGCTGGATGGCGACCAGCGAGGCGCGCAGGTGATGGCGACGGCGCGCTATCTCCTGCAGATCGAGCAGTTCGCCAAGCAGGCCCTGCCGCCCGCCCTGGCACAGGTGTGCAAGGTGGCGCGTATAGAAAGACAACAAATCACCCTGACAGTTCCCAGCGCCGCCTATGCGTCCAAGCTCAGGCAGCTTGCGCCGACCATCGTGCGCCTGCTGGCCGACAACGGCTCGAACCTTAACGAAATCATCGTGAAGGTTCAAGCCAGGCCCTGGCGAAACGAGACAAAACCAGCCCCCCGTGAAGTCGTCCCGCTGGGTGATTCAGCCTTGGCGGCGTTCGCTGAGTTGCGGCACAATCTGCGCCCTGGCCCCTTGGCAAACGCCATAGGGCGCCTGCTGGACCATCATCGGAAGTGAAATCGGAACGAGCGGACGGGCGGTGCCTGGCCGATCAGGCCAGCTTCCACTCATGCGTGAAGGCCTTGGGCGCCGCCGCGCTGGACTCATAGGTGATGAGCTCCCAGCAATCCTGCTGAGCCAGCAGCGCGCGCGCCAGCTGGTTGTTCAGCCCGTGCCCCGACTTGCACGCCACATAGCGGGCAACCAGGGGCTTGCCGATAAGATACAGGTCGCCGATGGCGTCCAGTATCTTGTGCTTGACGAACTCGTCGTCGTAGCGCAGGCCATCGGAATTCAGGACGCGGTATTCGTCCATGACGATGGCGTTGTCAAGGCTGCCGCCGCGCGCCAGGCCGGCTGCGCGCAAGGCTTCGACCTCGCTGACGAAACCGAAGGTGCGAGCCCGGGCGATGGTCTTGACGTAAGAATCCTTTTCGAAATCGACCTCGGCGAAATTCGCCGTGGAGTCGATGGCCGGATGATGGAAATCGATGCCGAAAGACAAGGCGAAACCGTTGTAGGGTTCGAGGCGCGCCCATTTGGCGTCGTCGCCTTCGCCTTCCCGGACTTCGACGGGCTTCAAAACCCTCAGAAACTGCTTGGCAGCGGCTTGCTCCTGCAAGCCCGCCGAACGGAGCAGGTACACGAATGTGCCGGCGCTGCCGTCCATGATGGGTACTTCTTCGGCCGTGAGATCGACATGCAGGTTATCGACACCCAGCCCCGCCAGCGCGGACATGAGATGCTCGACCGTGGAAACGCGTACGTTTCCTTGCTGCAGGACGGATGCCATGCGTGTGTTGCCGACCTGGTCCGCCTTGGCCGGAAGATCGACGACTTCGGGGAGATCAACGCGGTGAAACACAATACCGGTATTGGGCGCTGCCGGGCGCAGGGTGATTTCGACCCTTCGGCCCGAATGCAGGCCTACACCTTTGGTACTGATGGGTTTCTGAATGGTGCGTTGACGTAACATGTTTTGCGTTTATTGAGACGAGCGCTTATTGGCTCCACAAGCGAGCCGACGCCGACAGTGTAACCGAATCAGGGGTTAACCACTATTTTTTTGTGTTTCAAGCAGCTTCAATTCACCTGCTGAATCGACGGCGCACCTTCCCGGGGAACGAGGGAAAGTGCGCCTATCGTTGGCCCGGCCGGGGCGTCGCTCCCGCCCGACCGGCATGAGAGAGGCTTTGGCATGCCGCCTGGCTAACCGACCAGGCAACATGCTAGGGCCGCGAAGCGATCGGCCCCGTGGTTAGTCCGCCTGTTTGCGCAGGAAAGCAGGAATGTCGAAGTGATCCATGCCTGCGGTTTCAAGCGCGCGCACTTGGGCGGAAGCCTGGCTGCGGGGATTGCGGATCACCGCGGGCACGGCCGAACCGCTGAAATCGTGGCCGCTCATCAGGGCCATGTTGTCAGTGCCGGTACGCAGCTCTTCAGCCGTGTTCTGGACCAGTTGCGGACGTGTCGCTTCCTTGCGGCCCAGACCGGTGGCGACCACCGTGACACGCAGGTTTTCGCCCATGGACTCATCGTAAGCCGTACCGAAGACGATGGTCGCCTCGTCGGCGGCATAGCCACGGATCGTGTCCATGATCTCGCGGGTTTCGCGCATCTTCAGCGAGCGGCTGGCCGTGATGTTGACCAGCATGCCGCGTGCGCCATGCAGATCGACGCCTTCCAGCAACGGGCACGCAATGGCCCGCTCGGCGGCAACCCGGGCGCGATTCTCGCCCGCGGCGATCGATGTTCCCATCATCGCCTGGCCCTGCTCGCCCATGATGGTCTTGACGTCCTCGAAGTCGACGTTCACATTGCCTTCGACATTGATGATCTCGGCAATGCCCGCGCACGCATTGTGCAGGACATCGTCGGCCGCCTTGAAGCAGTCTTCCTGAGTCGCATCCTCGTCCATGAGGTCGTACAGATTTTCATTGAGGACCACGATCAGGGAGTGGACGTGCTTGGACAGCTCGGCGATTCCGTCCTCGGCCATTTTCAGGCGCTTGTTGCCTTCAAACATGAAGGGCTTGGTGACCACGCCCACCGTCAGGATGCCAAGCTCCTTGGCCACTTCGGCGACCACCGGACCTGCACCCGTGCCCGTGCCGCCGCCCATGCCGGCGGTAATGAACACCATGTTGGCGCCATTCAGGGCCGCCCGGATTTCTTCGCGTGCGGTTTCCGCCGCTGCGCGCCCTTGTTCGGGCCGCGCGCCCGCGCCCAGCCCAGTACGGCCCAGGCGGATCTGCACCGGTGCCTCGCTGGTGGCCAAAGCCTGCGCATCGGTGTTGGCGCAGATGAATTCAACGCCGTGCACACCGGAACGTATCATGTGCGCCACGGCGTTGCCGCCGGCGCCGCCCACACCCACTACCTTAATTACGGTACCGTTGGCGCTGGTATCGAGCATTTCAAAGTTCATCATGATGGACTCCCTCACATATCCAAAAAAACTGTCAAATACTAAAAAATTCCCCAGTACTGCTTGTTGTCCGGAATGATTTCAAAGGAGATGCCAACCGTCTTTGCTCGCACCTGATTTGAAACGCCTCCGTGAACAGGCTTATGCCGCCTGTCCATCAGGGCCATCGGCCCTAATTCATGAACCACTCCTTCATGCGCGCCAGCAGCGTCTTGAAGCTGCCTTTCTGCTGGGCGACCTTGCGCCCTCGCGCGCGTTGAAGACGGGCCTCGGCAAGCAGGCCCATCACGGTGGAGAAACGCGGATTGTGCATGACGTCCGCCAGGCTGCCTTCGTAGGCGGGCACGGCGACACGCACCGGTTTCAAAAAAACGTCTTCGGCCAGTTCCACAATGCCGGGCATGAGCGCGGTGCCGCCCGTCAGGACCACGCCCGACGACAGCAGGTCTTCATAGCCCGACTCACGCACGATCTGTTGAACGAAGGTGAACAGTTCCTCGACGCGCGGTTCGATCACGGCGCCCAGCGCCTGGCGTTTAACCTGGCGGTTGGGGCGGTCTCCCAGGCCCGGAACCTCGATCTGCTCGTCCGCGCTTGCCAGCACCTGCTTCGCGATACCGAAACGCAGCTTGATTTCCTCGGCATCCGGCGTGGGCGTACGCAGCATGGCGGCGATGTCGCTGGTGATCTGGTCTCCGGCGATGGGCACGACCGCCGTGTGGCGGATGGCGCCTCCCGTGAAGATGGCGACGTCCGTGGTTCCGCCGCCGATATCGACCAGGACGACACCCAGCTCTTTCTCGTCCGCGGTCAGGCAGGCCAGGCTGGAGGCCAGCGGCTGCAGGATCAGGTCCTGCACCTCCAGGCCGCAGCGACGCACGCATTTGACGATGTTCTGCGCGGCACTCACTGCGCCGGTGACGATGTGCACCCGCACCTCGAGCCGCAATCCGCTCATGCCGATGGGCTCGCGGATGTCTTCCTGGGAGTCGACGATGAACTCCTGTGTCAGAACATGCAGCACCTGTTGGTCGGTGGGTATGTTGACGGCCTTGGCGGTTTCGATGACGCGCGCGACATCGGCCGCGGTGACTTCCTTGTCCTTGACCGCCACCATGCCGCTGGAGTTGAAGCTCGTGATATGGCTGCCCGCAATGCCCGTATAGACCTCGCGTATCTTGCAGTCGGCCATGAGCTCCGCCTCTTCCAGCGCGCGCTGGATGGAATTGACGGTCGATTCGATATTGACCACCACGCCTTTGCGCATGCCCTGGGACTCATGCTGCCCCAGGCCCAGCACTTCGAAACGCCCCTCCGGCAGGATCTCCGCCACCACGGCAACCACTTTGCTGGTGCCGATGTCGAGTGCAACGATCAGGTCCTTGATGTCACGAGTCATAGTCTTGGTCTTTTACTTCGAAGAGGTATTGGAAACATTGGCCAACGTAATGGCGAATCCGTTGGAATAGCGTAAATCGGCGCTGCTCAGCACCCGGCCGTCGAGCCGCTGGGTCAGCTTCGGCCAGGCCTGGACGAACCGCTCGATGCGCGCGGCGAAAGGCAGTGCGCCCGAACGCCCGTGCGGATCGGCCACATCCGCTGCGGGATCGCGCCCCAGGCTAAGCCGCATGCCATCGGACAGCGTGACTTCCCATGCATAGCGCGGGCTCAGGGTGACTTCCTGGACACGCAGGTTGAGCGGCGCGAACCAGCGTGCGATTTCAGCGTAGCGCTGCACCACCAGCCGCTCAGAGCTGTCCGGCCCATTCAGCTGCGGCAGCTCGGCGTTGTCCGGCAGTGCACCCTGGTTCGCCGTGAAGGCCTCGCCCCAGGTGTTGATCATCTGGCCTTCGTTCCACAGGGCCAACGGCTGCTGTTCTTCTATCTGGACCCGCAGGGAATCGGGCCAGACACGGCGGATCTGCGCATGGCGCACCCAGGGCACGGTCTCGATCAGCTCGCGGGTGCGGTCCAGATCGACCGAGAAAAAATTGCTCGCCAGCTTGCCCGCGATGGTCGCTTTCACACTGGCCGGCGACACATAGCTCAGGCCTTCGGCTTCGATCGGCTCGATCTGGATGGTCGAAATGGCAAAGTAGGGCCGTTGGCTGATCCAGACGACGACGCCCAACAACATGGCCAGCACGGCCAGCAGCGCCAGCGTGTTCGCGATGAAGTTGATGAAGCGGGCGTCGTTGAACACGTGATTTCCTTGTCAGGCTACGGAAGGTGAATGGACTTTGCAGGACGCGCTGGAAAGAATCTCCACGCACAGATCGGCGTAGCTCATGCCCGCCGCCTTCGCGCCCATCGGTACCAGGGAATGGCTGGTCATGCCTGGCGAGGTATTCATCTCCAGCAACCACGGCTTGCCGGATTCATCGAGCATGAAGTCGGCCCGCCCCCAGCCCTCGCATTCGAGCGCCCGGTAAGCCTCCTCGGAAAGGCGGGCAAGCTCGGCGCTCAGTTCGGTCGGCAGCTCTGCCGGGCAGACGTATTGCGTATCGTTCGATATGTACTTGTGTTCATAATCGTAGTTGCCGTTGGGCGCCACGATCTCAATGACCGGCAGCGCGCGTGCCGAAGCCCCGGACCCCAGCACGGGCACGGTAAGCTCGCGGCCCTTGATGAACTGTTCCGCAAGCACCTGCTCGTCGTATGAGGCCGCCAAACGATACGCTGCGGCGACTTCTTCGCGCGTGGTCACCTTGGTGATGCCCAGCGTGGATCCTTCATGCGGGGGCTTGATGATCAAGGGAAGCCCCAATGCATCGATCAATTCGTCAACCGACGTTTCCGCATCCATGACCATGTATGCGGGCGTGGGCAGGCCATGCTGCAGCCATACCTTCTTCGTCATGATCTTGTTCATGGCAAGACTGGAAGCCAGGGTTCCGCTTCCTGTATAGGGCAGGTGCAGCAATTCCAGCGCGCCCTGCAGCGTGCCGTCTTCGCCGTAACGCCCATGCAGTGCGATGAAGACGCGGTCGAAGCCGGCATTGATCAGGTCCACCAGCGTATAGCGCCCGGTATCGAACAGATGCGCGTCTATGCCCTTGCTGCGCAGCGCATCGTGCACACCCTGTCCCGACATCAGCGATACTTCGCGCTCGGCAGAATGACCGCCATACAACACGCCGACACGGCCAAGATTCGAGCTCATGATCCTTCTCCCAATTGCGCGGGAACCCGGCTGATCGAGCCCGCCCCCATTACGATCACCACGTCCTGGTCGCATGCGAAATCGCGGATCGCCGCCGGCAGATCGGCCACGCCTTCCACAAAGACCGGTTCGACCTTTCCGGCAACGCGCAACGCCCGCGCCAGCGCGCGCCCGTCGGCGGCGATCAGCGGCGCCTCGCCGGCGGCGTAGACCTCCGTCAGCAGGACGGCGTCGGCCTGGCCCAGCACACGGACGAAATCCTCGAAGCAATCCCGGGTGCGCGTGTAGCGATGCGGCTGAAAAGCCAGGACGATGCGGCGGTCCGGCCAGGCGCCGCGGGCCGCTGCCAGCGTGGCGGCCATTTCAACGGGGTGGTGGCCATAATCGTCGATCACGGTGAATGTGCCGCCGCCCCTGGCCTGCGTCACGCTGAATTCGCCTACGTGTGTAAAGCGGCGCCCCACGCCATTGAATGCCAGCAGCGACGCCGCGATCGATTCATCGCTTACCCCCAGTTCCGTCGCGACGGCGATGGTTGCAAGCGCATTCAGAACGTTGTGCCGGCCCGGCAGATTCAGGGTAACCGACATGGGAGGCAGTGCGCCTGCGGCACCCTGGCGCTCGACGTCGAAACGCATACGCGTGCCTTCCGCACGCAGATTATGTGCCCGGACCTGCGCATCGCTGTCGATGCCGTAGGTAGTGACCGGCCGGGAAACGAAAGGAATGATTTCCCGTACATTCGCATCGTCGCTGCACAGTACGGCAGTGCCGTAGAACGGCAGCCGCTGGGTGAATTCGATGAAGGCGCTCTTCAGGCGCGCGACGTCATGCCCGTACGTGTCCATGTGGTCGACGTCGATATTGGTGACGATGGCCATTACCGGCAACAGATTGAGGAAGGACGCGTCGGATTCGTCCGCCTCGACCACGATGAAATCCCCCTGGCCCAGCCGCGCGTTTGCGCCCGCAGAGTTCAGCCGCCCGCCGATCACGAAGGTGGGATCCAGCCCGCCACCGGCCAGAACGCTGGCCACCAGGCTGGTGGTGGTCGTCTTGCCGTGCGTGCCGGCCACCGCGATGCCGCGCTTCAGGCGCATGAGTTCCGCCAGCATCAACGCCCGGGGCACGACGGGGATGCGTGCCGCCCGGGCGGCCAGGACTTCGGGGTTGTCGCCCGATACTGCCGTGGACGTGACCAGGGCGCCCACGCCCTTGATGTTGTCAGCGTGATGGCCGATGGTCACGCGGGCGCCCAGGCCGGAAAGCCTGCGCGTGACCGCGGATTCCTGAATATCGGAGCCGCTGATGGAATAACCCAGGTTCAACAGGACTTCGGCGATGCCGCTCATGCCGGAGCCGCCGATGCCAACAAAATGTATGCTTTGAATTCGATGCTTCATGCCGGCCTCCTGGCGACCTGTTCGCATGCGTCGGCGATGTGTGCCGTCGCGTGCGGGCTGGCATGCTCATGCGCATGCGCTGCAACCCGCGCCAGTTGTTCTCTTGTGATGCCGCCCAGCCAGCCCGCGAGCCATTGCGGATCCAGGTCGGACTGCTTCTTCAGCCAGCCGCCCTCGCAATCGCTCAGATAGCGGGCATTGGCGGTCTGATGATCGTCGATGGCGTGCGGCAACGGAATGAACAGCGCCGCCACGCCGATCGCCGCGACCTCGGCCACGGCCATGGCGCCCGCGCGGCAGATCACGACGTCCGCCTGCGACATGGCGGCCGCCATGTCGTCGATGAAAGCATGGCAGTCGGCGGACACGCCGGCTTTCTCGTAGGCGGCGCGCAGCGCAGCCAGATGCTGCTCACCCGACTGGTGCGTGACGATGGGCCGCGCGCTTTCGGGCAGAAGAGCCAGGGCTTCCGGCACGATCCGGTTCAGGATCGACGCACCCAGGCTCCCGCCCACGACCAGCATGCGCAAGGGGCCTGTCCGCCCGGCATAGCGCTCGGCTGCCGGCAGTGCGCCGGTGAACGGCCGGCGCACCGGGTTGCCGACCATGATCGCGCCGGGCAGCGCGCCGGGGAACCCGACCAGCACCTTGCTTGCCAGCCGTGCCAGCCAGCGATTCGCCGTTCCGGCCACGGCGTTCTGCTCGTGGACCACGACAGGGATGCGCCGCGCCACGGCCATCAGCCCACCGGGAAAAGCCACATAGCCGCCCATGCCCAATACGACATCGGGCCGATGCCGGGCGAGCAGCCGGTTGGCCTGCAGGCAGGCGCGCGTCAGCGTGAACGGCAGCTTGAACAATGCCGCCGGGCCTTTACCCCGCAAGCCGGCGAAACGCAGCGGCAGCAGATCGAACCCCTGCGGCGGCACCAGACGGCCCTCCATGCGTTCGGGATGCCCCAGCCACAGGACTTTCCAGCCGCGCGCCGTCATTTCGTGGGCGACGGCCAGTCCCGGCATGATGTGCCCGCCGGTGCCGCCCGCCATGATGAGCAATGTCGGCGCCGTCATGTGCGTTTCCCCCGCATGAGGTTGCGGTTTTCATAATCCACACGCAACAGCAGGGCCATGGCCACGAGATTCATCACGATGCCGCTGCCTCCGTAGCTGACCATGGGCAGGGTCAGACCCTTCGTCGGCAGCAGGCCCAGGCACACACCCATGTTGATGAAGGACTGCACGCCGAACCACAGGGCCACGCCCTGGGCGACCAGTCCATTGAATATGCGGTCCATGGCGATCGCCTGGCGGCCGATTTCGAAACCGCGCCACACGATGAAGAAGAACAGCATGACGAGGAACATCACCCCCACGAAACCGAGCTCTTCGCCGATCACCGCGACGATGAAGTCGGTATGGGCCTCCGGCAGGTAATGCAGTTTTTCGACGCTCGCTCCCAGCCCGACGCCGAACCACTCTCCCCGTCCCAGCGCGATGAGCGAATGGGAAAGCTGGTAGGCGCTGCCATAGGCATTGTCGGGATTCCATGGATCCAGGTAAACGAACAAGCGCTCGCGACGCCACGGCGACAGCCAGATCAGGACCAGGAAGCTGCCGATGAGAATGGCGAGCAGCGTAGAGAACAGCTTGCCGTTGATGCCCCCGATGAAGAGTATGCCGACCGCAATGGCGACAATTACCATGAACGCGCCCAGATCGGGCTCCAGCAACAGGACCATGCCGACGACGGTGAGTGCAACCGCCATGGGCAGGAAGCCGCGCAGGAAGTTCTGCATGTGCTCCTGCTTGCGCACGGTGTAATCCGCGGCGTACAGCAGCACTGCCACCTTCATCAGTTCGGAAGGCTGGAAATTGATGGGACCAAGCGGCAGCCAACGGCGTGCGCCATTGACTTCGCGCCCGATGCCGGGCACCAGCACGATCACCAGGAGCACGAGGCAAAACAGGAACAAGGGGACGGCCAGCTTGGCCCAGACTTTCATGGGCACATTGAACGCAAACAAGGCCGCCAGCACGCCCACCGCGATGAACAGGCCATGGCGGATCACAAAATAGTACCGGCCGTAGCTCTCGTAGCGCGGCCCGTCGGCCAGCGCGATGGAAGCCGAATACACCATCAGCAAACCGAACAGGACAAGCGTGCTGGCGGCGATCACCACCGACACGTCCACGCTGGGCATGGTGGTGCGTCCGGGCCTGACTGCATTGACGCCTGATGAAAGATCGGCAAACAGACTCATGCGACCTCTCCCCGACTCAGTGCCAGTTCGTTGACCTCGTCCACGAAACGTTCACCGCGGACTTTATAGTTGGGAAACATGTCGAGGCTCGCGCAAGCCGGCGAAAGCAGCACGGTATCGCCTTCTTCGGCCAACTCGAAGCCGCGCTCCACCGCTGCGCGCAGGCTATCCACGCGCGCGAGCGGAATACCGGCGTCGGCCAGCGCTGCCTCGATGAGACCTGCATCCTGACCAAACAGCACGACGGCGCCTGCGTGCCCCCTCACCGCATGGGCCAAGGGGGAAAAGTCCTGTCCTTTGCCTTGCCCGCCGGCAATCAGCACCACGCGCTCGTCCATTCCTTCGAGCGCGGCCACCGTCGCACCGACGTTCGTTCCCTTGCTGTCGTTGACGAAATCGACACCGCCGATGCTGCGCACGAACTCGGTTCGATGCGGTTCGCCGGCGTATTCGCGCACACCGTTCAGCAGCCCGGCCCAGCCCAGGCCCAGGCAGCGCGCCAGCGCCAATGCCGCCAGCGCATTGAGGGCATTATGCTGCCCGCGTATCCGCAACGCGTCGGCGGGCATCAGGCGCCGTGTGCGGCCGGGCGCGCGAGGCGGCTCGACCGCTTTCTTGCCGCGCTTGGGCGCCACCGCCGGCAAGTCGAAATCCTGGGCCTCTGAGGCGGCCAGCCACACGATGCCATCGCTCGCGTCCAGACCCATGTCCCCTTCCAGCACGGGCGCATTCCGGCCGAAACTGCGCACATTGCGCGCCCCGATATCTGCCACCATGGCCACCGTGCGCTCGTCATCCCGATTGACGATCATGGTTTCGGCCATGCCGACCAAGCGTGCCTTGGCCGCCGCATAAGCCTGCATGGAGCCATGCCAGTCCAGATGGTCTTGCGTGACGTTGAGCACAACGCCCGCATGGACCTTCAAGCTGTAGATGGCCTCGAGCTGGAAGCTGGAAAGCTCCAGCACCCAGACGTCAGGCAAGGCGTTCGCGGTCAAGGCGTCACGCAATGCGTCGAGCGCGGCCGGACTGATATTGCCCGCCACGCGCGCGCTCAGGCCGCTCGCCTCCAGCAGACGCCGCGTCATGGCGGTGACGGTGGTCTTCCCGTTCGTGCCGGTCACCGCCAGTATCCTGGGCTGGTATCCTTGGCCGGCCATATCCGCCAGCGCCCGGGCAAACAGTTCGATTTCGCCGACGACTTCTATTTGTCGGGCGCGGGCCATTTCCAGGAAGGAACGCAGCGGCTCCTGGCCGGGTGCCAGTCCGGGACTGAGTACGATGGTGTGCACATCCTGCAGCGCGCTTGCTTCGAAGCCGTCCCGTCCCAGGCGGTAGTCGACGCGCGCTGCGTCCAGCTCCGCTTGCATCGCGCCCAAGCCGCCCGGCGCCTCGCGGGTGTCCAGTACGCGCAGCCCTGCCCCATGCTGCACGCACCAGCGCGCCGCCGCAACACCCGTCTCGCCCAGACCCAGTATCAGGGTCAGGCCATCCGTGCGCACCGAGGGGAAAGTCATCGTCGTCATCGTAATTTCAAGCTCGCCAAGCCAATCAATACCAGCATCATGCTGATGATCCAGAAACGCACCACGACCTGCGTCTCCTTCCAGCCCGTCACTTCGAAGTGGTGATGCAGGGGAGCCATCCGGAAAATGCGCCGCCCTTCACCGTAGCGCTTTTTGGTGTACTTGAACCAGGCCACCTGCACCATCACCGACAGGGTCTCCACCACGAAAACCCCACCCATGATGAAAAGGACGATTTCCTGGCGCACGATGACGGCAATCGTGCCGAGCGCGCCACCCAGCGCAAGCGCGCCGACGTCGCCCATGAAAACCTGTGCCGGATACGCGTTGAACCACAAGAACGCCAGCCCCGCTCCCGCAATGGCGGCGCACAGGACCATCAGTTCGGCGGCGCCCGGTATGTAGGGAAAGAGCAGGTATTTGGAATAGTCGACGCGCCCGACCACATAGGCGAAGATACCCAGCGCACTTCCCACCATGACGGTCGGCATGATGGCCAGGCCGTCCAGGCCGTCCGTCAGGTTCACCGCATTGCTCGATCCGACGATGACCAGCCATGTCAGCGCGACGAAGCCGAATACGCCCAGCGGATAGCTGACGCTCTTGAAAAAAGGCACGATGAGATCGGCCCTGGTGGGCAAGGGCATGGTGAAGCCGCTCAGCACCCAGTCGCGGAACAAGGGCCATAGATCGGCATTGGCGGGCGCCGACACCGCGAAGGTCAGATAGAGCGATGCCACGATGCCGATCAAGGCCTGCCAGAAGAACTTGCGGCGCGACGACATGCCCTCCGGATCCCGGTGCACGACTTTCTTGTAATCGTCGGCCCAGCCTATCCAGCCGAATCCGAAGGTGACGAGCAGTACCACCCAGACAAAACGATTTGTCCAGTCCGCCCACATCAGGGTGCTGACGCCGATCGCGATGAGAATCAGCGCGCCGCCCATGGTCGGCGTGCCGTTCTTCTGAAGATGCGACTGCGGGCCATAGCTGCGCACCGCCTGGCCGATCTTCAGTTCGGTCAGCTTGCGAATGACGGCTGGGCCCGCGAACAGGCCGATGAGCAGCGCCGTGCCGCAAGCCAGCACGGCACGGAAGGTGATGTACTCGAAGACGCCGAATGCGCGGATATGGGAATCTGACAGCCAACGCGCAAGCTCAAGCAGCATGGTCCCCCCCTTCCGCGCTCCTGGGCGCCTGTTCCGCCAGGGCGGCCACCACCCGTTCCATGCGCGCACTGCGCGAACCTTTCACGAGCACATGGGCCGGCATCCACGGTTCGATACCGTGCAGCAGCGCGTCCAGCGACTCGAAGACAAAGGCCTGTGCCCCGAATGCGCGGGCAGCGTGAACGCAGGCAACGCCATGGACCAGCAAGGCATCGATACCCCGGTCTTTGGCATAGCCGCCCACTTCGGCATGAAGCGCATGGCTGTCGGCACCCAGCTCGCCCATGTCGCCGAGCACCAGCACTTTTTTTCCTTTGAGCTGCGCCAGCACATCGATGGCGGCGCGGACCGAATCGGGATTCGCGTTATAGGTGTCGTCGATGAGCTGGAAACCGCCGGCCATCGGCCGGGGTTGCATGCGTCCCCTGACCGGATGGAAGGCTTCCAGGCCCTGCGCCACCGCTTGCAGCGGCGCGCCGGCGGCAAGCGTGCACGCGGCTGCGGCAAGCGCATTGCGAAGATTGTGCACCCCGGGAGCCGCCAATGTGATGCCCGCGGCTCCGGCGGGCGTATGAACCTGGAACGAGGTCCGGTCGGACTCGACATGAATCTGGTCCGCATACACGTCGAATTCGCGTTCGAAGCCAAAACGCAGGGTCTTCCGCCCGGCCGCCTGCTTCGTCCAGAACGCCGTGTAGGTATCGTCTCCCGGAAACACCGCCGTGCCATCCTTGGGCAGCGCATCGAACACCGAGCCGTTCTCGCGGGCAACGGCCCCGACGGTATGCAGGAATTCCTGGTGCTCGCGTTGGGCGTTGTTCACCAGCGCGACGGTCGGCTGAGCGACCGCTGCCACGACCGCGATTTCGCCCGGATGATTCATTCCGAGTTCGATAACCGCCGCTTCGTGCCGGGCTGTCAGACGCAGCACGGTGAGCGGCACGCCGATGTCGTTGTTCAGATTGCCCCGCGTCGCCAGGCTGCACTCCTCACCGAGCCAGTGCCGCAGGATGGAGGCAATCATCTCTTTGGTGGTCGTCTTGCCGTTGCTGCCCGCCACCCCGATGACCGGGATGCCGAACTGGCGGCGCCAGACCGTGCTGATGCGTATCAGCGCCTGCCGGGTGTCGCCCAGTTCGAACTGCTGCATGCCGATTTCAGGCTGCTTGTGTTCCACCACCGCCGCACATGCGCCCGCGGCGCGGGCCGCATCGAGATAATCGTGCCCGTCGAAAGTGTCGCCCCTGATCGCCACGAACAGCTGTCCCGGCGCCAGGCTGCGCGTGTCGGTGGAAATGACCAGCCCCTGCTTCCAGGACAAGGCGAACCGCGCCCATTCCCGATCGTCGAACGGCACCCGGACACCCTGTGTTTCCTGGTAGGTCTCGTGGCCCTTGCCCGCAATCAGCACGACATCGTCGGAAGACGCGCCCCATATGACGGAAAGGATCGCACTGGCGCGATCCAGGTCCACCTGGGGCGCTTGCGGCATGCCCGCGATGATCTGCGCGGCAATCCCGGCAGGGTCTTCACTGCGCGGATTATCGCTGGTGAGGATCACGGCGTCAGCGTGTTCCGCCGCAATGCGGCCCATGACCGGACGCTTGCTGCTGTCCCGGCTGCCGCCGCAGCCGAATACGCAGACCAGCTTGCCGCCGCGCGCGGAGGCGATGTCGCGCAAGGCCCGCAGCGCGCGCTCCAGTGCGTCCGGGGTGTGGGCGTAGTCGACCACCACCATGGGGCAACCGGCACCGGTCTTGATGGACTCCGGCGCTTCAACGACCTGCAGGCGTCCTTCGACCGAGGTCAAGCCGCCCAGGACCCTGGCGATGCGCTGCAAGTCCCAGCCCATGTCGCGCAGGACGCCGGCGACTTGAAGCAGATTGGATACGTTGTGCTCGCCCACCAGGCGCGTCAGCATCTGCGCAGTGCCCTCGGGTGTCACGAGATTGAAAACCAGCCCATACGGCCCAGCCTGGATATCCTGGGCACGCAACGCGGCCTGGGGATGGTTCCGTACGGAATAGCCCGCCACCGAGGAAGCAGGCAGAAGTCCCGCCAGCTCTTCGCCGGCGGCATCATCCAGATTGATCACCGAGCAGCGCAGCCCCGGCCAATCGAAGAGCCGGAACTTGGCGGCCTTGTACTCCTCCATGCTATGGTGGTAGTCGAGGTGATCGTGCGTAAGGTTGGTGAAACCGGCGATCTGGATCTGCACATGGTCCAGCCGGCCCTGCGTCAGCCCGATGGACGACGCTTCGATGGCCACCACCTGGACGCCCGCCTTGCGCATGGCGGCCAGGCTGCGATGCATGGTCAGGACATCCGGCGTGGTCAAGGCGCCGCCGAGGTTGGTGCCGTCCGCCAGGGTCACGCCCAGCGTGCCGATGGTACCGCAAGGAACGCCGTCTGTATTCAAGGCGCTGGCCAGCCACTGGACGCAGCTGGTCTTGCCGTTGGTTCCGGTCAGGGCCACCACGGACATCGCACTGGACGGTTCGCCATACCAGCGGTGAGCGAGCTGCCCCAGCAGTTCCGGCAAGCCTTCGACCTCCAGCACCGGAACCGATGCGTGAACGGCGCCGCCGGGGGAGTCTTGCGGCGCATGCGCGACGATGGCCGCGGCGCCTTGCCGCACAGCCTGTTCAATATATGCGCGCCCGTCGCTGGCAAGGCCGGGGCAGGCGAAAAACACGTCACCGGCAGTCAACTGCCGGGTGTCCAGGCACAGATTCGCCCCGGGGGCGACGTGCCGACTCAGCCAGGTAAGAATATCTCGGGCGTTCATTGCGCCACCTCTCTCTCGGCGCCCAATGCAACCAGCGATTCAATAGGGGCATCTGGCTGTACACCCATACGACGCAAGCTGCTGGCGACCACATCAGCAAATACGGGGGCGGCCACCCGGCCGCCGTAATAACCATTGGAATGCGGCTCGTCGATGCTGATCGCAACGACGATACGCGGATTGGAAACCGGCGCAAAACCCACGAAGGAGCTGCGATACAGCGACGTGCTGTACTTTCCGTTGACGATCTTGCGTGCCGTGCCGCTCTTGCCGGCCACCCGGTAGCCCTGCACCTGCGCGAGCTTGGCGCCGTCAGGACCTGCAGCCGCTTCGAGCATCTCGCGGATCTGGTGCGACACCTTGGGCGAATACACCTGCACGCTCGTCGGCTTGCCTTCCCGTTTCAGCAAAGTCAGGGAGACCATGTCCCCGTCCCTGGCGAAAGTGGTGAAGGCATGGGCGATCTGCAGCAGCGATACCGACAAACCATAGCCATAGGCCATGGTCGCCCGCTCGATCGGACGCCAGCGCTCCCAGGGGCGCAGCCGTCCGGACGCCACGCCGGGAAAATTGGCCTGTGGGGCGCGACCGAAACCCAGTTCCGTGAATTTGTTCCACATTTCCTGAGACGTCAGTTTCTCGGAAATCATGGTCATGCCGATATTACTCGACCGACGCAGTATACCCGCGGCGTTCAGCGTGCCGTTGCGGCTGACGTCGGATATGGTCGAGCCCTGGTACCGGTACTGGCCATTGCCTGTATCGAACAGCGTCGACGTGGTGATACGCTGGATATCGAGCGCCAGCGCCACCGTGAAGGGCTTCATGATGGAGCCCGGCTCGAAAGTGTCGGTAATCGCCCGGTTGCGCAGCGCCTGGCCCTTGCGGTCGTCGCGGTCATTGGGGTCATAAGTGGGCAGGTTCACGAGCGCCAGCACCTCGCCCGTCTGCACGTCTATCACTATTCCCGCGCCGGCCTTGGCTTTGTGTTCAGTCAAGCCCTTCTTCAACGCCGTATAGGTGTCGAACTGCAGCCCGCTGTCGATCGAAAGCTTCAAATCCTGTCCGTTCACGGGAGGAACGATGGCCTGCACGTCTTCCACCACGCGTCCCAGCCTGTCCTTGATGACGCGGCGCGAGCCGGGCTTGCCGGAAAGCTCCTCGTTGAACGCGAGCTCCACGCCTTCGATGCCCTTGTCCTCGATATTGGTGAAGCCGATGACATGGGCGGCGATCTCGCCTTCCGGATAAAAGCGCCGCATTTCCGATTGCTGATGGAAACCAGGCACCTTCATGTCGCGGATCTGATCGGCAATATCGATGGAGACCTGGCGCTTGATGTACACAAAGGATTTCTCCTCGTCCACCAGACGGCTTCTGATATCCTTGACGGACATGCCCAACAGCTTGCCAAGCTTGCCCAATTGCGCGTCCGTTGCGTTCCGCGTGTCCTCGGGTATGGCCCAGATGGCTCGCACAGGCACGCTGGACGCCATGACGACCGAACCACTGCGGTCGAATATCTTGCCGCGCGTCGCGGGCAGGACCAGTGTGCGCTCGTACCGCCTTTCCCCTTGCTGCTGCAGGAACTCCGTAGACAATCCCTGAAGATGCAGGGCCTTGCCCGCAAGCGCGACAAACCCCAGGATCAACAGGACCAGCACCAGGCGCGAACGCCACAACGGCATTTGCACATTGAGGACCGGACTATCGAAGAAACGAACGCGTTTCATCGCCTTTCCTCCCTGGCCGTCCCGTTGGATGCGTCGCCCGTGACATAGATGGTCCGGTCCGGCGACGTGGTGTTCATATGAAGCTCTTCCCTCGCCATGCCGTCGATGCGCGCATTGCGCGCGAGTTCAGCCCTTTCGAGCTGCAGTCGGCGCCAATCGGTATCGAGTTCACGAGCGCGGTCCACCAAGCGGTCGACCTCGATGAACAGCTGCCGGGACTGAAAACGCGCTGTCACGAGCGACAGCGCGGAAAGCATGAGAACCATTGCGAAGAAGAGGCTGAGGCGTCCCATTACCGGTGCCTCCTCTTGCCGCGCGCGGCAGTCCTGCCGACCAGGCCCATGGCGTTGATGAAGGAAGCGCCTTGGTCGTCGGGCAAGGGCGTGCTGGTGCGTTCCGCCACGCGCAGCACGGCGGAACGCGCGCGAACGTTATCCTGCGACTCGTCGTCGGTGGGCAGGATGCGCCCCAGCGACCTGAGGATGGGTTGCGGCATGTCCTTCTCCAGGATGGGCAAGCGAGCATGCGCCGCAGCGGGCCTGGCGGCTGCGGCGATGCATTGCTTGACCATGCGGTCTTCTAGAGAATGGAAGCTGATCACCGCCAAGCGTCCTCCTGGAGCCAGTACTTTCAGAACTGCCGCGAGGGCGAGCGCGAGTTCTTCGAGCTCTTGATTGATGTGAATCCGTATAGCTTGAAAGCTGCGAGTGGCCGGGTGTTGACCCTTTTCGCGCGTACGGACGACACCGGCGATGAGCTCGGCGAGGTCGAGCGTTGTGCGCAGCGGGCGGGATTCGCGGCGAGCAACAACCGCCTTTGCAATCTGGAAAGCAAACCGTTCTTCGCCATATTTAGCTATGACCTCCTTTAATTCCTCGACGCTGACTTCCGCCAGCCATTCCGCTGCGGTCGGACCGCGGCTCGTATCCATTCGCATATCCAGGGGGCCCTCGCGCATGAACGAAAATCCCCTGCGTGCGTCATCGATCTGCGGTGAAGAAATACCCAGGTCCAGCATGACGCCCTGCACCTGCTCTATTCCCAGGTCGGCCAGCGCATCCGGCATGCTGCCAAAACCACCGTGCACGACCACAACCCTATCGTCCTCTTGCTGCAATGCCCGGGCTGCCTCAATGGCTTCCGGATCCTTGTCGAACACCACCAGCGTCGATTGCGGATCGAGCTGCGACAACAAATACCTGCTGTGTCCGCCCCGCCCGAACGTGCCGTCCACATAAATGCCCTTTGCGGGCGCATGTTCGGCATCGACAGCCTTTCCGCCTTTGCCCCGGACCCCGAAATCGGGATCAACGAGGGCCTGGACCGTAGGCTGCAGCAGCACGGATCGATGTGAAAACGCCATATTGATTTAGAACGAAAACTGATCCATGACCTCGGCCATGCCTTTGGCCAGGTCTTCCGCCTCGCGGCGGGCCCATTCCGCACAATCCCACAACTCAAAATGGCTACCCATGCCGAGCAGCATGGCTTCACGAACCAGCCCGGCCGCCGTCCGAAGTTCCGGCGCAATCAGAATGCGGCCGGAGCCATCCATTTCCACATCCTGTGCATTGCCGAGCAACAAGCGCTGCAGTGGGCGCGCGCCCATCGGGAAGTTCGCGATCTGCTCGCGCTTCTTTTCCCACACGTTGCGCGGGTACACCAGGAGGCAGCCATCGGGATGTCGGGTAAGGGTAAGGCGACCTTCGACCTGAGACACGAGCGCGTCACGGTGCCGGGTCGGAATCGAGATCCGACCTTTGGCATCCAACGTGAGAGCGCTGCTTCCCTGGAACAAGATTTCTTCCCCACTTTTTTGCACAAAATCCTACTTTTCCCCACTCTACGGGAACGATTGCAAGTGGTCAAGCGCAAAGTTGCAATTTTTTCAATTACAACAAGCACTTAGCGCTGTCTTTCAAGAGAGCGCAAAAAAAATGTCCAGAAAAATCAAGAAATTGGATGGGGATGTGAAAGTCCTTTGTGATAACGCCGCCTGGGCGGCGGCGCCGGACTTTGCATTTACTAACCATTGGCCGAAGCCAGGCAAAGAGTGAGACAGGCCTGTAGGCCGGATTCTGTACACCAGGCGAGCCTGGCGGGCAATCATTCCTCTGGGCCCGGCATTGCTGCCGGGCTCTAGCCATCTACCCGCATGCTCGGGCGAGCCGCCCTGTTGACCCGCAGGCCAGTCGCATGCCTATTTGATGTTGCTCCGGATAGAGGTTGCCGCGTTTCACCCTGCTGCGCCGCGACCGGTCTCCCGGCCGCGCGGCATGGAGATGGCCATGCCGGTGCGCGCAATTGCGCGCCCTCGCCGCAGACTCGTCTCTGTGGCCCTATTCCTCGGCCCGGCGCCGCAACGAATTGCGCGCGCCTCGCCGGACGGCCGTTAGCCGCTATCCCGCTCTATGGAGTCCGGACCTTCCTCGACGCCTTGCGGCGCCGCGATTGCCCAGCCTGCCTCACAGCGGCATTGTAACCTGCGACAATAGGGGCTTCCATTGAATTGACGAATATCGGTTTTTTGCATGGCTGCCCCTACTCTCATTACGCTCAGCGGCGTACAGCTCGCCTATGGGCATCATCCGCTGCTCGACCACGCCGACTTCACCATCCAGCCCGGAGAGCGCATCGGCCTCATCGGCCGCAATGGCGCGGGAAAATCATCCCTGCTCAAGGTGATCGACGGCCGCACGGCGCCCGACGACGGTGAAATCATGCGCAGCAGCGGCCTCAGGATCGCAACGGTGGAACAAGAGCCGGAACTGGACGGGCATTCCGCGGTGCTGGAGGCGCTCTGCGGCAATTACGCGGAAACGGAAGACTGGCAGCGTCCCGCCAGGGCCGGTGCGCTGATCGAGCAATTGGGACTTGCTCCCGACCTGCCCATCGAGGGTCTGTCGGGGGGAATGCGCAAGCGCGTGGCACTCGCGCGCGCCCTGGCCGATGAGCCCGACCTTCTGCTGCTGGACGAACCCACCAACCATCTGGATTTCGACGGTATAGCGTGGCTGGAAGGTCTGCTGCAGAGCGCCCGCTGCAGTGTCGTCATCATTACGCACGATCGACGCTTCCTGGATGCCGTGGCGACGCGCATCGTCGAACTCGACCGCGGCACCCTGTACAGCTTTCCCGGAAATTTCTCGCAGTGGCAGCAGCGTAAAGCCGAAACGCTGGAGGCCGAGAAGCAGCAGAACGCCAAGTTCGACAAGTTCCTTGCGCAGGAAGAAGTCTGGATCCGCAAAGGCGTCGAGGCGCGACGCACCCGCAACGAAGGCCGGGTACGCCGGCTGGAGCAATTACGTCGCGAGCGGACCGCACGCCGCGAACGGCAAGGCAATGTCAGCCTCTCCATCGCGGAAGGGCAACGCTCGGGCAAGCTGGTGGCAGAACTCCAGAATGTCTCGCATCAGTATGGCGAACGCGTGATCGTCCGGGACTTTTCCACGGCCATCATGCGCAAGGACCGGATCGGCTTCATCGGGCCCAATGGGTCGGGCAAGACTACCCTGCTGAAAATCATCCTTGGCAAATTGCAGCCCACCTCGGGCACCGTGCGCCTGGGCACCAATCTGACCGTGGGCTACTTCGATCAGATGCGCTCCCAGCTCGACGAGAACGCCACGCTGGCCGATACCATCAACCCGGGCAGCGAGTGGGTCGAGATCGGAGACCAGCGCAAGCACGTCATGAGCTACCTCGAGGATTTCCTGTTTCCGCCCGCCAGGGCGCAGTCTCCCGTCCACAGCCTTTCCGGCGGCGAGCGCGCACGATTGGTGCTGGCCCGCATGTTCGCCCGGCCGACCAACGTTCTTGTGCTCGACGAGCCCACCAACGATCTGGACATCGAAACCCTGGAGCTGCTGGAAGAACTGCTCCAGGACTACCCCGGCACCGTGCTGCTCGTCAGCCACGATCGGGAATTCCTGAACAACGTCGTCACACAGACCATTGCCTCCGAAGGCAACGGGAACTGGGGCGAATACGTGGGCGGCTACGATGAATGGCTGGCGCAAAGGCCGGCGCCGCAGACGGCCGAATCCGACAAACCGCGCAAGAAGGAACCGACTGCACAGGCCCGCCCCAAACCCGCCAAGGCGGGTCGCATCACCTCATGGGAACTGCGGGAGCTTGACGAATTGCCCGACCGGATCGCCGCGCTTGAACGCGATCAGGCCGAACTGACAGCCCGCCTTTCCGATGGCAGCCTGTACCGCGATGCGCCCGAAGAAGTCGATGACATCAATAAGCAGTTGCACGAGATCGATGAACAGCTGGAGGCGCTGTTCGCCCGTTGGGAAGCCCTGGAAGAAAAGCGCAGCGACGGCGCCTGAACCTGGGGTCAGACCCCGAATGGGGTCTGACCGCCGTCGTTGCAAGGGTCAGACCCTGCCGGGTCTGATCCCGCAGGCTGATGTCAAGGGGTAAGACCCCGTACGGGGTCTGACCCCACCACCTTCCAGCCCAGCGTTTCGCCTGCCGCCAGCGGCACGACGGTCGAGTCCGCCATCGGCAGTTCAAGCGGAATCGCATATCTGCCGCGCTGAAGCGTAAGCGTGCCGCCATTGATCGGCAAACCATAGAATGCCGGCCCGTTCCTGCTGGCGAAGGCTTCGAGCCGGTCCAGCTTGCCGACCGAATCGAATGCGGTGGCGTATAGCTCCATTGCGTGCAAGGCGGTGTAGCAACCGGCGCAGCCGCATGCATGCTCTTTGAGGCCTCTTGGGTGCGGCGCGCTGTCGGTGCCCAGGAAGAAGCGGCCCGAACCGCTGGTCGCGGCATCGAGCAATGCCTGCCGATGCTGCTCTCTTTTGAGTACGGGAAGGCAATACCAGTGGGGCCTTATGCCGCCCTGAAAGATGGCATTGCGGTTGTAGAGCAGATGATGGGCAGTGATCGTCGCCGCAATGGGGCCGGCGGCTTCGCGCACGTAATCGACGCCCTGGCGGCTCGTCAGGTGCTCGAATACCACCTTGAGCTCGGGGAAGGCCTTGCGCAGAGGGACCATGACGCGATCGATGAAAACCGCCTCGCGGTCGAAAAGATCGACGTCGGGATCCGTGACCTCGCCATGCACCAGCAAAGGCATCCCACAGCGCTGCATGGCTTCGAGCGCGGCGCCGCAACGCCCCAGCAGATCGGTGACGCCTGCATCAGAGTTGGTGGTGGCTCCGGCGGGATACAGCTTGATCCCGTGCACGAAGCCCGATTCCCGCGCGCGCTGCACGTCTTCGACACGGGTGTTGTCCGTGAGATACAGCGTCATGAGCGGCGTGAAATCGTCATCGCTCATGCCTGCCGCCCTGAGCGCCGCGTAAATGCGGTCACGATACGCCGCAGCCAGCTCCGGCGTCGTCACGGGCGGTTTCAGATTGGGCATGATGATCGCGCGTGAAAACTGCCGCGCGGTGTCGGCGATGACGGACTCCAGCACCGCGCCGTCGCGCAAATGCAGGTGCCAATCGTCCGGACGGACGATGGTTAATGTCTGATTGGCATCAATCATAGGAAAAATTCACTGACCGGAGAAAGGAAACCCGCATTATGACCCGGATGCGAGCGGCATGCTGCGTTCGACCAGGCGCACGAACATGGCGCTGCCCACCGGAATGACGGCGTCGTTGAAATCGAAAGTGGCGCTATGCAGTACGCGTCCAGCCTCGGCTCCACCTTGCCCCAGGCGGAAATACGCGCCCGGGCGGTGGTGGAGCATGAAGGAAAAGTCCTCCGAGCCCATCGAAGGCGTCAGATTCGGGATGACCTTGTCTTCACCAAAGAGCTCCGTGGCCACTTCCGCCGCGAAACGCGCGTGCTCCGGTGTGTTGATCGTGGCCGGAAAGAGCTTGTGATAGTTGAAGGTGATCTTTGCCTTGAAGACGGCCGCCATGCCATCGATGATCTCCTGCATGCGCTGGATCACCTGCTCCTGGACGACCGGATTGAAGGTCCTGACCGTTCCCACCATCCGCGCATCGCGGGGAATCACGTTCATGGCCTGCAGGTTGCCCGCATGCACCGCGGCCACCGTCACCACCGCCGAGTCGGGCGCCGGCACATTGCGAGACACGATGGTCTGCAGCGCGGTAATGAGCTGCGCGGCGATCACGATCGGATCGTTGGTTTGATAGGCGTGTGCGCCGTGGCCGCCACGGCCCTCGATGTGGATATCGAAATGGTCGGCGGCGGCCATCATGGGCCCTGGGTTCACACCGATCACGCCCGGCGGCAAGCCGGGCCAGTTGTGCAAGCCGTAAATCGCATCGCAAGGGAAGCGGTCGAACAAGCCTTCGTCTAGCATGGCCTGCGCCCCGCCCAGGCCTTCTTCGGCAGGCTGGAAGATCAGGACGACCTTGCCATCGAAGTTGCGTGTCTCGGCGAGATAGCGCGCCGCCCCGAGCAACACTGTTGTGTGGCCATCGTGGCCACAGGCGTGCATGACGCCATGATGGCGCGACGCGTGTGCGGCACCCCCCTGTTCGACAATGGGCAGGGCATCCATGTCGGCCCGCAGGCCTATGCTGCGGCCGCTGGTATTGCGCAGGCCCTCCAGGACCCCCACCACCCCGGTCTTGCCGACATTCCGATGCACCTGATAACCCAAGGCCGTCAGCGCATTGGCAACGATCGCTGACGTGCGCTGCTCCTGGAAGCCAAGTTCGGGGTGGGCATGGATGTCCTGTCGGATGGAGGTCAGCTCGTCATGGAAGCGGCTGATGGACTCGAACACACTCTTGGCGTACATCGGATTATGTCTCCTGGGCAGGCAGCGCTCGTTCCGGCACTGGTTAAAATAAAACATTACCATAAGGAAACACGTGCTGCGCAGCCACCCATAGCCCTACGCCAGACATACTCTTGTGCACTTTTTGTTTTGTCTTTCGAGGGTTCTCACGTTATGCTGCGGGGGAACGTTTTTATCAACTATCAGACAGGAGCCCTTTTCTATGGCAACAACCGAGAAATCCGCGCGCAAACCCAATGCTGCGTTCATGAAGCCGCTCACTCCCAGTGCAACGCTGGCCGCCATCATCGGGCCCGAGGCAGTGCCCCGCACCGAAGTTACCAAGAAAATCTGGGACTACATCAAGAAGCATGATCTTCAAGATCCCAAGAACCGCCGCAATATCAATGCCGACGACAAACTGCGTCCGCTGTTCGGCAAAGACCAGGTTTCCATGTTCGAATTGACCAAGCTGGTCAGCGGGCACCTGAAATAAACGCCCAGCGCGTCGCTCCGGTAAGAGCTGAAAAAACGCTGCCGAGGTCCTGAACCCGGGCAGCGTTTTTTTTGCACGACCGTGTTGAAGGTATCAGTCGGCCAAGGGCGATTGCGCCGAGAACAAGGCCAGCCACCCTTTGATGACCCGATAGACGATCCAGACGATGGCGATGAGGCCGGTGATCCAGCCAATAAAGATAAACGTGAATATTGCGCTGATGACGATCCAGAGCAGGCCCCACCAGAAAGTCTTGATCACCCAATCGAAATGGGCCGCATACAAGGTTCCGGCCGCATCGCCCCGCTTCAGATACGCCAACACGACTGCGGCGATGGTGGCTACGCCAAAGAAGCCGGCGCTCAATAGGCCCAATGCAAAAAGCCCGTAGATAAGATGCGTAAGATTACGCATGGACAAGCCAGTGCCGTCCTCTGGCGGATACGCCTGGGTCATACAAAACCTCCGGAGAAACAAGAAAAATAAGCAACCGGCGAACGCCGAGGGCCTATTTTACTCGACTTCCTGTTTTGGTCATGTCCATGGCGCCGGCCCGGTGCCGGGGTCAGACCCCATGCGGGGTCTGACCCCTAAGGCATAGGCCCCGGCTTGTTGGGCTTGGGGTCAGACCCCATGGGGGGCTGACCCCGCGTCCGCGTGTAATGGGGTCAGACCCCGTCCGGGGTCTGACCCCCCAAACAAAAAACCCCCGAGCGCTGAGCGCTGGGGGGTTTTCACAATAAGAGCCTGACGATGACCTACTTTCACAGACGTACGTCCACTATCATCGGCGCAAAGGCGTTTCACGGTCCTGTTCGGGATGGGAAGGCGTGGGACCACCTTGCTATGGTCGTCAAGCGTAACTGGGTGCCGGGGATCCGTTCTTAGAGGCGGATCCTTGGCCAATCTGGTAGAAGCCCTGTCTTGCCTGGGCAAGACAGC
>JACCEN010000040.1 GCA_013416435.1 Alcaligenaceae bacterium | reverse complement strand
ATGCGTTTCCGTAAGCGATCAATCAGGATATCGTGGTTGACCCGGTCGAAGAACTTCTCCAGATCCACGTCCACCACAATACGACGACCGGACTGAACGTACGATTGCGCGGCCAGAACCGCATCATGCGCACGACGCCCTGGCCGGAAGCCGTAGCTATGCTCGCTAAAGGTGGGATCAAGCAAGGGTTGCAGCACTTGCAGCAATGCCTGCTGGATCAGACGATCCGTCACCGTCGGAGTACCCAGCTCGCGCTGGCTACCGTCAGACTTCGGAATCATCACCCGTCGCACCGGCTGGGGCCGGTACGTGCCCGCAAGCAGTTCGTGACGGATGCCGGGCCAGGCACTCACCAGATGGCGGGCAGTCTGGTCAATATCCAGACCATCCACCCCGGCAGCGCCCTTGTTGGCCCGCACCCGCTTGAATGCGGTCCGCAGGTTCTCTCTCGTCAGCGCCGCTTGCAGCAGCGCTGACCCTGTATGCTCATTTCCATAACGCGGGCCGCCCGTTTCCTCGCTGACAGAATCAACAGCGGCTTCACCGCTGCCTACGCCCGCCCGCTCCACTGGCGTGGACATCTGAGGCAATACGAGTTGCATCGTCATGTCGAGTCATACTCCTTCTCGTTTGGTCCTTTGTCGCCTCGTTCCCAGCCTCATCGGCCCCGCTACTACGACTACTATGACCTCTGCTGAGTCCTCGCTCCGGCTCGACGCCGTTACCCTTTCAGGTACAAGACAAGGGTTCCCCAGGTAAGAACGCACTCCTTCACTGCACAACCGCCGGATTTACGCCGCTTCGCCTTGATCACGAGAGCTTCGCGGTTTTACGCCCG
>JACCEN010000039.1 GCA_013416435.1 Alcaligenaceae bacterium | reverse complement strand
AGGCATCGACCAGCGGCTGCAGCTGATGCCCACATTGACCTACCCACTGCGCCATGCTCGAGCGCGGCACATGAACTGCCTGGCGCTTAAAGATTGCCTCCTGGCGATACAAGGGCAAATGATCCGAAAACTTGTTGATCAGAATCTGCGCCAGCAGTCCTGTGGCAGGCAGRCCCTTGTCGATGATGTGGGCTGGCATGGGCGCCTGAGTCATCGTCTCGCAGCCCGTGCACGCCCACACGCCACGGATATGACGCTGGACGCTGAAGGTGCCAGGCTCGTAGTCCAGCTTCTCGCTGACATCTTCCCGAATGCGCTTAAGCTGGCAGCCGCAGGTGCACAGGGTCGAGTGCGGCTCGTGCCGGTATTCAATGCGCGGCAACTGCGCGGGCAGCGCTTCACGTTTGGGCCGGTTCAGCGGGGCGCGKGGCGCCTTGGGCGGCTGCAGTGCTTGCAGTTCCAGCTCGATCGCTTCCAGATCCTCGCCAATGGCCTCTTCAAACAGGTGGGCCTGTGCGCCGGAGAACTGCTCGCTCTTTTGACCGAACTTAAGCCGGCGCAGAATGGCGATCTCGTGCGAGAGCTGCGCAATGCGTGTCGTCTTGAACTGAATGTCGCGTTCTTTATCTTGCAACGCCTCGTCCTTCTGACCAAGCGTTGCCATCAGGCTGCGGGCCAGTTCGCGCAATTGCTGCGCGTCTAATTGGTCAAGGTTGTGCTGCATCGCCATCATGGGACACAGTGTCGCATGACTGGTTTGTGCCCGCTATTGGCAACGGTACCGATTGAATGATGCAGGGCTTTTAAGATCAAACCAGATCAATAATTCCCGCGGCACCGATCCGCTGCCAGGG
>JACCEN010000038.1 GCA_013416435.1 Alcaligenaceae bacterium | reverse complement strand
TACGAGTTGCATCGTCATGTCGAGTCATACTCCTTCTCGTTTGGTCCTTTGTCGCCTCGTTCCCAGCCTCATCGGCCCCGCTACTACGACTACTATGACCTCTGCTGAGTCCTCGCTCCGGCTCGACGCCGTTACCCTTTCAGGTACAAGACAAGGGTTCCCCAGGTAAGAACGCACTCCTTCACTGCACAACCGCCGGATTTACGCCGCTTCGCCTTGATCACGAGAGCTTCGCGGTTTTACGCCCGTTCGCCCTGCTCGGCAACGCCTTCTATCCGGTTCTTGTCCATCGGCTCGCAGCTTACGCTTCGCGCTTCCTCCCCACGCTCGGTCACCCTTACGCAGTTGCGCTTCGCTTCATTCGCTGTGATCAACTCATGGCGGGACTTGCACCCGCAGGAGTGCGCCCATGCTGGGCGCACATACAAAAAAGCCCGCAATTACGCGGGCTTGGCGGCTTTTTATGCCATCAGGTGCCTGGCCGTGCCAGACGCGGGATCATTCCCACTCAGTCATCAATAAGAAGAAAAAGCTGTTTTAAGTCAAACAATTGAAACAGTCACTTTCCCCGATACCACGAAAAATGCCATAGCGAGTCAATCGGCCTGCTCACCAGTGACTCAGGCGAGCTTAAAGTGGACCCCGGAATCGAGACAGCGGTTTAAGCTGTAATCCGAGGAGGAAAGCAGCGTGACAGAGGTTAAGAAACGCAAGGTTCACAGCGCAGAATTCAAGGCGAAGGTGGGCATGGAAGCGATCCGCGGGGAGAAGACGCTCAACGAAATAGGACAACAGTACGGTGTGCATCCCGTGGTGGTCAGCCAGTGGAAGAAGGCAATCCAGGAACAGGCAGCCACGCTGTTTGCCAGCAAGCGTGG
>JACCEN010000037.1 GCA_013416435.1 Alcaligenaceae bacterium | reverse complement strand
TAGCGGCATCAAGTTCGTGACACCCACGCAGCGCCATTATGGGCAGGAGCACGTCATTCTTGAGCGCCGCCGCCGCGTCTACGAAGCGGCAAAACAATCCATGCCTGAACGTTGGAAAGGCCGCCACACGCGGGATTGGAACCCAGTTGGCGAGGTGTGGTTAAACCCGCCGAAAGAACATGTCGCAGCACCTAAAGAATTGAGTCACGCGGCATGAAGAAAACGGACATCATTGTTGACAAACACCGGCAGCCATCGTGCGCAATACCCGACGGGTTCGCATCCTGCTGGCCTCACATCATCCGCTGCGTCACGTCTACGTGCACGCCGCCCGCGCCATGTCTCCGTAATGCTGAAAAAGTGCTGTCCCCGGCACGCTGTAAAACAACGGGGGTAGGGGAAATTGCGTCTGCAGCATTGGAAACTCCCTTCCTACGTCGCCGATCTTCAGCGCTGCATCGTCCAGAGAGTCGGCGCACCCGAAAATCACTTCAGCGGGCCTGCTCACGAAATTTGCGGGCTAAAGCAATGCTGGCGAGCTTTTATCTGGCACAACAATCAACCAGGATTTCGTCGGTAGGTGACACTCTTGAGCATTTGGTTCATAGCTGGTCCGGACGGCCTAGTGGCTCGTTTGAAGGTAGTTCTCCCGAGTTCGACAGTTAAAATCGTAAGTCGTTGATTTATAACAACTCGGCTTTAAAACGCTCCACTACAAATTCACATACGCCACATCAGCGGCTGGTTTTTTGACCTTCAAGCTGGCCAGTACGGCGGTTTGCTCTGCATCCATTGCCGAGATGCCGGTAATCGGCATCTGACCTTCAAATGTCACCTTATGGGTTTGAATCCGGCGCAGTACCGACAAGGCTCGCTCGGGCGAACGCACGTCGGGC
>JACCEN010000036.1 GCA_013416435.1 Alcaligenaceae bacterium | reverse complement strand
ACGCTCCAGTGCGTTTGCTTGGCCGGACGGGTTTGCAAGGCGCGATTCAATAAATCGGCCACGCGCTGATCATCCAGCGTGCGGGGTCGTCCCGGCCGCGCTTCAGTACGCAGGCCCGCCAGGCCGCACTCCTGGTAGCGGGCGCGCCATTTGCGAATAGTCGGCTGGGACACGCCCAATTGCTCCCCAATGACGCTAGGACTCAGACCTTCAGCCGTGAGCAACACAATCCGCGCTCGCTGGGCTACTGCTTGCGCGGTGCGTCGTGATCGGGCGGCCTTCTCCAACTCGGCACGTTGCTCTGAACTTAACTCGATCTTCGCATCTTCACGCAAGGCCATCGTCGTACTCCAGTCCGTTGATCCGGAGTATATTTTATATTATGAAATGTATTTATACGACAGGACACTAGCAATCGGTGAGGGTCTACCTGTGTTGGCCATACCCGAAGAGTCACAGGTGTCGCTGTTTCATGTCTTGAAGTATTGGGCGTGGAGCGAGAATGAGATCGTCGACCTGATCGAGGATGTGCGCGATGGTGAAATCGCGCTTGAAGGCCTGCTGGATGGTGCTGTCGGGCTGGCACGATGGATCTTTGACAGCCAGTCAATCAAGATCTGGCGACAGCGCCGCAATCCTGAGCTGTCGAACTGGCTGAGCGTGCCGCAGGTAGCCAAGTTGCTGGGCCTAAAACAGGAGGTGGCATACTGGCTCGTCAGGAATGAGTTTATTCCAGCAGAAAAGCTTCGTACCCGTAAGCGTTTGGGCAACTACATCCCCCCACCCACCTCAAATGCAACTTTTTTGAGAAGCGGGCTCCGTTTCGGCGGTCGCCGATCCGGTCCAGTTGTGTGGCAAGAGCTCGTCGATCCGATTAGCAGGATGTGTCGGCAAGCGCTCCAGGACGTCGCGCAGATAGGCGTACGGATTCAACCCATTGAGCTTGGCTGATTGGATCAGACTCATGATCGCAGCGGCACGTTTGCCCGCGCGCAAGGAACCGGCGAACAGCCAATTGGCCCTGCCGATTGCCACCGGCCTGATTTGCATTTCGATATGATTGTTGTCGATCGGGACCTGCCCGTCATCCAGGTAGCGCGTAAGCGCCGCCCAGCGTTTCAAGCTGTAGTCCAGCGCCTTGGCAGTACCTGATCCGTCCAGCACGCGTTGGCGCTGGGCCAGCATCCATTCATGCAGCTTGTCGGCCAA
>JACCEN010000035.1 GCA_013416435.1 Alcaligenaceae bacterium | reverse complement strand
CCCCCTCTGTCACAATAGATGTCCGCTCGGTTGATTTGGAAATTTGAGGGAGCGGACGGAGTGAAGAAGTGGCCAGCTACAGCGCAGAATTCAGAGAACAGACAGTCAGGAAATTGATGCCGCCGCACAATCGGACGGTGGCCAGCCTGAGTCGGGAGATTGGGGTCTCAGAGGCGACTCTGTACAACTGGAAGAAGCAGTTTCGTGCCAAAGGATATGTCGTGCCCAACAAGTCCACGATAGCCGATCAGTGGGATGCCAAGGCCAAGCTGGCGGCGGTCATTCACACGGCGGCCATGAACGAGGCAGAGCGCTCGGAGTATTGCCGCAAGCACGGCTTGTATCCTGAACAAATCGAGGCATGGAAAGCTGCTTTCGAGGCATCCGACCCGGCAGMGTCCGCACCGTCGAGCAAATCGGACTTGGCGGCCGAGCGCAAGAAAAGCCGTGCGTTGGAAAAGGAGCTTCGCAGAAAGGAGAAAGCGCTGGCTGAAGCGGCGGCGCTGCTGACCTTATCAAAAAAAGCCCAGGCCATCTGGGGCACGAACGAGGACGACTGATTCCTCTGGAGATGAAACAGATGGCCATTACCCTCATTGATGAAGCCGTCAATGCTGGCGCGCGTCAATCCAAAGCCTGCGCAGTGCTGGGGCTAACGTGCCGGACGTTGCGCCGTTGGCGCGCGGCCGACAGTCTGGTTGACCGACGCAAAGGGGCACCGCGCAAGCCTTGCCGCCATGCTCTCACCGCAGACGACAAGAAAGACATCCTGGCCGCTTGCAACAGTCCGGAATACCAGAGCCTGGCGCCCTCACAGATCGTGCCACGTCTGGCCGACAAGGGGCTTTACCTGGCCAGCGAATCGAGTTTTTACCGGGTCTTGCGTGAGCATGGGCAGGCAAACCGGCGCGGTCACGCCCAACCGCCCCGGGCGGTGCCTAAACCTCATGCCTGGGTGGCCTATGCGCCGCTGAAAACCTGGAGCTGGGACATCACGTYCTTGCCCACTGCCGTTCGTGGCCAGTTTTACCGCCTGTACATGGTGATGGATGTGTACAGCCGCCTGATTGTGGGCTGGGAAATCCATGAGGACGAACGCGCCGAACATGCTGCCACACTCATCACCAAGGCCTGCCTGCGCCACCGAGTGCGCCAAGATGCGCTGGTGCTACATGCCGATAATGGCTCGCCCATGAAAGGCGCCACCATGCTGGCGACATTGCAGCGTCTGGGCATCGTACCGTCGTTCAGTCGCCCGGC
>JACCEN010000034.1 GCA_013416435.1 Alcaligenaceae bacterium | reverse complement strand
GGTCCAGCGGCGCATGCGCGTGTAGATGGTGTGCCAGTTGCCAAAGCGCTTGGGCAGGCCACGCCACTTGCAGCCGTGCTCGGCGACATACAGCATGGCGTTGACTACTTGCAGATTGGACAGGCTGACATTGCCGCGCTGCAAGGGCAGGCAATGTTCGATGCGAGAGAACTGTTCAGGTGTGATTTCCATGCCCGCAGTTTCCCATCAAATTGCGGTATTGGGAATTAGTGTTAACACGCCCTAGAGAAGATTTTGGCGTTTTTGCAGCCCTGCAAGGCGCAGTTGTCGGGCGTGGCGGTTGAGTCGACGTTCAACTGGTACTGGCTGGTCGATGGTTTGCAGGCAGGTGGATTTAATGTGCATTTGGCCAACCCCGGCGCGATCAAGAAGTACGAGGGCCTCAAGCACAGTGGCGATGAGTCTGATGCGCGCTACTTGGCACATTTGCTACGGCTCAATATCTTGCCGACAGGCACGATCTTGGCGCCGCAACACCGCGCGTTGCGCGACCTGGCGCGCAAGCGTATGCAGCTGGTGCGTAGCCGCACCGCCCATATTCTGGCCATTGAGAACATCACCGCGCGCCAGCGGGGCGCGCGTTTGCTCAGCAACCAGGTAAAAGGCCTGAGCGCTGAGCGCATTGAGCAGATGGGGTTGCATGAGGATGTGGCCTTTGCGCTGAAGGCTAACCTGGCGGTGATTGACACGTTATCCGAGCAGATTGGGCTGCTGGAAAAGCGTCTGCAGGAGAAAGTCGGGCAGCGTCCTGAATACAAGCTGCTTACCAGCGTGCCAGGTATAGGCCAAGTGTTGGCCACCACCATTTTGCTGGAAACCGGACCGATTGAGCGATTCGCCGCAGCCGGTCAGTTTGCCTCCTATGCCCGTTGTGTCAACAGCGTTCATACCAGCAATGGCAAGAAAAAAGGCGCGGGCAACACGCGTAATGGCAACAAGTATCTGGCCTGGGCTTTTGTAGAAGCTGCGTACTTTGCGATGCGATACTGCGCCCAAGCCAAGCGGTTCTACGAAAGAAAGAAGGCCAAGACCAACACGGCGGTGGCGATCAAGGCGCTGGCGCATAAGCTGGCGCGCGCCTGCTTCCATATTCTGAAGGAGCGTAAACCCTTCGATGTGACGCGCTGTTTTGCTTAAGCTTTGACGGCACCAGGCAAGCCCGAGAAGGGGTCTGGAGTTTGAGCCACTGGGTCTGAATGGGAGGCCTGGTCGCCGTCACCGATTTGCAGTACAAATGAATCGCCTGCAACGTGAGCCAGCT
>JACCEN010000033.1 GCA_013416435.1 Alcaligenaceae bacterium | reverse complement strand
GTAAGCGTTCTGCGAACTCCATCTTGAATCGCGCCCGACCCTGTTAGAGCATACGTGTCCATCATTTTTATCGTGGACACGTATGCACCAAACATCCCAAGGGCGTCGCCACCGACGTCAACATTCCCCGCAATACAAGGCCGAACTGGTTCAACTTTGCTTGGCAAGTGGGGCGTCCCTGGCCTCCATCGCAATCGATCATGGTTTAAATCCGAACTTATTACGCCGCTGGGTTCAGGAGCACGAACGGCTCGGACTTCATGCCTTGGGGACGGAGCCGCAGGAATCGAGCTCAAACGACCGTACCGCAGGCACAGCGCCTGCGGTTTGGCCAGCCTTTGTGCCCGTCAATGTTGCGCCGGTTGATCCGGGGGCGACCAGGGTGGCCGATACCGCCTCGGCAGTGCGCATYGAGCTAAATGCCGACCGCATCAATCTGACGGTGCACTGGCCACATTCTCGGCCGCGGGAACTTGCCCATTGGATTAAAGAGCTGCTGGCATGATACGCGTTGATCAGGTATGGCTGGCGGTCGAGCCCATGGATATGCGGGCGGGACCCGATACAGCCCTTGCCCGCGTGGTTCGGGTCTTCGGTGCAGCGCATCCGCACCACGCGTATCTCTTTGCCAACAAGCGCGGCAATCGGATGAAGGTCCTGGTACACGACGGCATCGGTGTCTGGCTGGCGGCGCGTCGCCTAAACAAGGGGCGTTTCGTGTGGCCAGATGCCGCTCACGGCAAGCTGGCATTGACTCGCGAACAGCTCGATGCCCTGGTGCTCGGCTTGCCCTGGCAGCGGATCGGTGCCGCGGGAATTATTGATCTGGTTTGATCTTAAAAGCCCTGCATCATTCAATCGGTACCGTTGCCAATAGCGGGCACAAACCAGTCATGCGACACTGTGTCCCATGATGGCGATGCAGCACAACCTTGACCAATTAGACGCGCAGCAATTGCGCGAACTGGCCCGCAGCCTGATGGCAACGCTTGGCCAGAAGGACGAGGCGTTACAAGATAAAGAACGCGACATCCAGTTCAAGACGACACGCATTGCGCAGCTCTCTCACGAGATCGCCATTCTGCGCCGGCTGAAGTTCGGTCAAAAGAGCGAGCAGTTCACCGGCGCACAGGCCCACCTGTTTGAAGAGGCCATTGGCGAGGATCTGGAAGCGATCGAGCTGGAACTGCAAGCACTGCAGCCGCCCAAGGCGCCCCGCGCCCCGCTGAACCGGCCCAAACGTGAAGCGCTGCCCGCGCAGTTGCCCCGCATTGAGTACCGGCACGAACCGCACTCGACCCTGTGCACCTGCGGCTGTCAGCTTAAGCGCATTCGGGAAGATGTCAGCGAGAAGCTGGACTACGAGCCTGGCACCTTCAGCGTCCAGCGTCATATCCGTGGCGTGTGGACGTGCACGGGCTGCGAGACGATGACTCAGGCGCCCATGCCAGCCCACATCATCGACAAGGGCCTGCCTGCCACAGGACTGCTGGCGCAGATTCTGATCAACAAGTTTTCGGATCATTTGCCCTTGTATCGCCAGGAGGCAATCTTTAAGCGCCAGGCAGTTCATGTGCCGCGCTCGAGCATGGCGCAGTGGGTAGGTCAATGTGGGCATCAGCTGCAGCCGCTGGTCGATGCCTTGCAGCGCAGCGTGCTCGAGCACGGCATCCTGCATGCCGACGAGACACCGGTGCGCATGCTCAAGCCTGGCAGCGGCAAGACCCATAAGGCGTATCTCTGGGCCTATGCCCCGGGCAAATTCGAGTCCCTGAAGGCCGTCGTTTACGACTTTAACGAAGGACGGGCCGGTGAGTTTGCCCGGCAGTTCCTCGGGGACTGGAAAGGCAAGCTGGTGGTGGACGACTTCGCCGGATACCGCGCTTCATTCCGGCAGGGCGTGACGGAAATCGGATGTATGGCTCATGCCCGACGAAAGTACTTCGACCTATACAAGTCCAGTAAAAGCCCAACGGCGCAGCGCGCCGTGGAGCTCATTGGCGAGCTCTACGAGATCGAACGAGAAGCGCTGGCACTTAGCCCTGAGCGACGGTTGGCCCTGCGTCAAGAGAAGGCCAAGCCCTTGGCCGACAAGCTGCATGAATGGATGCTGGCCCAGCGCCAACGCGTGCTGGACGGATCAGGTACTGCCAAGGCGCTGGACTACAGCTTGAAACGCTGGGCGGCGCTTACGCGCTACCTGGATGACGGGCAGGTCCCGATCGACAACAATCATATCGAAATGCAAATCAGGCCGGTGGCAATCGGCAGGGCCAATTGGCTGTTCGCCGGTTCCTTGCGCGCGGGCAAACGTGCCGCTGCGATCATGAG
>JACCEN010000032.1 GCA_013416435.1 Alcaligenaceae bacterium | reverse complement strand
AGCGGCATCAAGTTCGTGACACCCACGCAGCGCCATTATGGGCAGGAGCACGTCATTCTTGAGCGCCGCCGCCGCGTCTACGAAGCGGCAAAACAATCCATGCCTGAACGTTGGAAAGGCCGCCACACGCGGGATTGGAACCCAGTTGGCGAGGTGTGGTTAAACCCGCCGAAAGAACATGTCGCAGCACCTAAAGAATTGAGTCACGCGGCATGAAGAAAACGGACATCATTGTTGACAAACACCGACCCCCAGAGACTTGACGCCATTGCACTTGCATTTCAGGCTGAACTGTTTCTTCATTTCTTGCTCCTTTTCTGGGATTTCTCCTCGATTGAGAACCGAACTTCCACCATTGAGATGATGGAGGCGAAGACAAGCAGACCACCTAGGAAGCCTCCGTCCGCTGCGCCGAAATAGGCCAAAGCAGGTAAACCGGTGACGATGGGAGCTTATTGCATTGCCGTCTACACGTCAAATTGCGCTGCATATTTGCGACGTCGACATTCGCCACCACACCCGCGGTCGAACCACAGTACGTCCGCCGCGCGTCGCTTCGACTTCTAGCTATCTGGGGTTGTTTTCACCAATATATCAATATTGGTGAAAACAGCGTCAAAAATCGGCAGGATAACCAAGTCAATTTAGCTGTAAAGTCAGCTCCTTGCCACATCAGCGATGTCCCTGGAGCCACGGTATCTGTCTATTTGGAATCCTCATCGGGTTTGGGAAATAAGGTGGTCTGGCTAACACCCCAATTGGCTGCGAGCTTCGGAATTTGGTCTTGACTCACATGCAGTATTTCCTTTGATGGATAATCCTGCTTAACTTCCTCAAGCTCGGCTTTTGCAGCTGCGGACAATCTTCCGCCGAACATAATGTGAGTGTCACAATCGCCGTGCTTCTTGATGTCTGCTTTGAACTTCTGCACGTGAGGTTTATCAACTACTTTTCTGTTTTTCACGTCAACACGAACATTGCGATTGCTGGCCGGATCGCGGTCCTTAAAGACTGGGTGTTCCTTATAGTCGGAATTTGTATCGGCACCAAACCGTTGGACCCACGCATTTGTTGCTGACAAAAATATGTCCTCTCCCATGTCCGGCGAATTGGTTTTCGAGTGCCGCATAACTTCAAGTTTGTCGTCCCTGAGAGCCGCTGCACTAAACAACAGCAGAGCTCTATGCTCGCCGTCTTTTCCTCTCTTATCACTCATATTACGCGACCCTCACAACCACGCCGGCATCTGTGCCATAACTCATAACTTTGAGCGACAGCAGCTCATCTAAACCCGTGATGGCCCGAAATTGACTGAAATAACGTTCAAGCGACTCGCTCCCCGGCAAATCGGTCGAAGAATTTTCAAACTCCCTCGCAGCGGCACTGACTTTATCTCTAAAAATTGCTCTTAAGCGATCTCTAATCTTGGACACATCATTCGGCTGGAAGCAATCAACTTCGAAAGATTTGTTCTTATCAGTCTCCTCAAAGACTTCAAGAGATGAAATCTGAGGAGGGTCACCATGCTCGGTAGCCATGATTGCATCATAAATCTCATCTGATACTGTGATCGAACAGATCAGATCCGATGAAGTATCAATGTAAGCCCCATCGGGGTCGAGCTCATATTTAACGAGATAAAAGTCAACAGGCATAGTGGACCAATCTTTATTTGTAATTAGGTAAATTAATGAATTTATTAGACATTTACAGCTGCCCCAGAACACGAGGAAGCTGGACCGTAAGATCTCATTGAGAGTGCACAAAACGTAGCATACCTGTCACACGCAACGGCTGCTTTGGGTGAGAAATGGGATTACAACTGAGCTTTAACTTATGCGGTGGTCCAGCGTAGCTCTCCCAAGCCCTCTCGCGGAGGCATACTGGTCAAGGCGTGGGAATCCAAAGTACTGCATATCATCAAGATGCTACGCACATAAACATGTACGAAAAGCCGCAGCATGGGTGCCGGCGTCCGATCGACCGGCAAGCTTCTACGACGTGTTTGCAATTGACACGAAAAAAGGCGCCAAACGTCCGCTCTTAGGCCGAAAGCAGACCAAGAGTAGTTGGATGGTAAATTGGTCAATGGTCACCGGCAGCAGAGTCAATTGCACCGGAATCTACACTTGGCAGAGAAACGTTCAGAGTTGCCAAGAAATCCATCAGTTCTTTGCTACGTGCATAGAAAATCTTCCCACACTTCTCCAGCCCTTGACCAGAGGCAGGAACAATTCCCTGCTCGGACAACAACGCGCTAACTTTCCTGGAAGTGGTCTTGAGCGCTTCCGCTATTTCCGTGGCAAACACGTACGACTCCTTGAATCGTTCGAACTCCACGCGACTGACTCGGGCCCCGCAGCCCCTGAGGGTACGAGTAAGCGTTCTGCGAACTCCATCTTGAATCGCGCCCGACCCTGTTAGAGCATACGTGTCCATCATTTTTATCGTGGACACGTATGCACCAAACATCCCAAGGGCGTCGCCACCGACGTCAACATTCCCCGCAATACAAGGCCGAACTGGTTCAACTTTGCTTGGCAAGTGGGGCGTCCCTGGCCTCCATCGCAATCGATCATGGTTTAAATCCGAACTTATTACGCCGCTGGGTTCAGGAGCACGAA
>JACCEN010000031.1 GCA_013416435.1 Alcaligenaceae bacterium | reverse complement strand
ATCGGCTATCGTGGACTTGTTGGGCACGACATATCCTTTGGCACGAAACTGCTTCTTCCAGTTGTACAGAGTCGCCTCTGAGACCCCAATCTCCCGACTCAGGCTGGCCACCGTCCGATTGTGCGGCGGCATCAATTTCCTGACTGTCTGTTCTCTGAATTCTGCGCTGTAGCTGGCCACTTCTTCACTCCGTCCGCTCCCTCAAATTTCCAAATCAACCGAGCGGACATCTATTGTGACAGAGGGGGCTGCACCGATTTTCAGCAGACGCACACGGATGGTGGCGGCGCTGGCGCGCTCCAGTTCTGTGCCCCGCAGGGCCGTCTCGCCCAGCCGCTGCATCAGCGTACAGGCCAGGGCTGCCAGTAGCAGCCGAAACTGATTGGCTGCGAACCGGTGGCAACTGGCACGTGTGCCGAACAGGTCAAGCTGGGCCTCCTTGATGCGGTTCTCAGCTTCGCCCCGGGCGCAGTACAGCAGGTCGTACAACTGCATGGCATCCGAGCCTGCAATGTTGGTCACCACGAAGCGCGGGTTCACGCCCTGCGCGCCATATTCCAGGCGGGTCAACACGCGCCGGGGACGGTTCCATGAGTCGGCCGCGTAGGTGAACTCGCTGACCAGGCGCTGCTTATTCCCCGTGTGCTCATAGCCGTCTTTCAGGATTTCTTCTGCCTGCTGAACACGCGCCTGGAGGCGTTTATTGCGTGCCAGGCCAAAACCTGACAAACATTTGATTTACATCACTTCGGTAACTCTTCTTTCACGAAATTGGGCAACCCAAACTCATCTGTGGCGTGCGCCTATGCATTAGTAGGCGGAGGCGTATGGCGTCGAACTTGCCGAGATGCCGGGTGGATGTGGTCGAAAAACCGTCAATTTTTCAAGCGCCTACAATGAAGGCTTAACCAAGGAGCCTTATGTTGGAATTTCAGCCCGGAGCCCGGGCATATCTATCGGAAATTAGAGCCCTGTCAACAGACAAGGACAACAAAGTTGTGTTCGTTGGCCTGACCGCCAAGGAGTCAGCCTGGTATGCGAACTATCTCGAGGAATCATTCAGCGGAACTGCCGACCGATCTGAAGGACCTCAGAACAAGTACCTTGCCCTGCAGGACAGGCATGAGGCGGCTCGACAGGCTGCAATAGCTAACGAGACCCACAGCGCCACCGGGGACGCTCCGATCCGATAGCGATCGGTTCGGTTGCGCAATGCCTCCGAACTATGGCGCAGCTTAAGCAATAGGCAGCGCCAATTGGAGCGTAAAGCGATTTCGGACCAACCGGAGAATGCACTATTTAGGGCTGGCGCCGGCAAGGCTTTTAATCTCTGCGAGTTCCTGCCTCAGGGCTTTCAGATCTTCTTGCTCATGCGCCAGTTTGCGCTCGAGCTTCTTCACCTTGTCGAAGCGTCCTTCCTCTTCCTTTTCGCGCATGTCTTCGAGAATATCGTCTATGTCATCCTGCTTCTCGGCAATCTTTTCTTCCTTGCCAGAGATAAGCCCTGCGTCCGTGCAATGATTCCGTGCTGCTGACAGCGCTCGCTCAAGGCCCCGTATGCGGTTCTGGTTGCCGGACTCTTTCGCGTGCTGGATCTGGGTTTCGATTCCGGCAATCTTCTTAGCGCAGGCTGGACCTGACGCCAGCGCAGGACCGGACAAGCAGAGCGCTAAAGAAAAAACTACCACGTGTTTTATCGTCATGGCCGTACCCGAGTTGTGTCGACCAGAAGATACTACCTTACGGGAGCCAGGTGACGATCAGGGCGAGCCCAACATCATCGTCGATATCGGCCTGCCTCCCTTCTCATAGGCATCAGGATGATATCCCGCCAACTGCGCCTGAGTCGTACCAGCCCTGCGCCCCAACCATCGTACAGGATCCCTGCCCCACCCCTCCCGGTATGTGAGCGCATCCAGTGCCCGGGGCGACGATCCCTAGAGACAATTCGATGGCCGAGTGCTATCGTAAAGCCATGAAATCGGGTTCAACGATAGCCATCGGGATTGCGATCGGCGTTGCTTCTCGTACCGAGCTTCCGGCAAACTCCAGCGGATCTTCATCGACTGGATACTGAAGTCCCAAATATTATCGATACGCCTCTACCACGACCCCGTGCGTCACAGTGGGTTCCAGACGGTCGATGTTGAGCGTACCGAAATTATTATTGGCCTCCCAGATATCGTAGTCATAGTCGGCGCGCACAGTGGGAATCGACTTCACCACATCGCCATGACGGAATGCCCCGAAAGCCCCTTCCGGATCGGTGTCCCCGGGCGTCTGCTTCCAGACCTTGTTGTCGAACTGAAAGTGGATCGCGCCCATTAGCTGTTGTGGATTGCTGTTCTGATATTCGATCGCACCCCGCAACTGATCGCGCACGATCGACGAATCGGGATTGTTTGTACGCGATGCTCCGATTTCCGTAAAGAGGATGGGCAATTGGTAGCGTTCCCAAGTTTGCTGCACCCAGCCTTTTCCAGTCCCTTCTGCGTTCACGAAAAGATATGTCGCGTCGTTGTATGTTTGCGGGCAGAGCATCAAGCGACTCCGGTAACTCGCCATACGCGGGTCATTCACTAGTTGGTCAAATGCCTGCCAGGACGGCATCTCGCTGCGCTTGGCAAAAGTCACCGGCACGCCCACCGGTACGCTCTTGCTGAACTTGAGCGCGTCGGCTTCCTGAAGGAAGCGCTCAACCAAGCCGATGGCGTTCTGGTAGTATCTGCCCCCTTCCTCCTGGTCCAGCTCGTTCGAAATGATCACGCCCGCGATCGCAGGATGCCAGTCATTGTTATCGCGATTGCCAAAGTTGCCGTGGCGGAAGTAGTTTGGCACCTCTTTGTCCCAGGTATCGGGGCCCTGGGTAGGTAGCCAATTGCTGATCGGTACCACCACCTTGATACCCAGGTCGTGTGCGTGGTCCAGGAACTGGCTGTGGTCGTTGCGAGGGTCCCAATCATAGAGCCGGATCAGATTGATGCCCATGTCCTTGATGGTCTTCATGTCATTTCGGCAAAACGGCTCGCAACTCTGCGACAAGTACGATAGTGTCCCCCACAGTGAACCCATCTGTCTGCGTGCGATATCGCTGCCAAAGTACAAATAGGTGGTGTTGGAGGTGGAAGGATCGTAGCCCGCGCCGAAAGCCTGGTACGCTGTTCCTTTCCCCGGGAATGGGAAGCGACTGAACGTGCCCGAATCTATCAGCAGCACCGCCTGGTTGACGGATTCCAATGCGCCATGCTGCTCGCCCAGGAGAGACACCGCATAGCGCAATGCGCCGGAATCGGCATCGTATTCCGGCATGTCGAGCGTAAGGAAATACACTTTGAGAGCGCCGCTCGCGGTCGTGCCAACCAGGGCGGCATTGGGCGAGCCGTCGGCAAAGACATGCGGCCACTGCGAGAAGAACTGCGACATGGGGCGGCTGTCGGAATAGGTGCCCGGTGCATTGTCGACCCAGAACATGTTCTCGCCGGCCTGCGTCATCATCAACACATGTCGGCCGTCAGCACCTGGCTGCAGGCTGGCCTGCGCGGCGTACTGCACGTACGACGACACTTCAATGTCGTCTTCCGCATTATTCAATACATTCAGCGAAACATTCGAGAAAGCCATCGAAAGCGGCAATGGGCCCTCGACGGTGTCATTCAAAACGCGCACCTGAAAGCTGACCATGTCCGTGGCCTGGTCGTAAAGAGGGCGGGACAATGTCAAGTAGAGGCCAGAAACCTCTGTGCTGCCTTGAGGACGAAACTGCAGCGTCGCATTGGGGTTGACTTTATCGTACGCCTGCAACCAGCCATTGCCCAGGTACTCGGAAAGCGGCAGTCTACCGCTTTCGCTGTGTGGTCTGTCGGCGTACCATAACGCATCCTTATGCAGCTTTCTGAGGGTGAGCGTACCGTGTACGGGCCGCCCGTCCGGGTTTTCATCCAAAGCCAGTTCGCCGCTCGCCGCGACCAGCATGTGGATGCGGTTGGCGTAGCTGCTGGATCCGCCCCCGTCGGAAATGTCATAGCTGCCACTTGAGCCACCGCCGCAGGCAGCCAGCGCGGCGCAGACCAACACGACCACGGCTTGGGAAAACATACGTATGAGCGACATGTTTCTGTTCCTTATTATTGTGGTGATCGCCTCTGAAAGCGCGGATTTGCAACGGGATCACGGGGGGCTGTCCCACTCTAAGCTGAATTAGCCAAATATTCCGCGCAATATCTCATCCGCTGAATATCGGCTACCTAAGTATGCTACACTCGTAAGTATTTGTGTCAAACTGAAAATTCATACAGTTATCCATCCTGCCCATGTGGACGCCGGACGAGGATGATCGAGTGCCCTGAACAAAAAAGGTCGAGCCCAATGTCTCAAAGGGCTCGACCTTATCTGATTGCTCTATCTGCCCGCCAATTCAGGCGGGCGGAGCGATCAAATCACTTGAATATTGGACGCTTGCGGGCCTTTCTGCCCTTGCGTTGCCACGAACGAAACTCGCTGGTTCTCTTCGAGGCTTTTATGCCCGGAGCCTTGAATATCGCTGTAGTGAGCGAAGAGGTCCTTGCCACCCGACTCGGGCGAAATAAAGCCGAAGCCTTTGTCGTTGTTGAACCACTTCACGATACCGATTTCTGTTTTCAATGTATGTCCTAAGTAGAAGGGAAAAGTATCCCCGCGCTCACTATGCGTGCTGGAGCACTATAAAGCCAGCACTGTTACAAATTACGCAAGGCAGCCCTGATTTTCAAGGGATGTGCAAATAGAGCATTAGACTGTAAGCGTTTGGGGAACTACATCCCCCCACCCACTTCAGATGGAATTTTTTTGAGAAGCGGGGCCAGTTTCGAAGGTCACAGGCGCCGTCCAGTTGTGCGGCAATAGATCATCGATCCGGTTATCCGGATGCGTCGGCAAGCGCTCGAGCACATCGCGCAGATAGGCGTACGGATTCAAGCCATTGAGCTTGGCTGACTGAATCAGGCTCATGATCGCAGCGGCACGTTTGCCCGCGCGCAAGGAACC
>JACCEN010000004.1 GCA_013416435.1 Alcaligenaceae bacterium | reverse complement strand
AAACGCGGCACGACCATGTTCCGTGAATTGCGCACCTTGGGGGCATCGGCACGTGTAGCTCAACGCGTCGCTGCCAACTCGCGGTGTTGGTGGCGCAATAGCGACGGAGACATCAAGAGGGTGTTGACGATCGCCTACTTCGACAGCCTGGGATTACCCCGTCTCTCCTAACCTCAACTTCTCGAACCGCCCGGTGCGGACCCGCATGCCGGGTGGTGTGGCAGGGGCGCAGTTCATAAGAACTGCCCCCTATGCCGATTGTGCCGGCTACATTGGCAGGCGCGCCAGCCAATGCGCCTTTTGGTCGGGCGGCAGGAACGACGCACGGATGCTGTTGCCGGCCAGCGTAATCAGGTCTGCCGTGCCCAGGCCCAGGGCCGAGGCACAGGCCAGGTAATTGTCGGCGACGTAGCCGCCGAAATAAGCAGGGTCATCGGAATTGATGGTGACCAGCAAGCCCTGGCGCAGCAGCCGGACCAGGTTGTGCGCCTGCATCGTGGGAAAGACGCAGAGCTTCAGGTTGGATAAGGGACATACCGTGAGCGGTATCTGGTCTGTTGCCAGTCGCCGCATCAGCTCGGGATCCTCTTCGCTTCTGACCCCATGGTCTATGCGCTCCACTTGCAGAAGGTCGAGCGCATCCCGCACATAGGCTGCGGGGCCCTCTTCGCCGGCATGTGCGACCAGGCGGAATCCCAGCCCTCGGCAGTGGGCGAAAACGCGCGCGAATTTTTCCGGTGGATTGCCTTTTTCGGAGGAGTCCAGCCCTATGCCTATCCAGAGGTCGGCATACTGTTCGCGCAGCGGCAGCGCTTGTTCCAGGGTGGAAAAGGCATCGGCCTCGGAAAGGTGCCGCAGGAAGCTCAACAGCAGATAGCCGCTGATCCCCAGTTCGGCGTGGGCTTCCCGCAGGGCGCGCGCGATGCCGGCGAAGACGGTTTCCATGGAAACGCCGCGCGCGGTATGTGTTTGCGGATCGAACATGATTTCTGCATGCACGACTCCGTCGTGCCGTGCCCGGCGCAGATACGCCATGGTCATGTCGTAGAAATCCGACTCCTGGATCAGCACGCTGGCACCTGCATAATACAGGTCCAGGAAGGATTGGAGACTGTCGAATTGATAAGCCGCGCGCAGCGCGTCCACTGAAGGATACGGCAGTTCAATGCCGTTGCGTCGAGCCAGTTCGAAGATCAATTCCGGTTCCAGCGTGCCTTCGATATGCAGGTGCAGTTCTGCCTTCGGAAGCGAGCGGACGAACAGCGCGAGTGCGGGATCGGGATGTGGGAGGATAGTCATGGCCTGGCCTTTGGCATCGTCGGATGCAGGCCATTCTACAGGCGATCGTTTGAGGTCGATCTTTTGGGGTCAGACCCCGTACGGGGTCTGACCCCGCTCATCGGCGATCGTCTGGGGATCAGGCCCCGTATGGGGTCTGACCCCGTTCATCGGCGATCGTCTGGGAGGCAGACCCCGTATGGGGTCTGACCCTGTTCATCGGCGGTCTTCTGGGGTCAGGCCCCGTATGGGGTCTGACCCCGAGGACAGGCGTTTTTCCGTGAGGCTCTTTTTTGTCTTTTCCAGGCTGCGGCTGGCTTCGTTGCCGCGCTTCAGGGCCACGCCCAGCGCAATTACGTCGATGAGTGCCAGGTGCACCAGGCGCGAGATCATGGGGCTGTAGAGCTCCGTGTCTTCCTGGGTGTTTGCCCGAAGCAAGACATCGGCCTGTTCGGCGAGGGGCGTGCCGCTTGCCGTAATGGCTACGACGGGACAACGATTCTTGCGCGCCAATTTGACGGCATCCAGGATCTCGCGAGAGCGGCCGGAATGCGAGATGGCCACCAGCACATCGGAAGGCCCAAGCAAGGAGGCTGCCATCAGTTGCACATGGCTGTCCGAATAGGCGGCCGTGGCCAGGTCGAACCGGAAGAACTTGTGCTGAGCGTCTTGTGCCACGATGCCGGAGTTCCCCACGCCATAGAATTCCACGCGCCGCGCCTGGTCGATCAGATCGATGGCGGCGCTTATCTGGCTTGCCTGGACGTCGTTGCGCGCCCGAAGCAGGGCGGACACCGCGTTGTCCAGGACCTTGGCGGCGAGCATCCCCGCGCCGTCATCGGCGTTCAGCGTGGAATGCACATACGGCACGCCGGTCATGAGGCTGGCGGCGAATTTGATCTTGAAGTCAGGCCAGCCCTTGTAGCCCATGGAGCGGCAGAAGCGGATGACGGTCGGCTCGCTGACGCCGGCCAGGCGGGCGACGTCGCCCAGAGCCGCATGGGCGACATCATGCGTCCGATCGAGCAGCAGTTGGCCGACCTTGCGCTCCGCCGCGCTGAGCGTTGGCAGGTCTTGCGCTATCCGTGTCGGCAGGGATGGGGTCATGGTCGAGTTGTTCTAGATAGGCGGCGGCGCCGATGAGCCCCGGGTAGGCCGCGTCGATGATGAAAACGGGAATGGCGCAAAGATAATCCGAAAACCGGCCTTTGTCATTGAAGCGGGCACGGAACGGGGAGGTAAGGAAGTATTCCCCGAGCTTGGGAATGATGCCGCCGCCCAGATAGATGCCGCCGCGAGCGCCCAGGGTCACCGCCAGGTCGCTTGCCGCCGTGCCGAGTATGGCGCAGAAGACATCCAGGGCCTCGCGACAGATGGGATCCTTGTCGGAAATGGCCATCAGGCTGATGTCGGCGGGGCCGAGCGCTTCGGCCTGCCGGCCTTGCTCGCGGCTCAGGCACTGGTAGATGAACTGCAGGCCGGAACCCGAGAGCATCCGCTCCATGGAGACATGACCGAATTCCGCCCGCGCATGTTCCCAGAGCCGCTGTTCGAGCGTGTTGCACACTGCGAAGCTGACATGGCCTCCTTCCGCCGCCAAGGGGAGCCACGGACCCCGGGGCGTGGGAATGAGGGCGGATACGCCCAGCCCTGTGCCGGGGCCGATGACGCCCAGGGGAGTCTGGGCCACGCTCTTGCCGCCGCCCACCTGCCGCAGGTCCTGCTCGGTCAGATGGGGCAGCGCCAGCGCCAGGGCCGTGAAGTCATTGATGACATGCAGGGCATCGAGCCCCAGCTTCCTGCGCAAGTCCTGGATCGAGAAGGACCAGCTGAAATTCGTCATTTGTATATGGTCGCCCAGCACCGGGTTGGCAATGCCGATGACCGCTCCGGCGATCTCGGGCTCGCCGCATTCTCCCAGGTAGTGCTCGATGGCTTCGTGCAGCGAAGGGAAGTGGTTGACCGGCCAGGCGGCGATGCACTCCAGGGAGGTCGGATCCGAGCACAGCGCAAAGCGCGCATTCGTGCCCCCGATATCGGCAACGAGATGGTGCGGGCGGTCATGGGTGCCAGTAAACATCAAAGGGTACCTCCTTTTGGGCGATCAGGTAGCTGATGGGCAGCGCGGACGTGACCTTCCTGGCGGCCGTTTCGTACACCGAGCGTTTCGCCTGTCCGCTGATATACAGGACCAGCCCGCCGGTGTGCATGAGGGCGTTCAGGCTCAAGCTGATCCGCTCGTAGGGCGCCTTGGCCGGCGACACATGCACATAGCGGTCGTCACGCGCAGGATCCAGTGCCCGTGCCAGCTGCGGCGCGCCCGGAAAAAGCGAGGCCGTATGGCCATCTTCGCCCATTCCCAGCACGGCCAGTGTAATGTGATGTTTCTGCCGGTTCGCGCGCAGCAGATTGGCCTGCATGCCCTCCGGCGGGTATGCCAGGCTCAGGAAGCCCGCCGCCGCCGCGCGGTTCTGCAATAGATGCTTGCGCACCAGGCGTTCGTTGCTGTCGGCATGCGTGGACGGCAGGTAGCGTTCGTCGACCAAGGTAATGGTGACGAGCTCCCAGTCGAGTTGTATCTGGCTTAAGGCGTCGAACAAGGCGATGGGCGAACGGCCCCCGGAAACCGCTAGCCCGGCCTGCTGGTTATCGGCAATATCACGCCGGAGCACCGCGGCGATATGGCCGGCAAGGTCGCGTATGCACGACGCTGCGTCTGGGTACTCGTGCCACATGTCAGTTTTCCTCATGCCAGACCACACCCGCCCTGGACAGCAGGCCGCTGGAGGCGGCCGGGCCCCAGCTGCCTGAAATATACGGCTTCGGCGCGAGGCCATGCTGTTGCCAGCAGGCCAGTATCGGTTCCACCCAGACCCAGGCTTGCGCCTGTTCGTCGCGCCGCATGAACAGGGCCAGCCGTCCGTGTATGACGTCGAGCAACAGTCGTTCATAGGCATCCGCGTGCCGCGCTCTGAACAAGGTGTGGAAATCGAGATTCAGATAGGCTGATTGTAGATTCATTGCGTCGCCCGGTGCTTTCGCAAGAAAGTACAGGCGGATGCTTTCAGAGGGCTGCAGGCGGATGACGAGCTTGTTTGCTGGCTGCAGGTTGAAAGGGGTGTGAAAAAGGGCGTGAGGGACGGGGCGGAAATGAATGACGATTTCGGCCACCCGTTCCTGCATGCGTTTGCCCGTGCGAAGGAAGAACGGGACGCCCGCCCAGCGCCAATTCATGACTTCCGCCTGCAGCGCCACGAAGGTCTCGGTAATGCTGTCGGGAGCGACATGCGGTTCTTCGCGATACCCGGGCACCGGCGCGCCCCGTATGGCGCCGCTGCGATACTGCCCTCGCACGGTCTTGTGCAGGACATCCTCCACGCTGAACGGCTTGAGCGATTTCAGGACCTTTAGCTTTTCGTTGCGCACGGCTTCCTCATCCAGGCTGGAGGGAGGCTCCATGGCGACCATGCAAAGCAATTGGAGGAGATGGCTCTGCAGCATGTCGCGCAAGGCGCCGGTGTGGTCATAGAAATCGCCCCTTTCTTCGACCCCGAGTTCTTCGGCGATGGTGATCTGTATGTGGTCTATCCATTCCCTGCGCCAGAGCGGCTCGAACAGCGTATTGCCGAAGCGGATGGCCAGCAGGTTCTGAACGGACTCCTTGCCCAGGTAATGATCGATCCGGTAGATCTGGTTTTCGTCGAAGCATTCGCCCACGGCGGCATTGATGGCATTGGAGGATTGAAGGTCATGTCCCAGCGGCTTTTCGAGCACGAGCCGGATGTTGGGTTGATTCATCCCGATGCGGGCGAGGTTTTCACAAATGGTGATGAACAGCTGCGGAGCGGTGGCCAGATAGCAGACGGTGATGCGTTGTGCATCCAGGCCCAGGGATTCGACCAGCTTGGCGTAGTCTGCTTGCCGATTGGCGTCCAGCCGCAGGAAATCGATACGGTCACGGAATCCGGACCACGTGGCGGGCTCGAAATCAGCGCCCAGCCTGGGCTTGACGCGAGTCTCCAGGGTACGCAGGTAGTCTTCCCGGCCTTGCGCCCCGCGGCCTAGCGCGAAAATGCGCCCGTCGGCATGCAGCAACCCGGCACGGTGAGCCTGGTACAAGGCCGGGATCAGCTTGCGCAATGCAAGATCGCCGGTGCCGCCGAAAAACACGATGTCGAAGGGAGGGGTACACGCCATGAGAAGTTCCTGGGACCTTGCAGCGTTGGCGGACTACGTGCCCGTTTCTGTAATTAGGCTACTTGTCGGCCGTCTTGTAAAGCCGGCTGCCCGAGGGGCGATAGCTGGCTACAATCCAATTGTGCTTTTCAATTTGGCCTGCGCCAACAAATTTCATGCCCAAGACCTCCCAGCGCAGCACCATCGCCGACGTGGCCCGGCATGCGGGCGTTTCCAAGGCGACGGTTTCGCGCTTCCTGAATCATCGCGACACCATGCTGACGCCTGCCATCGCCAAGCGGGTGGAGGCTGCGGTAATGGAGCTGGGATACAAGCCCAGCCCCATGGCCCAGGCATTGAAGAGGGGCCGGTCGCGGCTGATCGGCCTGGTGGTGGCCGACATTACCAATCCATACTCGGTCGCCGTATTGAGCGGTGCGGAGCTGGCCTGCCGAGAGGCCGGCTATCTGGTCATGCTTTTCAACCTCGGCAATGAAAGCCAGCGGGAAAGCGCGGGCATACAGGCATTGTCTTCCTATAAGGTCGAGGGCTTCATACTCAACACCATGGGGCATGATGCCGGCGCCGTGCTTGAAAACGCGGGGCAGGGCCGCCCCGTCGTGCTGGTGGATCGCATGCACCAAGGGCTGGATGTGGATTTCGTGTCGCTCGACAATCCGCATGCCATCGGGCTTTGCATGGATCATTTGCTGTCCGAGGGCTATCGGGACTTCCTGCTGGTGTCCGAACCGCTTGGGCAGGTTAGCTCACGCATCCAGCGGGCCAAGGCCTATGCGGCTTTCGTCCAGGCGCACGGCGAGGCGCTGCGAGGCGACAGCTTCGAATGCCACGCGGCGGGGGAGGCCGCGCTCATGCATCGCTTGAAAGCGCTGCGCGACAATGCACGCGGCACGCCCGCGCTGATTTCCAACAATGCTGTCGTTACCTTGCGGCTGATTGCCGCCATTGCGGCGCTGGGCTGGCGCTTGGGTGAGGACGTCGGCTTGATCGGCATCGACGACGCGCCGTGGGCGCCTTTCGTGGGACCGGGGGTCAGCGCGGTATCGCAACCCACAGAGCAGATCGGCCGCCTGGCCGCTCGTTGCTTGCTGCAGCGGCTGGACGGCCTTGCGGTGCCGGCGCGCACGATTCTGCTGCCCGGCACGCTGGCCGCGCGTGGTTCAACGCGCCCTCGCGCCTCCCGCGTGGTCGCGCGGGCCTGACGCGCCGTCGCATCCGGGGCCTTCCCGGCAAATCTGCCGAAAACGATGACATGAAAAACTGCTGATATAATCGCTCCAACTTTAGCCACAGTCTGAAACCGGTTTCACAAGATTCCGTAGCAGTACGTTCCTGCTGTGGGTGCTCCAGTATCGTGAATCGGACCTCCATTTGGCGAGGCCGATTCGGGTATAGGTATTTTTCCGGCCGCGCGGTATGCTTTTACCGTCGGCGACACCGTGGGTTCAAAATAAAGTGAATTATTCCTTTCAATTTGGTCCGGTTTTCGAGGCTTGGCCTTTGCTGTTGCACGGCACCTGGATGACCATCCAGCTGTCCTTCACGGCGATGATACTTGGCTTGCTGGTCGCCATCCTGTGTGCCTGGGGCAAGACAGCCGGCCCCGCCGCGCTGCGCTGGCTCATCAATGTCTACATCGAGGTCATCCGCAACACGCCGTTTCTGGTCCAGCTTTTCTTCTTTTTCTTCGCGCTGCCGGCCGTCGGCGTCAGGTGGTCCCCCTACATGGCGGCCCTGATCGCCATGGTATTCAACCTGGGCGCCTACGCCACGGAAATCGTCCGGGCCGGCATAGAGTCCATTCCCAAGGGCCAGATAGAAGCCGGCCATGCCTTGAACCTGTCGCGGGTCGAAGTGTTCCGCTTCGTTGTGCTCAAGCCGGCATTGCGGGCCATTTATCCCGCGCTTACCAGCCAGTTCATCCTGCTGATGCTCGCATCGAGCGTGGTTTCGGTCATTTCTGCCGATGACCTTACCTCGGTCGCCGCCAACCTGCAGTCGGAAACCTTCCGCAGCTTTGAAATCTATATCGTCATCACGGGCATTTACCTGGCGCTGACGCTGGCATTCTCTTATGTGTTCCGGCTGGTGTACCAGTGGGGCCTCAACTATCCGGACCGTCGATAATGCGTACATTTGGCTATTCCGATTTTTGGTTCATCCTTGAAGCGGCGCAGTGGACCATCGTCCTGTCCATCATGGCGTTCATCGGCGGCGGCATCGTTGGTTTGATCGTCGCGCTGGCCCGTACCGCCGACAGCCCGATCGCCCGCCGCCTTTCCATCGGCTTCATTCAGCTGTTCCGCGGCACGCCCCTGCTGCTGCAGCTTTTCCTCGTCTTTTTCGGTGCTCCGGTCATCGGCCTGGACATCAACCCCTGGCTGGCGGCCGCGGTTGCGCTGACGCTGAACAGCGGAGCCTTCCTTGCCGAAATCTGGCGTGGCTGCATCGAGGCCATTCCAAGGGGGCAATGGGAAGCGGCGGAGGCGCTGGGGCTGTCCTACCGTGACAAAATGCGCGACATCGTGCTGCCTCAAGCCATGAAGATCGCCGTTCCGCCGACGGTCGGCTATCTGGTCCAGATCGTCAAGGGCACGTCTCTTGCCGCCATCATCGGTTTCACCGAGCTCACTCGCGCCGGCCAGATCATCAATAACGCGACCTTCCAGCCCATGCTGGTGTTCTCGGTGGTCGCCATCATCTATTTCCTGTTGTGCTGGCCTTTGTCCTTGTTGGCGGCGCGCCTCGAACGGAAGCTGGCCTTATCGCTGGCGCGATGACGGATTCGGGCGCGGACGCAGCCCGGTTTCTTGTAGTTTGATCCACTCTATTCCTATTTGGAGACGTGAAATGTTTGTATTCAAGAATATGAAGAAAATCGCGGGAGCGGCTTTGCTGGCCGGTACCGCGGCATTGGCGCTCGGCGCGACGCCGTTGGCGGCCGAAACCATCGACGACGTCAAGCAGAAGGGCGAGCTGACGGTAGGCATGCTGGTCGACTTCCCGCCCTACGGTATTTTGAATACCGAGAACAAGCCCGATGGCTACGATGCCGACGTGGCGAAGCAGTTGGCGAAGGACCTGGGTGTCAAGGTCAACATCGTGCCCGTCACCGGCCCGAACCGCATCCCCTTCCTGCTGACCAACAAGGTCGACATGCTTGTGGCGTCGCTGGCCATCACGCCGGAACGCGCCAAGCAGGTCCAGTTCTCCGACCCATATTCGGCCGCGCAGATCGTGGTGTTTGGCGGCAAGGACGCCAAGATCGAAAAGGCCGAGGATCTGTCCGGATTGCGCATCGGCGTGGCGCGCGCCAGCACCCAGGACATCGCGGTGACCAAGGTCGCCCCGAAGGACGCCAACATCCGCCGTTTCGATGACGACGCATCCGCCATGCAGGCCTTGCTCTCCGGCCAGGTCGACGCCATTGGCTGCTCCACCACGGTCGCCGGCCAGATTGCGCAGCGCGCGCCCAACCGCTTCGAAAACAAATTCGTGCTGTTGCAGCAGGAAATGGCCGTTGCCATGCGTCCCGGCGAACCCAATACCCTGAAGGCGGTGAACGAGGCAGTCAGCAAGAACATCCAGAACGGCGAATTCAGCAAGCTGTTCGAAAAATGGCTGGGTACGCCGCTGCCCGAACTGAAGAAATCCTGATTCCTATAGCGATCGAACATGACAGACAGACAAAATCCGGCTGTTGTCGATCAAGATCATCGTTCCGCCCAGAAGGGTGGAACGATCATCGAGATCCAAGGGCTGAACAAGTGGTATGACAAGTTCCACGTACTGACGGACATCGACCTGACGGTTTCCTCGGGCGAACGTATCGTCATCTGCGGCCCTTCCGGCTCGGGCAAGTCGACGCTGATCCGGTGCATCAACGCACTCGAAAAGGTGCAGCAGGGGCGCATCGTGGTCAATGACATAGACCTTACCGCCGGCGCAAGCAATGTCGACGCGGTGCGTCAGGAAGTCGGCATGGTCTTCCAGCAGTTCAACCTGTTTCCGCACATGACCGTCCAGCAGAATTGCATGCTGGCGCCCATGCGCTCGCGCAAGGCCAGCAAGGCCGATGCGGAAGCGCTTGCCATGAAGTTTCTGACACGGGTGCGTATCGCCGATCAGGCGCACAAATATCCCAGCCAATTGTCGGGCGGGCAGCAGCAGCGTGTCGCCATCGCGCGCGCCTTGTGCATGACCCCCAAGATCATGCTGTTCGACGAGCCCACGTCGGCGCTCGATCCCGAAATGGTGAAGGAAGTGCTCGATACCATGATCGGGCTCGCGGAAGACGGCATGACCATGCTTTGCGTGACCCACGAAATGGGCTTTGCGCGCAGCGTGGCCGACCGGGTGATTTTCATGGCCGACGGCAAGATCGTCGAGCAGGCTCCGCCCGACGAGTTCTTCAGCAATCCCAAACAGGAAAAGACACGTAATTTCCTGGGCCAGATCCTCAATCACTAGGGCCCGCCGACGCCATACATGAACACCCGATCGATTTTCATTTCCCTGTCCTCGTTTGGCGCGCATGAAGTCAAGCGGCATGGGCAGCCGTGGTACGCGCGTCTTTGCCATCAGGCGCAGGCAGATGGTGTCGAAATAAGGGCCGAATTGCTGCAGGGCAAGGCCGCCGAATGCGCCGAGCTGGCCGCCATCGTGCGCGATACGGGGCTGCGATGCGTCTATTCCTGTCCCGACATGCTGTGGCGTGCGGACGGCGGTCTGGACCTTGAGGCCCTGAACCGGGCGTTGGCTTATGCCGAAGCGCTGGGCGCGCCGGTTCTGAAGATGTCCATCGGCGCGTTTTCCGCTGGATCCGTGGCCAGCCTTGCGGCGCTGGAGCACAGGCTGAAGGCGTCGGGCGTGACGCTGTTGATCGAAAACGACCAGACGGTGGATGCCGGAACGCTGCACGCCCTCAGCCGGTTCTACGAGGCGGCCGATGCGGCCGGACTCGACCTGGGCATGACGTTCGACGTCGGGAACTGGCACTGGGTGGGCGAATGTCCATTGCAGGCGGCCGGCGAGTTTTCCCATCGTGTCCGCTATGTGCACTGCAAAGGCGTGCTGCGGCAGCCTGGCCGATGGGTCGCCGTGCCTTTGCAGGATTCGATCGCGCCCTGGCGCGCGATCATGCGTGCCATGCCGCGCGCGCTGCCTGCCGCCATCGAGTATCCGTTGGTCGGCGAAGACCTGCTCGGGGTAACCCGCGATGCCGTGCGCAGTCTGCGCGAACTGGAGAATCAACTGTGAGCGATGCCCTGGACGTCATAACCTTTGGCGAAGCGATGATGATGCTCGTCGCGGACCAGCCCGGTCCGTTGGAGCACGCCACGCTTTTCCACAAGCGGACCGCCGGGGCGGAGACGAACGTCGCCATCGGCCTGGCCCGGCTGGGCCTTAAGGTCGGATGGGCGAGCCGGCTCGGGTCCGACTCCATGGGGCGCTATCTGCTGGATGCCATGCGACAAGAGGGCATAGACTGCTCGCACGTCGTGTGCGATGCGTCCCAGCGCACGGGCATGCAGTTCAAGGGACGTGTTACCGACGGCAGCGACCCGCCCGTGGAATACCATCGCAAGGGGTCGGCGGCAAGCCGGATGCGTGTGGAAGAGATCGACGAAGCCTGGCTGCGCGGCGCACGGCATTTGCACAGTACCGGCGTGTTCCCGGCGATTTCCGGAAATTGCTACCAAGTCGCGAAAAAGGCCATGGAGATCATGAAAGAGGCCGGCGCGACGGTTTCATTCGATCCCAACCTGCGACCCACTCTCTGGGCGTCGACCGAGGCCATGCGCGAGGGCATCAACGCCCTGGCATTCCTTGCAGACTGGGTATTCCCCGGCCTGGAAGAGGGAAGGTTGCTGACGGGGCTAGAGTCGCCCCAGGATATCGCGCGCTTCTATCGGAACCGCGGCGCCAAGGTCGTCGTGATCAAGCTTGGCGCGGCAGGCGCATATTTTGATGCGGTCGGCCAGACGGGTTACGTAGCCGGATTTCCCGTCGAGAAAGTCGTCGATACCGTGGGCGCCGGCGACGGCTTCGCCGCGGGCGTGATCAGCGCCTTGCTCGAAGGGAAGGATATCCGTGCCGCGGTCGAGCGCGGCGCCTGGATAGGCGCGCGCGCGGTTCAGGTGCTGGGCGACACCGAAGGCCTGCCGACGAGGCAGGAGCTGGGAGACCGTTGATGAGTCGCAAGCGCGTCCTGGTATACAGGCAATTGCCGTCTGAGCAGTTGGCACGGATACGTTGCGAACACGACGTGATCGAGGCGAACCCGCGTATTCCGGATCAACGGCAGGCCTTTCTTGATGCGCTTCCCGAAGTGCATGGCATGATCGGGTCCAGCTATCTGATCGACGACGCCATCCTCGCCCAGGCAGATCGGCTCGAGGTGATCTCCAGCATCTCCGTGGGGGTCGACAAGTTCGAGCTCGATGCCCTGGCGCGGCGGGGCATTACCCTGTGCCATACCCCGGGCGTATTGACCGAAACCGTGGCGGACCTCTTGTTCGCGCTGATGCTGGGCGCCAGCCGGCGTTTGGTCGAGCTGGCACGCTATGTGCAGGACGGCCGCTGGAACAAGAGCATAGGCGACGAACTCTTCGGCTGGGACGTCCACGGCAAGACGCTGGGTATCGTGGGGTATGGGCGCATCGGCCAGGCGCTGGCCCGGCGGGCTGCGCTGGGCTTCGGAATGCCGGTGCTCTATCACGCCCGCAACCCGGTCGATAGCGGTCTGCCCGAGGGAAAAGCCCACGCCGTGCCGCTGGACGACTTGCTGGCCCGATCGGATTTCGTGACGCTGGTGCTGCCCTTGACGCCACAAACCCAGGGCATGATGGGGCCCCGGGAGTTCGCCCTGATGAAGCCGGGCGCCATTTTGGTCAATGGCGCGCGAGGCCCCATCGTGCAGGAAGATGCCCTGGTCCAGGCTTTGGACAGCGGGCGCTTGCGCGCGGCGGGCCTGGACGTATTCGATGTCGAGCCCTTGCCGCTGGATTCGCCTTTGCGCACGCACCCCAAAGTGCTGCCCTTGCCGCATGTGGGATCCGCGACGCATGAAACGCGCATCGCCATGTCGGTGCTGGCGGTCGACAACCTGCTGGCCGCGCTTGGTGGCGGCCGGCCGCCCGCGGTCTACCGTTTGCCGCCGGTGGCGGGCTGAATCCGGCCCGCCGGGGCGGTGACTATAGCGCGCAGGCCTGGCGCGCCAGTTCGGTAATGAGGTGCCACTGGCGCCCTGCGACGGCGGCCTCGGGAGTGAGCCAGGAGCCGCCGACGCATTTCACATTGGGCAGGTCCAGATAGCTGCGTGCATTGGCGGCGTTGATGCCGCCGGTGGGGCAGAAGACGATATCGGGCAGCGGGCCATGCAGTGCCTTGAGCAGCGCCGTGCCGCCCACCGCCTGGGCGGGAAACAGCTTCTGCGCCATGAAGCCTTCATCGGCCGCTTGCATGGCTTCCGACGCGGTCGCCACGCCAGGCAGGAAGGGAATGCCGGTCTGCCGGGCGGCACGCGCAATGTCGGACGTCAGGCCCGGGCTAACGCCGAAGCGCGCGCCGGCGTTGATGGCCGTTTCCAGCTGGCGCGCACTGCGCACGGTACCCACGCCGACGAGCGCTTCGGGCACCGCCTGGCTGATGAGCGTGATCGCTTCGAGTGCGGCCTCGGACCGCAAGGTGATTTCCAGGCTGCGCACGCCGCCATCCACCAGTGCGCGGGCCAGGTCGATGGCCGTGTCGATGTCCTGGATGACGATCACCGGCATCACGGGGCTTTGCTCCAGCAGTTCTTGTGCATTCATGCGTATCTCGCTAAGAAGTGATTAAAACCAGGGCCTGTCAGCGCTGAAAAAAGGAGCCATGATCGGCATGGCCGAAAAACGTCGCGCCCGATTCCGCGCCGGTGGCGTGTCGCCGGGCGGAGGCGAACAGCTCGCGGCCAAAGCCGGCCTGAGCCGATTCGAACTTCGAGTTGGAGGGCGTCCTTTCGCGCCAACTCTCGGGCATGAGCACGTCCATTCTTCCTTCGACGGCGTCGATCCGTATCACGTCCCCGTCCTGCAAATAGGCCAGAGGGCCGTCCGCCAAGGCTTCGGGACTGGCGTGGATGGCGGCGGGCACTTTGCCCGATGCGCCCGACATGCGCCCGTCGGTCAGCAGCGCGACCTTCAGTCCCTGGTCCTGAAGCACGGACAGTACCGGCGTCAGTTTGTGCAGTTCCGGCATCCCGTTGGCCTGGGGTCCCTGATACCGAATCACGGCAACGAAGTCCGAGGCTAGCCTGCCTTCATTGTATGCCTGCAGAAGCGCATCCTGGCTGTCGAAGACGCGTGCCGGGGCCTGGACCACGCGGTGCTCCGGATGCACCGCGGAGACCTTGATCACGGCCCGGCCCAGATTGCCCTGCAGGCGCTTCAAGCCGCCTTCGGGACTGAAAGGCCGGGCAGCCGGGCGAATGATGTCCGGGTCCAGCGAGTCTGCCGGCCCCTCTTGCCAGGACAGGATGCCCTGATCCAGGAAGGGTACGCGGGTATAGCGCTCCAGGCCGGGGCCTGCGATGGTGCGCACGTCGTCGTGCAGCAGGCCTGCGCCGAGCAGTTCGGCGATCACGACGGACATGCCTCCGGCCGCCTGGAAATGATTGATGTCCGCGACGCCGTTGGGATAGACCCGCGCCAGCAGCGGGACCGCCGTGGACAAGTCGGAAAAATCGTCCCAGTCGATGACGATGCCGGCCGCTCGCGCGATGGCGACCAGATGCAGAGTGTGATTGGTGGATCCGCCGGTCGCCAGCAAGCCGACGATGCCATTGATGACGGCTTTTTCATCAATGACTTCCGCTATGGGTGTGAATTCGTCGCCCTGGGCAGCGATCTGGATAGCGCGCCGCGCGGCGGCGCGGGTCAGTGCTTCGCGCAGGGCGGTGTTGGGAGGCACGAAGGCGCTGCCCGGCAGATGCAGTCCCATGATCTCCATCAGCATCTGGTTGGAATTGGCCGTGCCGTAGAACGTGCAGGTGCCCGGCCCATGGTAGGAGCGGGTTTCCGATTCGAGCAATTCGTCGTGCCCGGCCTTGCCCTGCGCGTGCCGTTGCCGCACCATGGCCTTTTCGGTATTGGATATGCCTGTGCCCATGGGGCCTGCGGGAACGAAAACGGCCGGCAGGTGGCCGAAACTCAGCGCCCCGATGAGCAGCCCCGGAACGATCTTGTCGCAGACACCCAGGAAGACACCGGCGTCGAACATTTGGTGGCTCAGGGCGATCGCCGTCGACATGGCAATGACGTCTCGGGAAAAAAGACTGAGTTCCATGCCGGCTTGGCCTTGCGTAATGCCGTCGCACATGGCGGGCACCCCGCCCGCGAATTGCGCGGTGGCTCCGGCGGCGAACGCGGCTTGCTTGATCCACGCGGGATAGGCGCCCAGCGGCTGGTGCGCGGACAGCATGTCGTTGTAGGACGACACGATGGCAAGGTTGGGCCGCGACGCTTGCTTGAGCCTGGCCTTTTCCGCGTCGCCCATCGCCGCGATGGCATGCGCGAAGTTGGTGCAGGCCAGGTGGCTGCGTTCGACTTTGCTGCCGTAGGCGGCGCGACTGCGTTCAAGATAGCGGCCACGCATGTCGGCGCTGCGATCGATGACGCGTTCGGTGACGGACTGGACGATGGGATGGATGGCCATGGAAGGACTCCTGCTTGCCTGTATGTAGTTTGATATTGTAGTTTAACTACATTGTGCTCGCAAGCTGGGAGCGATTGGGGTCAGACCCCGTACGGGGTCTGACCCCATGCCTCACAATGGCCCCGTACGGGGGGGCTGACCTCAGAATGCTGTGGGGCCTGGTCCTGCCAGCTATTTTGCCTGGTGATACGCGGCCAGCGCCGTCATGCCCCACGCGACCAAGAAAGCCAGGCCGCCTATGGGCGTGATGGCGCCCAGCCATTTCTGGTTGCTCAGCACCAGCACGTAGAGGCTGCCGCTGAATATCACGATGCCCGCCAGCATCACGACCCCGGCTGAACGCAGCAGCGCGCCGCCATAGCGCTCGTGCAGCATGGCGAGGCCCAGCAGGCCCAGGCCATGCACCAGTTGATACAGCACTGCGGTCTGCCAGGTTGCCAGCATGTCGGGTCCGACATGCTGCCTGAGACCATGAGCGCCGAAGGCCCCGGTTCCGACGCCGATGAACAGGATCAACGAAGCGAGTATGACTTGCAGGCGGGGAGACATTTTTTCCTCGATGGTGATTCTGGGAATCATACACGGAAGGGGTCGGACCCCATGCGGGGTCCGACCCCGAGAGCTTTGGCAGGGTCAGACCCCGCATGGGGTCTGACCCTTGCAGCTTGGTTTTGGGGTCAGACCCTGCATGGGGTCTGACCCTTGCAACTTGGTTTTGGGGTCAGACCCCCTACGGGGTCTGACCCCGTGACCCTGCTCCCTGCTATCATGAATGCATCGAAAGTCGTGGACGCCAGGATACCCAAGCCCACACGAGCCTTGCGGCCCTGGCGCCGCCGGCCGTCGCGAGGTGCTGCATGGCATGGACTACACATGAAGTCGTCAACCAGACTCCCGAGTTGAGCGACTACAACCTGTATTCGACGGACGCGGCCCTGCAAGAGGGGGTGGCCAGATGGGCCGGGCAGCACGAAGCGGTGCTGCGCCATCATGGGGAACGATTGGGAATGCGGGCCGGCTTCTCTTTGGCCGGCGATGCCGATCGCTGCCCGCCGCGGCTCGAAACCCACGATCCTCAAGGCAACCGCGTGGATCGCGTCCACTTCCATCCGGCCTGGCACCGTTTCATGCGCATGGCTTTCCTGCAAGGCATGCATTCAGGTCCATGGTCGACACCCGGAAATGGCGCGCATGTGGCCAGGGCCGCTGCTTATCTGATGCATGGGCAGGTGGAGGCTGGTTCGCTTTGCCCCACCACCATGACGTTTGCCGCGATTCCCGTCCTGGCTCGCCAGCCATGGTTCGATTCGATTGCTTCCTTGCTGTATTCGACACAGTACGATGAGCGCGATCTACCGCTGGCTGAAAAAACCAGCATGATGGTCGGCATGGGTTTGACCGAGAAGCAGGGCGGTTCGGATCTGCGTGGCAACCTGACCCTGGCCGAACCTGTGGCGGCGCATGACGGAGTCTATCGGCTCAGGGGGCATAAATGGTTTTTTTCGTCTCCGTCGTCGGATGTGCATCTGGTCCTGGCGCGCAGCGCTGCGGGCTTGTCCTGTTTTTACGTTCCGCGCTGGCTGGAGGACGGCGTTCGGAACGCCATCGTCGTCATGCGCCTGAAAGACAAGCTCGGCAACCGTTCGAACGCAAGCGCCGAGGTGGAGTTCCAGGATGCCTCCGGCCTGCTGGTGGGCGAGGAAGGGCGGGGGTTGCCCATACTGCTGGAAATGGCATCCTACACGCGTCTGGATTGTGTTCTGGGCAGTGCCGCCCTGTTGCGGCAGGCGCTGGTGCGCGCCATGCACCATGCGCGCCACCGCATCGCTTTCGGCCAGACGCTCATACGCCAACCGCTGATGCAAAGCGTACTCATGGATCTTTGCCTGGAAAGCGAAGCCGCAACGCAACTCGCGCTGCGGCTGGCGCAAGCGTGCGACGGCGCGGACGATGCGACAGAGCAGGCCTTCAGACGGATCCTGACGCCGGCGGCGAAATTCTGGGTCTGCAAACGCAGCGTGGAAGCGATTGCAGAGTGCATGGAGATCCTGGGTGGAAACGGATACATAGAGGAAGGCCCTTTGGCGCGGCTCTATCGCGAGGCGCCGGTCAATTCCATCTGGGAAGGCTCCGGCAATGTCATGTGCCTGGATGTCTTGCGCGCCATACGGCGCGAGCCGGAATCCGCAGCCATGCTTTTCGACAAGCTGGAGGCCGACTGCGCGCAAGACGGCGTGCTGCAGCCGCGATTGCAGGCATTGCGGGTCCTGCTGGGCGGAACCAGCGTCGATCTGGAAGCCGCCGCCCGGCATGTCGCACAAGAAATCGTCCTGCTCGTCCAGGCCGTGTTGATGCGGCGGCACGCGCCCGCAACCCTCGCCGACGCCTTCGTGCAAAGCCGGTTCAACGGCGGTGGACGCGTGTATGGGCTGGTCGCGACGCCCAATGCGCTGGACAGCATGTTTGAAAGGGCCTGGCCTGAACAGAAGTGAGGGGTCTGACCCCATGCAGGGTCAGACCCCACGATTCGAGGGGTGGGGAAGGGGTCAGACCCCGTACGGGGTCTGACCCCAGGGTCCAGGTTTCGCCGAAATTTTTCGGGGTCAGACCCCGCATGGGGTCTGACCCCCCTATAATCAAGCGCCTGAGTTCGTTTTATTGGGGGGGATGTGGGCAGAGCCTTGAATGTCATGTCGCGTCGCGTGGCCGCGGCACTCATGTCGCATCACCGGGGTCGCTGGCTGTTGACGGCCATCGCGCTGGCCGTGGCAGGCCTCGGATCCCTGGGCGCCCTGAACCCCGGGCCGGCCGCCGCGGACGAAGTGCGCTACACACTGGCCGGACGTGTCGTCCAGGTGGCCGACGGCGATACCTTCACTATCCTGGCCGAGGGCAAGCAAAGACGGATCCGCATGGCCAGCATCGATGCTCCCGAAGTCAAGAAAGACCAGCAACGGCCCGGGCAGCCTTTCGCGCAGGCTTCCAAGGATGCGCTGGCCAAGCTCATCGCCGGCAAAACACTGACGCTGCATTGCTTTGAAAAGGATCGCTACGAGCGCTATGTGTGCGACGTCCCCCTTGACGACGGCATGACGGCGAATCAGAAGCAGGTGGCCGACGGAATGGCATGGGCCAATATGGAAGGCCGAGGAAAATTCATGCGCGATCCCGAATTGCCGGGACTCGAAGATCAGGCCAGGCGCAGCCGCATCGGGTTATGGAGGGATGCGGATCCCGTCCGTCCTTGGGCATGGCGCTACCAATGCTGGCAGAAGCAACAGTGCTGACGGCCCGTGTCCTATGCCGTATGGGGGTCGCCTCCCTGCTGGCGCTTGCCATGCTCGCCGGCTGCTCGCGCGACCCGGTGAACAGCCCCTATGCGCAAGGGGGCGAGACCGAAAACGTGCTGTATACGGCCTTCACGCAGCGGTCCCCGAAATACCTCGATCCGGCCAGTTCATATTCCGGCGATGAAACGCCGTTTACCTATTCCATCTACGAGCCTCTTTACGGCTACCATTACCTGGCCCGCCCGTACCGCCTCATTCCGCGCGCCGCGGCCAGCCTGGACCCGCCCCTTTATTTCGACTCGAATGGCCGCCAGCTGCCCGATGACGTAGCGGGCGAACAGGTGGCCTATAGCGTGTACGACATCCGCATCCGGCCCGGCATCAAGTTTCAGCCTCATCCGGCATTCGCGCTGGACGGCGGAGGGAAGCATGCCTACTGGCCCATGAGCGCCGAGCAGTTGAAGGGCAAGTTCGATGTCACCCACTTCGAGCAGACCGGCACCCGCGAGCTGCAGGCAGGCGACTATGTCTATGCCTTCAAGCGACTCGCCAGCCCGCGCGTGGTATCGCCCATCTACGGCATCATGGCCGAGCATGTGGTGGGCATGAAAGAATTCGGCGACCGCCTGAAGGCGGCTGACAAGACGGAAGATGAAGCCGCCCCGGATGGGTTCCGGCCGTGGCTGGACCTGCGCCGGCATGACCTCGAAGGCGTGCAGGCGCTGGATCCCCACACCCTGCGCATCAAGGTCGTCGGGAAGTACCCGCAGTTCAAGTACTGGCTGGCCATGACGTTCACCGCGCCGGTTCCCTGGGAGGCCGATCGCTTCTACCACCAACCCGGCATGGCCGAGCACGATCTTTCCCTGAACACCTGGCCGGTGGGTACCGGGCCATACATGCTGGTGGAATCCATCAAGAATCGCAGGCATGTCCTGCAGCGCAATCCTCACTTCCGCGGCGAGCCCTATCCTTGCGAGGGCGGCCCGCAAGATCGCGAGATGGGTTTTCTCGACGACTGCGGAAAGCCCACGCCCTTCATCGACCGCATAGAATTTACGCTGGAAAAAGAGAGCGTGCCCCTGATGGGCAAGTTCCTGCAGGGCTACTACGATATTCCGCAAGTGGATCGCGGCGATTACGGCGTCGCCATGCGGGTGGCGGCCGGCGATTCGGCCGAAAAGGCGGCGCTCTATCAGGATCACGGTTTGCAGATACGCAGCGCCACCGAGGCGCAGATGTTCTATCTGGGCTTCAACTGGCTGGATCCGGTGGTGGGAAAGGGCGATACACCGGAGCAGCAGGAAAAGAACCGCAAGCTCAGGCTGGCGCTGAGCATCGCCTTCAACTGGGAACAGTTCGTATCCATATTCCAGAACGATGAAGCGCAAGTGGCCTACGGGCCCGTGCCGCCGGGCGTGCTGGGCTACCAGGATCCTCCCGCGGGCTACAACCCCCAGGTCTATTCCATCGAAGAAGGTCGCGTTGCGCGCAAGCCCCTCGATCACGCGCGCGAGCTGCTGCGCGAAGCCGGCTATCCGGACGGCCGGGATGCGCGCACGGGCAACCCGCTGATTCTGTATTTCGATTCGGCGGGAGGCATGGGATCCAGCGCCATGCTGGACTGGATGCGGCGCCAACTGGCCGCAATCGACGTGCAGCTCGAGGTGCGCGCCACCGACTACAACCGGTTCCAGGACAAGATGCGCAATGGCAGCGCCCAGATGTACATGTGGGGCTGGATCGCCGACTACCCCGATGCGGAAAATTTCCTGTTCCTGCTTTACGGCCCGAACGCCAAGGCCGTGAACGGCGGTGAGAACGCATCCAACTATGAAAATCCCAAGTTCGACCGTCTGTTCGAGAAGATGCGCTATCTTGACGACGGGCCGGAAAAAGAAGCCCTGATCCACGAAATGGTTGCCATCGTCCAGGCGGATGCCCCATGGATGTTCGGTTATTTTCCGAAGTCGGGAGGCGCCTACCAGGCCTGGGTCGGCAATGCCAAGCCTACGCAGATGGTTCGCAATACATTGCAGTTCTACCGTATCGACCCAGCGTTGAGGGCTCGCAAGATACAGGAGTGGAACGCGCCCGGCTGGTGGCCGCTGTGGCTGGCGGGCATCGCGATCGTGGCTGGCGGGCTGGCGGCATGGCGCGCCGCGCGCCGGCGCGATCACGCCACCGCGCTGGCGAGGGCTGGGGAAGGGGAAAGGGCATGACGCGCTACATCATCCGCCGCCTGCTGTATGGCATTTTGATACTGATCGGAGTGAATCTCCTGACTTTCGTCCTCTTCTTCGCCGTGAACACGCCGGACGACATGGCCAGGCTGTCGATAGGCGGACAACGGGTGAGCGAATCAGCCATCGAACGCTGGAAAGCCGAGCGCGGCTACGACAGGCCGCTGTTCGTCAATACGGCGGCGGAGGGTTCACGGGTCTGGACCGATACGATCTTCTATGCCAGGTCGGTTCCGCTATTGCGATTCGACTTCGGATTTTCCGATGAAGGCCGGGATATTGGACACGAAATCGCCTCGCGCATGGGTCCCAGCCTGGCCCTGGCATTGCCGACCTTCATCCTGGGCCTGACGATAAGCATCGCGTTTTCATTGCTGCTGGTGTTCTTCAAAGGAACGCGCCTGGATTTTGCGGGCGTGGTGCTGTGCGTGGTGCTGTTGTCGATCTCAGGCCTGTTCTACATCATCGCGGGCCAATGGCTGTTCGCCAAGGTCCTGCGCTGGGTGCCATATTCGGGCTATATCGAAGGCTGGAGCAGCATGCGGTTCCTGGTGCTGCCCGTGGCGGTGGGCATCATTTCGGGGCTGGGTGCGCAGGCGCGCTTCTATCGCACGCTCTTTCTGGAGGAGGCCGGAAAAGACTATGTCCGGACCGCCAGGGCCAAAGGCCTCGCCGAGCGCGTGGTGTTGTTCCGCCATGTGTTGCGCAACGCCATGCTGCCCATCCTCACCGGCACGGTCTCCGCCATTCCGCTGCTTTTCATGGGCAGTCTCATTTCGGAGTCCTTCTTCGGCATCCCGGGCCTGGGCAGCTACACCATAGACGCGATCAATGCTCAGGACTTCTCCATCGTCCGAGCCATGGTGTTCCTGGGATCGGCGCTGTATATCGTCGGGCTGATACTGGCCGATATCTCCTACACGCTGGCGGACCCTCGGGTCCGGTTCGACTAGGGCCTGTTATTGCTAAAAGGTAGACGTCATGAACACGAAAACCGTTGAACAACAAGGCACGAAGCGCAGTCGTGGCGGGCCTCCGAGCCGGGGGTCAGACCCCGTACGGGGTCTGACCCTGCTCCGGCGTTAACAGGCCCTAGGGAATACACCATGCCTGAATTCGTCTTTCTCTGGACTGATCTGTTCCTTTTCGGTTTGCTGGCGGCCGTGCTGGTGTATGTCTGGCGGGTACGCCGCTCGCCTTCTTTGCGCCAGACCTGGAAGAGCGTGGCCAGGACGCCGTCGGCCATGTGCGCAGCGGTTCTGCTGTGCTTTTTCGTTCTCGTCGCCTTACTGGATTCGGTGCACTATCGCCCTTTGCTGCCGCCCCTGCCGGCGGGCGCCGTCGCGACGGCGCAAGGACCGGTTTATTCTCCCGTCCTGCGCTCCGCCCTGGATGACCTGCTGGCGATGACACAGTTCTCGAAGCGCGAGAACACTTATTCCGCACCGCTTGCGCTGAGGCAGTTCTCCAAGGAAACGATGCTGGTCGATGGCCGGCCCGTGCGCGATTTTCCGCGTCTCAAGCATGCGGGCCAGGCGCTGGACGACGAAGCAGACCGGCCGGCCGACATCCTTGCGCGGCTGCTGAAGGGTCTTGCGGCCGGCGTGGCGCTTTCGCTGGCGGCGGCCATGCTGTTGACGGCTTGCCAGCGCCCGGGCCGGGCAGGATGGGGCGACGCCTTGCACGCATGGTGGAAAGCGCGCACCGAAATGCCGTGGAGGCCCATGTGGCTAACGTTCAGCCTGCTCGTCGTGCTGGCCTGCGCGGCCCTGTCGGTGGGCGGCGACTATCACGTCCTTGGTACCGACCGCACGGGCAACGATGTTCTTCGCCAGTGCCTCAAGAGCATACGGACCGCCATGGTGATCGGTTCGCTGACGACGGTCGCCATGCTGCCGCCGGCCTTGATATTCGGTATTGCGGCCGGCTATTTCAAGGGCTGGGTCGATGATGCCATACAGTATGTCTATACGACCCTGACCTCGATACCCGGCGTGCTGCTCATCGCGGCCTGCGTGCTGATGATGCAGGTGTTCATCGACAACAATCCCGATATGTTCTCGACCGTCGCGGCGCGCGCCGACCTCCGGCTGTTCATGCTTTGCCTGATACTGGGCCTGACCGGCTGGGCCGGGCTGTGCCGCCTGCTGCGCGCCGAAACCCTGAAGCTGCGCGAGCTCGAGTACGTGCAGGCGGCGCAGGCATTCGGCGTTGGCCACTGGCGGATCATGAGCCGCCACCTCCTGCCCAATGTCATGCATATCGTCCTCATCACGCTGGTGCTGGAATTTTCGGGCCTGGTGCTGTATGAGGCCGTGCTGTCCTATCTGGGCATAGGCGTCGATCCCAGCACTCCGTCCTTTGGGACGATGATAGACGCGGCTCGGCTCGAAATGTCCCGCGATCCCATGATCTGGTGGAATTTGCTCGGCGCCTTCGTCTTCCTGCTGGCGCTGGTGTTGTCCGCCAATATTTTCGCGGACGCCGTGCAGAACGCCTTCGATCCCCGCAGCCGTCGTTTTCGGCCGGCCAGTTTCATGCGGCCGGCTCCCCTGGCTCAGGCCGGCGGCTCGGGCAAGGAGGCGCGCTCATGATGGAATACGTCGACGCCGGCCACGACGGCACCGTGCTCCGCATCGAAGATCTGTCGGTAAGGATCGCCAGCGAGGCGGGCGTAAGCCTGGCGGTCAAGTCGCTGGCGCTGGCCATAGAACGCGGCCAGACCTTCGCACTGGTCGGCGAGTCGGGCTGCGGCAAAAGCATGACCGCGCTGGCGTTGCTGCGCCTGCTTCCAGATGCGGGCAGCATCGCATCCGGGCACGTGTTCCTGGGCGGGACCGAACTGAACGGCTTGACCGAACAGGGCATGCGCAGCGTGCGGGGCGGCCAGATCGGCATCATTTTCCAGGAACCGTCCACGAGCTTGAATCCGGTGATGACGATCGGCCAGCAACTGGCTGAAGTGATCCGGACGCATACCGAAGCGCGTGGCAGGCAGGTGGATGAAAAAGCGGCCTGGTGGCTGCGGCGAGTGGGAATCGCCGATCCGGAAAAGCGGCTGGGCGACTACCCGTTCCAGTTCTCCGGTGGGCAGAAGCAGCGGATCATGATCGCCATCGCCCTCGCGGCCGGGCCGCGGCTGCTGATTGCGGACGAACCCACCACGGCGCTGGACGTGACGGTGCAGGCGCAGATTCTGTCGCTGCTCGCGGACATCCAGAAAGAAATGGGCTTGGCCATCATGCTGATCACCCATGATCTGGCGGTGGTGAAGAATGTGGCCGACTACGTGGCCTTGATGCGGGCGGGTGAAATCGTCGAAACCATGGACGCGGCGAGCTTTTTTTCCGCGCCCCGGCACCCTTATGCGCGCGAGTTGCTGGCCGCGATACCGACGTTCGAGAAGCGGGGCCGGCCGCTGGCCGGCGCGCGGATGCCCGCAGGCGATGGGGCGTCGTTGGAGCGCGCAGGGCATGCCGGTCAGGGCAACATACTGTTGTCGGTGCAAGGGCTGTCGGTCGCCTATTCGCGCAGCAAGGGCCTGCTGCAGCGGCGGGCCGAGCCGGTCTCAGTCGTCCGGGATGTGTCCTTCGACTTGCGTGCGGGTGAAACCCTGGCCTTGCTGGGCGAATCCGGCTGCGGCAAGACGACCACGGCCAAGGCCTTGATCAGGCTGTTGGACAAGCAAGCCATCGTGCGCGGTCGGGCGACGCTGAATGGCGAGGACCTGCTGTCCGCGCGGGGTGCTCATCTGCGCCGTATCCGCCGTTCGATCCAGATCGTTTTCCAGGATCCGTATGCGTCCCTCGACCCGCGCATGATGGTGGGCGACATCCTGGAAGAAGGGATATCCGCCTTGCGGCCGGATCGCTCGCGTACGCAGCGGGCGAACCTGATGCGGTCCCTGATCGACCGCGTCGGCCTGCCGGCAAACACGGTCGAGCGTTATCCGCATGAGTTTTCCGGCGGCCAGCGCCAGCGCGTGGCAATCGCCCGGGCGCTGGCCGTGGAGCCCTCGGTGCTCATCTGCGACGAGCCGACATCGGCGCTGGACGTATCGGTGCAGGCGCAGATTCTGGACTTATTGCAGGATCTTCAGCGGGAGCTGAATATCGCCTATCTTTTCATCACGCATAATTTCGGCGTGGTCGAGTATCTGGCCGACCGCATCGCCATCATGCATGGAGGCGCGATCATCGAGGAGGGCACCGCCGAGGCGGTGCTGAAGTCTCCCCGCCGGCCCGAAACCCGCCGGCTGCTCGACGCCGTTCCCCGCCTGAGTTGATCGGGGGGCAAGGGGTCAGACCCCATGCGGGGTCTGACCCCAAAAAGCCCGCCAAATAACAGATTGGGGTCAGACCCTATATAGGGTCTGACCCCAAAAACCGCCAAAAAAAGCCCGGGGTCAGACCCCGCATGGGGTCTGACCCCCCACCCGCCTGCCATTGAATTTTCCGGGCCTTGCCCCCATAGTGTAGTCATGTCACTCAAAGTCTTCGATCTTCAATGCGAGCACGACCACGTCTTCGAAGGCTGGTTCAGCTCCGCCGACAGCTACGATTCCCAGCAGGCCAGGGGCTTGCTGAGCTGTCCTGTCTGTAATAGCACCGCCATCAGCAAGAAGCTGTCTGCGCCCAGGCTCAATGTGAGCCATATCCGTGCCGCGGACGTGGCGCCGGCCCAGGCGCCCGCCAAAGCGGGGCGCGCGCCCGTGGCGGCGCCGGCTCAGGCCCAGATGGCCAGGCTGCAGGCCGAAGTCTTGCGTCAAATGCGGGAAATGGTGCGCAACACCGAGAATGTGGGTGCGCGCTTCGCGGAAGAGGCCCGGCGCATGCACGAAGGCGAAACCGAAGAACGCGCCATCCGCGGCACGGCCACGCCCGACGAACGCGAAGCGCTTGCCAGCGAAGGCATAGCCGTCATGCCCATACCGGACTTCCTGGACGACGACAGGCTGCAGTAGTACAGCCAGGGGACAGCCTGGCGGCAAAAAAAACTGCTTGCGCCGTGAAATCCGGTGCAAGCAGTTTTTTACATGCGGGTTCTTACATTACCCGGCTACGGTATTCGCCCGTGCGGGTGTCGATTTCGATCTTGTCGCCGATGTTGCAGAACAAGGGAACAGCGACTTCCGTGCCGGTGTTGATCTTGGCGGGCTTCAGTACCTTGCCCGAGGTATCGCCCTTGACGGCTGGTTCGGTATAGGTGATTTCGCGTACGACGATGGTGGGCAGCGCAACCGAGATGGCGCGACCTTCGTAGAACACGACTTCGACCGCCATGCCTTCTTCCAGGTAGTTCAAGGCGTCGCCCATGCTTTCGGCTTCGACTTCGTACTGGTTGTATTCTTCGTCCATGAAAACGTACATGGGATCGGCGAAATAGGAGTAGGTGCACTCCTTGTTGTCGAGCATGACGACTTCGAACTTTTCGTCGGCCTTGTACACGGCTTCGCTGCCGGAGGCGGTAAGCAGGTTCTTGAACTTCAGCTTGACGACGGCGGCGTTGCGGCCCGATTTATTGTATTCAGCCTTTTGGACGACCAGGGGATCGCTGCCAACCATGATAACGTTGCCGACACGCAGTTCTTGTGCGGTTTTCATAAATAAAAAACTCCGGGGGTTCTAGGTGCTCCGCCAGATGCACTGCCGGGCCGGAGCATGATTTAGCAAACCAACTATTTTAACCTTTTCGGAAACCTCGCGCTTGGTCATGCTCCGGAAACGGGTGCCGCGCGCTGCGGTCAGCGTCCGGCGTGCTTGCAGAATTCGACCAGCGAGCTGGCGAGATCGGGCCGGCCGGCCAGCGATGAACACCATTGTGCGCCGGCGCGAGTCCATTCAGAAAAGCGTTCCGCGTGCAGGGCGGCTGCCAACGCGTCGGACGCCAGCGTGGCGTCCGGCTGGTTCCAGGCCTCGTGGGACCGCTTGACCATGGCCGGATAGGGCGACCGTTCCAGGAATGCATGGAGCTTTGCCAGGTGGGCATGATCTTCCTGCGGATAGATATGCCAGAGCAGCGGTTTGCCGGCCCATAGCGCGCGTACCAGGGAATCTTCGCCTCGCACGCAATTCAGGTCGCTGCTCCAGAGCAATCGATCGAATCCGGCCTGATCCAGGAAGGGAAACTCGTGAACCAGGATGTTGCCATGCCGGCCCCGGCGCAAGCCGGGGCAGACGCCTGCGGGGACCAGAACGAGCGAGGGCGCTTCCGGCGTATCCAGAGCCCGGATCAAGGCCGGCGCGGGTGCGTCGGGATAAGCGAAGAGCAGCACTTGCTTAGAGCCTTCCGTCATGCGGGCCAGGAAGTCGTCCGGAACGCCCAAGGCGCGTTGCAGCTCGCGGCGCTGCGCCGGCCGGGCCAGCCAGTCGTCCCGTGCTTGGATCAGTCCATCCTCTCGTAGCAATCCGCCCGTTGCCGGAGTGAAGCCCGGAAAGAAGAACGCCTTGCGCAGGCCATTGGGCTGGGGCGAGGGGAGGGCATGGCAGGACTCGACCCAGTCTTCCGCGCTCAGGTATTCCAGATTGATCCACAAACTGTTGGACGCCGCCATGCGTTCCAGGAATGCCTTGGGCGGATGGCAGGCGAATGCCTCGATGACGACATCGTGCGGAGCGAGTGCCGGAGGCGCCGAGGTCCAGTGAACGATGTCCACCGCGCAGAGCTCCTGCCGAGGCGCATGGGGGTTCACGTCTGGCTGGATGCGGGCAAAGCTGGCCAGGTCGTCCACCCACAGGCGGACGCGGTGCCGTGCCGGCATGTGGGCCAGCCGCCGGGCCAGCCGCCAGCACACCCCGATGTCGCCGAAGTTGTCGACGACGCGGCAGAAGATGTCGAAGGACGGAGCCTGCATCAATGAAAATGCTGCGGGCTCAGGTCGGTTTCCTCGGGTAGCTCAGGATGCATCATGTCGCCCAGCGCGTTGGGGAAATAGGGCGCGCCGCAGTCGTCGCAGAAATCGATGGGATACACGCCGGCGAGCCGCCGGATGTCGGTGATGCCCAGTTCCTTGAGCAAGTCCACGATTTCGCCGGGTATGTCGACTTGATCGATTTCCGGGGTCTCGATGGCCGCCTCTTCTTTGCTTAGCACGGGCCAGATGCACCCATAGATGACTTCGTCATCGCGCTTGGAGCTGAATCCGATGCGGTATTCCTCGATGGCGCGTTCGCCGCAACCCACGATGACCGCCCGGAGGTCTTGCGGAGGGAAGTGCGCAGCCGTGTGCAGCCAGGTCACTGCAGCCTTGAGCGCGTAGGGCCTGATGCGCTTGTCGGCTTCGCGGCAATTGATGTAGAACGCATCGGGAAGCAGGTATTCGGCTTGGCAGCCTGTGAACATGTCGACAAGGACTTCCGAACTGCCCGCCAGCCAGTCGCGGTGGCAATCTTCGCGACTGATGAACGCGCCGTCCGGCCGCGTTGTCTGCCAACGGAAAAGCGCAGCCCCTTTTGGAGCGACGAGCGCCCCGGTCAGGAAGCGGACATCGGCCAGGATGTTTTCCGCATCGGCCGACTTGCGTATGACGAGCGTATCGGACGCCAGGCCGAGCGCCTGCTTGGCCAGTTGCTGCGTCCATTGGCGTGTTTCCTGGAAGGACTGCGGCAATTGCTCGAAGCTGGCAAGCGCAGGCGCCAGGGCCACGCGCACGTCAGGCGCGGCGATATGCTGCTGGATCTGTTCCGCCAGCGCGCGCCGCTGCTTGAGCGTCAGCTTGCCGCTGGGCAACTGGTAGCGTGTCCAGGCCACAATAGGAGCGGTGAACAGCAATACATCGTATTCGACTCCGCCGACTTCGATTTCCAGGGACTCGGAATGGGTTTCGGCATGTTCGACCAGTGTTTCGTAGACATTGATGTCGCCGTCGAGCAGGGTGTCGAGGGCGGTTTCGATGGATTGGCTCTTTTTTCCCAGCAGGATTTTCTTGAGCTGGGACCCAAGGAGGTTCTGCCAGTAGCTGTCCTCCATCTGGCTGCCGGAACGGGCGAGCCCTTCGGCAAGAACCAAGAGGCGTTGAGTGTCGCGTGGCAGGCGTGCAGGCGTTGAAGCGGACATATCAATAATACGAAAGTGTAACGGTCAAGAATCGACCAGGGCCTGGAGACGTTGAAGCGTCCCCAGGCCCTAGTGTACCGCCCTCGCGGCTTTATGGCTTTCTATGCGGCAAGCAGTTCGCGCAGTACGTAAGGCAGAATGCCGCCGTGGCGGTAATAGTCGACCTCGGTTGCGGTGTCGATGCGCAACAGCATCGTAACCTGCTGCGAGCTGCCGTCCTTGCGGTGTATGGTGAGGGTGATGTCCTGCTGAGGACGGATGCTGTTCTCGATGCCGGATATATCGTAGGTTTCCTCGCCGGTGATGCCCAGGCTTTCGGTGCTGTCGGTGCCCTTGAATTGCAGGGGCAGCACGCCCATGCCCACCAGGTTGCTGCGGTGGATGCGCTCGAAGCTGCGTGCGACCACGGCCTTGACGCCCAGCAGTTGGGTTCCCTTGGCCGCCCAGTCGCGGGAAGAGCCGGTGCCGTATTCTTCGCCCGCAAAGACGATGGTCGGGACGCCCTGTGCAACGTAGCGCATGGCTGCATCGTAGATGGAAAGCCGTTCGCCGGAAGGCTGGAGCAGGGTCTCGCCGCCTTCGTAGCGGCTGCCGTCGGGCAGCGGCGGAATCATGAGATTCTTGATGCGTACGTTGGCAAAGGTGCCGCGCATCATGATCTCGTGGTTGCCGCGGCGCGAGCCATAGCTGTTGAAGTCCTGTTTCATGACGCCGTGCGCCTTGAGCCATTCACCGGCGGGCGAGCTTTCCTTTATGGACCCCGCAGGCGAAATGTGATCGGTGGTGACGGAGTCCCCGAAGATGGCCAGCGCGCGCGCGTGCTGCACCACCGGCATGGGCGCCGGATGCATGTCGAAGCCTTCGAAGAAAGGAGGCTCGGCAATATAGGTGGACGAGGGCCAGGTGTAGACGTCGCCCTGCACGCCGGAAATATTGTTCCAGAGTTCGCCGGGATTCGTCTTGATCTCGGCGTAGTTGCTGCGGAAGGCCTCGGGGTCCATGGCTTCGTGCATGAGCGCTTGTACTTCGGCGTTGGTGGGCCAGATGTCGCCCAGCCATACGTCGCCATCCTTGCCGCGGCCCACGGGCTCGGTCATGAGGTCGCGCAGCACGGTGCCCGCCAGCGCGTAGGCCAGCACCAGGGGCGGCGAGGCCAGGAAGTTGGCCTTGATATTGGGATGGATGCGCGCCTCGAAGTTACGGTTGCCGGACAGCACGGCCGAGCACACCAGCCCGTTCTGGATGATGGCTTCATTCAGGTCGGGCGTGAGGTCGCCGGCGTTGCCGATGCAGGTTGTACAGCCATAGGCGGCCACGTTGAATCCCAGCTGTTCGAGATAAGGCAGCAGCCCCGTCTTCGTGAGATAGTTGGTGACGACGCGCGAGCCGGGGGCCAGCGAGGTCTTGATGTGCTTGGGCACGGTCAGTCCGGCCTGTACCGCTTTCTTGGCCATCAGGCCGGCCGCCAGGAGGACGCTGGGGTTGGAGGTGTTGGTGCAGGAGGTGATGGCCGCGATGAGGATGTCGCCATTGCGCAGGGGCGTGCCCGCGCTGGTCATGAAGGTTTGCTGGAGCTTCTCGGGCGGCAGGTTGAAGCCGGACGTGGACTGCTCGGAGAACAGGCGGGTGAAGGTCGCCTTGACGTCGCCCAGCTCGATCCGGTCCTGCGGACGCTTGGGGCCGGCCAGGGAGGGCGTCACGGAGGAAAGGTCCAGCGTGAGCAACTGGGTATAGTTGATGTCTTCGGCGTTGGGAACGCCGTACATGCCTTGCGCCTTGAAATAGGATTTCAGCGCGGTGATTTCAGCTTCCGAGCGCCCCGTGCCCTGGAAGTATTCGATGGTGCGGTCGTCCACCGGGAAGAAGCCCATGGTGGCGCCGTACTCCGGCGACATGTTGCCGATGGTGGCGCGGTCGGTGACGGACAGGCTCGATGTGCCCGGCCCGCAGAATTCGACGAACTTTCCCACGACCTTGTTCTTGCGCAGCAGTTCGGTCAGGGTCAGAACCAGGTCGGTGGCCGTGACCCCGCCTCGGAGCTCGCCCTTGAGCTCGACGCCGACGACGTCCGGCGTCAGGATGTAGACAGGCTGGCCCAGCATGCCGGCTTCCGCTTCGATGCCGCCGACGCCCCAGCCGACGACGCCGATGCCGTTGATCATGGTGGTGTGGCTGTCGGTGCCGACGAGGGTGTCGGGATAGTACAGGTTATTGGCCGCGTCGTAGTGGACGCCGCGCGCGAGGTGTTCCAGGTTGACTTGGTGGACGATGCCGAAGCCCGGCGGAACCACGCCGAAGGTATCAAAGGCCTGCATGCCCCATTTCATGAACTGATAGCGTTCCTGATTGCGCTGGAACTCCAGCTTCATGTTCAGGTTCAGTGCGTTATTGCTGCCGAAGTAGTCGATCATGACGGAGTGATCGACCACCAGGTCGACCGGGACCAGGGGTTCGATGCGTTTGGGATCCTTGCCCATCTTGCCGGCCACGGATCGCATGGCGGCGATGTCCGCCAATAGCGGGACACCCGTGAAATCCTGCAGCACGACGCGCGCGACCACGAAGGGGATTTCGCTGTTGCGCTTGGCGCGAGGCTTCCAGCCGGCAAGCTGCTTGATGTGCTTTTCGGTGATCTTCTTGCCATCGTAGTTGCGCAACACGGATTCGAGCACGATGCGGATCGAAATCGGCAGCCGTTGTACATCGACGCCCAAGGACGCCCCCAACGCCGGCAGGGAATAGAACTGGGCTGTTTTACGCCCGACCTTGAACTGTTGTAGGGTGTTGAACGTGTTGTGCGACATATGAGCTCCAGAAAATGGTTGCGCGGGCAACGGCGGCTGGCGCCGCAGCGTGTCTCCGGCCTATTTTAGGACTGTTTCCGTACTATGGGGGAAATGTAGACCCCCATGTCCGGGGTCAGACCCCGTACGGGGTCTGACCCCTTGAGATCAGCGCTCCCCATGTCTGGGGGTCAGACCCCATACGGGGTCTGACCCCTCAAGGTGGCCTTGGGGCGGCCCGGCGGCGAAATGTAGCCCCCCGCTGCGCCGTCGGCTTGCCGTGGGCAGCAAAAAAAGATCCCGGCGCATGGCCGGGGTCTTTCTGACATGTCTGGGGTCAGACCCCATGCGGGGTCTGACCCCTTGAGACGGCGGCTTGCACAGAACTGGGGTCAGACCCCATGCGGGGTCTGACCCCGACCTTGCGCGGGATCAGATACCGACCGAGTCTGCGATTTCCTTGTATTCCTCGATCTGGTCGAAGTTCAGGTACTGATAGATCTCGTCGCCGCTCTGGTTGATCACGCCCATGTCGGCCATGTACTCCTCACGCGTCGGAATGCGGCCCAGGCGGGAGCAGATGGCGGCCAGCTCGGCGGATCCCAGGTACACGTTGGTGTTCTTGCCAAGGCGGTTGGGGAAGTTCCGGGTGCTGGTCGACATGACCGTCGCGCCTTCGCGCACTTGCGCCTGGTTGCCCATGCACAGCGAGCAGCCCGGCATTTCGGTGCGCGCGCCGGCGGTGCCGAACACGCCGTAGTGGCCTTCCTCGGTCAGCTGCTGGGCGTCCATTTTGGTGGGAGGCGCAACCCAGAGCTTGGCGGGGATGTCGCGCTTGCCTTCGAGCAGCTTGGAGGCGGCGCGGAAGTGGCCGATGTTGGTCATGCAGCTGCCGATGAAGACTTCGTCGATCTTGGCGCCGGCCACGTCGGACAGCGTCTTGACGTCGTCCGGATCGTTGGGGCAGGCCACGATGGGCTCATGGATGTCGGCCAGGTCGATTTCGATGACGGCGGCGTATTCGGCGTCGGCGTCCGGTTCGAGCAGCTTGGGATCGGCGAGCCAGGCTTCCATGGCCTTGATGCGGCGGGCCAGCGAGCGTTCGTCTTCGTAGCCGTTGGCGATCATCCACTTGAGCATCACGATGTTGCTGGTGATGTACTCGATGATGGGTTCTTTGTTCAGCCGCACCGTGCAGCCGGCTGCGGAGCGTTCGGCGGAAGCGTCGGAGAGTTCGAACGCCTGTTCGACCTTGAGCTCAGGCAGGCCTTCGATTTCGAGGATGCGGCCCGAGAAGATGTTCTTCTTGCCTTTCTTTTCGACCGTGAGCATGCCTTGCTTGATGGCGTACAGCGGGATGGCGTTGACCAGGTCGCGCAGGGTAACGCCGGGTTGCAGCGAGCCCTTGAAGCGGACAAGCACGGACTCGGGCATGTCGAGCGGCATCACGCCGGTGGCCGCGGCGAACGCAACCAGCCCCGAACCGGCCGGGAAGCTGATGCCGATGGGGAAGCGCGTATGGGAGTCGCCGCCGGTGCCGACCGTGTCGGGCAGCAGCATGCGGTTGAGCCAGCTGTGGATCACGCCGTCGCCGGGACGCAGCGAGATGCCGCCCCGCGTGCTGATGAATTCGGGCAGCGTGTGGTGGGTCTTGACGTCGACGGGCTTGGGATAGGCGGCCGTATGGCAGAAGGACTGCATGACCAGGTCGGCCGAGAAGCCCAGGCAGGCCAGGTCTTTGAGCTCGTCGCGCGTCATGGGGCCGGTGGTGTCCTGGCTGCCCACGGAGGTCATGCGGGGTTCGCAGTAGGTGCCGGGGCGCACGCCCTTGCCTTCGGGCAGGCCGCAGGCGCGGCCGACCATCTTCTGGGCCAGGGTGTAGCCCTTGCCCGAGTCGGCGGGGTTCTGCGGCAGGCGGAATTGCGTGGAAGGTGGCAGGCCCAGCGCTTCGCGCGCCTTGGCCGTGAGGCCGCGGCCGATGATCAGCGGAATCCGGCCGCCGGCGCGTGCTTCGTCGAACAGCACGTCGGACTTGACCTGGAATTCGGCGATGACCTGGCCGTTCTTCAAGGCCTTGCCTTCATAGGGACGCAGTTCGATGACGTCGCCCATGTTCATTTGCGAGACGTCGAGTTCGATGGGCAGGGCGCCGGCGTCTTCCATGGTGTTGTAGAAGATGGGGGCGATCTTGCCGCCCAGGCAGACGCCGCCGAAACGCTTGTTGGGAACGAAGGGGATGTCTTCGCCGGTGTGCCAGAGCACCGAGTTGGTGGCGGACTTGCGCGAGGAGCCGGTGCCGACCACGTCGCCGACGTAGGCCACCAGATGGCCTTTTTCCTTCAGGCTCTCGATGAACTTGATGGGGCCGATCTTGCCGGACTCGTCGGGTTCGATGCCTTCGCGCGGGTTCTTGAGCATGGCCAGCGCGTGCAGCGGGATGTCGGGGCGGCTCCAGGCGTCGGGGGCGGGCGACAAGTCGTCGGTGTTGGTTTCACCGGTGACCTTGAAGACGGTCAGCGTCATGCTGGAGGGGACTTCGGGGCGGCTGGTGAACCATTCGGCGTCGGCCCAGCTTTGGAGGATGGCCTGGGCGTTGGCATTGCCCTTGTCGGCCTTTTCCTTGATGTCGTGGAAGGCGTCGAAGACGAGCAGAGTGCTCTTGAGCGCGTCGGCGGCGACGGGACCCAGTTCGGCATCGTCCAGAAGTTCGATCAGCGGCCCGATGTTGTAGCCGCCCAGCATGGTGCCGAGCAGTTCGGTGGCGCGCTTGCGATCGATGAGCGCACAGGTTTCCTTGCCATGTGCGATGGCGGCCAGATACGAAGCCTTGACCTTGGCGGCGTCATCGACGCCTGCGGGAACTCGATGGGTAAGCAGTTCGAGCAGAAAGGCCGCTTCGCCCGCGGGCGGCGCCTTGATCAGTTCGATGAGGTCTGCGGTTTGCTGCGCGGACAGCGGAAGAGGGGGTATGCCTGACGCAGCGCGCTCGGCAACGTGTTGGCGGTAGGTTTCCAGCATTTTTGCTTACCCTTGGGTCGAGTTTGGGAAGAGGGGTGTATAGCCTCCATTGTAGTCGGGAGCGCTCTTGGAGGCAAATGTCTTATATCTTATATAAGACTTAAGTCAGGCCAACAGATCCTGGTAGTTTTCATGCCTTCGGATGTAGCTTGCAACGTAGGAGCAGACCGGTCGCACCGACCATCCGTTGGCGCGCGCCGTGTCCAGCGCCGCCTTGGCCAGATCGGCCGCGATGCCGCGCCCGCCCACCGATTCCGGGACGCCGGTGTGGGTGATGGCCATCACGCCGTTCTGCAGTTCGTAGTCCAGCACGCTGAGGGCGCCGTCCTCCAGCCATTCGAATCGCTGCTGGGCGGTATTGTGTTGTATGGCACGGCTCATGACGGGGTTTACTCCATGGTGATCAGGACGATGATCCAGAGAAAGATCATGGCGAACAGTCCGACGAAGCAGCCGGCCCAGAGGCCGATGAGCGGCCATTTGACGCGGGTGGGCACATCGGCCGGACGCACATGGCGCAGCAGGTGGTTGGCCTGGCCGGCGATCCAGAAGCTGCTGTTCGGAAACGCCAGGCGGAGAAAGTAATCCAGCAAGATGGCGGCCTTGATGGAAAGCGGGTAGCGCGCCCAGGGCCGCTGGTCCAGATAGGGATGGCGGAGCGTCTGGTTGGTTTCCCGTAAGCGGAAAAGCATCAGTACCGCCAGGGAGACGATGGAGGCCAGTGCGCATGCCACCAGCAGCGTAAAGGACAGAGGCAGGGCGTACAGCAGAAAAGTATCAAACATGAGCAGGAACCCGTACCCAGCCTTCCATCAGGACACGGGCGCTGCGGCTCATGACCGCCTTGGTGACCACCCATTCACCGTTCTCGAGCCGGGCTTCGGCGCCGACCCGCAAGGTGCCCGAGGGATGGCCGAAGCGTACCGCCTCCCGTTCGCCGCCGCCCGCCGCCTGGTTGACCAGGGTGCCCGGAATGGCGGCGGCCGTGCCGATGGCCACCGCGGCGGTGCCCATCATGGCGTGGTGCAGCTTGCCCATCGACAGGGCGCGCACCAGCAGATCGACGTCGTCCTGGGCGATTTGCTTTCCGCTCGATGACACATAGCCGGCGGGTCGGGCCACGAACGCCACCTTCGGCGTGTGCTGGCGCTGGGCGGCTTCATCGATGTGCTGGATGAGTCCCATGCGCAGGGCTCCGTGCGCGCGGATGGTCTCGAACATGGCAAGCGCTTTGGCATCGCCATTGATGGCGTCCTGAAGTTCCGTGCCGGTGTAGCCGATGGCGCAGGCATCGACGAAGATCGTCGGGATGCCCGCGTTGATCAGCGTGGCCTTCAAGAGGCCGATGCCCGGGATGTCCAGTTCGTCGACGAGATTGCCGGTGGGGAACATGGATCCGCCGCCGCCTTCTTCATCGGCGGCCGGGTCCATGAACTCGATCTGGATTTCGGCGGCGGGAAAAGTCACGCCGTCGAGCTCGAAATCGCCCGTTTCCTGCACGGCGCCCTGGGTGATGGGAACATGCGCGACGATGGTCTTGCCGATATTGGCCTGCCAGATCCGGATGGTGGCGACGCCGTTTTCCGGTATGCGTTCGGCATCGATCAAGCCGTTGCTGATCGCGAAGGGGCCGACGGCCGCCGTCAGGTTGCCGCAATTGCCGCTCCAGTCGACGAAAGGCCTGTCGATGGAAACCTGGCCGAAAAGATAATCGACGTCGTGGTCCGGACGCGTGCTTTTTGAAATGATCACCGCCTTGCTCGTGCTGGACGTGGCGCCGCCCATGCCGTCGGTGTGCTTGCCGTAGGGGTCGGGACTGCCGATGACCCGAAGCAGCAGGGCGTCGCGGGCCGGCCCCGGCACACGCGCCTCGGCCGGGAGGTCTTCCAGGTGGAAGAACACGCCTTTGCTCGTGCCGCCACGCAAATAGGTGGCGGGGATTTTGATCTGCGGTAGGTGAGCCATGAATTCTCCTGTGCTTCAGATGGCGTTCGCCGATTCGAGGAAGTCCTGGGCGAAGCGTTGCAGCACGCCGCCCGCGTCATAGATCGAGACCTCTTCGGCGGTGTCCAGGCGACAGGTCACAGGCACTTCGATGCGCTCTCCGTTCCTGCGGTTGATGACCAGCGTGAGGGTGGCGCGCGGCGTGGGTGTGCCGATGACGTCGTAGGTTTCGGTTCCGTCTATGCCGAGCGTCTTGCGATTGACGCCGGGCTGGAACTCCAGGGGAAGAACGCCCATGCCGACCAGATTGGTTCGGTGGATGCGTTCGAAACCTTCGGCCACGATGGCTTCCACGCCCGCCAGGCGCACGCCCTTGGCCGCCCAGTCGCGCGAGGAGCCTTGGCCATAGTCGGCCCCGGCCACGATGATCAGCGGCTGCTTGCGTTCCATGTAGGTTTCGATGGCCTCCCACATGCGCGTCACCTTGCCTTCCGGCTCGATGCGTGCCAGCGAACCTTGCTTGACCTGCCCGTTCTCCTGAACCATTTCGTTCAGCAGCTTCGGGTTGGCAAACGTGGCGCGCTGCGCCGTCAGGTGATCGCCGCGGTGCGTAGCGTAGGAATTGAAGTCTTCTTCCGGCAAGCCCATCTTGGCCAGATACTCGCCCGCCGCGCTGTTGGCCAGGATGGCGTTGGAGGGCGAGAGGTGGTCGGTGGTGATGTTGTCGCCCAGCACGGCCAGGGGGCGCATGCCCTTCAGCGAGCGTTCGCCTGCCAGCGCGCCTTCCCAGTAGGGCGGGCGGCGGATGTAGGTGCTCATGGGCCGCCAGTCGTACAGCGGGCTGATCTGGACGCCGCCGCCGGCAGACGGGGCGAACATGGGTTCGTAGACGACGCGGAATTGTTCGGGCTTGACGCTGGCGGCGACGATGGCGTCGATTTCCTCGTCGGTGGGCCAGATGTCTTTCAGCGTGACGGGCTTGCCGTCCTTGTCCGTGCCCAGGACGTCCTTCTCGATGTCAAAGCGTATGGTGCCGGCAATGGCGTAGGCGACGACCAGGGGCGGCGACGCCAGGAACGCCTGTTTGGCATAGGGGTGGATGCGGCCGTCGAAATTGCGGTTGCCCGACAGCACCGCCGTCGCGTAGAGGTCGCGGTCGATGATTTCCTTCTGGATGACGGGATCGAGCGCGCCGCTCATCCCGTTGCAGGTCGTGCAGGCGAAGCCGACGATGCCAAAGCCCAGGGATTCGAGCTCAGGCAGCAGCTTCGAGTCTTCAAGATAAAGCTGCACGGCCTTGGAGCCGGGCGCCAGCGAGGTCTTGACCCAGGGTTTGCGGGTCAGGCCGCGGGCATTCGCGTTGCGCGCCAGCAGTCCCGCGGCGATGACGTTGCGCGGGTTGCTGGTGTTGGTACAGCTGGTGATGGCCGCGATGATGACCGCGCCGTCGGGCATGAGGCCCGGTTCGTTCTCGACCACGCCGGAAATTCCGCGCGCCGCGAGTTCGCTGGTCGGCACCCGCCGGTGCGGATTCGACGGGCCGGCGATGTTGCGCACCACGGTCGAAAGGTCGAACTTGAGGACGCGTTCGTATTCGGCGGTTTCAAGGCTGTCGGCCCACAGGCCGGCTTCTTTGGCGTAGATTTCCACCAGCTTGACCTGTTCGTCGTCCCGGCCCGTGAGCTTCAGGTAGTCGATGGTTTGCTGGTCGATGTAGAACATCGCCGCGGTCGCGCCGTATTCGGGCGTCATGTTGGAGATGGTCGCGCGGTCGCCCAGAGTAAGCCGGGATGCGCCCTCGCCGAAGAACTCGAGATAGGATGAAACGACTTTCTCGTTGCGCAGGAACTCGGTGAGCGCCAGCACGAGGTCTGTGGCGGTGCTGCCCGGGCGCAGTTTGCCGGTGAGCTCCACGCCGATGATGTCGGGCAGCCGCATCCAGGATGCGCGCCCCAGCATGACGCTTTCGGCTTCCAGCCCCCCCACGCCGATGGCGATGACGCCCAGCGCGTCGACGTGCGGCGTGTGGCTGTCCGTTCCCACGAGCGTATCGGGAAACGCCACGCCGTCGATGGCGTGGATCACGGGCGACATGCGCTCCAGGTTGATCTGGTGCATGATGCCGTTGCCGGGCGGGATGACGTCGACGTTCTGGAAGGCCTTCTTGGTCCAGTTGATGAAATGGAAGCGGTCATCGTTGCGGCGGTCTTCGACGGCCCGGTTCTTGGCGAAGGCGTCCTTGTCGTAGCCGCCGTACTCCACGGCGAGGGAGTGATCGACGATGAGCTGTGTGGGCACCACCGGATTGACCTTCGCGGGGTCGCCGCCCTTGGCGGCGATGGCATCGCGCAAGCCCGCCAGGTCAACCAGCGCGGTCTGGCCCAGGATGTCGTGGCACACCACCCGTGCCGGGTACCAGGGAAAGTCCAGTTCGCGCTTGCGCTCGATCAGCTGCCGCAGCGAATCGGCGAGAAGGGCCGGGTCGCAGCGGCGCACCAGGTTCTCGGCCAGGACCCGCGATGTATAGGGCAGCTTGGCGTAGGCGCCCGGCTGGATGGCGTCGACCGCCGCGCGGGCGTCGAAATACTCCAGCCTGGTGCCGGACAGGGGTTTGCGATGTGCAGTGTTCATGGCATCCGGGAAAGGAAAGGGAGTCGGAAAGCGGATGTATACAAGATACAGGGCGGGGCGACGCGAAGCCGCCCCGCCCGTGGCGTCAGCGCTTGGCCAGCGGAACGAACTTCTGGTCTTCCGGGCCGACGTAATTGGCCGTCGGGCGGATGATCTTGTTGTCGATGCGCTGCTCGATGATGTGCGCCGACCAGCCCGCCGTGCGCGCGATCACGAACAGCGGCGTGAACATGGCGGTCGGGACGCCCATCATGTGATAGGACACGGCCGAGAACCAGTCCAGGTTGGGGAACATTTTCTTGATGTCCCACATGACGGTTTCCAGGCGTTCGGCGATGTCGAACATCTTCATGCTGCCCTGTTTCTTGGACAGCTTGCGGGCGACTTCCTTGATGACCTTGTTGCGCGGATCGGAGACCGTGTAGACCGGGTGTCCGAAGCCGATGACGACTTCCTTGTTCTCGACGCGGCGACGGATGTCCGCCTCGGCCTCGTCGGGCGATTCATAGCGCTTCTGTATTTCGAACGCCACTTCATTGGCGCCGCCGTGCTTGGGCCCGCGCAGGGCGCCGATGCCGCCGGCGATGGCCGAGTACATGTCGGACCCCGTGCCGGCAATCACCCGGCTGGTGAAGGTCGAGGCATTGAACTCGTGCTCGGCGTACAGGATGAGCGAGGTGTGCATGGCGCGCACCCATTCATCGCTGGGCTTCTGGCCATGCAGCAGGTGCAGGAAGTGGCCGCCGATGCTGTCGTCGTCCGTCTGGACGTCGATGTAGTGCCCGTTGTGGCTGTAGTGGTACCAGTACAGCAGCGCCGAGCCCAGGTTGGCCATCAGGCGGTCCGCGATGTCGCGGGCGTCGGGAATGTTGTGATCGTCTTTTTCAGGCAGGACACAGCCCAGCACGGAAACCGCGGTCCGCATGACGTCCATGGGGTGGCTGGCGGCGGGAAGCGCCTCGAGCGCGGCCTGCAGGTGCGCGGGCAGCCCGCGCAGGCGCCGCAGTTTTTCCTTGTAGGCGGCAAGTTCGGCCTTGTTCGGCAGCTTGCCATGGACGAGAAGGTGCGCGACCTCCTCGAATTCGCAGGTGTCGGCGATGTCGAGGATGTCGTAGCCGCGATAGTGCAGGTCGTTGCCGCTGCGGCCGACCGTGCACAAGGCGGTGTTGCCCGCCACCACGCCCGACAGGGCGACGGACTTCTTGGGCTTGGGGGCGGCGGTTGCGGTCTTGGTTTCTTTTGCCGTGCTTGTGGCCATGTCTCTACTCCTGAAAAAGTGGTTTACTTGCCCTTGCCTTGCTGGAACAGGGCGTCCAGCCGGGACTCGAATTCATGGTAGCCGATCCGATCGTACAGCTCATCGCGGGTTTGCATCAGATCGACCACGTTCTTCTGATGGCCGTCGCGGCGTATGGCCTGGTACACGGTTTCAGCGGCTTTGTTCATGGCCCGGAAGGCGGAAAGCGGATACAGCACCATGCCGACGCCCGCGCCGCCCAGTTCCTCGACCGAGAACAGTGGTGTCTTGCCGAATTCGGTGATGTTGGCAAGAACGGGCACGTTCAAAGCCTTGGTAAAGCGCTCATAGGTGGCGAGATCGTACGAGGCCTCGGGGAAGATGGCATCGGCACCCGCTTCCACGCAGGCAATAGCCCGTTCCAGTGCTGCGTCCACGCCTTCCACTGCAATGGCGTCCGTGCGGGCGATGATGAAGAAGTCACTGTCGGTGCGCGCGTCTGCGGCGGCCTTGACGCGGTCGGCCATCTCGCCGGCCGAGACGATTTCCTTGCCCGGGCGGTGGCCGCAGCGCTTGGCGCCGACCTGGTCCTCGATATGGCAGGCGGCGGCGCCGAACTTGATCAAACTCTTGACCGTGCGGCCGATGTTGAAGGCGGAGGGGCCCAGGCCGGTGTCGATGTCCACCACCAGCGGCACGTCGCAGACGTCGGTGATGCGGCGGATGTCCGTCAGGACGTCGTCGAGGGTGTTGATGCCCAGGTCCGGCAGCCCGAGCGAGCCCGCGGCCACGCCGCCGCCCGACAGATAGATGGCACGGTATCCGGCGCGCTTGGCGAGGAGGGCATGGTTGGCATTGATGGTGCCAATGATTTGCAAAGGCTGTTCTTCTTTCAGTGCTTGGCGAAACAGGGCGCCGGGCGATGCGGGGCGGGTCATGGAAAGGGTCTCCTGCTGGGTGCGTATCAAAAGCAAGGCCCTCTTGAGGGCCTTGCTTTCATGTGGGCTGCTTGCTTACTTCAAAAGGTCTTTCACGCCGTCGCGCTCTTCCAGGAGCTCGTTCAGGGTGAAGTCCATGCGCTCGCGCGAGAAGGCGTCGATCTCCAGGCCTTCGACGCGCTTGTACTCGCCGTTTTCCGTGGTGACGGGCACGCCGTAGAGAATGCCTTCGGGGATGCCGTAGGAGCCATCGGAGGGCACGCCCATGGTGACCCACTTGCCGTTCGAACCAAGCACCCAGTCGCGGATGTGGTCGATGGCGGCATTGGCGGCGGATGCGGCGGAGGACAGGCCGCGCGCTTCGATGATGGCGGCGCCGCGCTTGCCGACGGTCGGGATGAAGGTGTCGCGATTCCAGGCGTCGTCGTTGATCAGGCCTGCCAGGCTTTCCCCGCCCACTGTGGCGAAACGGATATCGGGGTACATGGTGGGAGAGTGGTTGCCCCAGACGATGAGCTTCTCGATCTGAGATACCGGCTTGCCGGATTTGGCGGCCAGTTGGGACAGCGCGCGGTTATGGTCCAGGCGCAGCATGGCGGTGAAATTCTTGGCGGGGAGGTCAGGCGCGGATTTCATGGCGATGTAGGCGTTGGTATTGGCCGGATTGCCGACCACCAGCACCTTGACGTTGCGGCTGGCGACGTCGTTGAGCGCCTTGCCTTGCGCCGTGAAGATCTGGGCATTGACGTGCAGGAGATCCTTGCGCTCCATGCCTGGGCCGCGCGGACGGGCGCCGACGAGCAGGGCGATGTCCGCATCCTTGAAGGCTTCACGCGGGTCGCTGTGCGCCGTCATGCCGGCCAGCAGGGGGAAGGCGCAGTCATCGAGCTCCATCATGACGCCCTTGAGCGCCTTCTGCGCCTTTTCGTCGGGGATTTCAAGCAGCTGAAGGATGACGGGCTGATCTTTGCCGAGCATTTCGCCGGAAGCGATGCGGAACAGCAGGGCATAACCAATTTGGCCGGCTGCGCCAGTGACAGCGACACGCATGGCGGGTTTGGACATGAACAATCTCCAGGGTGTTGGTAAACGGATGGATACCGGGTCGATATCGTGTGAATTGCTACAGCAAATAGTGTAATTCTCTTTTGGCGGCCTTGCGTCATGACGGCTTTGCGCCCATGTGCGCGCCGCATTGACGCGGCGCCGGCTCTTGCGGACCGCCCTGGGTTTGGCGCAGCCAAATGCCATGCGGACATCGCCCGCTAGAGTAGCGAAAATTCCATGCTGAGTCAAATGTCTTATATCTTATATAAGACAGAAGAGTGTTAGACAGAAGCGCTTAAGCATGCGAAAATGACGGGCTACCGAGATTACACCAGCCTGGCTGTACCATTTACCGATATGTCTGATTCCCCTTCAACTGATCGTGGCGCCGTGCCTGATCGTTCTGCCAGCAGCGCGGCGTTCAGCCCGTTGTACCAGCAGATAAAGGGGTTGTTGCTCCAGAGCCTGGACCGCGGTGAATGGAAACCGGGCGAGGCCATTCCCAGCGAACTCGAATTGGCCGCGCGGTTTCAGGTCAGCCAGGGTACGGTGCGCAAGGCCATCGACGAACTCGCCGCCGAGAACCTGTTGATCCGCCGTCAGGGCAAGGGCACGTTCGTGGCCACCCACCACGAGGCCAAGGTCCGCTTCCGCTTCCTGCGCCTGACGCCCGACGACGGCAAGCAGCTGGCATCGGGCAGCCGCATCCTGGAGTGCCGCCGCGTCAAGGCGCCGGCCGACATTTCCGCCTTGCTTGAACTGCGCAACGCCGAAACGGTCGTGAACCTGCGCAGGGTGCTGTCCTTCGACCAGACCGCGACGATTCTGGACGACATCTGGCTGCCGGGCGCGGTTTTCAAAGGGCTCACGGCCGAGTCCCTGGCGCGCTATCGCGGGCCTCTCTATGCTTTGTTCGAAACCGAGTTCGGCGTGAGCATGGTGCGGGCCGATGAAAAAATCAAGGCGGTGCAGGCGTCGCCGGAGCAGGCGGAATTGCTGCAGGTGCAAGCCGGCAGCGCTCTGTTGCAGGTCGAGCGCGTATCGTTCACCTACGGCGACCGGCCCATGGAAGTGCGCAGGGGTGTTTATGTAACTGAACGCTTCCATTATCGAAACAGTTTGAATTAGCTCGGCTTTTTGCCGATTTGATACATGCGCACCAAATCGGCGAAAATGCGCGTAGCGCTTTGCAATAAATTATTTTGTTTTAACTCGAGGCCATCATGTCCGATTCAGCTTCAAAGCCGCGTCCGCAGTTTCGCAATATCAGCGTACCGCAGATCCTGAGCTACCGCCTGCCGCTTGCCGGTAAAACCTCAATTCTGCATCGCATCAGCGGCGCATTGTTGTTCCTCTGTCTTCCGCTGGTCATCGTGCCGTTGTTCGCGCTCAGCGTGACCTCGCCCGACACCTACGCCGGCATACAGGCATGGGTGTCGAATCCCCTGTGCAAGCTGGTCCTGCTGGCGCTCATCTGGGGCTACCTGCATCACTTTTGTGCCGGCATCCGCTATCTCGTTCTTGATCTGCACATCGGCATGGACAAGCACTCCGCCCAGAAGTCGGCCGGCATCGTGCTGGGGGTCAGCCTCGCTCTGACCGTGGTTTTTGGTCTTAAACTGTTTGGGGTGTGGTAATGTCGACTCAAGAACGTATTGGTACCAAGCGTCTGGTTGTGGGCGCGCACTACGGCACGATCGATTTCATCGTGCAGCGCGTCACCGCCATCATCATGGCCGTGTACACCATCGTGTTGCTGGTCGGCTTCCTGTTCACGTCCGAAATCAACTTCGATAGCTGGCGCCACCTGTTCACCTTCACCTGTTTTGGTTTCCCCCTCGGGCAGACGCTGGCCACGCTGGCTTTCTTCTCCGTCGTGTGGCATGCCTGGATCGGCGTTCGCGACATCTGGATGGATTATGTCCGTAGTGTCGGACTGCGCCTGTGCCTTCAGGTCCTGACCATTCTGTGGCTGGTGGGCACCGTCGTTTACTTTGCAAAAATTCTCTGGAGCTTATAAGCCGTGGCTGCTGTCAAAAATTCCTTACCGCGCCGCCAGTTCGATGTGGTGGTCGTAGGCGCCGGCGGAGCCGGCATGCGTTGCTCACTGCAACTCGCCCAGGCCGGCCTGTCGGTCGCCGTGCTGTCCAAAGTCTTCCCGACCCGCTCGCACACCGTCGCCGCCCAAGGCGGCGTCAGCGCATCGCTGGGCAACATGAGCGAAGACAGCTGGTACTGGCACATGTATGACACCGTCAAGGGTTCAGACTGGCTGGGCGACCAGGACGCCATCGAGTTCATGTGCCGCGAAGCGCCCAATGCCGTATACGAGCTCGAGCACTTCGGCATGCCCTTCGACCGCAACCCCGACGGCACCATCTATCAGCGCCCCTTCGGCGGCCACACCGCCAATTTCGGCGAAAAGCCCGTGCAGCGCGCCTGTGCCGCGGCCGACCGCACCGGTCACGCCATGCTGCATACGCTCTATCAGCGCAACGTCGCCGCCCGCACGCAGTTCTTCGTCGAATGGATGGCGCTCGACCTGCTGCGCAACGAAGCCGGCGACGTCCTGGGCGTGACCGCCCTGGAAATGGAAACCGGTGAGATCTACGTCCTCGAAGCCAAGCAGACCGTGCTGGCCACCGGCGGGGCGGGGCGCATCTGGGCCGCCTCCACCAACGCCTTCATCAACACCGGCGACGGCCTGGGCATGGCCGCCCGTGCGGGCATTCCGCTGCAAGACATGGAATTCTGGCAATTCCACCCCACCGGCGTGGCCGGCGCAGGCGTGCTCATCACCGAGGGTGTGCGCGGCGAGGGCGGCATCCTGCTGAACAAGGACGGCGAGCGCTTCATGGAGCGCTATGCGCCCACACTGAAGGACTTGGCGCCGCGCGACTTCGTCTCGCGCTCCATGGACCAGGAAATCAAGGAAGGCCGCGGTTGCGGCGACGGCAGCTACGTGGTGCTCAAGCTCGATCACCTGGGCGCCGAGACCATCCAGAAGCGTCTGCCTTCCATCCGCGAAATCGCCATCAAGTTCGGCAACGTCGATCCCATCAAGGATCCGATTCCGGTCGTTCCCACCATCCACTACCAGATGGGCGGCATACCCACCAACGTGTACGGCCAGGTCGTCAACACCGTCGGCGGCGAAAACAAGATCATCAACGGTCTCTTCGCCATCGGTGAATGCGCGGCAACGTCGGTGCACGGCGCCAACCGCCTGGGCACGAACTCCCTGCTCGACCTCATCGTGTTTGGCCGTTCGGCGGGCAACTTCATCGTCGATTCCCATCCCGAGCGCCAGCACGCGCATCAGCCCATACCCGAATCTGCAATCGATTATTCCCTCGACCGCGTCAACCGGCTCGAATCCCGCACTTCCGGCGAGAAGGCACAGGACGTCGGCAATGCCATCCGTGTGGCCATGCAGCATCACTGCGGCGTGTTCCGCACCCTGGACCTCCTCAACAAGGGGGTGGAAGCCATCGAAAGCATCGCGCCGCAAGTCGACCACATCTATTTCAAGGACAAGTCGAAGGTATTCAATACGGCCCGCATCGAGGCGCTTGAAATCGCCAACATGATCGAAGTCGCCCGCGCGACCACCAAGTCGGCCGCCAACCGCACCGAAAGCCGCGGTGCGCATGCGCTCAGCGATCACCCCGAGCGCGACGACGAAAACTGGCTGCGCCATACATTGTGGTATTCGGAAGGCAGCCGCCTCGAGTACAAGCCCGTGACCATGAAGCCTTTGACCGTAGAAAGTTTCCCTCCCAAAGCGCGGACTTTCTAAGCAGGATATCGAAATGACTCAAAAACGTATCGTCAAGTTTGAAATCTACCGCTACGATCCCGACAAGGACGAGCGTCCTTACATGCAGAAGCTCGAAGTCGAGCTCCAGCCGACCGACAAGATGCTGCTGGACGCCATCCTGCGCATCAAGAACGACGTGGACGACAGCCTGGCGATCCGCCGCTCCTGCCGCGAAGGCGTGTGCGGCTCGGACGCCATGAACATCAACGGCAAGAACGGCCTGGCATGCACGACCAACATGCTCGACCTGAAAGAGCCCATCGTCCTCAAGCCCTTGCCCGGCCTGCCCGTCGTGCGCGACCTCATCGTCGACATGACGCACTTCTTCAACCAGTATCATTCGGTCAAGCCCTACCTGATCAATGACCAGCCGCCACCCGAGAAAGAGCGCCTGCAGACACCCGAGGCCCGTGAAGAACTGGATGGCCTGTACGAGTGCATCCTGTGCGCATGCTGCTCGACGTCCTGCCCGTCCTTCTGGTGGAATCCCGACAAGTTCGTGGGTCCGGCCGGCCTGCTGCAAGCCTACCGCTTCATCGCCGATTCCCGCGACGAAGCCACCGGCGAGCGCCTGGACAACCTCGAAGACCCGTATCGCCTGTTCCGTTGCCACACCATCATGAACTGTACGGATGTCTGTCCCAAGGGGCTGAATCCGTCGCTCGCGATCGGCAAGATCAAGGAACTGCTGGTGCGGCGCACCGTATAGGATTTCGCGGATGAGAAAGCTGTCAGAGCTGGAGCGTGCCCGCTTACGTTGGCGTGCGCGGCGTGGGCTGCTGGAAAATGACCTGATCATCACTCGATTTCTGGATCAGTACGAAGCCGAATTAACCGACGTGGATGTTTCCGCCTTGTCACTGCTGTTTGAAATGGGCGATAACGATTTGCTTGATGTTTTGCTGGCACGAAGCGAGCCGTCGGGCGTGTACGACACGCCCGATATTCGCAGGCTGGTCTCGCAAATGCAAAAGCTGTAACTTTTAAGGAAAATAGTGATGCAACTGTCAGATAAAAAAGCAACGCTATCGTTTTCGGACGGTAGCCCTTCGATTGAGTTCCCGGTATACCAGGGAACCGTCGGTCCTGATGTCATCGATATCCGCAAGCTCTACGGCCAGAGCGGCATGTTCACCTACGATCCGGGTTTCATGTCCACGGCTTCCTGCGAATCCGGCATTACTTACATCGACGGCGACAAGGGCGAATTGCTGTATCGCGGCTACCCCATCGACCAACTGGCGCAAAAGTGCGATTTCCTGGACATCTGCTATCTGATCCTGAACGGCGAGCTGCCCAACGAGACACAGAAGGCCGAGTTCGATTCCAACGTCACCCATCATACGATGGTGAACGAGCAACTGCATTTCTTCCTGCGCGGTTTCCGTCGCGATGCGCATCCCATGGCTGTCCTGACCGGACTGGTGGGTGCGCTGTCGGCGTTCTATCACGACTCCACCGACATCACCAATCCGCATCATCGCCACGTGTCGGCCATCCGCCTGATCGCCAAGATGCCCACCCTGGTGGCCATGGCGTACAAGTATTCCCAGGGCCAGCCCTTCATCTACCCGCAGAACGACCTGTCCTACACGGGCAATTTCCTGCGCATGATGTTCGCCACGCCTTGCGAAGAGTACAAGGTCAATGAAGTCGTCGAGCGTGCGCTCGATCGCATCTTCATCCTGCACGCCGACCACGAGCAGAATGCCTCCACCTCCACCGTCCGCCTTTGCGGATCGTCGGGCACCAATCCCTTCGCCGCCATCGCGGCGGGCGTCGGCTGCCTGTGGGGCCCGGCTCACGGCGGCGCGAACGAAGCCTGCCTGCAGATGCTCGAAGAACTGCAGGCCAATGGCGGCGTCGCCAAGGTCGGCGAGTTCATGGAGAAGGTCAAGGACAAGAATTCCGGCGTTCGCCTGATGGGCTTCGGTCACCGTGTCTACAAGAACTACGATCCGCGCGCCAAGCTCATGCAGGAAACCTGCAAGGAAGTGCTGTCCGCGCTGGGACTGGAAAACGATCCTCTGTTCAAGCTCGCCATGGAACTCGAACGCATCGCGCTCGAAGACCAGTACTTCGTCGATCGCAAGCTGTATCCCAACGTCGACTTCTACTCCGGCATCGTGCAACGCGCCATCGGCATCCCCACATCGCTGTTCACCGCCATCTTCGCGCTGGCGCGCACAGTGGGCTGGATCGCCCAATGGAGCGAAATGCTCTCCGACCCGGACTACAAGATCGGCCGCCCGCGTCAGCTGTATACCGGCGCGCAAACCCGCGATGTCCCCAGCAACCGCGGTTGATTTTGCGGTGGGGGTCAGACCCCGTACGGGGTCTGACCCCTGATCTCGATTTTCGCCGGGGTCAGACCCATTGGGTCTGACCCCTCGGCGGACCCGGTTCGAGCACTCTTCGGAGTGCTTTTTTATTGAGGGGTTGGACCCCGGACGGGGTCCAACCCCCTTCAAGCCTGTGGGGTCAGACCCCATCCGGGGTCTGACCCCTATTAAAGCCCCAAGGGGTCAGACCCGATGCCGGGTCTGACCCCCTCCCTCTCGCTTGATCTCCCGGCGAGGCTGCAATAAAATGATTGACCTATCAATCATTGATAGGTCCAAGGAATATCATGGCGGCGGCAAAGCAGGATCCAGTAAATCGGGCAGGGCGCGTTCTTACCGTCAGGCAGTCCCTGCTCGCCATGCTCGGGATCTGTTTCGTGGTCATGATGGTGGCCATCGATCAAACCGTGGTCGGCACGGCGCTTCCGACGATCGCAGCGGAACTCAACGGTTTCGAATTCTACGCATGGGTGGCTACCGCCTACCTGCTCATGTCGGTCATCACCATCCCCATTTTCGGAAGGCTGGGCGACTACTACGGCAGAAAGCCCTTCGTCATCGCATCGATCATCATCTTCACGTCGGCGTCCGCGCTTTGTGGCACGGCGGACAGCATGGAGCAGGTGGTGCTGGCGCGCGCCTTGCAGGGCATCGGCGGCGGCATGCTCATCGGTACCGCCTTTGCCTCCGTACCGGACCTGTTTCCCGATACGCACGCCCGCTTCCGTTGGCAGATTTTGCTCAGCTCGGCCTTCGGGGTCGCCAACGCCTTCGGCCCCACGCTGGGGGGCTTCATGACTCAGTACTTGGGTTGGAGAGCCGTCTTCTTCATCAATGTGCCGCTGGGGCTGATGAGCCTGTATTGCGTATGGCGTTTTCTGCCGCGCATAAGGCAGATGCAGGGCCAACCGATACGGTTGGACTGGGTGGGAGCCCTGCTGCTCGTTTGCGTGCTGACCGCCTTGCAGCTGGCGGTGCAACTGGCGCCTATCCGTGGCGCGGGCCTTGCGGCAATCTTGATGGCGATGGGCGTGCTGCTGCTTCTGCCGGCGCTGGTCTACTGGGAGCGGCGCAGCGGGCAGCCCCTGCTGCCGCCGGACATGTTCCGCAACAAGGCCCTGACCGCCATGTTCGTCCTGGCGCTCTGTCTGGGCTTTGTCATGTTCGGTCTGTTGTTCTACATTCCCTTGTTGCTTCAAGGCGGCTTCGGCCTGGATCCCCGGTCGGTCGGATTGCTGATCACGCCCATGGTGGTGTGCATCACGCTGGGAAGCATCATCAACGGGCGTGTCGTCGTCCGCCTGTCTCGTCCCAACCATATGCTTTATGTCGGTTTCGTACTGCTGGTGGTTGCTTGCCTGGGTTTCGTCCTGATGGACCGCGACACCTCGCGATGGCTGATGCTGCTGTGGATGGTGCTGGCGGGTTCGGGCATGGGCTGCCTGATGCCCAACCTGACAGTGTTCGCCCAGGAAACCGCCGGGCGCACCTTGCTAGGGATTTCGACGGCGCTCATGCACTCGGTGCGCATGATAGGCGGGATGCTGGGAACCGCCATCATCGGCATGCTGGTCAGCCATCATTATGTCTCTTCCGTGCGGGCGCGATTTGCGCAAGACGCAGGGACCGCGTGGCTTGCCAACCTTGAAGACCCGCAGACACTGATGAACAGCGCCACGCAGGCCGAGTTTTCCCTGCAGGTGCAGAAACTGGGCTTGACCTCCGGCGGCCTGATCGAGCAAGCCAGGGAGTCTTTGGTGTCGGCCGTGCATCTGGGCCTGGCGTCCGCCCTGGTGGTGGCCTGTCTTGGCATGGTGCTGGTGTACCGGGTGCCGGCCATACGGCTATCGCGCCGCCAGGCCACCGAACCCGGCGCACCGGCAAGCGAGCGCAAGACATGAACGAGATTCCGCAGCTGCGCGCCATACAGCAATTGGGGCGCACTTACCGGGCGCTGATGGGCGCCTTCGAGGCGAAGATTGGGCTATCCATGCCGCGCTGGCGCATATTGCTGGCTTTGCATCAGGCGGGGGAGCGCTCGCAGAAGGCGTTGGCGCGCGATCTGCGCATGGATCCGGCCGCGCTTACACGCCAGGTCAAGGCCATCGAACAAGAGGGCTGGGTCGAACGCCATTCCGATGCCGTCGACAACCGGCTGACCAACGTGGCGCTTACCGACGCGGGCCGCGCGCTGGTCGCGCGCACCCTTCCCAGGCGCACCGCCTTCGTCGAGACGGCGTTCGGCGATATGTCGATCGAGGAAATGAACGAGCTGAGCGTTCTGCTGCATACGCTGGAAGAGCGTTTGCGTCAGGAATAAGCAGGTACAATCAAGCGTTTGCAAACTTATATACAACGTTCAAGCAGGACAATCAACCATGAGTGCAATTGTAGATATCATCGGACGCGAAATTCTGGATTCGCGTGGCAACCCCACCGTTGAGTGTGATGTATTGCTTGAATCCGGGGCAATGGGCCGTGCTGCGGTGCCTTCTGGTGCGTCCACCGGCTCGCGCGAAGCCATCGAGCTTCGCGACGGCGATTCGTCCCGTTATCTGGGCAAAGGCGTGTTGCGCGCCGTCGAGAACCTCAACACCGAGATCTCCGAAGCGCTGATGGGACTGGATGCCCAGGAACAGACCTTCGTCGACCGTACCCTGATCGACCTCGACGGCACGGAGTCCAAGAGCCGGCTGGGCGCCAACGCCATGCTGGCCGCCAGCATGGCGGTCGCACGCGCCGCGGCCGATGACTCCGGCTTGTCGCTGTACCGTTATTTCGGCGGCAGCGGCCCCATGCAGATGCCCGTGCCCATGATGAACGTCATCAACGGCGGCGCTCACGCGAACAACACGCTGGATATGCAGGAATTCATGATCCTGCCCATCGGCGCCACCAGTTTCCGCGAATCGCTGCGCATGGGCGCCGAAGTCTTCCACGCGCTCAAGAAGCTCATCAACAAGCAGGGCATGTCCACGGCGGTGGGCGACGAGGGCGGCTTCGCGCCCAACGTGGCCAACCACGAGGCCGCCATCCAGCTCATCCTTCAGGCCATATCCGAAGCCGGCTACGAAGCCGGTTCGCAGATAGCCCTGGGTCTCGATTGCGCCAGTTCCGAATTCTACCGGGACGGCAAATACCACCTGGCGGGCGAAGGCGGCGTCGCCCTCACGTCCCAGGACTTCACCAACCTCCTGGCCACCTGGTGCGACAAGTACCCCATCATTTCCATCGAGGACGGCATGGCCGAGAACGATTGGGAAGGCTGGAAGCTTCTGTCCGATCAGCTCGGCAAGAAGGTTCAACTGGTTGGCGACGATCTTTTCGTGACCAACACCAAGATCCTGAAACAAGGCATCGAGCAGGGCATTGCCAATTCCATTCTCATCAAGATCAACCAGATCGGCACCTTGACCGAAACGTTCGCCGCCATCGAAATGGCGAAGCGCGCCGGCTACACCGCAGTGATTTCGCACCGTTCGGGCGAAACCGAAGACTCGACGATCGCCGATATCGCCGTCGCCACCAACGCCATGCAGATCAAGACCGGTTCGCTCTCGCGTTCCGATCGCATGGCGAAGTACAACCAGCTGCTGCGTATCGAAGAAGAGCTCGCCGACGTGGCTTCCTACCCCGGTCGCGACGCCTTCTATAATTTGCGCTAGTTACTGCAACAACCCCGGCCTCGGCCGGGTTTGCTTTCCAGAGAAGCATGCGACTGCTCCTGATCATCCTGGTATTGCTTACGGCCGTTACCCAATACGCCCTCTGGTTGGGCAAGGGCGGATGGCTGCGTGTGCACGAGCTTCAAAAAAAGGTCGCTACCCAGCAGGAAACCAACGATGCGCTGGTGGCGCGCAACAACGCCCTCCAGGCCGAGGTCCAGGACTTGAAGTCGGGGACGGACGCCGTCGAGGAACGCGCGCGCAGCGAGCTGGGCATGATCAAGGATGACGAGGTCTATGTCCAGATCCTGGCCCCGAACGAAAAAGAGCCCGAGATCAAGCCCCCGCCCAAGCGTGCGCCGGGAGCCAGGACCGGGGTCAGACCCCGTGCGGGATCTGACCCCAGGTAGCCACCTTCGATGAAGGGGTCAGACCCCATGCGGGGTCTGACCCCAGGCAGTCGTCGAGTGCGGGCAAAGGCGCCGGTTCGGGCGGTAGTGTGCCCGGCGGTTGGGGCGGCGGCCCGGAGCTGTTTGGCAACCCGGCGGGTCCGGATGGCCACGGAGGCGGGCCGGCTGGCGGTGTTTCGGCCATGGCAATCGGTTCCGGCCCTTGCGGCAGACACCACACTCCCACGCAATGTGCAGCCGCCGAGGGCGGGTTGGATGCCGGGCGTTCCGGCCCCACGATCTTGCCATTTTCAGGCATAGTCCAACTGACCGGATGGCTTTGCATGATAAACGCCATTTCGCGCACCATGGGCAGATAACCCGCTGCCATGGCGCGTTGCCGGTAGGTGCCCTGGCTGTTCCCGAGCATGGAAAGCAGCGCCTTCATTCCGGGGACGGCGGGCTCATGCAGGTAGCTCAGCCTGAGCGCAAGCGTATTGGCCTGGAATATGTCGACGCCTGACACGGGACCGCGTCCTTCGGGCCGGCCCGTGGCGCGATGCCGCAGGTTCTGCTCATGCAGATAGTTGTTGTTGATGGCGGCACGGCCGCTTTGGCGGGATATGAGCAAGGCCGGATCCGCGAAGTCGCGGTATGCCGCTTCAGCGGGGGACAGGATCTCGATGCGCCAGGGGGCGGCGCCGAGCCGCTGCCGACGCTGTGCCAAGGCGGACTCCAGCCTGTTTCGAGCCAAAGAACGGGATGCCGAGGCATGCAGCGGCAACAGGGCGTGCTCGAAAGCGTCGATCATCGCTTCCGGACTGGCATGCTGGGTTATGCCGGCACGCCCGGCTTCGAGCAGGGCTAGGCTGACGGCTTGCCGCGTGAACAGCCATTGCGCGGACTCGATGGCGCCCAGGCCGAGCAACAGCACCGGTACCGCTACGATGGCGAATTCCACGATGCCGGCGCCCGATTGCGGGACGGACGGATCGGAATTCTTGCGCTGGATGAACACCGGCGGCAAAGTGGAAAAGGCGCCCGGCTGGCCGGCGCATTGCAATGGTGGTGTAGCGGACATGGAGCCAGTGTGGCTCCTCAAGCTTCTTGCGTCGACTGTGGAAAATGCGCAAGGGCGTCGGCATCATAGACGGTTGGGGTCGGACCCCGCATGGGGTCCGACCCCTGTTCATCCGCGTGGGAGTCGTTGCAATGGGGTCAGACCCCGTACGGGGTCTGACCCCTCGCCATCCTCAATGAATCGACGGTTTCCCTTCGGCCGATGCTCCGGCACCGTCCGCGAACAGGCCGGCGCAGTCGACGGCGTCGAAATGATAGGGTTTGCCGCAAAAATTGCACAGCACTTCGATCGATTCCCGCTCGCTGAGCAAGTCTTCGATCTCCTCGCGTCCCAGCGTGCGCAGCATATTGCCGACGCGCTCGCGGTTGCATGGGCAGTGCCAGCGGACTTCCTGTGGTTCGTACGCGACCAGGTCTTCCTGCCAGAATAGCCTGTGCACGAGCTCATCGGCGTCCAGTGCCAGGAGTTCGTCGTACTTGATGGTGGATGCCAGATGCGACACGCGCGCCCAGGTTTCGTCGGCCGAGGCGTCATCGACGTGTGCCGATCCGCCGTGCCTGGGCAACCGCTGCAGCAGCAGGCCCGAGGAATATTCCGGGTTGGACGCAAGCCAAAGACGTGTATCGAGCTGCTCGGACCCGCGCATATAGCTTTCCAGGACACCGGCGACGGTATTTCCTTCGAGCGGCACGACACCCTGATAGGGCTGCATGTTCGTTTTCTCGCGGTCGGGATCCAGGACCACGATGAACCTGCCGTTTCCATTGGGATTGAGCAGGGACTGCAGCGTACCGTCTTCAGGGATTTCCTGGCCTTCGCGCAGGCTGACCGTCGCGCGTATGGACAGATCGGTCGTGCACTCTACGACGATCAGGGCCACCGGACCGTCTCCCTGCAACTGAAGGACCAGGGCACCGTCGAACTTGATGTTCGAAGCCAGCAGAACGGCGGCGGAAACCAGTTCGCCCAGGAGCTTTTCGACGCTTTCCGGATAGCTCTGGTGAGCCATGCCGGTTCGCCAGGCATGGCCCAGCTTCACCACTTGCACGCGTGTGCTGTGGTCGGCCAACAGGTATTTTTTGAATAAATCGGTCATGGGTAAATTTTAGCCCATATCTACCGGGGTCGGCCCCCCAGGGTCTGACCCCGGGGAGTCGGGGTCGGACCCCGTACGGGGTCCGACCCCATCAGGATTCCGCCGGCCAATAGTATCCGTTGTCGTCGATCCAGGCGCGCACGCCGGTCAGGAACCAGTCGCCGCGGAACCGGGCGTGGCCGGCCGCGTCGTTTCCCCAGTAGCCCAGGAAGAGAGAGGGATCGGGATGGCCGTATTGATCGTAGCGATGGAGCGCGATTTCACCCCGCTTTCCAGTGGCACAGGGCCGGCCCAGGCTGTCCAGTACAGCGATGCGGTGGCCGGGATAAGGCTTGCCGATGCTGCCCGCCATGGGCGGCCATTTGCGGTAGCTGTCGCCCAGGAGGTAGCTTGCTTCATTGCGGCTCAGCGTCTGATTGACGGGGCAGCCCAGCGCATTTGCGCACCAGTCCCTGGCGGGCTGATCCAACTGCCCATCATGAGACGCGACGGCACGCAGCGCCAACTGGTGTTGCTGCCGTGGTGATGGGGTGTGACTCATGATGTCGGCCAGGAGGGCGGCCGGGAAGTGGACATTGGTGACCTGGTAGCGCTCCAGCAGCTCCAGTGCGCGTTGTGCCGAGACATAGCCCGCGACGCTGAGAACGGGCAAGCCGAAATACAGCGCCGGCAGGATTCCGAGCGCCAGGCCCGCATGCGTGCTCCATGCGCTGGGTGTCCAGAAGATGTCGCCTTTTTGCGGAAGCCAGTTCTGCGATGCCACGAAACCCGGCAGGCTGCCGATGAGGGCGCCGTGCGGCAGCAGCGTGCCCAGTGCCTGGGGGTCAGGCTGGCCATAAAACAGGAGCGCCGGCGTGGCGGGCCGGGTGGAAACGAGCTTCAGATCGGGCATTTGCCTGGCCAGCAGCGTGCGCCAGGGGATGACCGCTTCGTGCTCCAGGTCCAGTCCTACGATTTGCGTCAGGGCCGGCCGCCGGGCTTGCGCGCCAAGCAGGCCAGGCGCTGAATCGGCATCGGTGATGGCCACGCGTATATCGGCGTCATTCAGGCAGGCGGTCAGGTGGTCGTAGGGATAGCCCGACAGCGGCGTCGCGATGGCCCCTATGCTGAGGATGGCCATATGCGCGGCGGCGAGCTCCGGCCTTTGCTCCATGGTGACCGCCACGCGGTCGCCGGGCTGGACACCCATTTTCAAAAGGCCATTGGCCAGTTTTCCGCAGGTTTCGGCCAGCCGGGAGTATGTCCATACTTCGCGCTGCCCCAGTTCGTTCTCGTGGTAGATCGCGATTCTGCGCCCTTCGAACGGATTTTCTGCCCAACGATGGACGCACGCCTGCGCGATATTGAACTGCGAGGGGACTAGCCACTGGTAAGACGAGTACAGCTCCGAGTATTGGTCGTTCATTATCGTTAGGCTTCAACTGGGCAAGTAAACGCGAGGGTTTATTCCATCCCGAAGCATGAACGACAAGGCGCGTATGCGCAACCCTAAGATTCAGAAAGCCAACGACACTAGGGTTTCCCCGAGTTTCCTCAGGCGGGGACCACGTTGACCAGCCGCGTGCGCGCCAGCCTGTCGTGCAGAAACTGGCGGTCGTGATCGAACCAGGTCCAGATGAACAGCGTGAACGGCGTGAAGACGATGAACAGGTCGGTGGAGCTGTAGCCGGTAATCCGGGATCCGGCCAGCACCATCAGGGCGCCAAGCAGCGGCAGCGGCCAGATCAGCAGGTAGCGCAGCAGCAGCCGGGCAGTGGTGGGTGGTTCGCCATCGCGACCCACCAGGCGGATGTTCCACGTCTTCATGGGCAGGGTCTGTCCTTTCTTGCTCCAGGAGGCCAGAAAATACACGCCGATGGCGATGAACAGAATGGCTTGCCTGCCATGCCGGAACATCAGCGCATTGCGGCTTTGCGTCAATGTGTCGAACAGATAGCCGGCCAGGAACACGACCCCGAACAGCAAGACCCCTTCATACATCATGCATGTGAACCGGCGCCAGCGGCTGGGCGTGGAAAATGAGACAAGGGATGCGGCTTGCATTGCGGAAGGAGGCTAAGTGGAAAGACAGCTATTATCCCGCAAATCGGGGGCAATAAAAAAGCCGCCATACTGCTTGGCGGCTAAAACACGCGGGAGGGGCCGCGCGGGTTGCAGAACTACGCAACCAAGGAGGAGACAACCTTTACATTCAGCTGGCGGACTCGACGGCGCCTTGCACCGGAGTCTTGCTGCCGGCCTGACCGGCAAACAGCCTTGCGGCCAGCTTCTTTAACGACACCAGAGGCTTGAAGCGGAATTGATCTTCGATGGCCTGCATCATCAGTTGACGTTCGAGTTCGTCTGTTAACCGGGTTTCTTTGCCAACGTTGATCATAGCGTAGCCTCTGTGCTTGAAGATAATGAACGTTTCGTTCAGGGTTAACCCTATTATAGGGGTAAACCCTAGATCATTGCAAGCTTTACCTTGCATCGCACAAAGGATGTCGTTCCGGCGCTACGGTTTGGGCTTCCGGTAGCTGGCTGCCACCATTTCAAAATTGAAGAGCCGGCATTCCAGCCCGCCGTTATACAGGGGATACCGCCGTTTGGGCTTGAGCCGCAAATGCTTGGGCAGGTCGAGGTCGCTTGAAATGATGTTGACCTGCCAGTCGCTGTAGTTCTGCTTGAGATTGCGCGCCCATTCTTCCCAGAGCTGGGTGTCATCGCCGGGCAGCCGCTCGCCATAGGGCGGATTGGTGATCAGCCAGCCTCGCTCGGCAGGTGGCGGGAAGCGGCGGGCGTCGGCCACTTCGAAACGTATCGAATCCGGAGTCAGCCAGGCGCGTTCGGTATTGGCCCGGGCGGCTTCGATCGCGCGGTCATCCAGGTCGCAACCGACGATGGGGCTTTCGAGCTGGCTGGCAATGTGCGAGCGCGCTTCTTCCTTGATGTCGCGCCAATGGCGCGCATCGTGGCCCCGCAAGCGCTCGAAGCCGAAGGGGCGCCATATGCCTGCGGGAACGCCGAGGGCGATCCAGGCGGCCTCGATCAAGATGGTGCCGCTGCCGCAGAAGGGGTCGAGCAGCGGCTGGGAAGGGTCCCACCCCGAAAGCGCCAGTATTCCGGCGGCCAGGTTCTCGCGCAGCGGCGCTTCGCCTTTTTCCAGGCGCCATCCCCGCTTGAAAAGGGATTCTCCCGAGGTGTCCAGGTACAGGGTGCCGCTGTCTTCGTTCAGGAACAGATGCACGCGCGCGTCGGGTCGTACCGTATCGATGTCCGGCCGGTCGCCTTCGCGGTCGCGCAGGCGGTCGCAAATACCGTCCTTGGCCCGCAGATTGCAGTATTGCAGGCTTTGCATAGGACTGCGGATGGCGGATGTGTCGACCCGAAGCGTATGCTCGGGACCGAACCAGCGTTCCCAAGCCGTTTGCTGCGCGAGGTCGAGAATATCGTCTTCGTGACGCACGGGGCCATGCGCAACCTGGACCAGCACGCGTGTCGCCAGGCGCGAATACAGGTTCGCCCGCAGGATTCCCGTCCAGTCGGCGGTGAAGCCGCAGCCGGCGCGGGCGGGCTCTGCGTCAGGAAAACCCAGCGCCTGCAGTTCCGCGGCAAGGGCTTCCTCCAGGCCTTGGGGGCAGGGCGCGAAGACCCGGAAGATTTCACTTTTCGAGGGCCGGGGCCGGCGCTCGGCACGGGGGCGTTCCGTAACCTCGGGCGCGCTGCGCCGCGGAGCGGCGGGCGTCGGCGCAGCTTCGTTTCTTCGGCGGGGAGAGGGCGTTGCGGTGCTGACGGCCTGGCGTTGTTTCTCGCGTTCGCGCTCGATCTGCGCCACTTGCTTGGCCCGGGCGCCGGAACGTTTGCGGCGGTCGTCATCCGTGCCTGCCGTGGGCTCGGCGCTTTTCTTCAGTGTCAGCGTTTTTCGGGGAGGTGAGTCGGTCATGATAGGTGAAGCTCAAAAGGGACGTACGACGACCAGCGCAATGACGAGCAGCAGCAGAAGGACAGGGATTTCATTGAACCAGCGGTAAAACTTGTGGCTGCGCTGGTTGGCGTTGCGTTCAAAGGTCTTGAGCATGCGGCCGCAGGCCAGATGGTAGATGACCAGGAGCACGACCGCCGCGAGCTTCGCATGCATCCATCCTTGTCCTCGGCCCAGGCCATATCCCAGAAACAGCCACAGGCCGAAGACCAGCGCCAGCACGCCTATGGGCGTCATGAAGCGGTACAGCCTGCGCGCCATGCCGAGCAGATGGCCGGTCACGGCGGGATCCTGCGATTGCGCAAGATTGACGTAGATGCGCGGCAGGTAGAACAGCCCGGCGAACCACGAGGTCACGAACAGGATATGGAAGGTCTTGATCCATAGCATGGCTGGAGCCGCCTATCCGCGCAACTGGCCGTTGCCCATCAGTACCCATTTATACGTGGTGAGGCCCTCGAGGCCCACCGGACCACGCGCATGCAGCCGGTTCGTCGAAATGCCGATCTCGGCCCCCAGCCCGTACTCATAGCCGTCGGCGAAACAGGTGGGCAGATTCACATAGACGGAGCTGGAGTCGACTTCGCGCTGGAAGCGTTCGGCTGCCTGCAGGTTTTCGGTGACGATGGATTCGGTATGCTCGGAGCTGTAGCGGGCGATGTGATCCAGCGCGGTGTCGATGTTCTCGACGATGCGGATGGCCAGGATGGGCTCCAGGTACTCGGTGCGCCAGTCGTCCTCGGTGGCGGGAAGGGCTTGCGGCAGGATCGCCCGCGTGGTGTCGCAGCCGCGCAGTTCGACGCCCATGCCGGTCAGGGTATTGCCCAGACGCGGAAGAATGCGGGCCGCGATATCGGCATGCACCAGCAGGGTTTCCATGGCGCCGCAGATGCCGTAGCGATAGGTCTTTGCGTTGACGGCGATGTCGTGGGCCTTGTCGAGATCGGCGTAGGCATCCAGATAGACGTGGCAATTGCCGTCCAGGTGCTTGATGAGCGGCACTTTCGCTTCGGCGGACAGGCGCGAGATCAGGCCCTTGCCGCCGCGCGGAACGATGACATCGATATAGTCGGTCATGGTGACCAGATGGCCTACCGCGGCGCGGTCGGTGGTGCCCACGACCTGAACCGCGTGCGAAGGCAGGCCCGCGTCGGCCAGGCCCTGCGCAATGATGGCTCCCAGCGCCTGGTTCGAATGGAAGGCCTCGCTGCCGCCGCGCAGGATGGTGGCGTTGCCGGACTTGAGGCACAGCGCCGCCGCGTCGATGGTTACATTCGGGCGGGATTCGTAAATGATGCCGATGACCCCCAGCGGAACGCGCATCTGCGCGACGCGCATGCCATTGGGGCGGGTGGCGCTGGCGGACAGGCTGCCGATCGGGTCGGGCATGTCGGCGATCTGGCGCAGGCCGTCGGCCATGTTGGCGACCGCCTTGTCGGAAAGCTGAAGGCGATCCAGCATGGCGCCGCTGATGCGATTGTTGCGCGCGGCTTCCAGGTCCTTGGCATTTTCGGATTGCAGGACTGCCTTCTGGTTCAGCAGACGGTCGGCCATGGCGCGCAAGGCGACGGCTTTGGCGTGGCCGCTGGCATTGCGCATGGCGCGCGCCGCCTGCCGGGCCTGGCGGCCCAACTGGAGCATGTCCGTGGCGATATCGGTATGTGAGGTCGAGTAAGTCTGTTCTGTCATGATGGCCCAGGATTCTTTCGTGCTTGGAAGAATTATCCCAGTTATTCGCAGATCGCGTTCAGGCCGCCATGCCGCGAGGCCGCCGGGGTCGGGAGATGGCGATGCGCAGGGCGAGCCTGCCGATCTCTTCCCAGGGATCATCCAGCCTGCCGGGCACTTTCAGTCCCTTGATCAGCCGGTCGATGTCGTGCGCGTGCTGGACCGCAGCGGGCCAACTGCCGGGGGAAACGCGGCTCAGCGCCTGCCGCAGCAGCTGTTCGCGCTGCCCGAACACCCGCAGGCGCCGCAATTCGGCTTGCATATCGTTGCCCGCGGCCTGTGCGGCCGCAAGGCGAGCCAGCACGCGTACTTCCTCGCCTACCGCCCATAGGACCAGGGGCAGTGCTTCGCCTTCAGCGCGCAGTCCCGCGAGTATCGATAGCGCGCGCGCGGGATTGCCGCCCAGCATGGCGTCGCGCAGCCCGAACACGTCGTAGCGGGCGACGTTCAGCACTGCCTGCTCGACATCCTGCGCGCTGAGCTTGCCTTCGGGGTAGAGCAAACCCAGCTTCTGGATTTCCTGAAAGGCGGCCAGCAGGTTGCCTTCGACCTTGTCGGCCATCCATTCCAGTGTTTCACGGTCGAGCTGCTGGTTTTGACGCGCCAGGCGCTGGGCGATCCAGTGCGGCAGCGCGGGCCGCTCGACCGTCGAGACTTCCACCGAGGTGGCGACGCCGAAGAGGCTCGCCGCCCACTTGGTATTGCGCGTGGCCTTGTCGAGCCGGGGCAGGCTGATCAGAAGCATGGTGTCCGCGAGGGCGCCTCCGCCGGCCATGTCGGCCAGCTTGAGCAGGGTGTCGGCGCCGGTCTTGCCGGGCTTGCCGGAAGGGATGGCGACGTCGACGAGCCGGCGATCGCCGAACAGGGAGACGTTCTGCGTCGCGCCGATCACGGCGGACCAGTCGGACCGTGCATCCAGCGTCATGCTGATGCGTTCGCTGAACCCCGCGCGGTTCGCCGCGGCCCGAAGGGCGTCGCAGGCCTCGATGGCGAGCAGGGGCTCGTCGCCCGAGACGATGTAGAGGCTGTCGAGCGAAGGAGGCGAAGACCGGTTCAGTTGGCCGATGAGGCTGTCGGCATCGAGTTGGCGTCCCATGGGTTCAGTATAGGCCCGGCCCGACCCTGGGCGAACCCCAAGGCGTCGGCGGCTGCGGAATGGCGGCGGGCGGCGTTGTGGCCGGCGTATCCGTTGCGTCGATCGGGGGCAGGTTCTGGGCCTGGACGAATGCCTCGCGGACATCGGGCGAGGCGAGGTGGCGCACGATCCGGTCTATCAGCAGTTGCTGCATGCGTTTGAAGACCGTATTGATTTCCCCCTGCTTGGCCTGCACCACGGAGTCGTCGTACGGCAGCTCGCGGGTTGAGCGCAGCGTGGTGGGCGGCAGGATGACGTGCCCTTGGGCGTCCGTGATCTGGAACACGAATTCCAGGTTCAATTCGTATTCCTCGACGCGGCCCTGCGCATCCAGCGAGAGTTCGCGCAGGGTCTCGATATTGGACAACTGCGTCAGCCTGACTTGCGCCTGCGCGACGTCTTCGACGAAACGCGTGCCCGGCGAGCTGGCGACGATCGCCCGGCGAAGATTCGAACCGAACTCGGAGTTCTCGCTGATGTTGGTGTAGACGGTGGTGAATGGCAGTTGGGCCGCACCCTTCAGGTGAAAGCCGCAGGCTGCCAGCAGCATGCAAAGCGCCAGGCTCGCAAGCCCCCGCAGGCGGCGTCGCGCGGACAGGACGGAGTGGGGGGACATGAGCAAAGTGCTGTGCATGCGGGCGTCATCCAACAATGTTGACCAGTTTTCCGGGAACGACGATGACGCGCTTGGGCGTACGGCCCTCCAGGAACCGTATCGTGGCTTCGTGCGTCACGGCCGTGGCTTCGATCTGTTCCTTGCCGGCGTCGTTGGCCACCTTGATCGAGCCGCGCAGCTTGCCGTTGACTTGCAGCATGAGCTCGATTTCGTCCGCGATGGTGGCGGCTTCGTCGACGATGGGCCAGGGGGCGTCGAGCAGGTCGCCATGCACCTGGTCGTAGCCCAGGTCTTGCCAGAGCTTCCAGGTGATGTGCGGTACGACCGGATACAGCACGCGCAGGAGGATGGACGTGGTTTCGGCCAATGCCCAGTTTGCCGCGGGCGTATCCGGCAGGCTGGCGTCTTCCAGCGCATTGAGCATCTTCATGCAGGTGGACACCACCGTGTTGTACTGGATGCGCTGGTAGTCGTAGTCGGCTTGCTTGAGCAGCGTGTGGACTTCCAGGCGCAGGCCCTTGGCGGCGGCATCGGCTTCGCCCATGCCGGGATTGGCGCCGTGGCCTTTCTGGATGGCCGCGCGATGGCCGTGGCAGAATGCCCAGAGACGCCGCAGGTAGCGGTTGGCGCCTTCCACGCCGGAGTCCGACCATTCGAGCGTCTGCTCCGGCGGGCTGGCGAACATGACGAAGAGGCGGGCCGTATCCGCGCCCATGGAGTCGATGAGCGACTGCGGATCGACGCCGTTGTTCTTGGACTTGGACATGGTTCCGATGCCGCCATACTGCACCGGGGTGCCGTCTGAAATGCGCTTGGCACCGATGATGGCGCCCTTGGCGTCATGGATGTTCTCGACCTCTTCGGGCCAGAAATACTCGATGCCGCCGTTCTCGTTCTTGCGCGAGTAGATGTGGTTGAGCACCATGCCCTGGCAGAGCAGGCGGGTGAACGGCTCGCTGAACTTGACCAGGCCCAGGTCGCGCATGACGCGCGTCCAGAACCGCGCATACAGCAAGTGCAGGACGGCGTGCTCGATTCCACCGATGTACTGGTCCATGGGCATCCAGTAATCGTTGCGTTCGTCGACCATGGCCTGGTCGTTGCCGGGCGAGGTATAGCGCATGAAATACCAGGACGAATCCACGAAGGTGTCCATGGTGTCGGTTTCGCGGCGCGCCGCGGCGCCGCACTTGGGGCAGCTGCAGGACAGAAACGCTTCGTGCTTGGTCAGCGGGTTGCCGCTGCCGTCCGGGATGAGCTCTTCGGGCAGGACGACCGGCAGGTCTTTTTCCGGCACGGGTACGGGACCGCAATCGGGACAGTGGATGATGGGAATGGGCGTGCCCCAGTAGCGCTGGCGCGAGATGCCCCAGTCGCGCAGGCGCCAGGTGGTCTGTTTTTCGCCCAGGCCTTTTTCGTTCAGGTCGGCAGCGATGGCGTCGACGGCCTGCGCGTGCGTAAGCCCGTCGTACTTGCCGGAGTTCACGGTGTGGCCCTGTTGCTTGTCGCCGTACCAGTCCTGCCACGCTTCCGCGGAATAAGTCCTGCCCTCGACGGCGATCACGTCGCGTATCGGCAGGCCGTATTTCCTGGCGAAGGCGAAGTCGCGCTCGTCGTGCGCGGGAACGCCCATGACGGCGCCGTCGCCATAGCTCATGAGCACGTAGTTGCCAACCCAGACTTCGACCTGGCTTCCCGTGAGCGGGTGCGTGACGTGCAGGCCGGTGCGCATGCCTTCCTTTTCACGCGTCGCCATTTCGGCTTCGGTCGTGCCGCCCTGCTTGCAGGCTTCGATGAAGGCCGCGAGTTCGGGGTTGGACCTGGCCGCATGCGTTGCCAATGGGTGCTCAGGCGCGACCGCGCAGAAGGTGACGCCCATGATGGTGTCGGCGCGCGTCGTGAACACATGCATGCGGCCGTCCTGGATGAGCGAGCCGGAATCGTCTTGTATGGTGTGCGGGAAGGCGAAGCGCACGCCCTCGCTTTTGCCTATCCAGTTTTCCTGCATCAGGCGCACGCGCTCGGGCCAGCCGGGCAAACCGTTCTTTACTTGCTCCAGCAGCTCTTCGGCGTAGTCGGTGATGCGCAGGTAGTAGCCGGGGATCTCGCGCTTCTCGACCAGCGCGCCCGAGCGCCAGCCGCGCCCGTCTATGACCTGTTCGTTCGCAAGAACGGTCTGGTCGACCGGATCCCAGTTGACGACCTGCGTCTTGCGGTAGGCAATGCCTTTTTCCAGCATCTTCAGGAACAGCCACTGGTTCCATTTGTAGTACTTGGGATCGCAGGCGCACATTTCGCGCGACCAGTCTATGGCCAGCCCCATCGCCTGCATCTGCTTCTTCATGTAGGCGATGTTGTCGTAGGTCCATTTGGCGGGCGGCACCTTGGACTTGATGGCCGCGTTCTCGGCCGGCATGCCGAATGCGTCCCAGCCCATGGGCATGAGGACGTTGTAGCCGCGCATGCGCAGCTGCCGCGTCATCATGTCGTTGATCGTATAGTTGCGGACATGGCCCATGTGCAGCTTGCCGCTGGGGTAGGGCAGCATGGAACACGCGTAGAACTTGGGCTTCAGCGAGCCGTCGGCCGCTTTGGCGTCTTCGGTGACGCGGTAGGCATCGCGTGCCTGCCAGTTCTGGTGAGAGACTTTTTCGACGTCGTTGGGGCTGTAGCGTTCCTGCATGGGATCCGGAGAATTCGTAAATGGTTGTGCAAACCTAGGATTATAGGATGCTTCGCTGTGCTTCCAGGCTCGCGGGCGCGAAAAACGAAAGACCCCGCCGAGGCAGGGTCTTTCAGGAGACTGGGAAAGGAAGCCAGGACGGGAATCCGGCCGGGGTTGAGGACCGGATCGGGTTCGGGATCCCAGGCCCAGGCAAGCCCTTATTTGAGCTTGGTTTCCTTGTAGTCGACGTGCTTGCGCGCAACGGGATCAAATTTCTTGATCAGCATTTTTTCGGGCATGTTGCGCTTGTTCTTGGTGGTCGTGTAGAAGTGACCGGTGCCGGCGGTGGACTCGAGCTTGATTTTCTCGCGGATACCTTTTGCCATGATGAGCTCCTTGGATTAGTTCGCGAACGGCTTAGGCCAGCTCGCCACGGGCGCGCAGGTCGGCCAGGACGGCATCGATGCCGACTTTGTCGATCGTGCGCAGGGCGCTGGTGGAAACGCGCAGGCGCACCCAGCGGTTTTCGCTTTCAACCCAGAAGCGGCGCGATTGCAAGTTAGGAAGGAAGCGACGCTTGGTTTTGTTGTTTGCGTGCGAAACATTGTTGCCCACCATCGGGCCTTTGCCGGTAACTTGGCATACGCGTGCCATGGTCATACCCCTTAAAAATGTACTTTGAATGCTGTTTGAATGCCGGTTCCGCCCTAAGTGCAAGGGCCCCAAAAGCATCCGTAAAGCCTGGTATTCTACTGTGAAACACCACTTTGGGTCAAGCAGGCCGGGCGCATGAGAACCGGGCGAGAGGTTGAGGGGTCAGACCCTGTACAGGGTCTGACCCCATCTCCGCCTTCCCGGGGTCTGACCCCTCGCCCATGTATTCAATGCGCTCCCGTCGCGCCGGCGCCGCCGCGCCGGCCGGTGGCCGGCCTGGTCACCCAGATCAGCGCGATCATCGCCAGGAACAATATGCCCGAGGCATAGAAAATGTCCAGCGCCGAAAGGGTGAAAGCCTGCTGGTTGATCAGGCGGTCGATCAGCAGGGCTCCTTGCCCGGCATCCAGGCCTTTTTGCTGCAAGCCCGAGACCAGCGCATCGAAGGCCGGTTCGCCCGGCCGAGCGGCTTCGGCCAGATGCGCGTGATGCAGGCTCGCGCGACTTTCCCACAACGTGGTGGTGATGGAGGTGCCGAAGGCGCCGAACACCAGGCGCACGAAGTTGGACAGGCCCGCCGCGGCGGGAATGCGCTGCGGATCCAGTCCGGACAAAGTGACCGTGGTGAGCGGGATGAAGAAGGTCGCCATGGCCGCTCCCTGGATGAAAGTCGGCAGCATGATGGTGCCGATGTCGACGTCCGTGCTGAAATCGGCCCGCATGAAACTGATGAGGGAGAAGACCAGGAAGGCGAAGGTGGCGATGATGCGCGGATCATGCCGGGCCAGGAGCTTGCCGACGATGGGTGAAATGATGATGGCCAGGATGCCGACAGGCGCCGACGCGATGCCTGCGTCGGTGGCGGTATAGCCCATGGTGTTCTGCATCCACAACGGAAGCAGCACGACGGTGCCGAAGAACACGCCGTATCCTACCGATATCGTGATGACGCCCGCGGTGAAGTTGCGGTACTTGAACAAGGCAAGATCGACCACCGGATGCTCGGCGGTCAGCTCCCAGATGATGAAGAACACGCAGGCGACGACGGCGACGACGGCCAGCAGGATGATCTCGCCGCTGGCGAACCAGTCGAGTTCTTTCCCCTTGTCGAGCATGAGCTGCAGTGCGCCCACCCAGACCACCAGCAGCGCCAGGCCCATCTTGTCTATGGGCAGGCGGGACTTCACCGAGTCGCGTTCCTTGTAGATTTGCCAGGCGGCCCAGCCCGCCAGCAAGCCCACGGGCACGTTGATGTAGAAGATCCACGGCCAGGAATAATTGTCCGATATCCAGCCGCCGAGCAAGGGTCCCGCCACCGGTCCGACGAGTATCGTCATGGACCACAGCGCCAGCGCCATGCCTGCCTTGTCCCTGGGGTAGGAGCCCAACATCAGCGATTGCGACAGCGGGATCATCGGGCCGGCAACCGCGCCTTGCAGTATGCGCGAGGCCACCAGGGATTCCAGCGACCAGGAAAAACCGCAAAGCCAGGAGGTAAGGACGAAAAGCAGGACGGACGCCACGAACAGCCGGACCTGCCCGAAGCGCTGCGTCAGCCAGCCGGTAAGCGGCACCGTGATGGCGTTGGCCACCGCAAACGAGGTGATGACCCAGGTGCCTTGCGTGGCGCTCACGCCCAGGTCGCCCGCGATCGTCGGAATGGAGACGTTGGCAATGGACGAGTCCAGCACATTCATGAATACCGCGGCAGACAGCGCGATCGTACCCATGGTGCGCGCCCTGCCTTGCAGGGGCGGGTAGGCGGCTGCCGCCGGAGGCGCGGATTTCGCGGCGCTTTTTTCCTCGGCGGCCATGATCAGGGCCCCGCGTTTTCTTTGGTGATCTTGGCGATCAGCGCCTCGGCCTGGCCGTCAACGGAGTCGTAAACGGCGGTGCTCAAGCCCCGAGGGCCGGCGATCCGCAGGGCGGTTTTCACGTCTTCCTCGGTCGGGTCGCGCAAGTCGACCTCCACCTGCATGGACAGGCCCACCCGTAAGGGATGCCGGGCCACTTCTTCGGGGTCGAGCACGATGCGCACGGGCAGGCGCTGCACCACCTTGATCCAGTTGCCGCTGGCGTTCTGCGCCGGCAGCAGCGAGAAAACGGAGCCCGTGCCGGCGGCCAGGCCCTGCACGTAGCCGTGATAGCTCAGGTCGCCGCCATAGATGTCGGCCGTCAGCGTGGCTTTCTGGCCCGGCTTCATGCGCTGCAGCTGGCTTTCCTTGAAATTGGCCTCCACCCACAGTTGGTCGAGCGGCACGATGGTCATCAAGGGAGTGCCTGGGGCGACATGCTGGCCTACTTGCGCCGACCGCTGCGCAATCATGCCGCTCACCGGCGCGGGAATATGCGTGCGCGAAGTGGCGAGCAGCGCTTCGCGGAGCTTGTCCGCGGCAAGCTGGACATCCGGATGCTCTTCGACCGGCATGTCTGCGGTGAGCGCGAGGTTGGTGTCCAGTCTGGCCTTGGCAACAGCCAATGCGGCCTGCGCCTGGGCCAGTCCGGATTCGGCCGCCTCGACGGCCGTCCGCGCGTGCAGGATTTCCTCTCCGCTCACGCCTCCCGATCGAGACAGGGCCTCGCGGCGCTTCAGGTCGCTGCGCGCCTTGGAGAGATCGGCCTGGGCTCGTTCGATGTCCGCCTTGCGTACGTCTATTTCGGCCTTCAGCGCATCATTCTGCACGAAGACGGCGCGGGTCTGTCGCAACGTCTGGGCGAATCCCGCCTGAGCCTTGCGCAACGCGAGGTCGGTGTCGCTGGCGTCCAGCCTGATCAGGGCTTCTCCGCGCTCCACCCGATCGGTGTCGTCCGCCGCGATGGCCACCACGGTGCCGGGTATTTGCGAGACGACCTGCACCAGATTGCCTTTCACATAGGCATTGTCGGTGCCTTCGAAGTGCGAGGCATAGATCGTCCACCAGACGGCATAGGCGATGCCGATGGCCCCAAAAGCCAGGGCGGCGATGAGCAACAGTGTCTTGCGTCGGTATGCCGGTTTCTTTTCAGTACTCATGGAGACTTCTTCAGTTGTTCGTGGAATTCAGGTAGCCGCCGCCCAGCGCGGTGGCCAATTGGGCATCGAGCGCGTAGGCGCGCGCACGCAGGTCGGCGTCGAGAATGGCCTGCTTCTGGACCTCGTTCTGGGCCAGCAGCACCTGTATGAAATTGCCCAGGCCGGACTTGTATCGATCGACGGCGATCTGGTAGGCCGAAGCGATGGCATCCAGGCTCTTTGCCTGGTCTGCCGCTTGCTGCTCCAGTGCATGGATGGACGCCACCGAGTCGGCCACTTCCCGGACGGCGGTCAGCAGCGTCTGGTTGTAATCGGCAACGGCCAGGTCGCGCTCGGCGCGGCGGGCGTCCAGCTGGGCATTCAGGGCCCCGCCATGAAAAACGGGAAGCGAGATCGCGGGGCCCGCGCCATAGGTCTTGCTGGGGCCTTCCAGCAGGTTGCCCAGTCCCAAGGACATGAGGCCCACGAAGGCGGTGAGATTCACATTCGGAAAGAACTCGGCCTTGGCCGCCGATACCTGGCCTGCGGCGGCTTGCGCGCGTTCGCGGGCTGCGATGATGTCGGGCCTGCGCGCGAGCAGGTCGAGAGGCAGCGTTGCCGGCACGTCCGGCGGCATGCCCTCCAGCTTCACATGGCCGATCTGCGCGCCGCGTCCTGGACCTTCGCCCACCAAGGCGGAAAGCTGGTTGCGCAGCAGCTTGGCATTGACGGCCGCCTGGCTCAGTTGCACGCGCGCCGACGATACCGACGAGTCGGCCTGCTTGGCCTCGATCTGCGTATCCAGGCCGGCGCGCACGCGTTCGCGGGTAATGTCCAGGACGTTTTGCTGCTGCCGTACCATGTCTTCGAGTACGGTCTGTTGCGCGAGCGCGCCTTGCAGCTTGTAGTAGCTTTGCACCACCGCGCCGACCAGGGCGTTGCGGGCCATGTGCAGGTCCGCTCGCGCGGCTTCGCGTTCCGACAGCGCGGCCGCGAAACGGGCCCGGTTGCGTCCCCAAAGATCCAGGTCCAGGCCGATGTTCAGGCGCAAGTCCGCCTCGGTGAGCATGGAGCCGCCATAAGGAGCAGGGTAGATGTAGTTTGCGGAAAAGCGTTCGCGCGTGATGTTGGAGGATACGTCTGCGCGAGGCAGCTGCACGGCGCGTGCGCCGCTGACGGCCGCATCGGCCCTGTCCAGCCTGGCTCGCGCAGCGTCCATGGAAGGGTTGCCGGCCAGCGCCTGGTCGATCAGGGCATTCAGTTGGCTGTCGCCGTATCGGGCCCACCATTGGCTGGAGGGCCAGGCAATGGCACCGTCCTGCAAGCCCAGCCGGGCCGCGTCGAACCGAGCCACAGAGGGTGGTCCAGGGTCCATGGCTGCGCAACCCGCCAGTGCGGCGGCTAACAATAAGGGAATCGCTGCTTTCATGCTTTTTACGAGAATGGAGAGGCTGTTCGCTTGCTGACAGAAAGCTGAATATATCTGCCTAGTACGTAATTGCCTAGGCAATTATTATAGGGAAATAAGCATCATGCGAGCAAGCGCCGCGTAGTGTTCGCGTGTCGGTCGCGATGACGCGGCGCTTTATTCCACCGGTTCTTCGCCATTGGCCAGCATGCGGTCGATCATGCTGATGAAAAGCTCGACTTCGTCTTTGCTGAAACCGCGCAAATGGGTATTGAGCGTGGCCGCCACGGCGGGAAGTATCTGCTCGGCCACTTCATTGCCGGCCTTCGTCAGTTCGACACGTACGCTGCGGCGGTCGTCGGAGCAGCGCTGCCGTGAAATGAATTGCTTGGCTTCGAGCCGGTCGAGCGCGCGCGTCATGGCGCCCGTGTCGATATTGCTGTGTCGCGACAACTCGGCTGGGGTATTCACGTTGCGGTAGCGGATGAGGACCAGCGGCCGCCATTGCATGGCGGTCAGTCCCAAGGGTGCCATATGCAGCTCCATCATGCGATTGAAGGAGGACTGCAACTGCTTGACGAGATAGCCTATGTTGACGTCCGGTCCCAGCGATTCCGCCGTGTCGCGGTAGTAGCCGGCGGGTTGCCTGCCGGGCACGGAATTGCGGCGCGTAGCGCCACGCCGGACGGAAGAGGGCGGATCGGATTTGCTCATGGGGCCATTCTAGCGCCCAGATAACTGCTTAGGCAATTACTGCGGGGGCAGTGGGGAAGGAGCAGTGGGGTCAGACCCCGTACGGGGTCTGACCCCAAACACACAGGAACAAAGGGGTCAGACCCTGCAGCATCGAACATGGGGTCAGACCCCATCCGGGGTCTGACCCCTTCAGCGATTCGGGTCTGACCACTCAGGGTTCCAGCTTAGAAACCCACCGTCAGATGCGCCCAGTAACGCCGCCCGTCGTACACGGCCTCGAAGGCCTCGTCGGTGACGCGCTTGTTGAAGACGTTGTAGACGCCGACGCCGAAGTTGACATTCTTGTTGAGCTTGTAGTTCACGCCCATGTCGACGAAGGTGAACGACGGCGTGCCGGTGGCCATCGACGTGCGGCTCAGGTAGTCCGACGTCTTTCCACGGAAGTTGACGCGCGACCACAGGCCGAGCTTCTCGTTGGCATCCCAGTCGAAGGTCGCATTGAACATGTGCTTGGGCATCTTGTTCAGGGGACGGCCTTCGAATTCGCCGCTCTTTTGCTTGGAGTGCGTGTAAGTGTAGTTGGCCGACAAGCGCATGTCGTCGCGTATGGACCAGGTGGTGGTCGCCTCGATGCCGCGGATGTTCGCGCGGTCGACGTTTACCCGGTCGCTGATGAACTTGTAGCCCTGGTCGCCCGGAAACACATGGCAGGTGGGCAGGCCGTCGGGATCGGTGCACCGGCGCGTCTCGGAAATCTTGTCCTTGAAGTCGGTATTGAAGAAGGTCAGGCTGCTGGTCCAGCCCTGGCGGTCGTCCCATACGATGCCGAATTCCTGGCTGATGCTTTTTTCCGGCTTGAGATTGGGGTTGCCCACGATGATCGCCGGCACGCCGCCGCCACCGCCCGTGATCTGGCCCCAGTCGGCAACGGCCTGGCGCAGCGAAGGCGCCCTGAAGCCGGTGGATATGCCGCCCTTGAAGCTGAGGTTTTCGGTGGTGTGCCAGACACCGTACAGGCGGGGCGTCCAATGCGTGCCGTAGTTTTCGTCGCGCGTCATGCGTACGCCGGTCGTGAGAGCGAAATCTTCGGTGATTGCCCATTCGTCTTCGGCGAACAGGGCCCACTGGTAGCGGTCCAGCTGGCTGACGGTGGGATCATACTGGTTGCCCTGGTCGTTCAGGCTTTCCTTCTGGTAATGGAAGCCGCCGCTGACCATGTGATTGCCCAGCGGCAGGTTCCACTGCGTATTGAACTCCGTGTTCTTCAAGTTCATCAGGCGCGAGGGATTGTCGGTTTCTTCGCGCTGCACATAGGTATTGGAAGTGGCTTTGCCCCAGCGTCCGATATGGGTCAGCGAATACACGTTCTTGTCGTACTTGGTGCTGGACGGGCTATTGGGCCTGCCCCGCGCATCGAGCGCGGCCATCGATTTTCCGGGCGTCGAGACCCTTTCCTGCAGCGTGCGGGAGAATTCGGCGATCAGGTCGTGGTCCTTGTTGGGCGTGAAGGAAAGCTTCACCGTTCCCGAGGTCGCGTCCTGCTTGTTGAAGCCGTTCAGGATTTCGTCTTCCTGCCGGCGCGCTTTCTGCCCGTAGACCTGCAAGCCCAGCTTGTCGTCAACCAGGGGGCCCGCCAGGTAGAAATTGCTTTGATAGATGTTCCCGGAGTCGGAGTCCTGTTGAACCGTCACTTCGTTGCGCAGGCTGCCCGTCCAGGCTTGCGGCACCTTGCGCGTGATGATGTTCACCACGCCGCCCATTGCGTCCGAGCCGTACAGCGACGACATCGGGCCGCGAATGACCTCGATGCGCTCGATGGCCTGCATCGGCGGCAACCAGCCTTGCTCGATGCCCGGGCCGTCGCTGTTGGGGCGGGTTTCGCGCGAATTCTGGCGCCGGCCGTCGATCAGGATCATCGTGTAAGAGGGGGCCATGCCGCGTACGCTGATGTCACTCGAGCTGCCTCCGCCGGTAATGACCACGCCTGGCACGTCCTTCAAGGCGTCGGTCACGTCCTTGAAGGCCTTTTTTTCCAGTTCGGCCCGCGGAATCACGGTGATCGAGGCGGGTGCGTCTTCGACCATCTGCTCGAAGCCGGTGGCCGTCACCACCACGTTGTCCAGCCGCGAGACCGGCGCATTCGCATCCTGGCCCAGGGCCACGGAAGAAAGCGAAAGCAGGGAAATGGAACAAAGAGCTTGAACAGCGGCGGCCAATGGCTTGGGCCGGAAAAAGACAGCAACAGCGGACAACATGCAACCCCTCTATTTTACTGGGTATTATTGAAAGTAAGAATTATTCTTATTTTCGAATGCGGTTGTCAATGCGCGTGTTGTATATGAGTCTCACTTTTGCATTATTTCGAACTTGGGGCGGCCTTGAGCGCGGCGCGTCCGAACAGCCAGGACAGGAAGGCGCAAAAGGTCAGGATGCCGGTCAGGGGCAGCGCGGTGTCCGACTGCCAGGCGCTGACCCCGAGCCCGGCGGCCGCGCCGCAGAGCATCTGCAGTGTGCCCATCATGGCCGAGGCCACGCCCAGGCGGTGCCCTTGTTCGCGCAGCGCCAGGGCCGCGGCGTTGGGGTTCACGAATCCCTGACCCGCCATGAAGCACAACAAGGCGGCCATCAGCCAGGGCAAAGTAAGAATCCCGGCCAGCGTCATGACGAAACCCGCCAGGGAGGCCGCCAGCAGGCCGGCTTGCGCGAACTTGAGCAGGGTCTCCGGTACATGGCGGTTAAGCAGCCGGGCACTGATCTGCGACGTGGCGATCAGGGCGGCGGCGTTGACGCCGAACAGCAAGCCGAAGTACTGCGGATGCACATCGAAGACATTGATGAAGACGCGTGGCGAACCCGAGATGTAGGCGAACATGCCGGCCGAGCCGAAGCCGCCGGCAAGCGTATAGCACATGAAGCGTTTATGCGCGAGCAGACCGCGATAGTTGCGTCCGATGTTGGCAAAGCTCAGTGGTATGGCTTTTTCGGCCGGAAGCGTTTCGCGCATGCTGATGATGACGCTGATGAACAGCAGTGTGCTGCACAGCGCCATGATGGCGAAGATATGCCGCCAACTGCCAAAGGCAAGGACTTGCGCGCCCAGGATGGGTGCCAGGATGGGCGTCACGCCCATTACCAGCATCAGGACCGAAAGCGCCTTGGACGCGTCGCGCGTGTCGAAGTTGTCCCGAATCACCGCGCGCGGTATGACCATGCTGGCCGCCCCGCCGAACGCTTGCGCCACGCGCCACATATTCAGCTGTTCGATGTTGTCGGTCAGGCTGCATCCGATCGAAGCGACGGTGAAAACGACAAGGCCGAGCAGCAGCGGTTTTTTCCTGCCGTAGCGGTCGGCGAATGGGCCATAGAATACCTGGGCGGCGGCCAGGCCGAGCAGATAGCTGGGCAGGGTGCGCTCCACCATGCCCTGGCTGGCGCCCAGGCTTAGAACCATGTCCGGGAATGCCGGCAGATACATGTCGATGGCCAGGGGGCCGAGCGCGGTCAGCAGCCCCATCAGGATGAGCCAGGATGGAATGGTGGTGAGGTGACTAGGTGGAGGATGCATGCAGCGGGGGGAGCGGGGCCGGCGGCGCGCCATGGCTTGCCGAATTGAAGTTTATGCGGTATTTGTGATGATCTTAGCACGCTCGAATACGGTATCTTTAGTGTTCTTCATTTCAATATAGGGAGTCGGCATTGAGTTCTGTCTTATCCGTTGTTGAAACCAAGTTGGCGTCTTTGCCTTTGCCTGTGCAGTTGGTCATGCCCGATGGGCAGACCGTGGGCGAGCCGGACGCCGCCGTCCGGCTGGTGATCAAGGATCGCTCCACACTGGCCCATCTGGCGGCCGGACACGTGGGCGGGCTGGGCGAAGACTATGTCGAAGGCAAGTTCGATGTGGAAGGCTCCATGCGTGACCTGATGCGCCTGGCCGCGGCGATCCTGCCCGGTTCGCCCATCGATGCCGCCCGGATCGGACGGCTGACCGAACTGATACGCCGGCTGGTATCCGTATGGCGGCACTCCATCGAGCGGGACGCGCGCCAGATCCAGTTCCACTATGACCTGTCCGACGATTTCTACGCCTTGTGGCTGGACCCTCGCCGCGTTTATTCCTGCGCTTATTTCCGCCGCCCCGACATGACGGTCGCCGAAGCTCAGGAAGCCAAGCTGGATCACATCTGCCGCAAGCTGGACCTCAAGGCGGGCGAACGCTTCCTGGATGTGGGCGCCGGCTGGGGCGGCCTGCTGTTGTGGGCGGCCGAGAACTACGGCGTCGACGCAACCGGCATCACGCTGTCGCGCAACCAGCATGCTCACGTCAACCGGCTCATCGAAGAGAAAGGGCTTCAGGGTCGCGTGCGCATGGAACTCCTGGACTATCGCAAGCTCGATGAAACCGCTCCATACGACAAGATCGCTTCAGTGGGCATGTTCGAGCATGTCGGCAGAGCCCAGCTCGAGGCCTATTTTTCGAAATTGCGCCGCTTGCTGCGTCCGGGCGGGCTCATCCTGAACCACGGCATCACGGCGGGTGGTGTCGACAACGCGGAACTGGGTGCGGGAATGGGCGAATTCATCGAGAAATACATCTTCCCCGGCGGTGAACTCACGCATATCAGCCACGTGCTCGAACACATGGCAGAAGGCGGCCTCGAAGACCTCGACATCGAGAACTTGCGCCCTCACTATGCCCGCACCCTTTGGGCATGGAGCGACGCCCTGGAGGCCCGGCTGCCGGAAGCGCGCCAGACATTGCAGGGCGAACAGGGCGAGCGCTCGCTGCGCGCCTACCGTATGTACCTGGCCGGCTGCGCCATGGGTTTCGAGCATGGCTGGATCGCCCTGCACCAAGTGCTGGCGCAGTCTAGGCCTGGCGGCAGCAGCGACGAACTCGATTTTCCGGAAGGGCAGGCCTACCCCTGGCGCCGCGACTATATTTATAAGTAAGGGGTCAGACCCCAGTCGGGCAGGGGGTCAGACCCCATTCGGGGTCTGACCCCTTGTTTATGCCGCCGGGGTCAGACCCCGTACGGGGTCTGACCCCTGAGACCCCAGGGTTTACATTTTCTCGTATCTGCACGTAAAATGCCGCAAACTTTACGTTTTGGCCGTTTCGGCATTTTTATTCAATCTGGCGTATGACGGGTCTTTTTTCAAGGCTCCATAAGCTGTCAACGAGTACTCCGTACTCATCACGCTAGTGTCGGTATGTATCGGCGGTAAACCGTCTTCCGCACACCCCCTTAGCCATGGCGTATCACGCGGTTTTCGATGCGTCCACGTAACTTAAGGAGGCAATCTTGTCTTTAACCACAACCCCTTCACTTCGCGCGTCCGTATTCGGCGCTGCGTCCTTCAAGCGGCTTGCCCTGGTCTTGGCCGCGGCGGCGGCCTTCACCGGCCTGCCCGGTATCGCTTCCACGGCGCAGGCCGCCTCGAATCCGCAATGTGAAATCGACCGTCCGGTCCGGTTTGGCGGCATGAACTGGGAATCCAATCTCGTGCTGGTCGAAGTCGAACGCTTCATCGCCGAAAAGGGCTACGGCTGCAAGTCGGAGGTGCTGCCGGTCGAAACCCTGCCCGCCCTTGCGGCGCTCGAACGCGGCGATCTCGACGTCAACACTGAAATCTGGCTCAACAGCGTCGCCGAGCCCTGGGCCAAGGCCGAGGCGACAGGCAAGGTGAAGCGCATCGGCGACATCTATATGGGGGGCGAGGCCTGGTTCATTCCGCGCTATACCTCTGAGCGCCTGCCCGAACTCAAGAGCGCCGCCGATCTTCCCAAATTCAAGGACGCGTTCAAGGATCCGGAAGAACCTTCGAAAGGCCGTTTTTATGGCTGCCCGGCGGGCTGGGGCTGCGAGGTGGTCAGCGGCAATCTTTTCAACGCCCTGGGGCTGGACGACACCTTCACGCTGTTTTCACCCGGAACCGGCGCCACCCAGAAAGCCGCGTTGACCGCCGCCTACCAGCGCAAGGAAAACGTGGTGTTCTATTACTGGTTCCCCACGCCCTTGGTCGGTTCGATGGACCTGGTCAAGCTGGACTTGCCGGCCTATGACCAGAAGAAGCACGCTTGCCTGACCGATCCCAATTGCTCGAATCCCGAGCCCAGCGCCTATCCCGAAAATCCCGTGTTTACCGCAGTCAGCACGCAGTTCACCCAGGATGCGCCCAAGCTCACCGGCTTCCTGTCGAAGGTGGCCGTGCCATTGCCCGTCATGGACCAGGCCATGGCCTACATGGAAGAGAACGAGGCCGAGCCGGCTGACGTGGCACTATGGTTCTTGAAGAATCAGGCCGAGACCTGGACGTCCTGGCTGCCGGCGGACGTCGCCGAGCGCGTAAAGGCTGCTCTTTAGCATTCGTGGAAAGTATCTTCCATTGTGGAAGACGGCCTCTGCATGAGGCCGCCGCTTTCCCTGGATGGCGGACGATCGGTCCGCCATTGCAACGAGTTTTACGGAGTATTCTTTATGTTTCCAGAGTTCATCGCGCCACGGGCGCTGCGCGCGCCCATCGATGAGTTTGTCGGGGGCATTGTCGCCGACTATTCGGATCTTCTGCGCGCCCTGACTCAGCCGCTGCTGGATGTCCTGGTCTGGATGGACCAGTTGCTCAGGCAGTCCCCTTGGTGGCTCGTCGTGTCCGCAGTGGTTCTGCTGGCCTGGCTTGCCAGCCGCCGCATCGGCTTTTCAGCCCTCATCGGCGTTTTGCTGTGCTCCATCGGCTTCATCGGCTTATGGGACGCCGCCATGCAGACTTTGTCCCTCATGGTCGTGGCGGTGGCCATTTCCGTCGCGATAGGCGTACCGATGGGAATCTTGATGGCCAGCTTCAAATGGCTGCGCTCCATCATGCTGCCCGTGCTCGACGTCATGCAGACGATGCCCAGCTTCGTCTACTTGATCCCCGTGGTCATGCTGTTCAATCTGGGCAAGGTGGCCGCCATCATCGCCACCATCATTTATGCGGTACCGCCGGTCATACGCCTGACGGACCTGGGCATAAGGCTGGTCGACAGCGAAGTGCTGGAGGCCTCGCGCGCCTTTGGCGCCAACCGCGTCAAGCAATTGTTCGGCGTGCAGCTGCCGCTGGCCATGCCGAACATCATGGCCGGCATCAACCAGACCACCATGATGGCGCTGGCCATGGTGGTCATCGCCTCCATGATAGGCGTCAGGGGCCTGGGCTACGAGGTCCTGCAGGGCATCAACCGGCTGCAGGTGGGCCGCGGTGTGCTGGCCGGACTGGGCATCGTCATCATTGCCATCATTTTCGATCGAATCACCCAGGAATTCGGCCGTCGCCAACAGGCAAGGAGCGCGGCATGAGCAAAATAGAAGTCAAGAACGTCTACAAGATATTCGGTTCGCGGCCGGACCGCTGGCTGGAGGCGGCGCGGCAAGGCATGGGCAAGGACGAACTGCTTGCCGCGAGCGGCCACGTCCTGGGCCTGAGCGACATCAGCCTCAGCATCGAAGAAGGCAGCATATACGTGATCATGGGGCTGTCGGGTTCGGGCAAGTCGACGCTCATTCGCCATTTCAATCGCTTGATCGAACCCAGCGCGGGAAGCATTCTGGTCGACGGCGTGGATGTCATGAGCTTTGGCAGGTCCGAGCTCGAGCAGTTCCGGCAAAAGAAGATGAGCATGGTTTTCCAGCGCTTTGGCCTCTTTCCGCATCGAACGGTGATCGAGAACGCGGCCTATGGCCTGAGGGTGCAGGGACTGGGCCGTAACGAGCGCCGTCAGCGCGCCCAGCACTGGCTCGAGCAGGTAGGCCTGTCGGGCTTCGAGGACCGATACCCGCATGAGCTGTCCGGCGGCATGCAACAGCGCGTCGGCCTTGCCCGAGCCCTGGCGACCGATGCCGAGATCCTGCTCATGGACGAAGCTTTTTCGGCGCTGGATCCCCTGATACGCCGCGAGATGCAGGACCAGTTGCTGACACTGCAGGCGAAGCTGAACAAGACCATCGTCTTTATCACGCACGATCTGGACGAGGCCCTGCGCCTGGGCAACAGGATCGCCATCTTGAAGGACGGCCTGCTGATTCAGGAGGGAACGCCGGAAGACATCCTGCTGGCTCCGGCCAATGACTACGTGCAGTCCTTCCTGCAGGATGTGAACCGCAGCAAGGTCCTGAATGCGACCCACGCCTGCAATACGCCGTCCCTGACACTGACGATGCGCAGCCGCCCGGCCCACGCGGTCGAACGCATGGCGGGGATGGCGTACGACTACACGCCGGTTCTGGACGGCAAGCGCCTCGCGGGCATACTCACCCGCAAAGCGGCCGAGCAGGCCTTGCGCGATGGCGCCCGAGACATCGCCGCCTATGCCGAAAGCGTAGCCTCTGTGCCGGCCGACGCCGGGCTGGACGAAGTCTTGGGCCGGATGTTGCGAAGCACGGAGCCTCTTGCCGTGACGGGCGAGGACAACGAGTTCCTTGGCATGCTGTCGCGCCGCAAGGTGGTGGAGCTCGTCACCCCCGCGATCGAAGGCCGCGAAGAGGGAGCCGGCGCCGAGGAAAGCGAGTCCGCGAGCCTGGATGCCGCCTAGGAGCAGATCCCGTACGGGGTCTGCGGAGGGGGCGCGGAGGGGTCAGACCCCGTATGGGGTCTGACCCCTGGAGTTGGCACGCCGTCGCCCGGCGCCTATCTTGGTCCGCACCACGTGGCCATACCATCCGAAGAGCAGGATGGAAGACAGGCTCAGGCCCAGCGTGGCCATCAGCCACATCGTCCCGGCACCGATCGGGGCGCCTGGCGCCATGGCATGGACCACGGGCGCGAGCGTGCCGGCGGCGGGGCCGAATCCCAGCCACCAGCCGCCCACCAGTCCCAGTCCCGTGAGGGCCACGACTTGCAGGATCAGCGGCACGACGGCCACCTTGTACGCCCGCAGCAGATACGAGCTGATGCACTGCATGGCGTCGCCCAGATGGAACCAGGGCAGCAGTTGCATGAGGGCGGCCGCAACCAGGCTGACCTGGAGGTCATCGGTATAGAAAGCCAGGATGGGCTGGCGCGCGATGATCAATATGCTTGCGGTGACCAACGCGCCGGCTGCGACGATGGCGATCCCCGCGCGTCCCATATTGCGTGCCCGGCGCATGTCGCCCGCGCCGATGGCCTGCGCCGTCAGTGAGGCGGATGCAATTCCCACCGCCATCGGCACCATGTAGCTCAGGGCCGCAAGGCTGGCCATGATCTGGTGGCCGCCATTGACGTACATGCCTTCCCGGGCCACCAGCAGCGCCATGAAGGTAAAGGCGCAGACCTCGATGAGGTAGGAGCCTCCCATCGGTATCCCCAACAGGAGCAGCTCTTTCTGCCGTATCCATTGCAGGCGGCCCAGGCGCGGTCTGAAACGCTGGTAATAAGGATCGTGGGAAATCGCCCACAGGCCGGCGGCCAGGCTGAGCCAGCCGACGATGGCGGTCGACAGGCCCGCTCCGGCGGCTCCCAGGGCCGGCATGCCGAACTTGCCGAAGATGAAAATCCAGTTGAAGACAATCTTGAAGGCGACGCTGGCCAGGTTGATGGCCATGACCGTCTTGGGCCGTGATACCGCCGTGCCCATCGCATAGATGCAGCGAAAAGCGAGTGTCGCGGGCAACGCCAGGATGAGGGCGCGCAAGTACCAGGTGACCCCCGAGCGCACCTCCGGCGCCACATCGCCGGAGAACTGCAGCCAGATGTCGGGGAACAGCATCGCGCCGGCGCCCACCAGGGACAGCGCCATCGAAAGCCATACGCCCTGGCCCCAGGCTTCGCCCACTTCGGCATGGCGCCCGGCCCCGAAGTGTTGCGCAATGATGGGAATGAGCGCATGCACGACGCCCATCAGGCCCACGAAGACGGTGATGTAGATGGAAGCGCCCAAGGCCATGGCCTGCAGGTCGGCCGCGCTGGCATGGCCGGCCATCGCCGTGTCGATCACGCCGAAGATCACGCTTGCCCACGAGCTGACCAGCACCGGCCAGGCCTGGGCGAGGATGTCTTTGATATAGCGTCCGGGCGTTGGTCTTGCGCTGCGGGATGCTGTCATGGATTCCCGATGCGAAGCAGGCGGAAGACTTCATGCCGGTCTGCGCCGCGCCTGCCTTCCCAGAGGACGGTTGCGGAGTCCGAATAGGCTGCCGCCCCGATGGCGATGTGATGCGCGGTGGTTTGCTGCACGACCAGCGTGCAGTGGGACTCGTAGCTGAAGTCGATGTCGTTGAAAACCAGGAAGGAAGCGCGTTGGCCCGTGCCGACGGCGAGCGCGCGCACGCATTCGCCCGGTTTCCTGAATGTTTCGAGCGCCGCGGCAAGCTGCGCCGAAACGCCGCGGTAGCTGCGCACATAGTCGAGTGCCGGCATCCATAGTGTGACGAGCAGCAGCCAGGTAACGATCAGGCCGCCGGCGGATAGCACCGTGCCGCGCCACAGGCCCGCCGGCTTGGAGTGCAGGCGCCAGCGCACCAGCGCGATCCAGGCCAGCGTGCCCAGTGCCGCGATGAAGGCGGCCGGCCATGATATGAATACGTCATAACCGCGGGTCTGGCGCGCGATGTTGTGCGAGATCTGTTCCGGCCAGCCCGTCTGCAAGGCGATCCAGCCCAGCCACACCGTGGCCGTCGTAAGCGAAAAGCACATGACGGCGAACCAGTCCAGCGAGTTCACCACGCCGCGGCGCAAGGTGGGCAGCGAGAATGCGGCCAGCACTGCCGCGGGTACGGCCATCAGGCTGTATTCGGGTTCGAAGGCATCGGCCAGGAACAGCATGGTGATCAGCGGCCATGCCGCGAGCATCAAGGGAATCCAGATATGGGGCGCCGTGAGCCAGGCGCGCCAGCGCCATACGGCCAGCAGGGCAAGCGGCCATGTCGGCCACAGGAACCAGGGCAGGTCGCGCAGCGTGCTGAGCACTTCCCGGTACTGCGGCCAGACGAAAGAAGAGGTATTCCAGACCACCCAGCTTTGTATCCAGTATCCGTTCGCGAGTTTGGCGGGTATCCACCAGGCCAGGATCAGCGCACTGCAGATTGCCGCGCTAAGAAGCAGCCAGTGCTTTTGGCGCCACAGGCAATTGCGCGGCAGGAAGATGCAGGGGACGGCCAGCATGATCGGCAGGGCGCCGATCCAGCCCCGGGTCAGGAATGCCGCGCCCAGCGCGAACCCCAGCGTGATCGAACCCGACGCGGGGTGGTCCAGCATGCGCGCCACCGAATAGAAGGCCAGGGCCTGGAAGGCGATGAGGGCCGGGACCTCGGACGTTTCATGCATGCGCCAGACGATTCCGACGGTTGCGACGATGAGCATCAAGGCCGCGTCGGCGATCATGCGACCGTAATCGCGCACGGTGGGTTCGCCGCCGAAGGGCAGGGCCAGCGGCTGGGGTTCCGGACGCCGCCCCAGCAGGTAAGTCCCGTACCAGATCGATGCCGTCAGTATCCCGAACCACAGGAAATTGGGCAGGCGGGAGGCGATGATGGCCGCGTCGGGGCGGTTGGTGAACAGTTCGATGAAAGGTGCGAACGCCCAGATGAAGAAGGCGCCGACCCAGGTGGTCAGCGGGCCGTCCTGGGCATGGGCCAGTACGCCGATCTGGGGCAGGAGCATGGCGTCGCCGCCGTCGCGCAAGGCGGTGAGCATGGTGGCCAGGCCGACCACGTCATCGGTTTTCCAGGGATCTCGAAAGAAAAGGCCGGCCAGTATGTAAACCAGTCCGACTGAAACCAGTAGGAGCCGTGGCAGCTTCACAGTGGCTGTGGCCATCAGGCGGGCTGGCGTGGATAAGGAGTCGCTGGAAGACACGGAATGCGCTATTGGAATGAAGACAGGGCTATCTTAAATTAAAAAGGCAGCCAAAAGGCTGCCTTTCGTGACCGCTGAGGTAAGCGCGAAGCTTACGACGCCTTGCGCGTAGTGCCGGCGGTGCGTGCGAAGCGGGCGCGGAACTTCTCGACGCGGCCGGTCTCGACGATGCGGGTTTGCGCGCCGGTATAGAAGGGGTGCGATTCCGAGGTCACGTCGCACTTGAACAAGGGATAAGTCTTGCCGTCAAGTTCGATGGTTTCGCGGCTGTGCAGCGTGGAACGCGAAATGAACTTCGTGCCGGTTTGCTGATCCAGGAATACCACTTCGCGGTATTCGGGGTGGATGCCTTCTTTCATGATTAAGTCCTATGTTTGAAAAGTCGGGTCGCCAGCAATTGTGCACTAATAGGTGTTCTCCTTCATTGCGCTTGCGCGCCCAAAGGAAAATTGCCACGTATCCTGGGTAGCCGATGATTTTAGCGCGCTAAAGGTCCGTGCGCAAGCGCCACAGCTCCGGGAAAAGCACGATATCCAGCATCTTGCGCAGGTAGGACACTCCGGATGTTCCTCCCGTGCCGCGCTTGAATCCGATGATGCGCTCTACGGTGGTGACGTGGCGGAACCGCCACAGACGGAAGGCGTCTTCGAGGTCGGTCAGTTTTTCTCCCAACTGATACAGGTCCCAGTAACGTTCCGGATTGCGATAGACCTTGAGCCAGGCCTCTTCCACCTGGGCGCTTGCGGCATACGGCTGCGTCCAGTCGCGGTCCAGGTATTCCGCCGGGATTGCCAGCCCTTGCCGATGCAGCGCGCGCAGGGATTCGTCATAGAGCGAAGGGGATTCATAGGCCTGCCGGACCTGTGCCAGGCGCGCGGCGTTATGGGCGTGCGGCTTGAGCATGGCCGCATTCTTGTTTCCGAGCGCGAATTCTATCTGGCGGTACTGGAAGCTCTGGAAACCGCTGGATTGCGCCAGGTAAGGACGCAGCGCCGAGTACTCCGGAGGTGTCATGGTGGCCAGGACGTCCCAGGCGTGGACCAACTGCTCCATGATCTTGCTGACGCGTGCCAGCATCTTGAAACAGGGCTGCAGGCGATCCGACGCAAGGTTGCCCATGGCGGCGCGCAGTTCGTGCAGCATCAGTTTCATCCAGAGCTCACTGGTCTGATGCTGGATGATGAACAGCATTTCGTTGTGTTCGGGCGAGAGCGGCCGCTGCGCGTCCAGGACCTGATCCAGATGCAGATAGTCGCCATAGCTCATGTCGCGCGAAAAATCGAGCTGCGCTTTTTCGTCATGGACGATGGATTCGCCTTGCGGGGCGTCGGTCGGTTGGGGGTTCATCGTGTCGTGCTCTTCATGGTTTTGATCGGAAGGAGGAGGGCAGGCTGCGCAGCACCGCGCGCACGGGACTGGCATCGGCGTCCACCAGCGCAAGCGGCAGCGCAATCAGCTCGTAATCGCCGGCGTCGACGGCATCCAGCACCAGGTTCTCGAGAACCCGCATATCATGCTTCAAGATGGCGTGATGGCTGGGAAGGACCTTGCTGTCGGCAGGGTCTATGCTGGGCGTGTCGAGCCCGATCAGCATGACGCCCCGTTGCGCCAGGTATTCGACGGTTTCAGGCGCATAGGCGGCGAACCGGTCATCCCAGCGCTCGGTCTGCGCTCGTTGAGCGGTCCGTACCAGTATGCGGGGTGGCGCGCCGTCCATAAAGGGATCGAGATCCCGTATGCGTATCAGCGGCCCGCCGTGCATGGCGTGTATGACGCGGCACGGCCCCAGAAAGGGCGCGAGCCCCATGCGGCCGGCGCTCGTCCCTTCGGTGCTGTAGTGCAGCGGCGCGTCGGCATGCGCACCGACGTGGGGCGACAAGGTGATGGCGCTGACATTAACCGGGCATTGCGGGCCGATTTCAGCGCTCCAGGACTGGCGATAGGGCGTGTCCCCCGGGAAAACCGGCGAGGCGGCCGACACCGGGGGCGATATATCCCATAGCTGTTGCATGACGGTACTCCATTTTACTTGAAGCTTATACTATCTAGATGAAAAATGTCAGCGGTTTTTGAGGGGTCAGACCCCGCATGGGGTCTGACCCCAGGCCGGCTTGAAGGGGTCGGACCCCGCATGGGGTCTGACCCTGGGTCCGCTTGAAGAGGGGTCAGACCCTGTACAGGGTCTGACCCCGTCCCGCACAGGTATGCGTTTCGCTCATAGCCAGTGGATGCCTTCTCAATTGCCTGCCGCCGGACTCCCTCCTATCATCTTTCAGAACATGCGCTGGCCCACAGACGAACCTTTCTGGCGGTGCCGGGAGGTCGGCGCAGCGTCGTCCCGGCACCGACAACCCTCTTGATTCTCTCCCATGAAAACTTTGACACAGGCCGAAAGCGCTGTCATTCGGCAAAAATTCCCCGTCATGAAGGCATGCACATACCTCGATCTTGGAGGCCGGGCTCCGCTTTCCGCCGACGTGCAGGCGGCGGTGACGCGCTATCTCGATGATTGCGTATACGGGCGAGTCGACAAGGACGCCTTGTTCCGGCAGACCGAGGCCGTCCGAAACCGTTTTTCCACGCTGATCAATGCCCATTCGGACGAGGTAACCTTTACCAAGAACACTTCCGAAGGACTGAACATCATCTGTGCCGGCATCGATTGGAAAAGCGGCGATAACGTGGTGCTGTGTCCCGAGCTCGAGCATCCGAACAATATCTACCTGTGGCTGAACCTGCGGCGCCGGGGCGTCGAGGTACGCTTGGTCAAGCCCCGGAATGGCGCGATGCCCATAGACGAGCTGATCGCCGCAATGGACGAGCGCACGCGTGTGCTCACGGTATCGAGCGTGTCCTTCATTCCAGGTTTTCGCACCGATGTCGAGCGCCTGGGCCGCGCATGCCGGGAACGCGGCGCCCTGTTCCTGGTTGACGGCGCGCAATCGGTGGGCGTATTGCATACCGACGTGGAGGCAATGTGCATCGACGCGTTGGCGGTGTCCACGCAGAAGGGTCTGCTGGCGTTGTATGGCATGGGTTTTCTGTACGTGCGCCGCGCGATCGCGGAACAGATGGATCCCGCGTATATTGCACGTTTCGGCATCGATGTCTTCAATGTCAACGCTCACGAGTCCGACTTCGGCGGCACGGAGTTCTCCTTGCTCCCAGGCGCGCGTCGATTCGACTTGGGGAACTACAATTTTGCCGGCGTCTGCGCGGCCGAGGAATCGCTCTCTCTGATTGCTTCGATCGGCACGAAAAGGATAGAGGAGCATGTGACCGCGCTGGCGCACGCCCTGGGCAGAGGATTGATCGAACTGGGGTTACCCGTTTGCGGCGGTGCACCGGGCCCGCACATCGCCCAGACCATATCCGTGGGGCATTACGAGGCAAGCCAGGCCTCCGGAGAAGGCGTCGAAAGCCTGCGCCGTCTTTACCGATACTTGCTCGAGCGCGACGTAAAGCTGTCCGTGCGCAGGGATATGCTCAGATTCTCCATGCATCTGTACAACAGCATGGAGGACATAGAGCGTGTTCTGGCGCTGACCGGGGATTTCCTGCGGGAAGAGAAAAAACAGGCGGCGTGAGAACGCGTCAATGCGGGCTGCGGGGCGCTGTCTTGCGAACCGTGGCCGCCGAAAAGCTCGATTCGAACTTGGCTTCGAGCCACTGCATGAAAAGGCTTACAACGGCGTTTCGCCTTGAGCGTCGGGAGCTGACCGCATAGTAGTCCAGCCCGTCCTTGATCTCTCCCTCGAACGGACGGACCAGCGAACCGGACTCCAGGGCGTCGGACACGAGCGAGGAGCGGCTGACGGCGATGCCGACCCCGCTTTCGAGCGCGGAGATCAGTGTGGCCGAATCGTTGAAGCTCAAGGACATGCGGCCTTCGGTGGGAATGCGCCGTACGCGGGGGTGGAGCATCCACGTATCCAGATACTCGCGTTCGCGATTGCGAAGCACGATGATGTCGTCGGGTATGTCTTCACGCCCCTTGATCCGTTCGGCGATGGACGGCGCGCAGACCGGAACGAGCGCATCGTCCGTGATTTTGACGGAGTGGTAATCGTCCCAGTCGCCGATGCCGAGCCGGATGGAGATGTCCGCGCCGGACGATTCCAGGTCGGCGTAGTACCGGTGGATGTCTATGTGTAGATCGATCTGCGGATGGGCGGATACGAATTCCCCTAGCCGGGGCGCGAGCACCCGCTGGGCAAAGCCGCGCGCAACCGAGACCACCAGCGTGTGGCGCTCTGTCGTGATTCCCAGCCGGTTGATGCCTTCGCCCATCAAAGCGAAGGCGCGAGAGGTGAAGTCGTAAAGGAGTTCGCCTTCTTGGGTGAAGCGCAGCCCGCGTGGACCGCGCTCGAACAATTGCACGCCCAGATGCTCTTCCAGGCTTTTCAACTGCCTGCTCAGCGCGCTCTGGGTAAGGCAGAGCTCTTCGGCGGCCCTGACCTGGTTCAAATGCCGTGCCGCAGCATTGAAAACCAGAAGCGAACGCAGGGACGGGATCCTGGAAAGAATGTTGGTATTCGATGCAGTCATAGCTGTGTGCTGAATTAGTCGATGGTCGTCGTCGTGGGCCGCCTATATCCTGACAAAGCTATAGGAATCTTCAACTTTGACAATGAAAGGATACAAGAATGTTCAAGCGAAAAGGTCGATGGATGAGGGGACTGGCCGGCGCGGCGCTGTTTTTTGCGGCGATCGCGCCAGGACACGGTCAGACGTTCCCCTCGCAGCCGATCAATATGGTCGTGCCCTACGCCGCGGGCGGGTCCTCTGATTTCGTCGCGCGTTTGCTGGCTCAGAAGCTGGGCGAGAAATTCGGCCAGCCCGTGGTCGTGGAGAACCGGGCGGGAGCGGGCGCCACGATCGGCACGGGCCTCGCCGCCAGAAAGGGGCAAAACGGATATGTGGCGCTCCTGGCCGACAATGCGCAAACCACGGCGCCCGCCCTGTACAAGAATCTTCCTTACGACTCGGTGGACGATTTCTCCGTCGTGGGGTTCGTGGGCAAGGCTTCGGTCATGCTGTTCGCCAATAGCGATGCGGGCATCAAAAGCGTCCAGGACCTGATCGATCGGGCCGGGAAGCAGCCGGGAACGATAACGATCGGCACAGGGCATGGTTCGCCCAGCCATCTCATAACGGAATACTTCCAGCTGAAATCGGACATCAAACTGTCGGTGGTCCCCTACAAAGGGGCGGCTCTGGCGCTGAATGACCTGCTGGCGGGACACATCGACCTCGTGTTCACGAACCCTGCGTCGGCAGCGCCCCATCTGAAGGGCGGCCGCATCGTCCCCTTGGCCCAGACGGGCGACAAGCGCGATGAGCGCTTTCCCGATCTTCCGACCTTTCGCGAGAGCGGTGTGCAGGGCTTCGACGTGAGCTACTGGTTCGCGCTCCTGATCCCTGCCGACACGCCGGCGGACGCGAAGGAAAAGTGGCGGCAAGCCTTGAGCGCAGTGCTTGCGGACCCCGAAGTCAAAGAGAAATTCACCGCGGCGGGGCTGAGCCCCTATGAGCTCGATTCAGAGCAGGCCCGCCAGACCATGCGGGAAGAGGTCCGCCGGTGGGAGGAGGTCGTGAAGGTTGCAAAACTGCAGACGAACTGATGGCGGGGACAGACCCCGCATGGGGTCTGTCCCCAGGTCCGCTTGAGGGGGTCAGACCCCATGCGGGGTCTGACCCCTTGGATCCTTCAGGGCGGCGCAGGGGTCAGACCCCGTACGGGGTCTGACCCCTTGGACTCTCACAGCTGCCCCCGCTCCGCCAGCGACACGGCGCTGGCGCCCGCCACGATCAGGTGATCCAGCAGCCGGACGTCGACCAGAGACAGCGCGTTTTTCAGGTGGCGCGTCAGGGCAAGGTCCGACTGGCTGGGTTCGGCCACGCCGGATGGATGGTTGTGGGCAAGGATGACGGCGGCCGCGTGATGCTTGAGCGCCGCCTTGATGATTTCCCGCGGATAGACCGAAGCCTGGTTCAACGTGCCGCGCGAGACTTCTTCGCAGGTAATGAGCCGCAACTGATTGTCCAGATAGAGGGCCATGCAGTGCTCGACCGGCAGATGCCCCAGGGTTGCGGCGCAGTAGCGCTTGACTCGTTGGGGCTGGTCCAGCGCCATGCCGGCCTTCAGGTCTTCTTCCAGGGCGCGGCGGCTCAATTCGTTGATGGCAAGGATTTCGCATGCCTTGGCGGCGCCCAGGCCTTCCTGGGACATGAGGGTCGGGGCGTCGGCGGAAAGCAGCCCGCGCAAGCCATCGAACTGCTTGATGAGCCGGTGCCCCAGGCTCACGGCATCGCAGCCCTTTATGCCGGTACGCAGTATGATGGCCAGCAATTCGGCCGATGTCAGGACATGGGCGCCATGGGCAAGCAGACGCTCCCGGGGACGTTCGGCTTTGGTGTGCGGAATTTGAGGTGTCATGTCTGGCTCTTGGGAAGGGGTCGGACCCCTGGCTTGATGAGGGGTCAGACCCCGTACGGGGTCTGACCCCATGACTTCGGGGACCGACCCCCGGCTTGATCCGAGGGGTCGGACCCTATATGAGGTCTGACCCCATGATGTGCTCTAAAATAGGGGAACGCTAACGATCCTCTACGGTGACAGATTTTGACTTCTACCTCTGAACCAGTGAAAGCTTTTGTCCGCCCTGATTCCTACCTAACTTTGCATTACCGCATCGACCTGCTCACTGGGCCGGCGGCGGGGTCGACTTTCGCCAACACTTTCGACGGGAAGCCGGCCACTTTGCAGATGGGCGCGGGCCAATGGGCGCCGGGCATGGAAAACGCCTTGCTGGAACATGAGGAAGGCTCGCGCTTTTCCTTCGAGCTTCCGGCGGCGCAGGCATATGGCGATCGCAATTCCGATCTCGTCCAATGGGTCAAGCGCTCTGTGCTCGAGGCCCATGCGGGGCCGGGCATGGAGTTCGAGCCCGGCGACATGGTGGAGTTCCCGGCTCCCAATGGCAGCCGCTATTCCGGGGTGCTTAAGCAAATCGAAGGGGATGTGGCCCTGTTCGACTTCAATCATCCGCTGGCAGGCGCGGATCTGCGCATCGACGTTCATTTATTGGGGGTCTTGTAATGCCGGACATCAACGCGGCAGGGACGGAGCTGGAAGTCGTCCTCGCCCAGCCCAGGGGGTTTTGCGCGGGGGTGGACCGCGCCATCGATATCGTCGAACGTGCCCTCGAACTGCATGGCGCACCTATCTATGTGCGGCACGAGATCGTGCACAACCGCTATGTGGTTCAAGACCTGCGCAACAAAGGTGCCATTTTCATCGATGAACTGCACGAAGCGCCTGCCGGAGCCATCGTGGTGTTTTCCGCCCACGGCGTGTCTCGCAGCGTACGCGACGAGGCGGAGCGCATGGGCTTGAAGGTGTTCGACGCCACCTGTCCCCTTGTCACCAAAGTCCACATCGAAGTCGCCCGCATGCGGCAGGCGGGCCGCGAGATCATCATGATCGGCCATAAAGGGCATCCCGAGGTGGAAGGCACCCTGGGGCAGGCCGACGAAGGCATGTATCTGGTAGAAACACCGGAAGACGTGTCCGCCCTGCAGGTCAAGGATCCTGAAAATCTGGCGTTCGTCACGCAGACGACGCTATCGGTCGACGATGCGGCCATCGTGGCGGCCGCCCTGCGCGCCCGCTTCCCGACCATCGTCGAGCCCAAGAAAAGCGATATCTGCTATGCCACCCAGAATCGCCAGGACGCCGTCAAGATCATGGCGCCCGCTTGCGATCTGGTGCTCGTGGTGGGCAGCCCCAATAGCTCGAATTCCAACCGCCTCAGGGAAGTTGCGGAACGCAAGGGCGCCGCCGCCTACCTCATTGACGACCCCGACATGATCGAACCGGCATGGCTGGAGAGCACCAAGCGCGTCGGGGTGACCGCGGGGGCCTCGGCGCCCGACGTGCTGGTTCAGCAGGTGGTGGCCCGCCTGAAGGAACTTGGCGCGGTATCGGTGCGCACGCTGGACGGCGCGCCCGAGAACGTTTCTTTCCCGTTGCCCAAGGAATTGTCCCGGAAAATCAAGGAATCCCCATGAAACTGTACGGTTATTTTCGCAGCTCCGCCGCGTATCGGGTGCGTATCGCGTTGAACCTCAAGAACATCGCATACGAAAGCGTTTCGGTGCACCTTCTCAAGGACGGCGGGCAGCAGAACTCCGAGAACTACAAGGCCTTGAATCCCACCGGGCTGGTGCCCACGCTGGTGGATGGCGACCTGACGATCGGCCAGTCCATGGCCATCCTGGAATATCTTGAGGAAACCCGCCCCGAGCCCGCCTTGCTGCCGCCCGATGCACAGGGCAGGGCGCGCGTCCGCGCGATTGCCCAGACCATCGCCTGCGATATCCATCCCTTGAACAATCTGCGCGTCCTCAAATACCTGAAGCACACCTTGGGCATCGACGAAGCGGCGAAAGACGCCTGGTATCGCCATTGGGTCGAGACGGGACTGGCATCGGTGGAAGCCATGCTGTCGCGCAGCGACCGCAGCGGGCGTTTCTGCCACGGCGACCAACCCGGACTTGCCGACCTGTGCCTGGTGCCGCAGTTGTTCAATGCGCGCCGCTTCAATTGCGATGAAAGCGCGTTCCCCACCATCGTCCGCATCGATGCCGCTTGCGCGGAGCTGGAAGCCTTCCAGAAGGCGGCGCCTGGTCGCCAGCCGGACGCGGAAGCTTAGCAGCGGCCGGGAAATCGGGGTCAGACCCCGTACGGGGTCTGACCCCGAGGATTGTCGGGGCTGACTCCGGGATTAAAGAATGCTGCGAGGGGGTCAGGCCCCATTCGGGGTCTGACCCCGGGGACCGCCGCGCTCCGCCATCCATTTGCGTATGTGTTCGAAGCGGTCGAAGCCCCAGAACGGCTCGTCGTCCACGATAATGTAGGGCGAGCCGAATACGCCTCGCGCCATGGCGGCGGACACTTCTTCTTTCAATTGATTCTTGATGTCGTCCGTGGCAATGCCTTGAGGGAGGCGGTTTCCGTCCGCTCCTGCCTGGTTCGCCAGCGAGGCCAGGACCTCCAGTTGGGTGATGTCCTGCCCTTCGGCGAAATACGCCCGGTATACGCGCTTGGCGAAATCGGCGGCCAGTAGAGGATCTTGCTTCTGCAGAAACAGCATGGCTCGGGAAGCAGCCACTGCGCCGATGGGAAACGCGGCGGGTTCCTGGTAGGGGATGCCGAACAGGCGGGCGCTGCGTTCGATGTCGTGCCGGGAATAGGCGCCTTTCAGGGGGATTTCGACAAGAGGGCCTGAACCCATGGCCTTGAACAGCGGGCCCAGCAGTATCGGTCGCCAACGTATTTCTCTATGAATATCGTTAGCAAGCCGCTCGATGGCGGTGCTGGCAAAATAGCCGTAGGGGGACGAGAAATCGAAATAAAAATCCAGTGTGGCGGCCATGTGGGTGTCTCGCGGGATGCAGTCGTTTTCAAAAGTTTTGCATACATGTTATGGCAGCACCGTTCCAGGACGCAATGGGGCCCGCATTCGTGGTTAAATGAGTCGATTTTCTTGATCGTGAGAAGAGGGATAAATGAATAAAGGGAAGTTGCTGGCTACGACGGTGATCGTGCTGGGAGCGGCTTATGTGGGCGCCACTTGGTACGTAGGGAAAGAGGTCCAGTCCACCGTCGAACGCCTGGTCGCGCAATCGAACGAGCGCATGGCCCAGTTGCTGGGTCCGAACATGGCGCGCGACAACCTCAAGATCGAGATCAACAAGTACGAGCGCGGGCTCTTTTCATCAGAGGTCGTGTACACCTTCCGTCTCAAGGGCGCCGACGGCAAGCAGCATGACCTGATGTTGAAAGACCATCTATTGCATGGGCCTTTGCCCTGGGAGGCCATGCGAGAAGGCGAGTTCGCGCCGGTGCTGGCGCTGAGCCGCAGCGAGCTGCTTCCCACGCGAACCGTTCAGGCCTGGATGGACAGCCAACGGGGCGCATCGCCGGTGGTCATCGATACCCGCATCGACTTCGGCGGCAAGGGAAGCTCTGAATGGACATTCCTGCCCACCGAGCTCTCTGAAGGCGGAAGCAAGGTTTCCTTCAGCGGCGGCTCACTTTCCATGCGCCTCAGCAACGATTTCAAGGACGTTTCCGCGCGTGGCGGGTTCAAGTCCCTCAACCTCTTCGACAGCGGCGACGATGACAGTTTCGCGCTGCGCGACGTGCGCATCGAAACCGAGAACGTCACGCGAGCCGATGCATCGGTGCGCCAGCAGAGCAGCCTGACGGCCGAACAAGTCGTCCTCGACGAGCATACCGACGAACCGCTCAAGCTGGGCAAGGTCGCGGTCTCGGTAGACGCCACGCAGGTCGGAACCATGATGGACGGCGCCATACGCTATGACTTCGGGCAGGTGGCGGCCGGCGACATCAAGCTGGGCAGCTTCGCTGCGGGAGGCAAGGTTCTTCGCCTCGACGCGGCGGCATTCACCGCGCTGGCCGGCGAATACGATGCCATACAGGCAAAGTATGGCACGACGGAATTCAGCATGACGGACGAAGAACAGGAACGGCTGCGTGATCGGGCCATGGCGCTGCTGGCCTCCAGCCCGTCCATCGTCATCGATCCGCTGGTCTGGAAGAACGAAAAGGGCGAGAGCACACTGCGCTTTCAATTGGACCTGGCGGCGCCCAGCGATCCCAAGACACGGGATATCGAGGTACTGCTGTCCGAAATCATCCGGCTTGCCGGCCTGGACCTGAAGCTGTCCAAGGCGATGTTCGTCCAAGCCTTTGGCCAGACGGCGGAAGGCACCGACGACCGCCTGCAAATGGAAATGATGGGCAGCGAACTTTACGACCAATACGTCAATGAACTTCAGCAAGCCGGCTTGGTGAAGGTCGACGGCGATGTCGCGACCGGATCGGTGCTGTACCAGGACCGCGAGGTCACGCTCAATGGCGAGACGATGACCGTCGAAGAACTGGTGCAACGCATCATGTTGTTTGCGATGTAGAAGGTGACATGGGTCAGACCCCATGCGGGGTCTGACCCTGCTCCGATAAAAAACGGGGTCAGACCCCGCATGGGGTCTGACCCCAAACCGAGGAAGAAACTCAGGGTGCAAACCCCGCACGCGTCTGACCCCCCAGGAAATCCCCTAGCGGCAAAAATCTAAAGTGAATGCATCATAGCCGGTGAGTATCTGGCAGAACGAAGCATTCTCTTACAAGGAAGCCGTGATGGAGACAACACATACGGGGCGCAAGAACCCCGCGCTGTCGGCGGGATGGATGGGCAGGCGCTCGTTGGCAATCAAGCTGTTCTGGGTTACGACGCTGGTGGCGGTGGCCGTCATGGCCACGATCAGTGTCTTGGGCACCCTGCAAAACAGGCAGACGGCGGTCGACGCCGTACAGCGGGAAATGGCCTCTTCGCTGCAGTCTGTCGAACAATCGCTTTCCATGCTGTTTTCCAATGCCAGCAGGCAGGGAACGGACACGCTTCCCATACTGAAACGCGAACTGGGAGGCAACCCGCAGCTGGATGGCACCTTGGTTGAAACCGACGACGGCACCCAGGTTCCCCTGATGGTGGTCGGCGACCACATTCTCAACGGCGATGTCGAACTGCTGACCCGGGTCCATGAAAACACCGGTGCCGATCCCGCCATTATCGTGCGCAAAGACGGCCAATGGCTGCGCGCCGCGACCTTGCTGCAGGACGGCGAGGGAAAATTCCTTACGGGCAGCGTGGTCGACAAGCAGGACATCCTGGCTCGCAGCCTCGACAGCGGAAGCCCCTTCACAGGCGTCGTGCAGCGCAACGACCGCTGGTACGCCATGAGCGTCGAGCCGCTTTATGACGATGCCGGCCAGGTCTTCGGCGGCCTTTCCGTGCGCGTTCCCATCGATGTCCAGGTTCAGCAGCTGTTGATGTGGGTGCGCTCCGTCAGCGTGGCCGAATTCGGACGGCTCGGCATCCTGCAGAAAACGGATGGGGGTGCGCTGGTGCCCTTGCCCGACATGCAGGCGGGCGATGTACCCGGCGAGGCCGTGGCAAAGCTTGAAGACCTTGCGTCGCAGCCTCGCGGGGTGGCCGAGGTGAGTCTGAGCAACGGCACCGAATCCGTCGATCAGTTCATCGCGTGGGAATCCGTCGATGGCTGGAACTGGGTCGTCTACGGAGTGGGCGAGAAATCCGCCTTCCTGCAAGGCAGCGTGCAGCAGCTGATTCACCAAGGGATCATGATGCTGATCGGCACCTTGCTCATTTCGCTCCTGGTCGGTTGGCTGGCGGCGCGCACTTTGCGGCCGGTCCGGCAAGTGATGGACGTCATGGACAAACTCGGACAGGGCGACCTGACCGCCCGCGTGCCTGACGTGCCGCCCAATAGCCGCAATGAAGTCCATGTGCTGTTGGGCAATGCCAGGCGCACGCAGCAAAATCTGGCGCGCACCATCGCCATGGTCCGAGCCAGCGTCGACGAAATCGGCACGGGGTCCAGCGAGATAGCGGCGGGCAACACGGACCTTTCCAGCCGTACCGAGCAACAGGCGGCATCCTTGCAGGAAACGGCGGCCAGCATGGAACAACTCGCCGCGACGGTAAAGCAGAATTCCGATCACGCGAGGCAGGCCAACAGCCTGGCGGTCGACGCTTCCGACGTGGCGCAGCGCGGCGAGGAAGTCGTGTCCAAGGTCGTCGACACAATGCATCGCATTTCCGACAGCTCCGGCAAGATCGGCGAAATCGTCGGCGTGATCGACAGCATTGCCTTCCAGACCAACATTCTGGCGCTCAACGCAGCGGTCGAGGCGGCACGAGCGGGCGAGCAGGGGCGCGGCTTTGCCGTGGTGGCGTCCGAAGTCCGTTCTCTGGCTCAGCGCAGTGCCGAGGCCGCCAAGGAGATCAAGAACCTGATCGAAGCATCGATCACCGAAATCCACACTGGGGCACAGCAGGTCGAAGGGGCGGGAGCCACCATGCAGGAACTGCTTGCGTCGGTCAAGCGGGTCAGCGAAATCATCAAAGAGATTTCCTCCGCCTCCGATGAGCAGTCCAGCGGCATCGCGCAGATCAATCAGGCGGTATCGCAAATGGATGAAGTCACCCAGCAGAATGCCGCCTTGGTCGAGCAAGCCGCTGTCGCGGCCGCTTCGCTGCAGGATCAGGCCGGAAGGCTGACGGAGGCCGTTGCCGTATTCAAGCTGGCCTCCGGTTCGGGCATGGTGGTTGACATGCAGGAGGCCCCCCCGGCGGACTACCTTCCGTCCGTCCCGGCCCGCAAGGCCCGCCAGGAAGAAGACGAAGACGAGGAGCGCCTGTCCGTCAACCTGCGTCTTGCCTAGGGGGCCTGGGGTCCGCTAGCCTGCGATACTCTGGATCCGGCGCGCCAGTTCGGGATCGCGCTGGATCGCCTGGTTGATGCCGTTGAACTGATCCACCGTCATGCCTTCGTCATGGACGGCCTTGACCATTTTTCCGTCGGCTTCTTCAAAGACCTTTTTGCGGGTGGCTTCGTCTTTGGTGGTTTCCAGCTTGGGCGTGTATTCCTGGGAAATCATCGCCACTTTTTGCGATGCGCTCACGAACCGCGTCAGTTGCGCATCGGAGTAATCGGGGGTGGGAACGTTCATTCCGGCGGCGGGAGGAGCGGCGGGTGCAGCGCCTGCGGCCGGCTGTTGTGCAAAGGCGGCGCCGCTGATGCCGAGTGCAAGGGCAGCGCCGGTGAGGACTGTGGTAATGCGTTTATGCATGCAATCTCCTGTCTGTTGCCATGGGTGAACTCCCATGATGACAACATCCAGCGAGACTACAAGCCGATTCTGTGGGAAGTATTGTCCGCAGGAAACGGCAGGTAACCCGAAGGCCCGCTCCTGCCGGGAGGACCTTCGGAATTCGGCAGGTTTATTACGTTTCAGCAACATCCTGCCTGACGGAGCGCATTGGGGTCAGACCCCGTACGGAGTCGTGAATTTGGTGTGGGGTCAGACCCCGTACGGGGTCTGACCCCTGATCAAGAAGGCGTGTCCCCGTCGCCAAGATCCCAATACAAGCCTGCCATCAAGCCCAGGCCTTCACGCAGGATGGCCGGCGGCAAGTGTTCATTGGGCGCATGCTGCGAGCAGCCGGGGTACGAATGGGGCACCCAGATCGTACGCAGCCCGAGCACGTCGGTGAAGATGTCGTTGGGCAGGGACCCGCCCAGGTTGGGCAGGACGGCCGGCTTTTTGCCGGTGCTGCGGGCAATGGAGGCCACTGCCCATTGCACCCAGGCGTCGTCCGGGTCGATGCGCGTCGCCTGGAACATGGTTTCCCGAGTGCTTTGAATTTCGACCATGGGAAAGCCATGGCGGTCCAGATGCCGGCGCAACGCGGGCAGGATTTGTTCGGGATCGATGCCCACCACGAAGCGCAACTGGCAGCGGGCCCAGGCGCGGGGCGGGATGGCGTTCACGGGTGTTTCGGGATTGCCGGTCTTGTAGGCCAGGACCTCGAAGGAGCACCAGCCGAATACGCGTTCGGCGGGGGACAGGCCCGGTTCGCCCCACCAGGGTTCAACGGTTGGTCCGTCGGCGCCGCCGTCGACTTCGCAGTCGGCCAGCGCACGCCGCACCGAGTCCGGCAGCTGCTGGGGAACCCATTCATGGATGCGGATCTGGCCGGTGGCGGAAACAATGCTGGAAATGGCATGGGCGAGCTGTATGCCGGGATTGGAAATGAGGCCGCCCCAGTTCCCGGAGTGGTGGCCGCCGTCACGAGCCTGGATGACGAGGTCGAAATTGACGCTGCCGCGCGACCCCAGGAATACGGTGGGACGTTCGGCCCGCAGCCGTGGGCCGTCCGAAGCGATGAGCAGGTCGGCATTGAACAGGTCGCGGTGTTCTTCGCACAGTTCGCGCAAGCCGGCCGACCCGGTTTCCTCGCCCATTTCGACCAGATACTTCGCATTGAAGCCCAGGCGCCCACGGGTCTCGAGCACTGCGCGCATGGCATCCATGTTGACGGAGTGCTGGCCTTTGTTGTCGGCGATTCCGCGCCCGTACCAGCAACCATCGGAGTCGGCCAGCGACCAGGGGCCCACGCCGGGCTTCCATTCGCTTTCCAGTCCGCGGATCACGTCCCCATGGCCGTAACCCAGTACGGTGGGCAGGGACGGGTCTTCTATTCTTTGGGCGAACAGGAAAGGCGCTTGTGCCTTGGGGTGAGTCAGGGTCTGGCATGTGAAACCCATGGCCTCGAAGGCGGGGCGGATCTCATCATGCAGATAGTTTGCCAGCACGGGCGCGCGTTCCGGATTCTGGCTTTCCGTGGGAATGGCTATGCGTCGTGCAAGCGTTTGCTTGAACTGCCCCGAATCGAAGCACTCGTGTGCGTGGGCAATGGCTTGGTCGCGAGTCATGAAACAATTCCTTCTTCTGCTTTGGATGTATATAGATGGCATGCCACTTTGCCTTGCCCGTGGGTTTCCAGCTCGGGACGCAGGCTGGAACAGTGAGGCAGGCGCTGAGGGCAGCGCGGATGGAATGTGCACCCGGAAGGCGGGTTGATTGGGTCGGGAAAAGACAGGCCCAGCCCCGTGTCGGGTATGCCCAGGCCGGTCTCGGGCGTCAGTACCGAGTCGAGCAGGGCGCGCGTGTACGGATGTTCGGGACGGCCGAAGAGATCGGCGGCCTCCTTGAATTCCACCACGCGGCCCAAATACATCACGGCGACGTGGCTGGCGATGTGGTCAACCACCGCCAGGTTATGGCTGATGAAGACATAGGTCAGGTTGAACTCTTGCCGCAGATCCATCAATAGATTCAGAATCTGTGCCTGCACGGAAACGTCGAGCGCCGACGTGGGTTCATCGCAGACGACGATCTCCGGCTGCATGACCAGGGCGCGTGCGATGGCCACCCGCTGCCGTTGCCCCCCCGACAACTGGCCCGGCGTGTTGTCCGCATAGCGCAGCGGCAGGCCCACGCGTTCCAGCATTTCACAGGCTTTCCGGCGCCGTTCGGCCGGTGTGCCGATGTTGTGGACATCCAGAGGGAAGCTCACGATGGAAGCAATGCTGCGGCGCGGATTGAGCGAGGAATAGGGGTCCTGGAAAATAGGTTGCACGCGTCGTGCAAGGTCGAGCCGGCTGATTCTGGAGATGTCCTGGCCTTCTATGGCGATGCTGCCCGAGCTTGGCGGCGTCAGGCCAAGCAGCATGCGGGCCAGTGTAGACTTGCCGCAGCCCGATTCGCCCACGATGCCCAGGACGTCTCCGCGCTGCACTTGCAGGTCTACCCCGTTCACGGCATGCAACGTTTGCTTGGCCTTGAACAGGCCGGCATTCACGGTAAAGGAGCGGTACAGCTGCCGCGCTTCGATCAGTGCGCTCATGCCGCCACCTCCATTTCGGTTCGGATGCACCGCCAGCTTTGCCCGTCGGCGTTGCCGTGCACGGGCACTGTTTGCTCACAGGCCGCTTCGGCGTAAGGGCAGCGTTCGCGGAAAGGACAGCCCTGAAGTTCGCCGATGAGAGACGGGACGACGCCGGGAATGGTGCCCAGCTTGCCTCCGTGGGGCGTCTGGCCGGGTATGGGAATACAGCTGAGCAGGCCTTGCGTGTAGGGATGGCGCGGATGCGCGAAAATGGCTTCGGCCGGCCCTTCTTCCATGATTTCGCCGGCATACATGATGGCGACCCGGTCGGCGATGCGGGCGACCACGCCGAGATCGTGCGTGATCAGCACCATTGCGATGCCCAGCTCCTGCTGCAGGTCGGCAAGCAGCCTGAGGATCTGGGCCTGTATGGTGACGTCCAGCGCGGTGCTGGGTTCGTCGGCGATGAGGAGTTCGGGTCCGCACATCAGCGCCATGGCGATCATGACGCGCTGGCGCAGGCCGCCCGACAGTTGATGGGGGTACTGCCCGAGCCGCTGTCCGGCCGAGGCGATGCCGACTTTTTCGAGGAGCTCGATGGCGCGTGCGCGCGCCTGCGCCGCCGACGCCTTGCGATGGTGGATGTAGTGCTCGGTGAGCTGCTCGCCTATTGTGTAGGCAGGGTTGAGCGCGGTCATGGGCTCCTGGAAGATCATGGCCATTTTGTCGCCGCGCAGGGCATTGATGCGCCCCTTCCTGGCGCCGCTGAGGTCTTCGCCCATGAAGCTCAGCTTTGTGCTGCTGCGCTTGGCTTGGCGTGGCAGCAGGCCCATGAGCGAAAGCGAGGTCATGGACTTTCCGCAACCGGATTCGCCCACCAGGCACAGCGTTTCTCCGCGCCGTACCTGGAACGATACATTGCGCACTGCGTGCAGCACGCCGCGCTGTGTGCTGATGTCCACGTTCAGTCCCTGCACGTCGAGGACGATGTCTTGTTGATTCATGATCATGCCCTCTCGTCCGGTGTCAGCAGTTGGTGCAGGCCGTCGCCCGCCAGATTGATGGCGAAGATCAGCAGCGCGAGCGCCGTGCCGGGAATCGCGATCAGCCAGAAGGAAAAGAACATGTACGCCTTGGCCTCGGAGATCATCAGGCCCCAGGAGGGCAGCGGCGGCTGCACGCCCAGCCCGAGGAAGGACAGCGCGGCCTCGAGCAGGATGGCGCTGGCCGCTTCGAGCGTGGCGATCACGATCAGGTGCGGCACGACGTTGGGCAGGACTTCGGTCAGGACGATGCGGGTGGTCGACGCACCCGCCGACTGCGCGGCGGCGATGTATTCCAGGGATCGCACCTGTTGCGTCGCGCTGCGCATGACGACGGCGAAGCGGTCCCATTTCAGCAGGCCCAGCACCAGGATCACGACGGTCAGCGAGCCGCCCACGATGGCCACCGTGGCCAGCGCCACCAGTATGACCGGCATGGACAGGCGCGTGGTGACCAGGAAGGAAACGAACATGTCGGTCTTGCCGCCGAAGTAGCCGGCCAGCAGACCCATGGTGGTGCCGATGAAGCCCGAAATGAGCGCCACGCTGAGACCGATCAGCAAAGAGATGCGCGCGCCGTAGAACAGGCGGGACAGGTAGTCGCGACCCAATTGGTCGGTGCCCAGCGGATGCTGCCACGAGCCTTTTTCGTACCAGACGGGCGGAACGGTGCGGTTGGCCAGATTCTGCGTATAGGGATCATGGGGAGAAATCCAGGGCGCCAGCAAGGCGATCAGGATGATCAGCAGCAACAGGCCGCCGCCGAGCGCCAGCGCCTTGTTCTGGCCCAGGCGCCGCCATGCGGAGCGCCGCTGGCCGGCGCCGGCGGCGGAGGAAGAAAGAGTGGTTGATATAGCCATAAATCAGGATACTCGTATGCGGGGGTCCAGCCAGGCGTTGGCGATATCGGAGGCCAGCGTCAACAGCACGTAGATGACGGAGAGCAGCAGCACGATGGTCTGCATGACGGGATAGTCTTTGAACGTGATGCTCTGATAGGCAAGATAGCCCAGGCCGTCCAGGGCGAAAATGGTTTCGATGACGACGGAGCCGCCCAGCAGATAGCCCAGCTGGACGGCGGCCAGCGCCACCACCGGAACAATGGCGTTGCGCAGCGCATGCTTGAACACCACGCTGCGCACCGGCAGGCCTTTGGCGCGGGCGGTGCGTATGTAGTCGGCGCCGAGCACCTCTATCATGCCGGCGCGGATCAGGCGCATGAACGCCGGGGCGACGTAATAGCCCAGGGCGATGGAGGGCATGACGAAGTGCTGCCAGGTGCCGCTCCCCGATACGGGCAGGAGCCGCCATGAGATGGACAGCAGCATGATGAGCAGCAGGGCGAAGAAGAAATTCGGGAGCGCCTGGCCCAGCACCGCGATCGCCAGGCAGAGGCGGTCGATCCAGCTGTTCTTGTAGATGGCCGCGAGCACACCCAGCGGAATGGAGACGGCCAAGGCGACACCCAGGGCACAGACACCCAGCATCAGCGTGGTTCCGAGCTTGTCGAGGATCAGTCCGCCGACCTCGGTCTTGAAGTACACCGACGTGCCGAAATTCCCTTGCAACAGATTCCATAGCCAGTCGGCATACTGGACGACCAGCGGGCGGTCCAGGCCGTAGGCCTGGCGTATCATTTCTATGTCTGCCTGGCGGGCGCCTTCGCCGGCCAGCGCAATGGCGGGGTCACCCGACAAGTGCAGCAATAAGTAAGCAATGATGGAGACGGTAAGCGCCACCAACAGAGCCAGACCAATGCGCTTCAGCATGTACATCAGCATTGAGCGTGCCTCTTTGGTTCACTGGTAAATAGAACTACGGCGGCACGCATCGCGGGGGCCGGGCCGCCCGCGATGCGTGCGCTTTTTTACTTCCAGCCCATTTCCCAGAAGCGGACGAGTTCGTCGGGGTAGGGCTTGAACGAGACTTCTCCGCTTGCGACGTAGTACACCGGCAGCGACCACAGCGGCACGGCGTAGGCGCGTTCCGCGATCAGGCCCAGCGCCTTCTTGTAGGCTTCCTTGCGTTGGGTTTCGTCGATGGTGCGGTCGCCCTTGTCGAGCAGGTCGCGTACTTCGGGGTCTCGTGTGATGTCGTCGTTACCGAAGGAGAAGTACACCGGCGTGGAAGCGGAGACGTCATTCACCAGGTTGGAGCCCCAGGTCTGGTGCGTGAGGGCGGCCTTGTTGGCGCGGATCATGTCGCGCATGGCGGCATACTGCAGGAAGTTGAGTTTTGGCTTGATGCCGACCGCTTGCAGATAGTTGATGATGGCTTCGGTCTGGTTGCGCTCGCGGTAGGCGACCAGGTCGACGTCGAAGCCGTTCGGATAGCCGGCCTCGGCAAGCAGCTTCTTGGCCTTGGCGGGGTCGTATTCATACACGGTCGCGCCTTCGTGCGTGCAGCCGGTTTGCGAAGGCGTGCAAATGGTTTGCAGGATTTCGGCGCCTTCACCCACGATGTTCTTGATGATGGCCTGGCGGTCGATGGCGTGGTTGATGGCCTTGCGCACGCGCTCGTCCTTGAGCTGGGGCGCCGGTGTGCCATCGAGAATGTTCATTTGCATGAACACGATGCGCATCGTGTTGCCGCTGACGACCTGCAGATTGGGCATGGACTTCAGTTGCTCGGCCTGGTCCTTGGGCACGTGCATGATGAAGTCCTGGCCGCCCGAGATCACCTCGGCCATCTGGGTCTGGCGGTCGGGGATGAAGCGGATTTGCACCTTGCCGATGGTGGGCTGGGTTTTTGGCGAGTCCTTGAAGTAGTCGGCGTTGCGCTCCAGCGTGATCGATTTGCCGGGCACGTACTCGGCGACCTTGTAGGGGCCCGTGCCGACCGGTTTGGCGTTCATGCCTTGCGGACCGACTTCCTTGTAGTACTTGGCGGGGTGGATGGCCACCGTGGTTGACAGGTATTCCTTGGCGCCCGGAAAGGGCTCTTTGCTGATGATGCGCACCTTGTACTTGCCAAGCTTTTCAACCTTGTCGATCCAGCGCACGTTCTGTTGCGTGGTCGCCTTGTTGGCCGGGTCGGCAACATAGGTCAGCGTGTAGACGACGGAGTCGGCATCGAACTCTTCGCCGTTGTGGAATTTCACGCCTTCGCGCAGTTCGAATTCCAGGGTGCGATCGTCGATTTGCTTCCAGCTTTTTGCCAATTGGCCGACGTATTCGTTGGTGAGCGGATCGCGGTACAGCAGGGTATCCCACACGTTGGCTGCGATGATCACGCCGATGCGCACGTTGTTGAAATACGGATCCACGCTTTCGGGCGCCTGGTCGTATGCCATGCGCAGCGTGTCGGATTTTTTATCGGCCAGGGCGAGGGGGCTTGTGCACAGCAGCCCGGCCGCCAGCAGGCAGGCTGCGACGCCTCGGCCGGCTTTCTTGAACGACGGCGCTGGTCGCGACGATTTCTTGAACTTCATATGTCTTCTCCTTGATCGGGTGGTCTTGCCATGAGCATTGTGTGATCGATCTGCGTCTGCGGTCAAACCCTCAAAAGGCTTGCGCATGCTCTTCTGGCTGCTTATTATGGTTCGAAATTGGTATTTTGTATACAAAGAGAATCCATTAATTTTTCATTTATGAAAATACTCGGGAGCAAGATCTGATGCAAAGTAATGCGGCATTCCAGGAGGCGGTGCAGTTCGCCATCGATCACGAAAGCACGTGGGATCGCGAGGTCAGCGGCGTGTGGGGCGTGCATTTGCAGGATCCGCCGCCCTGGAACCGCCTCTTCGGCCCGGTGCATGACCGCGGGCCTGTAAGCGGCACGGTGCTGGTCGACGGCAAGACGGTGGCTTCCTGGGGGGAACCCAAGCGGTCCGACCTCACGTTCAGCGTGGCCAAGACTTACCTCGCTTTGCTGGCTGGGGTCGCGCACGACCGCGGCCTGCTGCCCGATGTGAACGAGCCGGTGGGCAAGCGGGTGCCCGGCATCGGCTTCGACAGCGGCAACAATGCGCTGGTCACATGGGAGCATCTGCTGCAGCAGACCAGCGAATGGGAAGGCGAGCTGTTCGGCATTCCCGACCAGGCGGACCGCTATCGCGCGGTCACGTTCGGCAAGGCGCCGGACGGCCGCAAAGGCGATGCGCGGCCGCTGCAGAAGCCGGGCACTTATTGGGAATACAACGACGTGCGCATCAACCAGCTGTCGCTGGCTCTCCTGCACCTGTTCCAGCGGCCTTTGCCTGAGGTCTTCGGCGAATCCATCATGGAGCAGGTGGGCGCCACCAACCCCTGGCAGTGGGTGGGCTACGACAACGCCTGGGTCGAAGTCGCGGGTCGCAGGGTGCAGTCCGTGCCGGGCGGCACACATTGGGGCGGCGGCATGTCCATCAGCGCCGAAGACCAGGCCAAGGTAGGGCAGATGATGCTCGACGAAGGCCGGGTCGGCGACAAACAGGTGATTTCGCGGGAATGGATCCAGCGCATGCAGCAGCCTTGCGATCTGGCGCCATATTACGGTTACCTGATCTGGCTGAATCATCAGCGCAAGGTGTTCCCCAGCGTTCCCGAGTCAAGCTATTTTGCGATTGGCGCCGGCAGCTCGTTCACCTGGATAGAGCCCGAACGGCGCATGGTCGCCATCGTGCGCTGGCTGAATTCCGAATACGCGGACGGCCTGTTCGGGCGGATCCTCAAGGCGGTCGATTCGCTGGATTAATCGAAGGGCATGGGGTCAGACCCCGTACGGGGTCTGACCCCTAGAACTGCACGTACAGGGGCCTGACCCCTCGAAACGCATGAAGGGGTCAGACCCTATAGGGTCTGACCCCACCCCGCCAACCCTTCAAAACTGGAAGTTTTCCTTGATGACCTGCTCGAAGGCGTCTTCCGCGGACACGCCCGCCCGCATCAGGGCGCTGATGTCTTGCGAATACTTTGTGATGCCGTCCGGGAAGGCATCGCGGTTGGCTTTGTAATAGGCGTATTTTTCACGCTCTATCGTGTCCACGTCGGCAACCGGGGGCGGGGCGACGCTGCGGCGCAGGCTGACGCCGGTCAGGCGTTCCAGGTCGGTGAGATCGGTATCGTCGGCATCGCCGGCGGCGCCGGCCACACGGCGGGTGGTGCCGCTGCGGTTCGCACGGCTACTGCGAGCCGGCTTGCCGTTGTCGATCATGGCGGCCTTGATGGTGTCCAGCGAATAGATGGTGGTCAGCTGGTCGCTGACATCGCCGTTTTCATTCAGGCGCAGGATGAGATGCCTGTCGTCGAATGCCATTTTCCGGTTCGTGGGATTGATGACCTGGTAATTGGGACGTGCGGCTTTGGTGGGGAGTTCGAACTGGACTCGGTCGCCATAGGACTGCATCTTTTCCAGGACTTCTTTCAGGAAGTCCGGAGAAAGGGAATCCAGGTCGCCATTCCAGCGTTTGCTTCGTTTCGTAGTCAAAATGCGTGTGTTCCGATGGTAGTGCTTGAATCCGGCGCCCTGCGGGTGGCGGGCGCGCCGACAGGCAGAATTGTACGCGTGAAGATTCCTTAAAAAAAAGCCCGTTTTCAAAAAAACGGGCTGGAGTGTTGCAAGAATGTGATGCGCGGCGGAATGCGTTTATTTGCCTGCCGCCTCGGTTGCTTTCTTCCAGGCGCCGATGATGTTTTCGTATTCGGCCGCAGCCTTCAGCGGATCGGTCTTTTCGATCTTGATGTCGCCCAGGTTGGGCAGCTTGGTCAGCTTGGCGACGTCGATGTCCGAGCGCGTGGGGCGGCGGAAGTTATGCGTCAGCTCTGCTTCCTGTACTTCTTTGGAGAGAAGGATGTCGTACAGCTTGTGCGCGGCTTCGGTGCCGTTCTTGGGGTTCTTGATGATCGCGACGGCTTCGGGCGCAACGAACACGCCGTCCTCCGGATAGACGATGCGGATTTCCTTCTGGCCGCCCGCCACATAGGCATACGCGGCGTACTCCATGGTCACGCCGACCGCATATTCGCCGTTGGCGACGCTCTTGTAGATCTGCGCGGAGCTCTTGGAGATGTCCGCGTTGGCAACCAGCTTGTTGAATCCATCTTGTCCATAGAGCTGGTGGATGCCGTACATCTGGTCATAGGTGCTGCCCGAGGTGGCGGGGTCGCCAACGATCAGCTTGCCTTTCCATTTGGGGTCGAACAGATCCTTCCAGGTCTTGGGCGCTTCCAGGCCCTTCAACTGCTTGTCGTTGACCATGATGATCATGACGTGGGCGTTGGTGCCGGCCCAGAGCTTGTCGGGACCGATGAAGGCGGCGTCGATGCCTTTCGCCTCGGGCGACTCGTAAGGCTGGAAGTTCTGCTTGAAGGCCGCCATGGTGCCGAAACCCGCGCCCCACACGACGTCGCCCAGCGGATTGCCGGTTTCGGCTTCGATGCGTTTCATGAGCGCGCCGGTTCCCGACGTGACCTTCTGTATCGACAGATCCGGGGCGGACTTCTTGGCAATGTCCAGGGCCGTGTCTATGGTCTGGACGTTGTTGGACGTGTATACGACGGCGTCTGCGGCAATTGCCGCCTGGCCCAGCAAGAGGGAGGCGCCGCTGATTGCGGCGGCAATGCAGTGCTTGGCAAAACGTTGGCTGAACATGGGGAAGTTCCTCGAAAGTAAGGTTAGCGGCTGGAAAAGAGATCCAGTTTCAAGAATCGGACGGCCAGGTAAATAGGCACGAGGATCACGAGCATGAGGATGACGCCGTAGGCCGACGCGCGCGCCAGGTAGCCCGCGTCGATCTGGCGGAACATTTCGATCGGCATGGTTTCCATGCCGCCGTAGTAAAGAACGATGGTGGCCGAGATCTCGGCGAGCGAGGTCACCCACATCAGGATCGCCGCGCCCAGGATGGCCGGCTTCATCACCGGCAGGACCACCTTGAAAAAACTGGCGATGGGCGACACGCCCAGGTTGATCGAAGCTTCTTCGATGGAATCGGGAATGCTGTACAGGGAAGCGGAGGCCGACCGGATGGAGAACGGCACTTTGCGCACGAAGTAGGCGGCCGCCATGATGACCCAGGTGCCGGTCAGGATGACCATGCCGCTGTTGTAGGTGTGTATCAGGGCGATGCCCAGCACCGTGCCCGAGATCGCCAGCGGCAGCATGACGACATAGTCCAGGGTGGACACCACCCACATGCGCTTCTTGACGATCAGATAGCTGGTGATGGTGGCAAAGCAGGTGCCGGCCACTGCCGCCACGCTGGCGAGCATGAGGGAATTCAGGATGGGCTCGGGCGCGCTGCGCAATGCGCGCTCCATGTTTTCGAGCGTGAACGTGCCGTACTGCATGACCGGCCCGCTTGCCTTGGTGAACGCGCCGACAATCACGGTAAGGGCCGGAATCATGGTGAAGGCCACGAACAGCACGGCCCAAGCGGTGAGCGCGGCGGCGGCCAGGCCGCTGGTGCGCACCGCCAGCGGCGCGCGGCCCTGCTGCATCTGATAGGTCTTGCGCTCGACCACGCGTTTCTGGATGAACAGCACGAAACCCACCAGCACCACGGAAACGACGGCGAGCACGCTCTGCATGGTCGGGTTGCCGCCCATTTCGGAAAGAAAGGTCGTGTAGGTAAGCGACGAAAGCACGTCGACTCGGCCGCCCAGGATCATCGGGATAGAGAAGTTGTCGACCGCCAGAGTGAACACGATCATGGCGTTGACCAGCAGGGCCGGGGCGAGCACCGGCAAGGTCACGGTCAGTGCGCGGCGCAGGTTGCTGGCGCCCAGATTGACGGCGGCTTCCTCTATTGTGCCGTCGATGGCTTTCAGCGCGGCAAGCATCCCGATATAGACGTAGGTATAGTCATTCAGGATCAGCGTATAGGTCATGCCGAACCAGCCGTAGAACGAGGGCAGGTCGATGCCTATGCTTTCAAGCGCATGGCGCGCGATGCCGTTGTTGCCTAGCAGCATCAGCCAGGCTTGCGACACCACGATGTCGGGCAGGATGATGGTGGCGAGCGGAAGCAAGGCGACGACGGTCTTGCCTGGAAATTCGTAGCGCGCCACGATGTAGGCCAGCGGCGCGCCCAGCAGCAGGCAGCCCAGGGTCGAGACGGTGCCCAGGATGACGGTATTGAAGAAGGCTCTTACGTAGCGCGGGCTGTCGAAGAAAGCCTGGAAGCCATGAAGGCTGAGTGCGCCGGTCTTCGGATCCACCACGCTCTGATGGAACAGCGCCGCGAGCGGCCACAAGACCAGGGCGACCAAGACCAGCAGGCAGAGCAGCGCGGGCAGGAACCAGGGCGAGAAGCGTTGTTTGGAAGATTGGGTTGACATGATTTCGATCAGGACCTAGGCGCGCACCAGGCGGCAATCGGGACTGAAGCTCAGGAATACCGGGCTTCCCGGGCTATGGATCGGGTCGCCGGCAGCCGGCAGGTCGGCGTTGATGACCTTGCCGTCCGCGAGGCGCAGGGCATAGGTTGCCTTGAAGCCGAGATAGCGCCGGTGGATCACCTGTGCAGGAACGCGCGTGTCCGCAGCGTCGGTGTGGACGCCGATGTGCTCGGGCCGCGCCGCCAATTGGCAGGCATCGCTGCACGATGCGCCGGGAACGGCGACTCGGCCGCCGGCGATGGAAACCAGGGTGTGTCCGTTTGCCTCTTGCTGGCCCTGCACGTCGATCAGGTTTGCCGCGCCGATGAAGTCGGCCGCGTAGGCAGTGACCGGAGCCGCATACAGGCCTTCGGGCGTATCCAGCTGGTCTATCCTGCCGCTGCGCAACAGCGCGATGCGGTCCGACATCGACAATGCCTCTTCCTGGTCGTGCGTCACGAAAATGGCCGTGATGTTCGACTCTTGCTGCAGCTGGCGGATGACGTCACGCATCTGGATGCGCAGTTTCGCATCCAGGTTGGACAAGGGTTCGTCCATGAGCAGGACGCGGGGTTCAATGACCAGTGCCCGAGCCAGCGCCACGCGCTGGCGCTGCCCGCCGGAAAGCTCGCCCGGATAACGCTTGGCCAGGTGCCCGAGCTCGACACGCGCCAGGATGTCGCCTACTTTCCCGGCGATCGCCTGGCTGGAAAGCTTCCGTACCCGCAAGCCATAGGCCACGTTGTCGTAGACGGTTTTGTCGGGAAACAAGGCGTAGTCCTGGAAGACCATGCCGGTTTCGCGCTTGTGCGCGGGCAGCCGCGTAATGTCCTGCTTGTCAAGGAAAAGGCGGCCTTCGTCAGGGACGATGAAGCCGGCGATCATGCGCAGCAGAGTCGTCTTTCCGCAGCCGCTGGGGCCGAGCAGGGTGAAGAACTCTCCGTGCCTGACGTTCAGGCTGAGACGATCGATGATCGTGACGTCGCCGTAACGTTTGCTGACGCCGTCTATTGATATTTCTGCCATAAGATCTCTTGGAGCGCACTCCGCGGTCATGATGAATGCCGGATTGTGACAGAAAAAAGTCTATATATGACAAGTCATAAAGAGATTGGTAACGGTTTTGGAACGATGACTTTCATATTTAACGGCTTATCGGCAAATTTGAAGCTACCTATAATGAATTCATCGTTCTCGAGGCCGTCTCCGATAGCGGCGGCCACCCATCCCATTCGCTGGAGGACACCATGAATACCGTCGCTTCCATTCCAACCCTGCAAGAAACCGTGTCGCGATCCCGTTCCGTCGAGCGTACGTTGCGCGGCCAGGCCACGTCAGACGGCGCCGGGGTCAAGCTGACCCGCGTCCTGACCCAGGATCTGCAAACAAGGTTGGACCCCTTCCTGATGCTCGACAATTTCGGCACCGACAATCCGGACGACTACATCGGGGGATTTCCCAACCATCCCCACCGGGGTTTTGAAACCATCACCTATATGATTGCGGGGCGCATGCGCCATCGCGACAGCGCGGGCAACGAAGGCTTGCTTCAGAACGGCGGCGTCCAATGGATGACCGCCGGCCGGGGTGTCGTGCATTCGGAGCTGCCCGAGCAGGAAGAGGGCAGCATGGAAGGGTTTCAGCTATGGCTGAACTTGCCGTCCTATAACAAGATGGCCGAGCCCTGGTACAAGGACATCCAAAGCGAGACCATCCCGGAGGTCGTCCCTGCTCAGGGCGTGAAGGCGCGCATCATCGCGGGGGCCAGCCATGGCATACAGGGCGCCATGCAGCGCGAAGTGACGGAACCGCTATACCTGGACATCCATTTCGATGCTGCGGGCGAGTTCCGTCAGTCCATCGCGCCTGAGGCCAACGCTTTCGTCTATGTCTACCGGGGCGCGGTCGAGGTGGCCGGCAAACCGGTAGCGCTGCATCAGATGGCCATACTCGCCAACGATGCGGCGGACGGCGTCATCATCAAGGCGCAAGGCCCCGCGCGCGTCCTGCTGATCGCAGGAAAGCCCTTGAACGAGCCCATTGCGCAATATGGCCCGTTCGTGATGAACACCAAGCAAGAGCTGATGGACGCCTTTTCCGATTTCCAGGCCGGGAAATTCGTTTAGGGGTCAGACCCCAAAGGGGTCTGACCCCCGGCCGGCCGCAGCAGAATCGGACCCTCGATCCGTTGCATTGGGGTCAGACCCCGCACGGGGTCTGACCCCGGCGGCGCGGGTGCAGGGGCTGACCCTTTACAATGCCCGGATGAGCATTCAGCAATAGGGGGAAAGCATGACGACCGCATTCATGAAGGCCGTTGATGAACGCGCGGCCGATGCGCTGGCATCGGGCGCCTTGCAGCCCATCCAGGCCGAACAAGTCGAGATCATCGACGGCGGCCTGCCTTTCATCGTCCGGTGGCTGTCTTCGCTGGCCGCGAAGGACGTAGCCAAGCCAGCCATGCCGGGCGGCCCGCGTGATCCCGACTTCAATCCCTTTCTTTCGCCCGAGCCGGCATTGACAGTCGGCCCCTTCGGCGATCACCACGTGGCCATCCTGAATAAATTCCCGGTATGCGATCGCCATCTCGTCCTGGCGCGTCGGGAATTCGCGGAGCAGCGGCAGCCGCTCGCTTACGAGGACTTCTGGGTGCTGGCCAGCCTGTTGTCGGAATCCGGAGGACTGGGCTTCTACAATGGCGGCGGGCCGGCGGGCGCCAGCCAGCGGCATAAGCATGTGCAATGGCTGCCGGCGGCGCCCGGCAATGCCAGCCTGGATCCCCTGATCGCCCATCTGTCGGCGGACGCGCCCGAGTCGGCGCTCGAAGAACATGCCGTCCTGCCGGTCAGGCATGTGTTCGCCCGCGTGCTGGCACAGCGGTCGGCGGATGTCGATGCGTCTGCGGCCAGCATGTCCGGCGCTTACGGCCGTGCGTGCGCGAAGCTGGGCCTGGAGCCCGACGAAGAAGGGCTGATGCCGCCTTGCAACATGCTGGTTCAGAACGGCTGGATGCTCCTGGTGCCACGCAAGCAAGAGCATTCCCACAACGTGTCGGTCAATGCCCTGGCCTTCGCAGGCGCCTTGTATGTGAAACACCCCGAGCACGTCGCACCCATCCGGAAGGCCGGGCCGCTGGCCGTGCTGGCCGAGGCGTCCTGGGAGCGTTGAGCCGGGGGTCAGACCCCATTCGGGGTCTGACCTCGGGCCGAAAATGGGAGCTGCAGCTTGTTCATTGAAGCTGCCGCTTGTTCATTGATTTTGGGGTCAGACCCCCGTACGGGGTCTGACCCCCGGGCCGAAAATGGGACCTGCCGCTTGTTCGTTGATTTGGGGTCAGACCCCGCATCGGGTCTGACCCCAGGGCAGATCAGGCAGCGACGTCTCCACGGCGGGGCGGCGTGTTTCCCGGGTCGAGGTCGTCGTCTTTTGTGATGGCCGGCAGCGGGGGCAGGCCGATCTTCATGCGGACGCGCTGGCAGTCCGGGTTGGGAGAACCATCTTCCTGCCAGGCCGGAAATTCACGGCACGGCGAAGGACGCTGCTCGTAGATGGCGCAATGGATTCCGTCCTGGCCAAGCTCCCCTCGCAACGCGATGCAGCGCTTGCCGCCATATTCCGTGCCTTTCATGCAGGCGCGCAGGGGTCCCACTTGCGTGACCAGTTCGGGAGGGACCATGCCGCCACGCTCAACGGCGATTTCCCCGCAATAGAAGGAAACCCTGAAGTGTGCGCAGCATGCTCCGCAGCTGAGGCAGGGATTGGTGTGTGTGTCGTCGTTGGCCGCCGATTTGCCTCGCGGCGATAGGCGCGAAAGCTGCGCAATGGAAAAGCGCTCATCGAGCATGATGGTGTTCGGCACGGAAAGTGGAGCGCAGAGTTTACTACGCCATTTTCCGTGAGCGGGACAGCTTACAAAATAAAATATTCCATCGGTTCAGGCCGCCACGGCGACCTGGGTCTTGGCGCCGCTGCGGGCGATCTCGTCGACCAGCATCTGCGCCGTGATCGGCGACAGTGTCCAGCCCAGGTGCCCATGGCCCGTATTGTAGAAGACCCCGGGCTTTCTCCCCGCCTTCACCCGCGGCATCATGTCGGGCATCATGGGCCGCAGTCCCGTCCACGGAATGACGCGTGAAGTGTCGACCTGCGGAAAATGGCGGTGGACCCAATTGCTCAGGGGCAGTATCCGGTCGGCGCGGATGTCCTTGTTGTAGCCGTTGAATTCCGCCGTGCCCGCTACCCGGAAACGATTGCGCCCCAGGCGGCTGGTCACGATCTTGGCTTCTTCGTCCAGCAGGCTGACCCAGGGAGCCCCCGCGATGCTTTGCTCGTCTTCAAGGTTGACCGTGATGGAATACCCCTTTACCGGATAGATATTCACACGGTCGCCCAGCATCGAGGCGAATCGCCGGCTGGCCGTGCCGGCGCAGACGATGACGGCATCGGCGTCCAGGTGCTCGGTGGATGCCTGAGCCTGCTTGATGGTCAGTCGATGGCCTTGTTGCTCCAGGGCGGAGATATCGGTGACTTCCGTGTCCATCAGGAAGCGCACGCCCTTGCGCTCGCACGCCTGCGCCAATCCGCGCGTGAATTTGTGTATGTCGCCCGTGGCGTCGGAGGGCGTGTAAAAGCCCCCATAGCATTCGGTGGTCAGCGTGGGTTCGATGTCGCGCGCCTCGGCGGGTGTGACTTCGTGGCGTTCGAGCCCGCCCTCGCGCAGTAGCGCATTGACCCGCCGCCCGGCTTCGAAGCTTTTCCGATCGTGGAACACATGCAGGATGCCACGTGTTTCCAGGTCGAAATCTATGCCTTCGTCTTCCGCCATCTTGTACAGATGCCGGCGTGCTTCGATGGCGAGCCGTGTCGTACGCAGCGTGTTCTCTCGGTAATTGCCGATATGGCGGACGAACTCCGCCATCCATGAATACTTGTGCCAGCTTGGGGATGGGTTGACGAGCAGCGGGGCATCCCGGCGCAGCATCCAGCGCATTCCTTTTAGAACGGTCGAGGTACTGTTCCAGACTTCTGCGTTGCAGGCCGATAGTTGGCCGCCGTTGGCATACGACGTTTCCATGGCGCAATAGCGCAGGCGATCGATGACGGTAACCGCATGGCCTTGCTTGGCAAGGGCGTAGGCGGACGTGACGCCGCTGATGCCGGCCCCGATGATGGCGATATGGTGCATGAGAGCTCCAGATAGATGTGGTCGCCGCCGAATGACGGCGACGCCCCATCTGTCCGTTTACCTGAGAGTTTCACCCTTGCCGGGTTCCCCTTCGGTGGGCGCCCAATGCGCCGCTCTCCAGATTGTCCTGACCGTTGCAGTCCTGTGGCCTGAGAGTTTCCGGGGCGGTTGCTCCGTCGGCGCCGGCATGGATGGCCGGACTCTTCTGCATGATCTTTATATGGACGAGCAAGAGCGTAGCCGGATTCCGGAAGGAGCTCAATTGGGGATAAACCCGTGGTACGGTCAACATATCAGAAAAACTGATAGAAGCTGACTTTTTTCGAGGCTGAGCCGGCGGTATATTTCTTCCGGTTCAATCAAAGTATTTATGGAGTCTCACCATGCAGGGCGTCAAACGCAAGGTGGTTTATGTATCGCTTTATGAGCTCATCGCCGTCATCCTGACCAGCGTCGCGCTGGCGATGCTCGGGCATGCACCGGGCCATGCAGGCGTCGCGGCCGTTGCCGCATCCTTGATTGCAGTGGTCTGGAATCTTGTCTGGAATGCGCTTTTCGAGCACTGGGAATCCCGCCAGACGATCAAGGGCCGTAGCGTGAAGCGCCGCGTGGCGCACGCCATCGGCTTCGAAGGCGGCCTCATCGTGGCGTTCGTGCCTTTTTTCGCATGGTGGCTGAATGTATCCTGGTGGGAAGCATTCGTGCTGGATCTGGGCTTCATCGTATTTTTCCTGGTCTATACCTTCGTGTTCAGCCTGATTTTCGACAAGGTGTTTGGGCTGCCTGCATCGGCCATGCAGCAGTCCTCCCCGACGAAGGCCGGCCCGTCCACGTCCGAGGCGCGGCAGGCGGCCTAGGTCCTCGTTGATGCAGGCCCTAATCGCCAATCTGGCGCGGGCCCCGTACCTGCCGGACCAGCTCGATGAAGCGGCGCGCGCCCAGCCCCAGCGGTCGATCCCGCAACCAGACGACATCCACCCACAGCTGTAGCTGATTGCTGATGTTCTCGAAAGTGATCTCGACCAGCGTTCCGCTCTGGGTGAGCGGCTGCACCAGGGAGCGCGGCAGGTAGGCCCAGCCCAGTCCCGACCGTACCAGGCTCAGCGTGGCCAGGTAATTGTCGGTTCTCCATATCTGCCGCGCCACAACGACGCGGGGATCGGTTTCGTCGGCATCCCGGCCGGCCACGACGATTTGCCGGATATCGAGCAATTCCTCCTGGCGTAGCATGCTGCGGCCGTTCGAGAACGCGGGATGATCGGGGGCGATGACGGCGACCAGGATTTCGCTGCTGAATTCCTGAAAGGCCTCATGCTCGTTGGTGGCGGGACGCTCGAACACGATGGCCAGCTGGGCGCTGTCCTGCTCGAGCATGCGCAGCGCGTCGGCCTGCGGTGCCGAGAGCACTTCGACCTCGAGCGATGGGAATTCATTGGAAAGCAGGACCAGGGGATCATTCCAGGGGGCGGACAGCAGCTCGGGCGCGATGGCCAGCGTCAAGCGGCTTTCCAGGCCCTTGTGCAGGGCGAGCGCATGGGTCTGCAATTGGCGCAGCTGGCCCGCAAGCTGTCGCGCCTGGGGTTCCAGAGCAAGTGCGGCGCTGGTTGGCCGGGGTTCGCGGCCTGAGCGGTCGAACAAGGCGAGGTCGAGTTCCGCCTCGAGCTGAGCGATCATCATGCTGACCGCGGACGGTACACGGCCCAGCCGCCGGGCGGCGGCTGAGAAGCTGCCGGTGTCCAGCACAGCAAGAAATACCTTGACGTTTTCCGTCGTGAAGGCCATGGCGCCTCTTCCATCCTTCAGTTTATTTGATATGAGTGTAATGCAACCTGGACTTCCTGGCGCCATGTGTCGCGGAGCGGGCAGGTAGAATGGGTTGCGCATGGCGCCGCGCGTCCGGCTTCAGCCTCTTGTCTAACATTCACATGGAAGGTGCAATGAACAGGGAAACCACGGAAAGCCTCGTCGCAGGCATCGAGGAATGGGTGCGGCTGGAATCGCCGACACACGACCCGGGGCGGGTCGGGCAGATGATGCAAATGGCCGGGGAGCAAGCGCGCAAGCTGGGCCTGAGCGCGAGCATCGAGCCGCTGGCCGGCGACGTGGGGCCCTTGCTGTGCGTCAGTAATCGCAAGACCGGGGATGATCGACCGGGCATACTGATTCTCGCGCACCTCGATACCGTCCATCCCGTCGGCACGCTGCTTGAAAACCCGGTCCGGCAAGAGGGCGACCGCCTGTACGGCCCGGGCACGTACGACATGAAGGCCGGCGCTTACCTGGCGCTGGCCGCCATGGGGCAGGCGACCGCAAACGGCGGCACGGCGCTGCCCGTCGATTACTTGTTTTCGCCCGACGAGGAGACCGGCAGCCACGCCTCGCGGGCCAGCATCGAACATTACGCAGCGCGTGCGCGCTGCGTGCTGGTGACTGAACCGGCAAGGGCCGACGGCGGACGATGCGTGACCGCGCGCAAAGGCACGGGAATGGCCACCCTTACCGCGCGCGGCCGGCCGTCGCATGCCGGCGTCGCACACGAAAAAGGACGGAGCGCGATCAAGGAGATGGCGCACCAGGTCCTAGCGCTCGAAGCCATGACCGACTATGCACGAGGCATCACCGTCAGCGTCGGCACACTGAAAGGCGGCACCGCCACCAACGTGGTCCCGGCCGAGTGCAGGGCGGTCGTCGATTTCCGGGTGCCCGATCGGGAAGCCGCCGAATTCATCCTGTCGCGCATCAATGCGCTGAAGGCCGTCGACCCCGACGTCGAACTGGCCGTCAAGGCGGAACTCAATCGCCCGCCCATGACGCGTAGCGAAGGAACGGCGAAATTGCTGGCCGTCGCTCAGGATTGCGCGCGCCGGGCCGGATTCGAACTCGAAGAGGCCCCCATGACCGGAGGCGGCAGCGATGCCAATTTCACCGCCGCCCTGGGCATCCCCACCATCGACGGCGTTGGCGCGGATGGCGATGGCGCCCACACCTTGAACGAGCATATCCTCGTCTCGACACTGGAAAAAAGACTGGAGTTCTGGCGGCTGTTGCTGGCTGAGCTGAGCTGATTCGGGGTCAGACCCCATGGGTCTGACCCCTTTTCCGAGGCGGTCGGGTTGGTCGAGGGTCAGACCCCGCATGGGGTCTGACCCTTTTTCATAACAATGATAAGGTTGTCCGGGGTCAGACCCCGTACGGGGTCTGACCCCCTGACCAGCCACATTTTCCACCAAATGGAATTACTCTTCCCGCAGCTCGCGCCGCGCCTATAATGCCATCCGGCGCCCAAAGTCGGCGCATCACAGGAGCCGTCATGGGAGGTAAAGCGACGCAAGGCGACGTTGGAACGATAGAAAGGGCGGTGCAATTGATGAAGCATATGGCCACTGCGGGACGCAGGGGGCTGCCGCTTACCCGGCTCGCTTCGGACACCGGCCTGCCTTATTCCACCGTGCATCGTCTGTTGCAGCGGCTGATACAGCAGCGGATGGTGGTGCAGAACGAGTCCAACAAGCGCTATATGCTTGGCCCGCTGGCCTTCGAGCTGGGCGTGGCGGCCTCGATGTCCTTCGATCTGCGCGAGCCCTGCCGCCGTTACTTGCTTTCCCTTGCCGAAGAGGTCGGCGACACCGTGTATCTGACCGTGCGCAGCGGCGCGGACGCGGTCTGCCTGGACCGCTACGAAGGGCCATCGCCCGTTCGCGTACTGACGCTGGAGGTCGGCAGCAGGCGGCCGCTGGGCCTGGGCGCGGGCGGCTTGGCAATGCTGGCCTTTCTGCCCGAGGAAGAGCGCGAAGCCCTGATCGCCAGCTTGGCCACCGATGTTCCGGCCAAAGGCGGAAGCCGCCTTGAAATCGATTTGCACAAAGCGGTCGCGCGCTGCAGGAAGGAGGGCTATGCCTTCATCCGGAACCAGGTCAATCCTGGTGTGTCCGCCGTGGGCGTACCCTTGTTCGATTCTCTGGACCAGCCCATCGCCGCGATCAGCGTGGCCGCCATCGACGGGCGCATGGGCCCGGCCCGCATACAGTCCCTGGCGTCCATCCTGCAGACCCGGGCAAGGGCGATACGCAAGGCGCTGAACGCCGCAGCTTGAGTTTTGCGCACAGATCATTTCCATTTAGTGGAAAACTGTGGCGCATCCGGCGCGGGGCTCTCTATAGTCTGTCCTTGACGCTCACAAGAATCAAGGAGACCCCGATGGAATTCAATTTCAAAGCACTGCTGGCCGGCCTGGCCATGGCTTTCGCAAGCGGCGCTGCCACTGCCGCCTATCCCGAAAAACCCGTTACGCTGATCCACGGCTTCGGTGCCGGCGGCAACGCCGATTCGGTCGCGCGGCTCGTCGCGGCAGAGCTCGAAGGCCGTCTCAAGCAACCTTTCGTGGTGGAATCCCGGACCGGGCGCCGGCGGCACCATTGCGTCCGGCCATGTCGCCAAGGCGCCCGCCGACGGCTACACACTGATCATGCTGACCGGTGGGCATACCGCATCGGCCGCGGTCCGCAAGTCGGTTCCCTACGATCCCGTGGCCGACTTCTCCATGATCTCCACGGTCACGCAATTTCCTTTCGTCGTGGCCGTCAGCGCCGATAATCCCGCCAAGACGCTGGCCCAGTTGCTGGAGACAGCGCGTGGGAAATCCGACGGCGTGAGTTTTTCGTCGGTAGGCGTCGGTTCCACCCAGCACCTGACGGGCGAACTGCTGGCGTCCACCGCCAAGGCACCCATGTTGCATATCCCATACCGGGGCGGCGGCGCGCCCGTCGTATCGGTGATCGCCGGCGACGTCGACGTCCTTGTCGACACGGCGACCGTGGCGGGCCCGCAAATCCAGGCAGGAAAACTGCGCGCCCTGGCGGTGACCAGCAGCGAGCCCTGGCCCTTGTTGCCCGACGTGCCTCCGGCCAATAAGGCCTTGCCCGGCTTCGAGGTGATGTCGTGGCTGGGGCTGGCGGCGCCCGCCGGAACGCCGGCCGACGTGATCGGCAAGCTGAACGCCACTTTGGACGACATCCTGAAGGATCCCGGCGTCAGGAAGAAGCTCAACGATATGGGAAGCGAACCTTACTACAGCTCGCCCGACGGCATGCGCGACATGATTCGCGACAACATCGTCCAGTGGAAGCAGGTCGTGCAGCAAGCCCAGATCCCTCAGCAGTGAAACAGCAACAACGAGTAGGAAGAAGGTACTATGAAGCTCGCATCTTTACGTTCGGGTCGGGACGGCATGTTGGCCGTCGTCAGCCGCGACCTGGGCAAGGCAGTGAAGGCCGGGGCGGTAGCGCCCACCATGCAGTACGCGCTCGATAACTGGGCCCAGGTGTCTCCTGCGCTCCAACGCTTATACGGCCAGCTCAATGCGGGCGATGTCGACGGGCAGTTTCCGCTCGATCTCGACGCACTGGCGGCGCCCCTGCCGCGCGCATACCAATTCCTGGACGGCGCGGCCTACGCCAGCCATATCAAGCGCAACCGTGCCGCGCGAGGCGAGGCCATACCCGACGATTTCTACGAGAAACCCTTGGTGTACCAAGGAATATCGCACGGCTTCATGGCCTGGAACGAGACGGTGAAGCTTCCTTCCGATGACCTGGGCATCGATTTCGAAGCCGAGATCTTCGCGGTGACCGACGATGTGCCGGTGGGCGTCGATCGCGAAGACGCAAGCCGGCACATCAAGCTTTTCGTCTTGATGAACGATATTTCGCTGCGGTCCTTGATCCCGGCCGAGCTGAAGCGCACCTTTGGCTTCCTGACGGGCAAGCCGGCGTCCAGCATGGGACCCATTGCCGTGACACCCGACGAGCTTGGCGACCTGTGGGACGGCAAGCTGGTGGCCGGCACTATGAAGTGCTGGGTGAGGGGCAAACAGGTGGGCAATATCGAAACCGGTATCGACACTCCCTTCCATTATGGCGACTTGATCGCCCACGTTGCCCAGACCCGTCCTTTCGAACCGGGCAGCCTGGTGGGACTGGGCACGGTGTCGAACGAAGACGAGAGCGCCGGCTGCGGTTGCATCGGTGAGATCCGCGCCCTCGAAACCTTGAACTCGGGCTCCGCCACGACGCCGCTGCTGCGCTTCGGGGATGAAGTCCGTATTGAACATTTCGATCGGGAAGGCAATTCCGTCTTCGGACGGATTCAGCAGACTTTCGCTGCGCTCGATCACTGACAGGAGACCGCCATGCTGTGCAAAGGCCTGCATCACGCTGCATTCCGCTGCAAGGATGCCCGCGAGACCGTTGACTTCTATACCAAGGTGCTGGGACTGAAGTTCATCCATGCAATGGGTGAAGACCACGTGCCGTCCACGGGGGCTTACAGCCCTCATGTCCACATTTTTTTTGAAATGGAGGACGGCAGCTGCATCGCTTTCTTCGAGCTCCCCCGCGACAAGGGCGAGCCGTCCGGACGCGACGCGGAAACGCCGGGCTGGGTCCAGCATTTCGCTTTCCGCGTCAAGGACGAGGATACCTTGCTGAAGGCCAAGGCGGATCTCGAGGCCAAGGGCATTCCGGTCATTGGCCCGGTCAACCACGACGATTTCCTGCTGTCCATCTACTTCTTCGATCCATCCGGACACAGGCTGGAGCTGGGCGTGCAGATATCGACTCCTCAGCAGGATGCCCAGTTCCGTGCCGAAGCAATGGACGTCCTGCGCCTGTGGGAACAGACGCATGACTGGTCCCAGCGGGAAAAGCTGTTCGGCGGAAAGACGGGCTATCAGCGGGTGTGAGGGGTCAGACCCCGTACGGGGTCTGACCCCCCGCAATGGATGACCTGGGGTCTGACCCTGCTGCGAAGGCCTTGGGGTCAGACCCCATGCGGGGTCTGACCCCTACACCGGTTGCAGTCCGGACGCCTTCACGACGGCGGCGTACTTTGCCATTTCCGAACGGAAGAAGGCGGCGGTTTCTTTGGGCGGCATGTTGACGATATTGTTGCCCTGGGCCTTCATGCTGACCTGCACGGCAGGGGCGTTGAACGCCGTTTTCAGCGCTTGATGAAAACGCTGCACGTCCTTGTCGGACAGGCCCGCCGGCCCCACGGCGGCAAACCATCCGTCGCATTCATACTCGGCGACGCCCTGTTCGGCGATGGTGGGAAGGTCGGGCATGCTTGCCATGCGTTTTGCGCCGCAGGCGCCCAGGGCAAGCAATGCCCCGCTTTCCACCTGCTTCTTTACGGACGGCAGCGACAGGACGCCGAAATCCACTTGGCCGCCGATCAGATCGGTCATCATGGGCGCGACGCCGCGATACGGAATATGGCGAGCCGAGGCGCCGGCCTGATGCACGAACATTTCGACGGCCAGGTGCAGAATCGTTCCATTTCCCGACGACGCATAGGTGTATTTGTCGGGACTGGCTTTCAGTTCGCTCACCAGTTCCTGGATGTTGCGCGCCTTGATGGTGTTCGGGTTCACGACCAGCATGAAGGGTGTGGACCCTACGACCGAGATGGGGGTGATGTCCGCGATGGGATCGAAGGGTACCGACTTGTACACGCTGGGGTAGACGACGTGATTGTTGGAAACCATGCCGATGGTGAACCCGTTCGGCTCGGACTTGACGATGGCGCTGGTGCCGATGATGCCGCCGGCGCCCGGCCGGTTGTCGACGACGACCGTTTGGCCAAGCGCATGGGCGAGCGCTTCGGAGGCCGAGCGCGTAATGGTGTCCACGCCGGACCCGACGCTCACCGGCAAGATCAATGTGACGGGGCGATCGCTTTGGGCGCGGCCGCCAAAGGGCAACGCCACCGCGGCGGCGCCCAGGCCGGCCAATACATGGCGGCGGGTCGGTGAAAAATTGTTCATGCATGTCTCCTTGTGTATATAAGGTCTTGCCTTCGTGATTTATTGAATGGCGCCGGCTGTTCTGAGCGCCTGGATATCAGCTGCGCCGTAACCGAGATCCTGCAGCAGGCTGTCGCTGTGTTCGCCCAATTGAGGAGGGGAGTTCCGCACGCCCAGGCGCTTTCCGGCGAGCACCAGCGGCAGCAGAGGAACGCGCGTGTCCTGCCCGGCCATGGCGCCGTCGGGCACCCGGATGTCGGCAAGCCCACCGGTGGCATTCAGGTGCGGGTCATCGAACAGGTCTTCGGGACGCGCGATGGGGGCAAAGGGCAGGCCTTGTGCCTCGAAGGTCTCGGCGAGGGTCTGAGCGCTGTAGCCGGCCAGGCGTTCGCGCAGGTCGGCCAGCAGGGTCGGGCGCATCTGCACGCGCAGGTTGTTGGTGGCGAGGTCCTCGCGGCGCTTCAGGTCATCGAAGCCGAAGGCGTCGCAGAAGGTGTTCCACTGGCTGTCGCTGACCGCCGCCAGGAAAATCTGTTCGCCGTCCTTGACCGTGAAAACATCGTACAAAGCCCAGGCGGAGATGCGTTCCGGCATGGGGGCGGCGGCCTGGCCCGTCAGCATGTACTGAAGCATGTGCTGGCCCACCAGGAACACATTGTTTTCAAACAGGGCCGACTGGACCTCCTGGCCCTTTCCGGTGATGCCGCGGCTGATCAGCGCCGCCATCACGCCTATCGCACCGAACATGCCGCCCATGATGTCGTTCACGCTGCTCCCCGCCCGCAGGGGATCGCCCGGCCTTCCCGTCATGTAGGCGAGTCCGCCCATCATCTGCACGACCTCGTCCAGGGCCGTGCGGTTTTCATAAGGACCGGGCAGAAAACCCTTGTGGCTGACATAGATGATTTTTTCGTTCTTTGCACGCAGGGATGCGTAGTCCAGTCCATACTTTTGCATGACGCCTGGGCGGAAGTTCTCGATGAGCACGTCCGCGCCTTCGCCCAGTTGCCGCGCGATGGCGGCCGCTTCCGGCTTGCGCAGGTCGAGCGCCATGCTTTTCTTGTTGCGATTGAACATGGGGAAGAAGCCGGCCCCCGCGCCCAGCAGATGCCGGGTCCGGTCGCCGTCTATGGGCTCGATCTTGATCACCTCGGCGCCCAGGTCGGCCAGTATGAGCCCGCAAGTGGGACCCATCACCATGTGGGTGAACTCCAGCACGCGCAGGCCGGAAAGAGGCAGCGCGGCCTGGGTCGTGGCGGGAACGGTGTCTTCGGTAATCATCTGCTTGGAAATTCCGTTACGGTTTGTTTGGCGGGCATCATGCTGCGGTGCGGGTCCTGGGCAGGCCGGCCCGCCAGAGCGCACCATGCAGCGGTACGTCGCGCAAATGGTCGGCAACAAGGGCGCGCGCTTGCAGCAGGCGCTCAAGGTCGATGCCGGTGTCGTGCCCCATGCTTTCCAGCATGAAGGCCAAGTCCTCGGTGCTGACGTTTCCGCTGGCTCCGGGCGCATGCGGACAGCCGCCGATTCCTGCCAGGCAGGCGTCGAAGCGGCGTGCTCCTGCCTGCAGCGCCGCCAGCGTATTGGCCAGGCCCAGGCCGCGGGTGTCATGGAAGTGGGCGCCGTGCAAGCGATCTCCGACGGCTGCCTGGACCCGGCTGAACAATTCATTCACAGCCGCCGGATCGGCATAACCGACGGTGTCGGCCAGGCTGATGCGATCGACGCCGGCCTCCAGCAGCGCCAGGGCCAGGCGCAGCACTTCGTCCTGGGCCACATGCCCTTGCAGTGTGCATCCGAAGGCGGTTCCGATGCCGCCTTCGATCAAGGCTCGGGAACCGGCCGCATCCCGCGCCGCGCGTATTCTTGCTGCTTCACGGACGACATCGTCCGGGGTCTTGCGCAGATTGGCAAGGCTGTGCTCGCGGCTGGCCGACAAGGGCAGCAGCATCAAGTCGACTTCGGCGTCGATGGCGCGCTCCGCGCCTTTCAGATTGGGTATCAGTACCGAGACTTGCAAGCCGTCAAAGGCGCGCGCCGCTTTCACCAGCTCGGCGGTATCCGCGAGTTGTGGCAGGAGATGCGGCGGAACGAACGAGCCCACTTCGATTTCGCGCAGGCCCGCAGCATGGGCTGCGGCAATCCACTCCAGTTTCCGGTCGGTGGGCACGGTCTGGGCAATGCTTTGCAAGCCATCCCTCAGGCCGACTTCCCGGATGGCGACTTTTTCTTTCACGACAGACATGTGCGGAACCTCAGCGACCGATAGTCTGTTGATTCTAGCTATTCTTTATCGGGTATGCTTCGTTAATAAAGAACGAGTAATTTTCCATATGGGAATATCATGCGGGATATAGACATCACGACGCTGCGGCTGTTCGTGGCGGTATGCGAGCTGCGCAGCATGTCGCGGGTGAGCGAGGATGCGAGCATGGTGCCATCGGCAATCAGTAAGCGCCTGGCGGCACTGGAGGAAGCCTTGGGCGTGCCATTGCTGATCCGCCGGCGGCGCGGCGTGGAGCCCACGGCGGCCGGCGAAACCCTGCTTCAGCACGCGCGCGCCATTCTGGCGGGCGCCGATCAGATTCACCGGGACATGTCGGCATATGCAGCGGGAGTGAAAGGCCTGATCAAGGTACTGGCCAGCTCGTCCGCCATGGCCGAGTCTTTGGCGGACGACATCGCCGGCTTTCTGCACATACCCGCGCACCACGACATACGCGTAAGTCTCGAGGAGGCCGTCAGCGAAAAGGTCGTTCAGGGCGTGCGTGCCGGTGTCGCATCCCTGGGCATATGCTGGGATGCCGCCGACTTTCAGGGACTGGAACACGTCCCGTATCGGCATGATCACTTGGCCGTGCTGGTTCCGGAGGGGCATCCGCTTGCGGACCGCAAGACGGTGGCTTTCGAGGAGGTCCTGGACTACGAGCAAGTGAGCCTTCCGCCCACGACCGCGGTCGTCAGTTACATGCGCAGGCAGGCCGCGTTGCTGGGCCGCACATTTTCCCATCGCGTCACGGTGTCGAACTTCGATTCCGCATTGAGGGTCGTGCAGGCACGCCTGGGGGTGAGCATTGCGCCCAGAGAAGTGCTGGCCGCGCGGCACAGCGCCAGCGGAATCGTGGCGGTGGATTTATCGGATTCGTGGGCGAAACGGAGATTCGCGGTGTGCTTTCAGTCGGGGGCCTCATTGACACCCGCCGCACGGCTGCTGATGGAGTATTTGGGGTCAGACCCCGTACGGGGTCTGACCCCCGGAGCAACCCCACCGGCAAGCAGCCCAGATGAGACTGGGGTCAGACCCCATGGGGTCTGACCCCTTGAAGTCAGGCGGTGGTGTGCAGAACCGTTCCCACGTTTCCGACAGTGGCCAGGCGCGGAACCGCGGATTCGACCAGGTTGGTGATGGCATCGGCCTGCATGTCGAGCGTTTTCCGCAGCACGGTCATTTGCTGCTGCTGGTGCGCATTGGCGGTTTCGATGGCAAGCGCGGTGCTTACGGTGGCATCGATGGACATGCTCATGGTGTGTCTCCTGATGGACGATGGTTTGATTGCTTCGGGGTCAGACCCCGCATGGGGTCTGACCCCAAGATAGCAAGAGCCGTTTCCGATAGTAGCATAGGGGTCAGACCCCGTACGGGGTCTGACCCCGACTTTTTGCCAGTACGGGGTCAGACCCCAAGTTTTCGTTGGTGCAGGGGTCAGACCCCTCGCGGGGTCTGACCCCTCAAAGCGAAATCGCGGTGTTTTCCGTATCCACTTCAAGCTGGTTGTTGGCGTTGCGCGACCAGGTCATTCTGTATTCGAAGCGGTCGGGCGTATAAAGGATCTCGGCAAAGTCGACGGGCCGGCCATCCGTATCGATGAAGACCCGGCGCAGCTTCAGCAAGGGGCTGCCCACGCTGACTTTCAGCAGCCTGGCCGACACATTATCGGCCAGCGTGCAGGTTATGGCCTGCTGCACCTGAGCAATGGTGACCGAGCGCTGGATCAGGTCGATAAGCGGCGTGTTGAGCATGTCGTCGGCCGTGAAGCTGCGTCCTATGCTTTCCAGCACGTAGCTGGTCGAGTGCGAGAAGGGCTCGCTGTTCAGGTGGCGGACCCGCGACGCGCGCTGGACCACGGTGCCGACGGGAACGCGAAGCTGTTCTGCCACGTAAGGGTTGGCGGGCTGGTATTCGAAAGCGTCGATTTCGACCGACGTGCCCTGGCCGATTACCGACAGGCTCGTCAGCAGCCCGTCGATGCTGGCGGAAATGGGGCTGCCTACGCGCATCGACGCACCCGCCTGGGTAACCGTCGTTCCCCGGCCGCGCGAGCGTTCGACCAAGCCTTCCGCGGCCAGATCATCCAGCGCGCGCTTGACGGTGATGCGGCTGACTCCGAAGCTGGTCATGAGGTCTGCCTCGGAGGGCAGGACATGGCCGGCACGGTAGTCGCCGTTCACGATGCGCTCGCGCAGTATGACGTACAGGCGGTGATAGAGCGGCAAAGGCGATTCGCCATGCGCAAGGGTATGGACAGCGTTTCTATCTTTTCTTTTCATTCCACATCTTTTCCCTTGTTGCGTTGGAGGGCCCTAGGGGTATGTACTAGTATGGACGCATTTGTCTAATGATATAGCATTAGGTCTTTTACGGCAAAGAAAATCAGGAGATCACCATGGAACTGTCCAGCAAGTCGGCTCGTGAACTGTATGAAGGCATCAAGCAGAAGCCGACGCGTCCTCGATTCGGTTTTGGCCGCAAGCCCGTGCTGGTGAATATCGATCTTCAAAAGTCCTATACCAACGTCGGCGAATTCGTCACCGCCTATGAAACGGATCCCAAGCAGCTGGACTACGTCAACGAGCTGGCGGACTTGTTCCGCGCCAACAGCCTGCCGGTCGTCTGGACTTTCGTGGGTTATATGGAGTCGGGCGAAGATTGCGGTGTGTGGGGCACGCGCACCGACACGCCGGACTCCCTGCAGAACATCAAGCTGGGATCGCGCCGGTCCGAATTCGACGACCGCCTGCGCATCGACCATGTGCGCGACGTCATCATCAACAAGCGCATGGCGTCGGCATTCTTTGAAACCAATCTGCGTTCGCTCATGACCTGGCACGGTTGCGACAGTGTCATCGTGACGGGCGGATCGACGTCGGGTTGCGTGCGGGCCACGGTCGTCGATGCCTTGTCCTGCGGCTATCGGGTAAGCGTTCCCGAGGAATGCGTGGCCGACAAGCATGAAGGGCCCCACTTTGCGAACCTGTACGACATGGCCATCAAGTATGCCGACGTCGTGCCGGTCGCCGAAGTGATCGCGTACCTGAAGCAATACAAGGGGGCCTGACCATGAGCCGCATCATGACGAACGATCCCGGGCTCTACGGGTATCTGCCCTATCGCGGCAGGCCGAAAATCACCTGGCCCGGCGACGCGCGGATTGCCGTATGGATCGCGCCGAACATCGAGTTCTACGAAATGAACCCGGAGCCGAATCCCATCCGTGCTCCCTGGCCCCGGCCCAACCCGGACGTGGTGGGTTACTCGCACCGCGACTATGGCAACCGCGCGGGCTGGCAGCGCATGATGCGGGCCATGGACGAGACCGGTTTCCGCGGGTCCGTATCGCTGAACGTCGCCTTGTGCGAGCACCATCCGGAAATCATCAAGGCCTGCGCCGACCGCGGCTGGGAATTTTTCTCGCATGGCATCTACAACACGCGCTACACCTACGGCATGACGCCTGAACAGGAACGCGCGATCATCGTGGATTCCCGCGAGACCATTGCCAAATGGACGGGCCAGTCGCTGGACGGCTGGCTGTCGCCGGCCCTGTCCAACAACACCTGGACGATGGACCTGCTGGCTGAAGAAGGCGTGCTCTACACCTGCGATCTGTTCCACGACGACCAGCCCACGCCCATCAACGTGGCCGGCGGCAAGCTGATCAGCATTCCGTATTCGCTGGAAATGAACGACACCATCGTCTACAACACGAATCAGTACACGCCGCGCCATTACGGCGAAATGATCAAGCGCCAGTTCGACCAGTTGTATGCCGAGGGCGCCGAGTCGGGCACTGTCATGTGCGTGCCCCTGCATCCCTACCTGGTGGGCCAGCCCCACCGCATCGATGCCTTTGCCGAGGCGCTTGCCTACATCGCCGGCCACGACAAGGTCTGGCTGGCCACGGGGCGCGAGATCGCCAGGCATTACATCGATCATCACTATGACGCGGTGGCGAGCGCCATATCGGCCCACGACGCGAAACGAGGATAGCACCATGTCCCTGAGCAACGATTACCTGAACTATCCCTGGCGCCGCCATGGCATGGACCACGAACGCTATGCCTGGTCGGACCTGTTCGAGCGCAAGCCGGTTCAGTGGCCGGGCGGCGCGCGGATCGCCCTTTGGGTGACGCCCATACTGCAATGGTTTCCCCTGGACATGAAAGGCAAGCCTTTCCGCGCGCCGGGCGGATTGACCATGCCTTTTCCCGACTTCCGGCACTACACGAATCGCGACTATGGAAACCGGGTGGGCATCTTTCGCATACTCAAAGTGCTGGACGACTTGAGGCTTCCTTCCTCGATCGCCTTGAATGCCGTCATCGCGCAGCGCTACCCCGGCCTGATCGAAGAGCTTCTGAAGCACGATGCGGAAATCATCGCGCACGGCCAGGACATGGACAGCGTGCACTACACCGGCATGCCGCGCGACGAAGAAGACGCGCTCATCCGTGGCGCCCTGGAAACCCTGCGTAAAGCCACTGGGCAAGAAGTCACCGGCTGGTTGTCGCCAGGGCGGGCGCAGTCCGCCGATACCCCCGACCTGCTGGCGGCCAACGGCGTGGCGTATTCCTGCGACTGGGCCAACGACGACCTGCCTTACGCCATGAAGACCGCGCGTGGCACGCATTATGCGATGCCCATGGCGTACGAGACCGATGATCGCGTGGTGATGCTGGAACTGCACCAGTCCGAAGACGAATGGGCCCGGCAGATCAAGGACCGCTTCGACGTCCTGTACCGGGAATCCGCCGAGTACGGCGGACGCGTCATGAGCCTGCCTTTGCACGCCTGGGTCAGCGGCGTGCCTTACCGCATCGGCAAGGTACGCGAAGTGCTCGAATACATCCTTGGGCACAGCGGGGTCTGGGCCGCCGGCGGCGCCGACATCCTGTCCGCTTTCGTCGCGGGACAAGAAAAATGAGCATGCTTGAGCCGCACACCGGGAACGTCCCCAGGACGATGTTCGACAAGATCTGGGACCGGCATGTAATCATTGCGCGCGAAAACGGCCCGTCGCTGCTGTACATCGATCGGGACATCATCCACGAAGGTTCTTTCCATGCCTTCGCTGACTTGCGGCGCCGCGGCCTGTCGGTGCGCTCGCCGAAGCAGGTATTCGGCATCCCCGACCACTATGTGCCGACCCGCTCGCGCAGTTCGGCCGGCGCCGCGACCCCCGAGATCGCGCGCATGATCGACCAGTTCGACGAGAACATGAGCTGGGGCGGCGTCAACAACTTTCCGCTGTCCGATCCGCGCCAGGGCATCGTCCACGTGGTGGGGCCGGAGCAGGGCATCACCCTGCCGGGCCTTACGGTCGTGTGCAGCGACAGCCACACGTCGACGCATGGCGCGCTGGGCGCCATCGCCTTCGGCATCGGGCAGTCCGAGAACGCGCATGTGATGGCCACCCAGACCCTGTGGCAGGTCCGGCCCAAGGTGATGCGCATCAGCGTCACCGGCAAGCGGGCGCCCGGAGTGAGCGCCAAAGACATCATCCTGGCGATCATCGGGCGCATCGGCTCGGCGGGCGCTACCGGCTATGCCATCGAGTACGCCGGTCCGGTCATCGAGGCGCTGTCCATCGAAGAGCGCTTGACGGTGTGCAACATGTCCATCGAGGCCGGTGCCCGTTGCGGCATGGTCGCGCCTGACGACACCACCTTCGACTACTTGAAGGGGCGTCCGTATGCGCCCAGCGGGAAGGACTGGGACCAGGCGGTGGCATATTGGCGCAGCCTGCCTACCGATGCCGGCGCGGTGTTCGATCTGGACATCGAGATCGACGGCAGTGCGATCGAACCCATGGTGACCTGGGGCACCAGTCCGGAAGACGCCTTGCCGATCAGCGCTTCGGTTCCCGATCCGCAGTCGTTCGCCGATCCGCAACGCCGGGCGGCCGCCGCCGCGGCGCAGGAATACATGGGCCTGGTGCCGGGCACCAGGCTGGACGAAGTGGACATTGATACGGTGTTCATCGGCTCCTGTACCAACAGCCGGCTTGAAGACCTGCGCGCGGCAGCAGCGGTTCTCAAGGGGCGCAAGGCCGTCGTGCCCGGCATGGTGGTGCCGGGCTCGGGGCTGGTCAGGAGGGCGGCCGAGGCCGAGGGCCTGGACCGCATTTTCATTGACGCCGGTCTGCAATGGCTGGAGTCCGGCTGTTCCATGTGCGCGGCCATGAACGGCGACGTGGTGCCTGCGGGCAAGCGCTGCGCATCGACGTCCAACCGCAACTTCGTGGGAAGGCAGGGGCCGGGTGCGCGCACCCATCTGGTCAGCCCCGCCATGGCCGCGGCGGCGGCGGTGACCGGCCGCTTGACCGACGTCAGAAAGCTATTGGGAGACTGACCGCATGCAGGCATTCATATGTGAAACCGGTATTGCCGCGCCGCTGGAAGGCCGGAATATCGATACCGACCAGATCGTCCCCGCACGCTTCCTGAAGGTCGACCGAAGCAAAGGCTATGGGCGGATCTTCTTTCATGATCTGCGCTTCGACGCGGATGGCAACGAGCATGCGGATTTCATCCTCAATCGGGAGCCATTCCGGCAGGCCTCCATTCTTGTGGCCGACGTGAATTTCGGTTGTGGATCGTCCCGCGAAGCCGCGGTCTACGCCCTGGCCGACTTCGGCATCCGGGCGGTCATTGCGCCCAGCTTCGGCGATATTTTCTACAACAACTGCCTGAAGAACGGCATCGTGCCGGTGCGCCTGGACGAGGCGGTCGTCAACGAGCTGCGAACGCGGCTGCGCGAAGGCGATGACCGCATGGTCACCGTGGATCTCCAGAACCTGTCGGTGAGCTTGCCGGGAGGAGGCCGTCACGACTTCGCCATCGATCCCTTCTGGCGCGATTGCCTGTTGAAGGGCGTGGACGACCTGGAATTGACCTTGAGCCACGAACAGGAAATCAAGCGGTTCGAGGCACAGTATTACGCGGAAATGCCGTGGGCGCGTGTCCCCGGGATGTCCTGATTCAAGATTGAGGATGACAAGATGGCGGTGAAACCGGCAGAACAGGCCAAGTTCGAGTTCAGCGTACCTGTGGTGGTGATAGGCGCCGGTGCCTGCGGCCTGACGGCGGCGTTGTCGCTGGCCGAGCAGGGCGTGGATGTCCTGGTGCTGGAACGCGACGAGCATCCCACAGGCAGCACATCGTTGTCGGCGGGCCTGATTCCGGCCGCCGGCACCCGGCTGCAGCGCGAGAAAGGCATCGAGGACAGCGCCGCGCAATTCGCCGCCGACATTTCAGCCAAGGCGCATGGGCAGAACGACCCTGTCGTCGTCCGGGCGGTGGCCGAGGCCTCGGGGCCGACGGTGGATTGGCTGATCGACGTCCAAAAGCTCGACCTGCACCTTGTGGAGGGGTTTCGGTATCCGGGGCACTCGCAGCTGCGCATGCATGGTCCGCGCTCGCAATCGGGCGCCGACCTGGAAGGCATGCTGCTCACGGCCGCCGGATCGGCAGGCGTCGACATCATCACCAGCGCATCGGTCGAAGACCTGTATGCCGATGGGCAAGGGCGGATTAGCGCCGTGGGTTTCCGCCGGCCCGACGGCTCCATGGAGATCGTGGGTTGCGATGCCGTGATCCTCGCCTGCAATGGTTTTGGCGGAAATCCCGACAAGCTGCGGCAGTACATTCCCGAGATGGCCGAGGCGGAGTATTTCGGCCACACTTCGAATACGGGCGACGCGCTCGACTGGGGCGTCGCGCTGGGCGCCCAGACCCGCGACCTGGGTGCTTATCAGGGGCACGGGTCCGTTTCCACGCCGCACGGGTCCTTGCTGACCTGGGCGGTCATCACCCTGGGCGGCATTCAGGTGAACCAGAACGCAGAGCGTTTCGCCGACGAAATGCAGGGGTATTCCGAACATGCCCAGGAAGTCTTGCGCCAGCCGGGCAAAGTGGCCTGGGATATCTACGATGCCCGCTGCGAGGAGCCGGCGCTCGCCTTCCAGGACTATAAGGAACTCGTCGCCATGGGCGGCGTTCGCCAGGCGGGCAGCGTGGCCGAGCTGGCCGCGGTGACGGGGCTGCCGCAGGCGGCGCTGGAGCGCACGCTGCGCGTTGTCGAAACCTGCGTGCGCGGCGAAGCCGCTGATGAGTACGGCCGCGACTTCACCGGCAACATTCCCCTGGCGCCGCCTTATCGGGCCGCCAAGGTGACGGGCGCTCTTTTCCATACGCAAGGCGGGCTGGCGATCGACAGCTCCGCCCGCGTGCTGAAGGCCGACGGGCAGCCGTTGCCGAACCTGTATGCCGGCGGCGGCGCGGCGCGCGGGTTCTGCGGCCCGGCGGCATTTGGCTACCTCTCCGGGAACGGTCTGCTGTCGGCGGTTGTTCTGGGGCGCATTGCAGCACTATCTTTCTTAACGACGCAGCACTTGATTTCAACTTCGAGGAATAAAAAATGACTATGACACGTACCTCTATCAATCGGCGCAATTTCATCAAGGCAGGCGCAGCGGGCGCCGCCGTGCTGGCTGCGCCGGGAATTCTGCGGGCGCAGACAACGCCGCCCGCGATCAAGATCGGCATTCTCCAGCCCGTTACCGGCGCATTCTCTATGGACGGCGGATTCGGCCGCACCGGCGCCGAACTGGGCATCGCCAAAGTCAATGCCATGGGAGGCATCAAGGCGCTGGGGGGCGCCAAGTTCGAGATGGTCTTTGCCGACGCGCGTTCCAATCCGGAGGCCGCCGTTCAGGAAGTCGAACAGTTGAACGCGCAAGGCGTCGCGGCCATCGTCGGCGGCTTTGCCAGCCCCGTCTGCCTGGCGGCCAGTCAGGCGGCTTCGCGCTACAACCTGCCCTACATCGTCGACGTCGGCGTCACCGACCAGATCATCCAGCGCGGCCTGAAGAACACCTTCCGCTTCAGCCCGGGCTTCTCGCTTTGCACCAAGACCGCCATTGAAAACCTCATCAAGATCAACGACGCGGCCGGCAAGCCCGCCAAGACCATCGTGCTCGTGCATGAAGACGGCTTGTTCGGTTCCGGCCTGGCCAAGATGATGGCGACCGAGCTGCCCAAGCACGGTTTCGAGATCCTGGATTCCATCGCGCACCCGACCCCGGCACGCGACATGTCCAACGTGGCGCTGCGCATCCGCTCGCTCAGGCCCGACCTGATCATCCCGTCCTCCTACTATGGCGAGACGGTATTGCTGATGCGCACCCTGCAACAGCAGCGGGTCCGCTCCAAGGGCATCTTCTCGGTGCTGAACGGCGCCGCGTCCAACCTTCGCTTCGTCAAGGAATTTCCCGAGGCGGCCGAGAACATCATGGACTGCAACCATTGGCACGATCCACGCAAGCCGGCCGCGCAGGAACTGCGCAAACAGGTGGAGGCCTCGGGCAAGGGATGGAACTACAACATCGCCATCAACTATTCGGACATCCTTCTGCTGGCCGACGCCATCGAGCGTGCCGGTTCTATCGAGCATGACGCCGTCATCGCGGCGCTGGCTTCGTCGACTTTCGACGGCCACGTCATGCCGTACGGGCCCACCAAGTTCGTCGATGGCCAGAACACCGGCGCCGCGCCGGTGTCGACCCAGGTCCAGAAGGGCGACATCAAGGTGATCTTCCCCGAGGAGTTCTCCGACGCGAAGGCCAACTATCCGCTCAAGACCTGAGCGGTCGGCACCTTATCAGCCAGGCGGGCGCGCGAGCGCGCTCCGCCCGTGCTGCGTTGTAACGTCATCATAGAGAGTGATTCATGTACTCGATGAACATTGTTGTCGAGGCGATATTGAATGGAATGCTGACCGGCTCCGTTTACGCCTTGGTCGCGCTGGGACTGACATTGGTCTACGGCGTGCTGCATATCATCAACTTCTCGCACGGCGCCATGCTGGCCGCTGCGATGTTCGGGGTGCTGACCCTGAACCAGGCTTTCGGCCTCGATCCCTATTTGCAGATCCCGATCCTGACGCCCTTGCTGTTCGTGGCCGGCTACGCCATACAGCGCTTCGTCATCGGGCCCGGCAGCCACGGCAAGGATGAAAACATCCTGATGATCACGCTGGGCATCGCCATTGTCATAGAGAACGTGCTGCTGGCGATCTTCCGTTCCGACATCCGCTCCATCAGCACGGACTATTCCTTCAATGTCTTCGAGATCGGGCCGTTCATTTTCTCGCAGGCCCGCGTATTCGGCCTGGTGGGATCGGTCGTGACGGCCGTGCTGCTATGGTTCTTCCTTGCCCGCAGCGACACGGGCAAGGCCATCCGGGCCGTGTCCAAGGAAAAGCTTGGCGCCAGCCTGGTGGGCATCAATGTCAAGCATGTCTACGCAGTGACGTTCGGCATCGGCTTTGCCTGCCTGGCCATCGCCGCCTGCCTGCTGCTGCCGACTTTTTACGTCAACCCCAGCATAGGCGGGGCCTTCGTGCTCGTTGCCTTTACCGTTGTGGTCCTGGGCGGCATGGGGTCCATCGTGGGCGCGATGGTGGGCGGCCTCATCATCGGAGTGGTAGAGAGCCTCAGCGGCTTGTTCCTTGGGGAAAGCCTGGGCCAGATCGGCATCTTCCTGACCTTCATCATCGTGCTCCTGTTCCGTCCGACAGGCCTTTTCGGAGCAAAAGCATGAAAATCAAGCATTACCTTTCGATCTTCATCGTGGTGGCGTTGCTGGCTCTCGCGCCGCTGCTGGCCAACTCCAATGTCGTCCTCAATTTCCTCATCTATACCCTGATCGTGACGCTGGGCGCCCAGGGCTGGAATCTCCTGGGCGGCATGGCCGGCCAGAACTCCTTCGGCCATGCGGCGTTCTTCGGAACGGGGGCCTATGTGATCAGCCTCTGGCAGATCAACCTTGGGCTGGGAGCCTGGACCGGCTTTGTCGTGGCCGTGGCCGCCGGCGCGCTGGTCGGCTGGATCGTCGGCTTTCTGTCTTTCCGGGCGGGGCTGCGAGGCTCCTACTTCGCGCTCGTCACCCTGGCTTTCGCCGAGGTCTTGCGCGTCCTGGCGAACTCGGCTTCCTTCACCGGCGGCGCGGCCGGCCGGCTGCTGCCCATCAAACTCGGCGCGGAAAACTTCCAGTTCTCTGACCGGACCCATTATTACTGGGTGGCGCTGGCCATGGTGGCGGTCGGCCTGCTGCTCATGCGCTGGATATCGCTCTCGCGTTTCGGCGCCCGCCTGGTCGCGGTGCGCGAGAACGAGGATGCGGCGCGCGCGCTGGGCATAGATGTGCTCCGGACCAAGCTGGGCGCCATCACGATTTCCGCGGCGATGACGGCGGCGGCTGGCTGCCTCTATGTCCAGTATTTCCTGTACATCGATCCGATTCTGGTCTTCGGGCCCAAGATCTCCATCGAAGTGCTGCTGGCATCGATGGTGGGCGGACTCGGCACGGTCTTCGGCCCGCTGGTGGGCACGTTCGCCCTGCATCTGCTGGGCGAGGGCGCCAAGCTCTTTACCGGTGAAATCCCGGGCATCGACCTGGCCATCTATGGCTGCGTGCTGATCGGTGCCGTTTGCTTCCTGCCGCAAGGCCTGCTCAGCCTGCTGCCCCGGCGCGCGGGGCGCAAGTCGGCGGCCGAGCCTGTCCTGGAGAAACAATCATGATGCTCGATGTGCGGCATGTAACGATGCGCTTTGGCGGACTGACGGCGGTCAAGAACGCCTCGCTGCAAGTCAAGGAAGGATCGATCACCGGGCTGATCGGCCCCAACGGCGCGGGCAAGACCACGCTTTTCTCGGTCGCATCGGGCTTCCTGAAGGCGAACGAGGGTGGGATTTTCTACAAGGGGCAGGACATCACCGGCCTGCCTACGCATCAACGCGCGGGCCTGGGCATTGCCCGCACTTTCCAGATCGTGCAGCCCTTCGCCGGCCTGTCCACGCTTGAGAACATCGTCGTGGGTGCGTTTCTTCGCCACGCCGACCGGTCCGATGCCGAACGGTTGGCGCGTGACGTCGCGCGGCGGGTGGGGCTCGAAAAAGACCTCGATCGTCCTGCCTCGGGCTTGACGGTGGCGGGCCGGAAGCGGCTGGAACTCGCCCGGGCGCTCGCGACCGAACCGCAGCTGCTGCTGCTCGACGAGGTGCTCGCCGGACTGAATCCGTCGGAGATCCGCGACATCATCCCGGTCATACAAGGTATCCGGAACGGCGGAGTCACTATTCTGATGATCGAGCACGTCATGCAGGCGGTGGTGAGTCTTTGCGATTATGTCTATGTGCTGTCGCAAGGCGAAATGATCGCGGAGGGGACGCCGGCCTCCGTGGTGGGGGATCCGCGCGTCATCGAGGCGTATCTCGGGCACGGCGCGGCCGCGCGCCTGGCGGCGAACAAGGAGAAAGAGCATGCTTGACATCACGGGCCTGCGGGCCGGCTATGGCGCGGTCGAGGTGCTGCGCGGCATCGACATGCACGTTGGCCAGGGCGAGATCGTCGCCGTGCTCGGATCCAACGGCGTGGGCAAGACCACGCTCAATATGGTCCTGTCGGGCATCATGCGCGCCAATGCGGGCGACATTCGCTTCAATGGCAGCCCGCTCGCCAGGACCAGCAGCGATATCGTCGCGTCGGGCCTGATCCATGTCCCTGAAGGTCGCAAGATCTTTCCCAATCTCGATATTCTCGAGAACCTGGAACTGGGCTGCTATATGCGCGGCAAGGCGAATCGCAAGCGCAACCTTGAACGGGTCTTCGATATCTTCCCACGGCTGCGCGAACGTATTTCGCAGAAGGCCGGCACTTTGTCGGGCGGCGAGCAACAGATGCTCGCCATCGGCCGCGGCCTCATGGCGGAGCCCTTGTTCCTCATCCTGGACGAGCCTTCGTTGGGTCTTTCTCCTTTGCTGGTGGAAGAGATGTTCACCCTGATCCAGAGGCTGAACCAGGATGGCCTGCCCATCATGCTGGTCGAGCAGAACGTCGTGCAGTCTCTCGAGCTTGCAAACCGTGCCTACATCATCGAGAACGGCGAAATCGCGCTTTCGGGCGATGCCGAGTCCGTGCGCAACAACCCGGACCTGCGCCGCACCTACCTGGGCCTGTAGCGCAGTGTCCGGCCCGCGCCGTGTCCAAGCGGTTTGCGGGCTGATTAATTGAAGGAGTTCATGAATGTCGTTGAAAAAACGCTTGCAGGCCGGCGAGGTTGTACTTGCGCCGGGAGTCTACGATCCGTTGACCGCGTTGATTGCCACGCAGCACGGTTTCAAGGCGCTGTACGTATCGGGCGCGGGGATCGCCTACACCCGCCTGGGCCGATCCGATATCGGTCTGACCACCATGACCGAGATCTCCGAGACCATCGGCTTGATCCGCGATCGCGTCGACACGCCGCTGATCGTCGATGCCGACAACGGCCATGGCAATGCGCTGAATGTCCAGCGCACGGTCCGGCTGTACGAGCGGGCGGGGGCGAACGCCCTGCAGATCGAAGACCAAAGCCTGCCCAAGCGCTGCGGCCATCTTGGCGGCAAATCCCTGATCTCCTGCGCGGAAATGGTCGGCAAGATCAAGGCGGCCGTTGATGCCAGGGCCAGCGACGAGACGCTGATCATCGCGCGTACCGACGCGATCGCGGTGGAGGGTTTTGACCGTGCGCTCGAGCGCGCCGAGCGCTTTGCCGAGGCGGGGGCCGACGTCCTGTTCGTCGAGGCGCCGCGTACGCGGGACCAACTGGAAACCATCTCGTCGCGGCTCGGATCGCGCCTGCCGCTGCTGGCCAATATGGTCGAAGGCGGCGATACGCCCATGCACGACGCGGGCCAGCTTGGCGCGCTGGGTTTTCGCATCATCATTTTCCCGGGCGGCATCGTGCGCGCAATCGCCAGGACGGCCGTCGACTACTACGCCTCGCTGAAGACGCATGAGACCAATGCGCCGTTCAAGGACCGCATGTACGACTTCAACGGGCTCAACGACGTCATCGGCACGACCGAGTTGCTTGAGCTTGGCGAGCGCTACGCCGCCGCGGACGACGATCGGTAGCAGGTGTCTTCGCGCCATCCTTTCAAATCAGGAGAATAGAACCATGCCCGTAGTTCAAATGACGGTGATCGAAGGTTATGACGACGCCACCAAGGCCCGCTTGCTCAAGGGCATGACGCACGTCGTCCTGAGCGTCATGGCCGCCAAGCCTGATGGCGTTGTGACCATGTTGAACGAAGTCAAGGCCAGCGCTTATGCACGGGGCGGCGTATCGCGCGTGCCGGGGCCCCCGTTGCCACCCGGCATCGAAGTGATACGCGAGTTCTCGCGCGCGCTGTCGGGTTCCGATCGCGGCCAGGCGGCCCGGTATCTTGGCGAAGGCTGCGTATGCACCGATGCCGGCGGCATGGAGCGTAATCCGCTCAACATGCCGGAATGGCTGGGCGATCTCGATTACGCCGATTTCGACGAGGCCCTGACCGAAGACGGCACAGTGGTTTACGCAAGGCGCCAACGCGGCGCGGGAAGCGTGGAGCGCTTCCATGTGCGGCATGGGCGGATCATGGATATCCAGAGCTGGGGCGGGTCTTAGCCATGCAGCAATTGTCGGTAAAGGCCATCGAAGAGGCCGGGGCGCCCGTCCGGCAGGCGGACGTCGTCGTCATCGGCGCGGGCGCTTGCGGCCTGGCCGCCGCGTTGGCGGCGCGCGACGCGGGCGCCGGCGTACTGGTCATCGAGCAGGACGATCAGGCGCGCGGCACCACGGCTATGACCTGGGGCATGCTGCCCGGGGCGGGAACGCGGTATCAACGGGCTTTGGGCATCGAGGATACGCCGGAATGCTTCGCCGCCGACATCATGAAGAAGTCCGACGATCAGGCTGACCCGGTGGTCGTCGCGGCCGTGGCCCGCGGGTCGGGCCCCGCCATAGAGTGGCTGTCGGACCGCCATGGGTTGACCTTCCAGCTTCTGGACGACGTGCTGTACCCGGGACACAGCCGCCACCGCTACCATGTTCCGCTGTCCAGGACGGGCGCCGAGTTGCAGCAAAGCCTTTTCGATGCTGCCCGGCGCGCCGGCGCGGACTTTCTATTCGGGGCGCGGATCACGACGCTTTATCGCGATGCGGATGATTCCGTCAAGGCGGTGGGATGCCGGCTGGCGGATGGAGGCGAACAGACCATCGCTTGCGCGGCCGTGGTGCTGGCCACCGGCGGTTATGGCGGCAATCCCGAGGCCATCCGGGCGCATATCCCGGCTATGGCGGATGCGGCCTATTGCGGCCATGACGGCAGTCGCGGAGACGCCCTGGCCTGGGGCCGCGACTTGAATGCGGCGCTGGGCGATCTCGGTGCTTACCAAGGGCATTGCGTGGTCGATGAATCGCGCTTGCCGCTGACCTGGACGCTGATCATCGAAGGGGGCATACAGGTCAATCATCTGGGGCAGCGCTTCTCGAACGAAATGAGCGGCTACTCCGAACAGGCGGCGGCAGTGCTGCGGCAACCAGGGGGTACGGCCTTCACCGTCTACGACGAGCGCAGCGAACGCCTGGCGCTGCGCTACGCCGACTACCGGCAAGTGCAGGAGTCGGGCGCGATCCGGCAGGCCGACAGCATCGAGGCGCTGGCGCAGGCTATGTCCGTGCCGCAGGGGGCGCTGGCGTCCGTCTTTGCCGGCATCGAGCAATGTGCCAGGGAAGACCGGCCCGACGCCTTCGGGCGGCGGTTCCGTGCCGATCAGCTGTTGCGTCCGCCGTATCGGGCCGTCAGGCTGCGGGGCGCGCTTTTTCATACGCAGGGAGGGCTTTGCGTCGACGAACACGCGAGAGTGCTGCGTGCGGCGGATGGCGCCGCCTTCCCCAATGTGTACGCGGGTGGGGGCGCAGCCCGTGGGATCTCGGGGCCGGATGCATCGGGCTACCTGGGCGGAAACGGACTGGTCACGGCGGTGGTGCTCGGTCGATTGGCCGGCGGCTCGGCGGCACGCGCGGCGGGCTTCGCGGCGCAAACAGAATTTACAGGAGGCAGTGATGCATAAAGTGCTGGTGATCGTTCCTTTTCCCATGAGCGATGAAAATCTTTCGAAGCGGCAGGAACAACTCAAGGCGGTCAAGCTTGGCCCCGGCATTCAGTTCGATTTCAAGGCGGTGCGCATTGCACCGGTGAACTACGTGAGTCAGCAGGATGCCTTGCTGGCCGACGTGGGCATCCTCGAGGCCGGCCTTTCCGCTCAGGAACGGGGCTATGACGCCGTCTGCATCGATACCGTCAGCGATTCCGGAATGGCCGCCTTGCGTTCGGTGCTGACGATTCCGGTCATCGGCGCGGGCAGGCATGCCATGCTGGCGGCCCAGATGCTGGGCGACCGCTTCTCCATCCTGTCGATGTGGAGCCGTTGGGATCCCTTGTACAAGAAGACGCTTGCCGATCTGGGACTGTCGCACAAATGCGCCTCGATGCGGTCGCCGGAAATGGAACCCAACAACCAGAGGCTGCTGAAAGGCCGTGAAGACACGGTGTTTCCCGCCTTGCATCGCGTGGCCATGCAGTGTATCGAAGAGGACGGCGCCGACGTCATCATCCTGGGGTCCACCACCATGCATGAAACCCATGCCTATCTGGCTGAAAAACTGCCCGTGCCGGTCATCAATCCCGGGCCGCTGTCCTACCGGTTGGCGGAAACGGCCCTGCGCCTGAACCTCACGCACAGCAAGACCGCTTATCCGGCGCCGCTTGCGCCGCGGCTGGACATGTTCCACGCGATGGGCGAGCACATCGCCGCCCGCCCTTGAATCTGAACAAAGAGGAAGACATGCCGAAGATTCTGGTCATCAATCCATTTCCGCTGGACGAAGCCGGCGTCGCCCGCCGTGCCGCGCAGAGCGGCCATGTGCAGCTGGATCCCGACACCGAGCTCGTGTATCGCCCCGTCCGCATCGGGCCCACCTCTTTCATGAGCCCCCACGACTGGCTGATCGCCGACCTGGGCATCTACGAGGCCGGCGTGACGGCGGAGGAAGAAGGGTTCGACGCCGTCGTCATCGACACCATGAGCGATTCGGGAATGGCTCCCTTGCGATCCGTCCTGTCCATACCGGTCATCGGGCCGGGCAAGGCCTCGATGCTGTATGCCCTGACGCTGGGCAGCAGGTTCTCCGTGCTGGCGCAGTGGAAGCCCGCGCTGCCCCGATACAAGAAAGTGATACGGGAATACGGGTTCGAAGCGCAGTGCGCGTCCGTTCGTTCTTTCGACGTCGAGCCGGACTTCATCAATCTTACCGAAGGCAAGGAGGACGCCACCTTTCCGCGCATGCTGGAAACGGCCATGCGCTGCGTCGAAGAGGACGGGGCCGATGTGATCTGCCTGGGTTCGACGACCATGCATCAGGCGGCGGAGTATCTGTCGGAACGCTTGCCCGTGCCGCTCATCAACCCGGGGCCGCTCAGCTACAAGCTGGCTGAAGCCTTTCTGGGCCTGGGCCTGGCGCACAGCCGCAAGGCCTACCCGAAACCGACCGAGCGCAAGGATGCGCTCGTGCATGCCCTGGTCGATGGTGCCGTGAATGGCTGACAACGCATGGACCATCATCCGGGGCGGCCTGGTGCTGCGCGGCGCCGAATGCCAGGCCGAGTTTCTGGATGTGCTGCTCGAAGGCGACACGATCGCCGCACTGGGTCCCCCCGGCATGGCGGCGCCGGCCGATGCGAAGCCGATAGACGCAAGCGACCGGCTGCTGCATGCGGGCCTGATCAATGCCCATACGCATGGCTACGGCAGCTATACGAAGGGAGTGGGGGACCGCTGGACGCTCGAACTATTGTTGACGGCGGGCTCCTGGCTCAACGCCGACCGCACGCTGGCGGACAAGGCGCTGAGCGCCACCCTGAATGCCGCGGAAATGCTGCTCAAAGGCTGCACTGCCTGCTATGACTTGTATGCCGAGGCGCCTGTTCCCACGTCCGAAGGCATGCAAGCCGTGGCCCAAGCCTATCGCGCGGCGGGCATGCGCGCGACATTGGCGCCCATGGCCGGCAACCAGTCCTTCTACGAAACCATACCAGGGTTGCTTCAGGCCTTGCCCCCCGACTTGCGCACCGCGGTCGAACGCTTTCAACCGCAAGACTATCGCGGCATCCTGTCGCAGGTGGACGCCTTCCTCAGGACGCAGGGCGATGGCGACCGGATCAAGGTGGCGTTGGCCCCCACCATTCCCCTGGTGTGCAGCGACGACTATCTGGCGGCATGCAGGGACGTCGCCGCCGATTTGGGAATCGGCATCCATACGCACATTGCCGAATCCAAGGTACAGGCCCTGGTCTATCAAGAGCGTTACGGCCGCAGCGTGGTGGCGCACCTGGATGCGCTCGGCATGCTGAACCCCGATTTCGTCCTGGCGCATGCCATCTGGCTGGACGACGCCGATATGCGCATCGTGGGCGAGCGAGGCGCGTCCATCGCCCATAATCCCGGCTGCAATATGAAGCTGGGCAGCGGCATCGCCGATTTCCGGGCCATGCTCGATCATGGCATCAATGTGGGCATCGGCACCGATGGATCCACCAGCTCCGACAACCAGAACATGTACGAAGCGCAACGCCTGGCGTCGCTGGCGTCCAAGGTCCGTGGGCCGGATTACGAAAACTGGATTTCCACGCGCGATGCTTTCCAGGCGGCCACCGAAGGCAGCGCGCGCTGCCTGGGCTTCGGCGGCAGGCTGGGCCGCATCGATCCGGGATACAAGGCGGACATCGTCTTTCTGGATCTTGCGCATATCAATTGGATTCCCCGGAACGATGTCGTCAACCAGATCGTTCACGTCGAGGACGGCGCGGCGGTGCAGGACGTCATGGTCGGCGGCGAATTCGTCGTTCGGCGACGCCAGTTGGTGCACGTGGACCTGGCGGCATTGCGGATCGAGGTCGAGCGCGCCCAGGAACGCCTGCTGGCATCGACCGCCGAACGCCGCGAACTGGCCGACAAGCTGGCCAAGGCCGTTGGCGCATTTTGCCTTTGCTTGGCCGAACGTCCCTACCACATCAATCGCTGGGCGGCTTATCGATAGATCCGGGGGTCAGACCCCATGCGGGGTCTGACCCCAAGCTCAAGGATTCCTCGCACGATAGACTAGGGGTCAGACCCCGTATGGGGTCTGACCCCAAACCCAAAGGAGCATGAACCGTATGTCTCAATCCTCGTTCGACCCCATTACCATAGCGCCTTCGGCGACTGCTCTCGCTCTGGCGAAGCTGGCGCATTCGGCTTCATGGACGCAGCATCCCCGGGAAGTGACCGAACATGCATTGAAGATCGTACGCGACACGCTGGGCGTGATGCTGGGCGGCTCCACACTGGCGGAGGTCAGGAAACTCGCCGCCATGGCGCCCGGACTTGGCGCAGGCGATGCCACGATATTCGGGATTTCGCATACCGCCGCCGCCCATGTCGCGGCCTTGGTGAACGGCACGGGCGGCGTGTCGCTGGAGCTCGACGAGGGCAACCAGTACGCCGTCAACCATCCGTCCATACACATGCTGCCGGCGCTGTGGGCCTTGGCGGAAGAGCAGGGCGCAAGCGGCGCGCAATTGATGCACGCCCTGATCGTGGGGTATGAGATCGGCGTGCGCGTTGGGGCAGCCACCCAGTTGAGACAGTCCGTTCATCCCTTCGGCTCCCACACCATCGTCGGCACGGCCGCCGGTGCCGCCGTGCTGCAGGGCATGGATATCAAGCAAACGGCCACCGCGCTGGAGATTGCGGCCGGGCTTTGCATCGCGTCGTCTCAGAACGCCGCGAACGCCGGCGCTTCGGTGCGCAACCTGTTTACCGGCTTCACCAACCATAACGGCTTGCTGGCGGTTCGCTTGGCCAAGGCCGGTTTCAGCGGCGAGCCCGGCGCGCTGGAGTCGGTGTTCGGAAAAGTGCTGGGCAGCGGATTCGACCTGACGGTCGGCGAAGGCTTGGCGCCTTACTACATCACCCGCAATTATTTCAAGATCTATGCCTGCAGTCGCTGGAATCATGCACCCATCGAAGCGGCGGCCCGGATCATGGCCGATGGCGATATCGCGCTCGATGCCATCGAAGCGATCGACGTCCACACCTTCGATCCCGCCACGCGCCTGAGCGGCACCACCGTGGCCAACGGGTATGCGGCAAAGCATTCGATTCCGTACAACGTGGCGGCTCAGGTCGTCTACGGTTCGAATTCCCTGGAGGTCTACACGGATGCGCATGTGCAGGATGCGCGCGTGCAAGCCTTGCTGGGAAAAATCCGCGTGCTGGAAGATCCCGCCTTGACGGCGCTGCTGCCGGGCATTCGCGCGGGCCGGGTCACCCTGCGGCTCTCGTCCGGCGAAGTGCGCATGGCGCAGTCCGAGCAGCCCAAGGGCGGATTCGATAATCCGCTCAGCGAGCAGGAGTTGCTGGAAAAGTTCCGGTTGCTGGCCGGCATGGCGTTGCCGGCGGCGCAGGTAGAGGCCTTGTTGGAAGCCATTGCGGCACTGCCCGGTGCCGACAGCGTGCGGACGGTTTCGGGCTTGCTGAAAACGGCGTAAGCAGAGATGGGGTCAGACCCCGTACGGGGTCCGACCCCTCCAAGCCGCCGTTGATGGGGTCAGACCCCGTACGGGGTCTGACCCCTGGTGTCTGTCCCCTCCAATCAGGGTTTGGCCAAATGCCAGACGCCGCCGACCCCGTCACCCGTCGTATCGCCGGGATTGGCGTCTTTGGCATAGCGGTATAGCGGCTTGCCTTTATAGGCCCATTGCGATTTGCCATCGTGGCTTTCAACGAAAGTCCAGTCGCCGCTTGCGACGTCGTCCTGTCCCACCAGTGCGGGGGGCCAGTTCTTGGCGCAGTTGGCGCTGCAGGCGCTTTTGCCGTCGGAATCCTTGTCGAAGGTATAGAGGGTCGCGCCGTCGGAATCGATGAAGTGGCCGTTTTGAGTCTTGGGCGCTTCAGCAAAGGCCGGACTGGAGAGTCCGGCGCATAACAGCATCAGAAACAGGGTGGTTCTGGTACGCATGGTGACTCCTTTTGGACGCCTGGGGTAGGCGTTTCACCATGCTATACGATAAATTTCCCGCCAGGTGTTACTGGATGGAAATGTTCTGGCTGCGTATGACCTCACCCCATTTGGTGGTTTCGTTCTGGATGAATTGCTTGAACTGCGCCTGGTCCTGGAAGTCGGGAATAAGGCCCATTTCGGAGACCACGACCTTCATCCCTTGATCCTGAGCGATGGACTGCAATGTGTCGACGATCCGCTTCTGCACGTCGGCTGGGGTGGCGGCGGGTGCGAAAAAGCCGAACCAGCTGCTGGAGATCACGCCCGAAGCGACGCCCGACTCTTCGATGGTGGGCAGTTCAGGCGCGTCGGCGATCCGTTTTTCAGTGGTGACGCCCAGCGCGCGAATGGAGCCGTCCTTCGCATACTTCATGGACTGCATGGTGTCGAAATAGGCATTGACCTGCCCGCCGAGGAAGTCGGCGATCGCGGGACCGGTGCCCTTGTAGGGAACCTGGATGGCATCGATGCCGGTCTTGGAGGCGAACAGTTCCGCGGCCAGGTGCGGGCTGGAACCGACACCCGAAGAAGCGAAGCTTACGCGGCCGGGATTCTTCTTGGCGTATTCGACGAATTCCTTGACATTGTTCGCGGGAATGGACGGATGGATGTACAGCACGTTGGGAGCAAGTGCCACCAAGGCAAGAGGAACCAGCTGGTCCGGATCGTAGGGCAGCTTCTTGAGCAGCATCTGGTTGGTCACCATGCCGACGCTGCCCAGCAGCACGGTGTAGCCGTCGGGCGCGGAGCGGGCGACGGCGGCGGCGCCGATGGACGAGCCCGCACCCGGCTTGTTTTCCACGACCACCGGTTGTTTCCATGCGTCGGCGAGTTTGTCGGCATAGCGGCGAGCCAGGTTGTCGGTAAGACCGCCGGGCGAGTAAGGCACCACCATCTGAACGGGCTTGGTAGGAAAGTCGGCGGCGATTGCCGTCGAGGCCAGCATGGCCACGGCTAGGGCGCTTGCGATACGTTTGAACATCTGTGTCCTCTGAATATTTGTAGAACGGCCCGTTGCGTCGTGGCGGCATCATTGCGATGGCCGCAGCGGCGCGGAATACGCCGCCATGGCGGGTCGTACATGTCTTGTCAAGTTTTGAAAAACTCTTGGTCCAGTATAAGATGCGCCATAGGGGCGAACCAGCCCTGCGCTACATAAACCAGAATTGCAATTTGCGTTATGTCTGAATCCTGGAAAATTCAGTGGGACCTCAATCGCCTGCGAATATTCGTCACGGTGGCAAAATGCGGCAGCCTGAAAGGGGCTGCCGCGCTGCTGGGCATGCCGCAGCCGGCGATCAGCCGGCAAATTGCCAGGCTCGAGGCGGAATGCAAGGGGCGCCTGTTCGACCGCACCGGCCGCGGCATGACGCTGACGGAACTGGGCGCCCGCAGCCTGCCGCAAATAGAACGCGTGCTGGGCGAATCCGAAGCGCTTACCAACCAGATCACCGCCACATCGGGATTGCCGTTTGGCGATGTCCGCATCGGCGTGCTGCCTTCGCTGTACATGATCTTCATCGTGCCCTTGTTTTTCTTGCTGCGCAAGCGCTCTCCCGGCATACGTTTGCAGATTTTCGAAGGCTCGGCAGGGCAGATCGACCAATGGCTTCTGACCGGCCATATCGATATCGGCCTGCCATATCGATATGGCGCCGCCGTATCGGGCAGCGAATGCCTGATCTCGGCCGATTCCTGTCTGGTGGGCCCGGCGGGAGACCGCCTCACGCGTCGTTCATCGGTCGAGTTCGCCCTGCTCGACGGCCTGCCTCTGGTCTTGCCCAGCGCGCCCAGCGGGGTGCGCACGACACTCGACAAGCTTGCGCGCAAAGAGAATGTATCGCTCGACATCATCGTCGAGGCCGATTCCACCCAATTGCAAAAAGCCATTGTCGCCAAGGGGGGAGCGTATACGGTCCTGCCGAAGCTTGCGATCTCTGCGGAACTGGAAAGCGGCCAATTGCAGGCCGCTCGCATCGTGGATCCCGTGATCGAGCGCAAAATTGTCCTGGCCACGACCAGTGCTCATCCGCCTTCTTACGCAGCGCGTGCGGTCGCGATGGCCATACGTGAAATCGGCGAACTGCCCGAAACCGCGGTGTTCTGGTCATCCGGGGTCAGACCCCCAAAGGGATCTGACCCCCTGGACGAGACAGCCCCCGGGGGGTCAGACACTACCTCGGGGTCAGACCCCGGGGGGTCTGACCCCTTAAACCAGTGCCGGGGTCAGACCCCGAATGGGGTCTGACCCCTCTCAGCATCAGTCGATCTTCGCGCCCGACACTTCGATTACCTTCTTCCACTTGGCCTGTTCGTTCACGACCAGTTCCTGCATCTCGGCGGCGGTGTTGCCTTCGGGCAGCAGGCCCGCCTTGAGCATGCGTTCTTTAAGCTCCGGTTGGCTGAGCACTTTGTTCAAGGCGGTGTTGAGCTTCTCGACGATGGCGTCGGGCGTGCCGCCGGGAACGCTCAGGTAGTTGACGGGCGATGAGTCGAAGCCCGGAAGGTCGTTGGCGATGGGGGGGACGCCGGGCAGGGCGTCCAGCGGCTTGAGCGTGGCGACGCCCAGCGGGATCAGGTCGCCGGACTCGATGAAGGGCATGTACACCGTCAGGCTGTCGATGGCCATTTCAACCCGGCCGCCCACGAGATCCTGCATGGCGGGACCCGTGCCGCGATAAGGCACGTGGTCGATCTCGGCGCCCGTCATGACCTTGAAGAGCTCACCCGAAAGATGGCTGGAGGCTCCGATGCCGGCGCTGGCAAAACGGACGCTATGCGGCTCTTTCTTGGCCTTTTCGATCAGTTCCTTGACGTTCTTGACGCCGACGGTCTTGTTGACGACCAGGACGCTGGGAACGATGGCGATGCGCGACACCGGCTTCAGATCCTTGTTGGGATCGTAAGGCAGGCTCTTCATGAGGTAGGGATTGGTCAACTGCGGGCCGGGGGTCGTGTACAGCACGGTATAGCCGTCGGGTTTCGCGGTGGCAACGATGCGGGCGCCCACCGTCGCGCCGCCGCCCGGCTTGTTTTCGATGATGATGCTCTGGCCCAGTTCCTGCGCCAGCGGCTCCGCCACCATGCGGGCCGTCAGGTCGGCGCCGCCGCCGGGAGCAAAAGGCACGACCATGCGTATGGGTTGATTGGGGTAGCTGCCGGCATCCTGAGCCAGTGCGGGGCCCGTGCCGATGGCGGCGAGCGTAAGAGCGAGAACGGTTTGCTTCAGTATCTTCATGGTTGATCTCCAGGGGTTCAGGTAGGTAGTCCCAGAACCTGTTTTGCAAGGATGTTGCGTTGAATTTCGTTCGTTCCGCCATAAATGGTCGTGATGGCGGAATTGTAAAGCCGGGCGCAAGGCGTGATCTGCGTATCGTCCACCAGCAGCGTCGTGGCGTCGCCGCCATTTTCCTGGGCGGCTTCAACGACCTCCATGGCAATGCGCGAATAAGTTTCCGTTGCCCAGATCTTCAGCAGGGAAACGCTGGGCGGCAAGGGCTCGCCGCGCTTCACGATATCGGCGTAGCCGGCGTAGAGCGACTGCAGATCTTCCACGTCGAGCATGGACGCCGCATACCGGTCCGTGAAGGCCTGGTCCTTGAATAGGTCTCGCGATTCGCCCAATAGACGCAAATGGTTCAGTGCGTAGCGGGCCTGATTCGGGCTGCCGACGAAGATGCGCTCGAAGTCCAGCAGCGCCTTGGCGATGGTCCAGCCCTGATTCAGCTCGCCGACCAGGTTTTCCCTGGGTACTTTGACCTGGTCGAAGAAAACTTCGCAGAATTCTTCCTCGCCGCCGATGTTGCGGATGGGGCGAACCGTGATGCCGGGCGTCTTCATGTCGGCCAGCAGGAAGCTGATGCCGGCCTGTTTCTTGACCGTCTTGTCGGTGCGGACCAGCATGAAGATATGCGTGGCATCCTGAGCGAGCGTCGTCCAGATCTTCTGGCCGTTCACGACGAAATGATCGCCATCCAGGATGGCTTCCGTGCGCAAGGAGGCAAGGTCGGAGCCGGCATTCGGTTCGGAATACCCTTGGCACCATATGTTCTCGCCCGAGACGATTTTTGGCAGGTATTTCTGGCGCTGCGCTTCGGTGCCGTACTTGATCAGCACGGGCCCGATATTGATGATGCCCTGGTCGGGCGTACGGGCCACGCCATAGGCTTCCATCTCTTCAATGAAGGCGATCAGCTTGTCGGGGTCCAGTCCCATGCCGCCGTGCTCGCGAGGCCACGCGGGCGCAATCCAGCCCTGGCGCGAAAGCGCCAGGTACCAGTCTTTGAGGTCGGCCCAGTGCAGACGCTTGGGCGGATTGCGCAGGGAGTCGGGATAATTATCCTTGAGGAAGCGCCGTATGGTAGCGCGGAAGACCGGTTCGGGAAGACGATTCCAGTCTTCATCCTTGCCGGCCTCGATCGGCTCGGCATGGGTTTCCGCTGCCTCTTCGCTGGAGCCGGCGCCCGACCAAGCCAGGCGGCGATTTTCCAGGACGCCGCCCAGCCAGCTGGAAAGGTGCAGTGCGCGTTTCAAATAGAGGCCCACATCCAGTTCGTCCGTGTAGCCGATTGCGCCATGGAGCTGGATCGAGAGCCGGGTCATATGCAGGGCCGCATGCGCGCAACGCGCCTTGACGCGGGCGCTGCCTGCGGCGAACCGCCCCGCGTCCCCGGGAGGCTGGCTCAGGAACTCCTTTAGCACGGCGGTCGCCAATTCCACCTGCAGGCGGGCGTCCACCATGCGATGCTGCAAGGCCTGATTGGCGCCGATGGGCTTGCCGAATTGGACACGCGTCTTGAGATAGTCGAGGGTGGTCTGGAATGCCTGTTCTGCGATGCCCAGCAGTTCGGCGGCCTGAATGATGCGCGCGCAGCTGTGCGCATGTTCGAGCGCTTGCCGGGCTGCCGCGGCGCTTGCGAGCCGGTTGCTTGCGGGCACCATGGCCTGTTCAAGGCTGAGGGTCGCGGCAAGCGAGCCATCGACGCGCGCATGCGTTTCGCTGCGCAATCCGGCGGTTCCCGACGGCACCCAGTAGGCGCCGTCGTCGCAGAATACCAGCCAGCCGTCCGCGGCCGCGGGGTAAACCCATTGTTTCGTGCCGGACAGGGCGCTCGAGTCGCCTTGCGTTTCGGCGCGAGTTCGCATCGCCGCGCCTTCGACGCCGCCGTGGGACTCCTGCCAGGCCAGGCCCACGATATGCGTGCCGGCGGCCAGGCCGGCCAGCAATTCGTTCCGCAATGCCGAGGCGGGCAGCGCGGCAAGCGCGGCCGCCGCGTGTATGGCGGAAGGCAGATAGGGTTCCGGCAGGGGATGCTTGCCGACTTCGACCGCGACAGCGGCTGCGGCGCCCAGGCCAAGTTCCAGCCCGCCCTGATCCTCGGGCACCAGCAGCCCGGTCCATCCGGCTTCCGCCATTTTTTGCCAGATTTCCCGCTCATAACCTGGCGTGCTGTCGCGCAGCGCCCGCAAGCGGGTCAGCGGCGTGACGGTTTGCAGGAAGTCGCGCGCGCTGTCTGCGAACGCCTGTTCCATTTGTTGAGATTCGATTTGAGGGCTTGCTTGCATGATGCTTTGCTTGTTCCGCGTGTATCCGTTGATTGGCCCAGTGTAGGGGTAAATGCTTGTAACGGTCAGGGGGCAAACGCATAAACCAGAGTTGCGCATTCTGTTATTCGGCACGGACATGACGATATGGATATATCTGGATTGCACCCGTTCGGCTGGTGAACTGGCCCGGCATGCCCTAGACTGCGCTCATACGGAAAGCGGCCACAGGCCGCGCGGAAAACAGGAGAAAAGCAGTGCTGCCTTTGTTATCGCATATTCGCGTGCTCGATCTGAGCCGTGTCTTGGCGGGTCCCTGGAGCAGTCAGATTCTGGCGGATCTGGGCGCCGATGTCATCAAAGTCGAACGTCCCGGTCGCGGCGACGATACCCGCGCATGGGGTCCTCCCTTCTTGAAGCGTGCCGACGGCAGCAACACGGAAGAGGGCGGGTACTTCGTCGCGGCCAATCGCGGCAAACGCTCCATCACTCTGGATCTCCAGACGCCCGAGGGGCAGGAGATCGTAAAGAAATTGGCGGTGGAGTGCGATGTCGTCATCGAGAACTACAAGGTTGGCACGCTGGACAGGCTGGGGCTGGGCTACAAAGACCTGTCGGCCATCAATCCGGGCCTCATCTATTGTTCCGTTACTGGCTTCGGCCAGACCGGACCGCGCAGCAAGCTTCCCGCTTACGACTTCCTGATCCAGGCCATGGGCGGGCTGATGAGCGTCACCGGCGAGCGCGATGACAAGCCGGGCGGCGGGCCGCAAAAAGTCGGCGTGCCTATCGTGGACCTCGTCACAGGCGTCTATGGCGCGCTGGCTATCGTATCGGCGCTGGTGGGGCGCAACGAGACCGGTCATGGCGACCACATCGATCTGGCCATGCTGGACGTGCAGGTCGGCTTGCTGGCCAACCAGGCCATGAATTACCTGCTGTCCGGCAAAACGCCCAAGCGTACCGGCACGGCCCATCCCAACATCCAGCCACAGCGGATCTTCGATTGCCGCAACGGCCAGATCGTGCTGGTGGTGGGCAACGATGGGCAATTCCTGGCGCTGTGCGATGTCCTGGGGCATCCCGAACTGAAGGAAGACGAGCGCTTCTTGACCAACGGCAAGCGGGTGGTGAACCAGGCGGAGCTCGATCCCATACTCGATGCGGCTTTCCTGTCGCAGGACCGCGAGCATTGGCTGGACAGGCTGGAAGAGGCCGGCATTCCCGCAGGACCCATCAACAGCGTACCCGAAGTATTCAACGAGCCGCAGGTGGTCCATCGCGAGATGCTGCGCCATTTGCCGCATCCTCTGGCGGGAAGCGTCCCGCAGGTGATGAGCCCGCTGCGTTTCGCGCGCGCGCCCCTGAAGACGGACACCCCGCCGCCGCTGCTGGGCCAGCACACCGCTGAAATCCTGGGCAATCTGGGATTCTCGAGCGAAGAAATCGAAGGCCTGCGCCAGCGCAAGGTGGTCTGAGCGGCCTGAACCACCGCATCCCATATACCAAGGAATACAACATGCATGACGATTACACCGAACTCAAGATAGAACGAATCGGCCACGTGGCCGTGCTGCGCCTCGCCAATCCACCGGTCAACGCCTTGAGCACCGTTCTGATGAACGAGCTTACATTGGCACTGGACCGGATCTCGGAATCCGACGACATCCGCGCGGTGGTGCTCACCGGGGACGGCAAGGTCTTTTGTGCCGGCGCCGATCTGAAGTCCCGCAGCGAAACCATCAAGGGACCGGGCGATTTGCCACAGCATTCCCGCCGCACGCGTGAATGCTTTCATGCCATCCGTGAATGCTCCAAGCCTGTCATTGGCGCAATCAATGGCGCAGCGCTCGGCGCGGGGCTGGCGATCGTCGCTTCATGCGATGTCCTGGTCGCGGCCAGGACCGCAGTGGTCGGCCTGCCTGAAATCAACGTGGGCCTGTTGGGTGGCGGGCGTCATGGCATGAGGCTGTTCAGCCATTCCCGTCTTCGCCGCATGATGCTGACCGGCCTGCGGGTCGATGGCGACGAGCTCTATCGCTTGGGCGTCGTCGAGGCCAGCGTGCCGGTGGAAGAGCTGCTGGACCGCGCGCTCGAACTGGCTCAGGAAATCGCATCCAAGAGTCCGCTGTCCACCGTGCTCGCCAAACAGACGCTGAACGCCATCGAAGACATGAGCCTGCGCGACGGATACCGCTACGAGCAGGACATGACCGCCGCCATCGCCAAGACGGATGATGCCAAGGAAGCAAGAATGGCTTTCCTGGAAAAGCGCGCGCCCGTGTTCCGAGGTTCCTGATCCGCGCCGCATGCGGCTAAAATCCCAGGCACGGCAATTCATGCGGAGGAGACATATGCGCGCAGCCTGGTATTCCAAGAACGGTAAAGCACAAGAGGTCCTGGAGGTCGGGGAATTGCCCGATCCCACGCCGGGCCCCGGCGAGGTAAGAGTCAGGCTCCATGCGTCCGGCGTGAATCCGTCGGACGCCAAGTCCCGGGCCGGCAGCCGTCCCGTTCAGTCGGGATTCATCGTGCCGCACAGCGACGGCGCCGGGGTCATCGACCAGGTTGGCGAAGGCGTTGCCCAGGACCGCATCGGCGAACGCGTTTGGATCTGGAACGGACAATGGCAGCGGTCCATGGGGACGGCGGCGGAGTATATTGCGCTGCCTTCCGGGCAGGCCGTCGCGCTGCCGGACTGGATCGAATTCGACGAAGCCGCCTGCCTCGGCATCCCGGCCATGACGGCCTTCCACGCCGTCGAGCTTTTGGGCGATCTCGAAGGCAAGACCATCCTGGTCACGGGCGCCGCGTCGGGCGTCGGCTTCTACGCCGCGCAATTCGCCATGATCAAGGGCGCCCGGGTGCTCGCCACCGTCGGGTCTGCCGAAAAAGCCGCTTTGCTGGCACGCATCGGGGTTTCCGACATCATTCTGTACAAAGATGGCAAAGTGGCCGAGCAAATCAAGGCATACACCGATGACCGCGGCGTCGACGGCGTGGTCGACCTGGACTTTTCGTCCACCGTCAAGCTGGTTTCCGCAGGCGCCGTCGCGCATCACGGCGTGGTGGTGTCCTACGGTTCCAACGTGCGCGACGGCATCCCTTTCGATTTCGGCGCATGGCTGCCACGCTCCATCAGCTTGCATTTCTTCCTGGTGTACGAGCTCCGCCCAGCGGAACGCGCCGCGGCCATCAAGGGCATCGATGCGCTGTTGCAGAACGGCCGCTTGCAGCACGTCGTCGGCGCATCGTTCGACCTTTCCGGCATCGTGCGCGCCCACCAGGCCGTCGAGGCCGGGCAGACCGTCGGCAATGTCGTCGTCACCTTGCCGTCCCTGGGGTCGGACCCCGAACGGGGTCCGACCCCGTGAGCCCCTCCGCCCAGCGCTTGAGGGGTCAGACCCCATCCGGGGTCTGACCCCATGAAAACCCCAGCCCGTCCGCTACGGGGTCAGACCCCGCAGGGGTCTGACCCCAGGGAAACCTCTGTCCCGTGCGCCGCCCTTTGACGCCGGAAGACCTGTTCCGAAAGCTCTCTTTGAGATCATTGAGAGTATTCGACCAGGTCGCCGAGCACGGATCCACGATCAAGGCGTCCGAAGCGCTGAGCCTGAGCCAGTCCGCCGTCACCAAGGCAATACAGACGCTGGAGCAGACGCTCGGCATGCAGTTGTTCCTGCGCACCAACCATGGAATGACGCCGACTGAGTATGCGCAGGTTCTTCGCCGGCGGGTGAAGCTCGTCCTCGCGGATTTCCAGGATCTTGCGAACGAAACGAACTCCTTTCTGGAAGGCGATTCGGGGCAGGTGGCGGTGGGTACCTTGATATCCTCTACCTTGCGGTTCCTGCCTCTCAGCATATCCCTGCTTGAAAAATCTGCGCCGAAGATCAGCGTCAGCGTCCTGGAAGGCACCGTCGAGCAACTATTCCCGCTCTTGTTGTCCGGGCAGGTTTCGGCCGTCGTGGGGCGGGTTTCATACTCGTCGGCGTCGCCCTATCCCTGGCTGCGCGACGGCTCCGTCCGGCATGAAGCCCTGCTGGATGAAGTGCTGTGCCTGGTCACGGGAAAGCATCATCCGCTGGCGCCGCTCGATACAGTATCCTTGCGGCAGATGTCCTCGTACCGATGGATACTGCCATCCACTCCCTCTCCCACGCGCAGGCTGGTCGAAAAGCTTTTCGAGGATGCGAAGCTGGAATTCCCGCGCCACGCGACCGAGTCCTTGTCCCTGTTGTCGAACCTTGGGCTACTGCTGAATTCCGATGCCATCGCGGCGCTGCCCAGCACGGCGGCCTTCGAGTTTCGCCGCCTGGGCCTGGTTCATATATTGCCGCTGCCCACGACGATCGAGTTCGGCAAGATCGGCTATTCGGTGCATGCCGACCGGCCGTTGACGCCCGCCACGCTGCGCTTCATCGACAGCCTGCGCACGGCGGCGAAGATCATCCGCGCCGGCGCATGACGGCGCTGCTCGATGCCGGCTATCTCCAAATGGAATAGCGGGAACGAAATAATTCAGTATCGGGAATCGGCACTGCTTTCTAAGATGTCGGCAAGACATCTTGCACTGGAGAAGCAGCATGAACGATTCAAGGACGTCCGGTCCGCCGCCAACGTATTTTCTGATGTTGACCTTCGAGATCTCTTCCGACCAGGAGGAACTCTTCAACGACATCTATGACACCGAGCACGCGCCATACATACTCGCCGTCGAGGGGGTTCACAGCTGTGTGCGATTCACCGACCGCAGCACCAGTGCAGAGGGCTGGCTCGTTTATTCCACGCTGTACCGGTTCGACCGACCGGATCTGCCCGATAGCCCTCAGTGGAAGGCCGCCTCCGATCGGGGGCGATGGAAAGATATGATCAGGCCTCACGTCAAATCGAGACAGCGTCGGCAGGGAAGAATCGTGGCGGAGTATGCGAAATGAATGCGTACCGGAGAACTCTTGCCATGCTCCTCCCTCTGTTTGCCCTGAGCGGGGGAGCATGGGGCGCAGCGAACCCCGAATCCGTTTATCCGTCAAAGCCGATAACCATTGTTGTGCCTTATCCTCCCGGCGGTCAGGGAGACGTCATGGCGCGCCTGGTGGGCGAGCGTCTGGGTACGGCATGGAAGCAGCCCGTCATCGTCGAAAACCGGCCCGGCGCCAGTGCAGTGATCGGCACCAAGCGCGTTGTGGAAGCGGCACCCGACGGCTATACGCTGCTGATGGGGCAAACCGGGGAGATTGCCGTGAATGCTTCCGTAATCAGGCAACCTGGATATGACCCGACAAGCGATCTGGAGCCGGTCGTGCTCGTCGCCAATGCGCCATTGCTGCTTGCCGCGCCCGCCACGGCGGGATTCTCCGATCTGGCGGGATTGCTCAAGCATGCAAAGAGCCGGCCCGGCAAGATCAGCTATGCGTCGACCGGCAATGCCACGCCGGGACGCCTGGCATCGGCGGCGCTCGCCCTGGCCGCCGGCGTCGAGCTGTTGAACGTGCCCTACAAGAGCGCAGGACAGGTAATGACGGACCTGCTGGGCAATCATATCGACCTCTTCTTCGTCAGCACGTCCGCATTCCGGCCACATGTGGAATCGGGCAAACTCAGGCCCGTCGCCGTTGCGACGCTGGAGCGTCTCTCCGCCTTTCCGGATACGCCGACGATCGCGGAGCAGGTGCAGCCGGGTTTCAGCTATACCTTGTGGGCAGGATTGTTTGCGCCGAAGGGCACGCCGGCGGCCGTTATCGAGCGGATCAATCACGAGGTCAATCGCATCATGGCGCAGCCGGATATCCGCGAACGGCTGGATACGGATGGCAGCGCCGTAGCCGCCAACTCCCCGCAAGAGTTTGCGCAGTTCGTCAAGAAAGAAATTTCAAAGTATTCGGACCTGGTCCGGGCCACGGGAATTCAAGCAGAGTGATACCCATAAAAGAGGGATGGAGAACGTCATGGCAATCAAGGCAATGAAAAAACATATAGGAAAGGTCGCGCTGGGCTTGGCGCTTGCCGCGGGCGCCACCTTGGCGTGCGCCCAGGCATATCCAAGCAAGCCGATCAAGATCGTCGTGGGGTTTCCGGCGGGCGGCGGGACGGACACCTTCACGCGCCTCATCGCGGGTGAAATGACCAAATCGCTCGGCGAGTCGGTTGTCGTCGAGAACCGGTCAGGGGCCAACGGCGTGATAGGCGCGACCTCGGTCGCCAAGTCCGCGCCCGACGGCTATACGCTCATGATGGTGGTGTCCACGCACATCATGAATGCGTTTTCCTACAAGGATCTGCCCTTCGACGTGATCGGCGATTTCACGCCGATATCGGCGCTGGCCACCACGCCGTACGTGCTGACGGCCAACAAGGATTTTCCCGCCAACAGCGTCAAGGATCTCATCGACATGGCGAAGGCCAAGCCGGGGGCCATCGACTACGCATCGTCGGGCAGCGGGTCGACTCCCCATTTGTTCCAGGCGCTGATGAACGAGCAGGCCGGCATCGAGCTTACCCACATCCCGTATCGTGGCGGGGCCCCGTCCTTGAATGATCTCCTGGGCGGACAGGTGTCCCTGCTGATGCAAAGCACGGTGCAAAGCCTGCCATACATCAAGGACAAGAGGGTGAAGGCGCTGGCCGTCACATCGGCGCAACGGAGCGAGGCGCTGCCCGACGTGCCGACGATCGCGGAGTCCGGCATACCCGGCTACGACGCGGAGATGTGGTGGGCGGTGCTGGGTCCCAAGGGCATGCCGACCGACATCCGGCGGAAGCTTGAAACGCTGCTGATCGATATCGTCAGCAAGAAAGAAGTGAAGGATTTTCTGGCGTCCCAGGGCGCGCGCTCCATCGGCTCCACCTCCATTGGGCTTACGTCCATCATGAAGGACGAATACAAGAAGTGGGAGCCCTTGTTCAAGCAGGGCTTGATCAATTGATGGCCGGCTATTCGGGAACGGAAATCGTCAGGCAAGGCAATGGAGAAAGATCGTGCGCATAGATTGTGAAGTTCATATGGGCGAGTTCCGCGGCGAGCTCTATTCCTGGCTGGACCGGAAAATCGGCAGGAGCGAGCTTGAGGCCTTACTCGATGAGCATGGTTTCGATATGGCGCTGGTCATGCCCTCCGTGGCGATGTTCCCCGACAACGCGTCGATGGGTGCTGCTATCCGCGGCAGCTCGCGGCTGCTGGGCTTTGCGATGGTCAATCCCTGCGTCGAGGATGGCGGCGTCGCTGAACTGGAGCGTGCGGTCGGCGAGTGGGACGCGAAAGGCTTGAAGCTGGTTCCGCTGCGGCACGGCTATGAAGCGGACGGCGGTGTTCCCAACCGCGTCATGGCTTGCGCGGAGCGGCTGGGTCTGCCCGTTTCCGTGCATTCGGGCGCCCATTACTGCCTGCCGTGGCAGATTGGCGCCCTGGCCGCCAGGTTTCCTGCTGTGCCGGTAATCATGGATCACATGGGATGGCGGTACTACGTGGAAGGGGCGCTGGATGTCGCTCTTTCCACGCCCAATATCTATCTTGAGACCGCCATGGTCAGCATGCCCGGCTATATCCGATTGGCCGTCGACAAGGTGGGGGCGGACCGCGTGATCTACGGTTCGGATTATCCGACCGGGCATCCCGCGTCCATGCTGGAGGTGATCAAGGCGGCGAAGCTGGACGACGAAGCTGAGTCTTTGGTGCTGGGCGGGAATCTGGCGCGATTGCTCAATATATAAACTGGAGACAGCATATGGATACGCGCGAGGCGGGAGAGCCCTTGCTCTTCACCCCGATCACATTCAAGGGCGTCACCGCACGCAATCGAGTCATGGTGTCGCCGATGTGCCAGTACTCATCGGTGGATGGCGCGCCGACGGACTTTCACCTGGTGCATCTTGGGCAATTCGCCCTGGGCGGCGCCGGCATCGTTTTCTGTGAAGAGACGTCGGTCCAGGAAATCGGCCGGAAAACGCACCATTGCGCCGGCCTCTACACGCCGGGGCATGCCGGCGCCTATCGCAGAATCAACGCATTTCTCCATGCCCAGGGCGCGGTCACGGGCATTCAGCTCGGGCACGCCGGAGGCAAGGCTTCGAGCCGCGGGCCATGGGACGCCTTTCACCCGCTGAGCGCCGAAGATGCGACGAAAGGGGAAAGGAGCTGGACCACGGTGTCGTCCAGTCCGGTTTCCCTGCACCCCAGGCGGCCACCACCGGTCGCGCTGGATGAAACGGACATCGGCCGATTGGTGGGGGCATGGCGCCATGCGGCGTTGTTGGCGGCCGATGCCGACTATGACATCGTCGAAGTCCATGCCGCGCACGGCTATCTTTTGCATCAGTTTCTGTCTCCTTTGGTCAACCAGCGCCGTGACGGCTATGGCGGCTGCCTCGAAGGAAGAATGAGGCTCTGCCTGGAGGTCGTCGAAGCCGTACGGGCAGCCTGGCCGGCGGACAAGCCTGTTTTCGTCCGGCTTTCGGCGGCCGACGGCGAGGGCAGCGGCTGGGAAATGGAAGACACCCTGGTGCTTGCAGACGCCCTGAAACAGCGGGGTGTCGACTGCATAACCCCTTCGTCGGGCGGGATCAAGGGCCCCACCGCCGTCAGCGTCGTGCCTCGGCTTCCCGGCTATCACGTTGCCTATGCACGGCGCATCCGGCACGAAGTCGGCATCCCCACCATCGCCGTCGGATTGATTACCGAGGCCGAGCACGCCGAACACATATTGGAAAGCGGCGCCGCCGATGTGGTGGCGCTCGCCCGGGAACTCTTGTGGAACCCCTATTGGCCGGTTCACGCGGCCAAGGCGCTGGGCAGCGAGTCATTTCTGCGCCTGATCCCGAGCGGATACGCCTGGTGGCTGGAGCGCCGGGAGCAGATACGCGAAGCAACGGCCTTGCAGGGCTGACAGGCCCCAGGGCAAAGCCGCTCTTCAGATTTTTCAAAAAGCAAGGAAGCAGGAGCATGAATAGTTTCATCACCCCGGCAGCAGAGGAATGGATCGCCATTCACAATCTGTATGCGTTTTATAACCTGTGCAGCGATACCGGAGACGCCCATGGCTTTGCCTCGTGCTTCGCCGATGACGGCGTTCTGGACCAGGTATCGCGCCGGCTTGTTCTTCGCGGACGCCAGAGCATACTCGAATACAAGCGCAAGGAAGCCGCATCGCGCAACGGGAAATACCGGCGCCACTGGAACAGCGGCTTGTTCTTGGACAAGCAGGCCGACGGCAGCGTTCGTGGCTGGTGCTATTTGCATGCCTACAACGGCGATCCAGGCTGGCTGCCCGTCAAGCAGGGCGCCGGCGTCTATGATGATTTGATCGTGCCGGTCGGCAAGGAATGGAAGTTTCAACGTCGCATCCTGACCATGGACGCGAGAGTTGAACCGACCGTCCAGTTTTCCCGGCACGCCGGCAGCGGCGATGCAGCCGAAAGCGTGGCCCCATGAACGGCCGGCCTCGTTTTCCGATCATTCCGTCTTCGGAAATGTCGTCCTCGCAAAGGCAATATGCCCAGGATCTGTTGACCGGGCCCCGGGGTGCCATTACCGGTCCCTTTCTCCCGCTGATGCATGCCCCCGAACTCGGACAGCGTATAGAAAAGCTGGGTGAGACCTTGCGTTTCAGCAGCTCCCTGCCGCCCGATGCCATAGAGTTGTCCATATTGATCGTGGCGCATCATTTCAGGTGCGACTACGAGTGGCACTTCCATGCCCGCCTGGCGCGCGAAGCGGGGTTGGCGGAGGCTTCCATCGCTGAAATCCGGCAAGGAATCATGCCGTTGGATCTGTCTCCATCCAATCTGCGGGTCTACCGCTTCTGTACTGCGATGCTGCGGGAAGCAAGAGTCCCGGACGAGATATTCAGCGAGGTCGAGAAAATGGCCGGCAAGAAAGGCGTGCTGGAACTTCTTGCACTTTGCGGCTACTACTCGATGCTGGCCATGGTTTTGAATGCTTCCGAACTGCTTCCGCCGGAGGGCAGGGCATTCAGGGGTCAGACCCCGGATGGGGTCTGACCCCCTCCCGCAGTCGAGTCTGTGCAGTTCATGGGGTCAGACCCCGCAGGGGTCTGACCCCTCAAGCGATTGAACGCTGCAGACTCGGTTCCTTCCAGCCCGCTTGGCCTCGTACATTCCTTCATCGGCCAGTTGCAGCAGCCGTTCGAAATCATCGATGCCGTCGCGGAGTTCGGCGACGCCGATCGATGCCGTGAACCGGATGGTTTCGCCCTTGTCCGTGACCGTGCCGGTTTCCGAGATGGCGATGCGCACACGCTCGGCGATCGACAAGGCATTGTGAAGGTTCGCATGCGGCAGCAGAACGGCGAACTCCTCGCCGCCCAGCCTGCCTGCGACGTCCTGTATCCGGTTGCCCGCGTGCAGAATCCCGCTCAAGGTTCTCAAGACCTGGTCGCCCGCATGATGGCCATGGGTATCGTTGATCGATTTGAAGTGATCCAGGTCGAGCATCATGACGGACAGCGGATGCCCATGGCGGCGGGCGGCAAGGACCTCCGCATCGCCCGTCGCCATGAAATGCATGCGATTGGGCAGGTTGGTCAAACCGTCCCGATGGGCGAGCAGTTCGAGCTTGCTCATGGTTTCCACGTGCTGACTGATGTCGCGCCCTATGCTGACGATTCCGTGCGGAGCGTCGCCATCGCCTCGCAACGGGCGAGCCAGCCATTCGATGTCGCGCAAGCCTTTTGCGGTATTGCTGCGCTGCCGGTAGCGGGCGAAGTAGGGCGGGTTGAGCACTTCGGACAGATGGATGCCGGCGGCGTCCTGATCATCCTCGCCGCCGATGCTCAGGAAGTGCCTGCCCAGCAGTTCGGCCGGCGCGGCGCCGTACAGTTCGCAGAACGCGGGATTCACATAGGTATAGTGGCCCTGCGTGTCCATCTTCACCACCAGGTCGGTCGTGCCTTCCACAATGAGGCGATAATCCTCGTCTTTGGCGCGCAGCGCTTTCTGCGCCGTGGCCTCTTTTTCTTCGAAAAGGCGTTGGCGCACCTGATACACGATCAGGCCGACGACCGCGGCAACTGATACCAGTATGAACAGGGCGACTTCCGACAGGGCAAGGCGTTTCCATGGACTGAAGACCATGCTGGTGTCGCGCCCGGTGGCGATGATCAGGGCTTCGTCCATGTTCAGGTGGGCGGCATGTGCGGTGTGCAGCGCCACGACTTGCGTGTTGTGCCGAGGCGTCGATTGATCATATATGATGGATCTGAGCCTGCCGCTGTGCAGATGCCGCATGAAGACCGCGTTGTCGCCGCTTAGCTCGTGATCGCTTCCAACATGGTCGGGACGCCGCAGAAAATGGACGCCGTCGGAGTGCACGATGGCCGCCCACATGTCGGGCGCATACAAGACGGACTTCAACAGGGTATCGAAGTATTCGGTATTCAAGGTCGCATATACAAGCCCTTTGAAGCTTCCGTCCGGCTTGACGATGGCGCGGCTCAAATTCACGGAATAGAGGTTCAAGACACTGACATAGGGAGCCGATACATACAGGGTCTTTGCGGTGGGAGACCGCTGCACCGTCTTGAAGTAATCGCGATGGCTGAATCCTGATCCAATATTCTCGGGCCGGTTGGAGGCGGTCTGGCGCCCCGTGTGGTCGAGAACGCCCGCGCTGCGTACGCCGGGCATGGCGCTCACCATGGATTTCAGATAAGCGATTTGCGACATCACGTCCTGGTTTTGCGCATAGGCCAGTATCGCTTCCAGCGCCCGGTTGGTGCTGGCCAAATGCAGTTCGACATTCTGAGCGATGATGGTGGACTGCGTCGCCAGCCTTTCTTCCTCGCTTTTCTGAATGCGCCGGTATTCCGTCCACAAATGCGCGACGACGATGGCAGCCAGCGCAAGCAGAATGGTCCCGAGAGCGAGTTGTTGCGCCCTGGCGCGCCGGGGCGTCATAGTGAAGACGGACATGGGGATTTCTGTCAGAGCGCCGGGAAAGACATGGAAGAGGATTCTATGGCATGCATGGCGTGGTATTGTAACGAAAGTTTATTTTTCGGGGGGCATGCCATGCTAAGTCGATATGCCAAGTCGTCGATGGTCGCCGCGATGGCGTTTTATGTCTCGCTGGTGGCTTTCGGCAACATGACGGACTACGGCAGCAATCTCGCTTTCGTTCAGCACGTGCTTGCCATGGACACCGTTTTCCCCGGCTCCAAGATCACCTATCGCGCCATCGGCGATCCCTGGGCGCAGCACGCCGCATACATGCTCATCATCGTGCTGGAGGCTCTGACTGCGGCCATTTGCTGGCTTGGCGCCTGGCGCATGCTGCGCTGCGTGCGGGCACCGGCGGAACGCTTCAACAAATCCAAAAATACCGCGGTCGCCGGACTCACCCTCGGTTTCCTGCTGTGGCAAGTCGGCTTCATGGCGGTAGGCGGCGAGTGGTTCGGCATGTGGATGTCGTCGAAATGGAATGGACTGGAATCGGCTTTCCGTTTTTCCACCACGCTCATCCTGGTACTGATCTTCGTGACCCGGAGCGACGCCGACACCGTTGCGTGATGCGGCGCGTGCCTTTGCTTACTGCAGCTTGATATCCAGTTCCTTGATCAAAGGCTCCATGGCGGCGCGGTCGTCGGCGATGGTCTTGGCCAATTCTTCCGGGCCGCTGCCGATGGGGATCATGCCCAGGGTAGCCAGTTGTTCTTGCAGGGCGGGTTCCTTGAGCACGCCGGCAAGGGCTTGCTGAATTTCCATCACCCGTTCGCGCGGCAGCCCGGCGGGCCCCATGAGGCTGATCCAGGGTTGCGATGAATAGCCTTCGAGCCCTGATTCATTCAGTGTGGGGACGTCGGGCAGGCCGGAAAACCGCTCCGGACTGGTTATAGCCAACGCCCGGACCCGGCCGCCATCGATGAGGCCCTTGGCGCTGGAAGGAGCGTCCAGGGCGATGTCCAATTGTCCGCCCAGCAAATCGTTTTGCGTCTTTCCCGAAGACGACGAGGGTACGTACAAGGCGGTGATTCCCGCGCGCCGCGAGGTCTGTTCCCATACCAGGTGAAAAGCCGTGCCGACGGTAAACGATCCGATGGATACGTCGCTCGCCTTGGTCGCATCGACAAAATCCTGCCAGGTCTTGAACGGACTGTCGCGGGAAACGATGAATATGAACGGCGTACGGGCGACGAGGGAAATTGGAGTGAGATCTTTGACGGGATCGAAGGGAAGCGACTTCACCGTGAACGGCATGATCGTGACGGCGGATGCGACGACCATGCCCAAGGTATAGCCGTCGGCCGGCGCTTCGACGATGCTGCGCGTGCTGATGATGCCCGAGGCGCCCGGCTTGTTCTCGACGATTACCGGCTGGCCCCATTTCGAACTGAGCCGATTCGCGACGATGCGCAGCATGACGTCCACCGGGCCGCCCGGCGGATTCGACACGATGATCGTGACCGGTTTCTCGGGATAAGCCGCAAGAGCGGGTGCGCCAAGGCAGGACATGGCGGCGACAATCAGACAGCGTAGGGCGTTCTTGAGCAAGATGCGTCTCCGGAAGTTTCAACAGGCTCAGGCGAGAATTTCGACTTGCGGGAATTGCGGCCAATCGACTGAGCCGTCCCGTATGAATGTTATCCAATTGGATTGAATGCGCTCGGTAAGGCGTGCCGCGTCGTCCGCCGTGGTGCCGGCGAGCATGGGGGCGGCGCCGAATGCGTCCAGGGTGCCAAAAACGAAGGGAAGCTCGATGCAGTGGCAGGCCCCGTAGCGTTGGGTCGGCGCATGATCGAATCGATAAACCCATGCCGACCGCCCTTGCTCGCGCGCCGCTTGCGCCCAGTCTCGCGATGGGGCGCCGAACACCTGGTCGCCCGCGGCCTGGCTGGCGTCATTGATCTGTACGTTCGGAAAGGCAGCCATCTCGTTTCGTGTATATCCGATCAGGATGTCGGCTTTCCCGGCGTTGCATTCGCGGATTTCTTCGATACTGTTGACGATCACCTCACCATCTATGACGGGGCAGAACAGGGCCCGGCCAATTTCATCGCTCTTGAGCGCTTCCAGGACGGCGGGTGCGCGTTGGGCCTGTAGCAGCTCGTGATAGGGAAGCGCACGCGCTTGTTCGAGGTTCCGTGCGCCGGCCGCCTCCAGGACTTTTTGCCCAAGCAGGGCTGCCTCGTGCGCGGGCCGGAAGCCGCGGCCCAGCGACGCGCTTTGAAGGATCGCCTGGCTGAACAGAGGCTCGCGACTCAACAGCCCCGCAATGCACGAGCCACCGGCGGACTGGCCCATGAGTGTGATGGCCGATGGGTCGCCGCCAAAGCTTTCGATGTTCTCGGCGACCCATTGAATGGCCGCTTCCTGGTCCAGCAAGCCCAGGTTGGCCGGCACGCCGGGAACATAAAGCCATCCCAGCGCGGCAAGCCGGTAGTTCGGCGCGACCACCACGATATCGCCCAGTGCCGCGAGCTTTTCGCCCGAGTACCAGTCGGGAGCGCCGCCTCCGCTTTGCCAGGCGCCACCGTGCAGCCAGATCACGACGGGACGCTTGCGCTTGTCCAGCGCCGGCGTCCAGACCGTCAGGTGCAGGCAGTCCTCGGACTGGGGGTGATTCAACGGGCCCATGACGTCTTCGAGACGGGAGGGCAGCTGAGGTGCGAGCGGCCCGGGCCTGGTGCAGTCGAGTTCGGTGTAGGCGGCGGGCGGAGAGGGTGGAGCGAAACGCAAAGGCCCGACGGGCGGCGCGGCATAGGGAATCGCCCGGAAGACGTTCGTTTGGCCGGTGTGCAGGCCTATGACTTTTCCTTGGCGTGTCGTGGTGCTTACGGTATGGCTTGTCATGCGCTTGTACGAAAGATGGCGTGCGAAATCACGATTACCCGTGCATCATAACGGTTTCTTGGGGACTGACCCCGAACGGGATTGCCGGGGTCAGTCCCCGCATGGGGTCTGACCTCTCCCCCAACCACCGTCCCTGGAGTCCGCCACCATGACATCCGCCGAGCCCATCGTATCCGAACCCTCCCATGGGCCTTGTATCTTCTGCGCCATCGCAAACAAGGAGATCCCCGCCGCCATCGTCCACGAAGACGACGATTTCATGGCTTTCCTGGATATCAATCCGATACGGCCCGGTCATGTGCTCATCGTAACGCGCGGGCACCACGCCTATTTCGATGACCTGCCGCCTGAGCTGGCCGCAGGCATGATGCAATTGGCGCAGCGGTTCTCGAAGGCCATGAAGCGCATTCACGATGTGGAGCGCGTCGGTTTTGTCTTTACCGGCACGGACATTGCGCATGTGCATGCGCACCTCGTGCCTTTGGTAGGCCGGACCGACATCACTTCGCCTGCCTATATCGAGCAGAAAGACCTCAGTTTCGCTCCCGCCCCACGCGCCACCGCGGAAGAGCTGCAGGAGCAGTCCGAGCACCTGCGGCGTGCGCTCGGCTAGGAGTGAGGGTCAGACCCCGCATGGGGTCTGACCCTTCGCATGGGGTCTGACCCCTTCAATCGGTTTCCGGGGTCTGACCCCTCGCACAACGCATCGGTCTCCATGGGGTCAGACCCCGTACGGGGTCTGACCCTTTGACCCCTTCAAACCCTCACATACCTCGTCAATCTCACATCCACCGTCACGTCCAGTTTCGTCAGGGCTTTGGCCCTGGCCAGGCCTTCGGCGCTCGCGCGGTACAGGTGCGGGGTCATGGCAAGCAAATCAGCGATTTGCGCCGTATCCGTCAATGCCAGCGTATAGCTCAGGCTTTCGGAGGCCACACGCTCGAACGCGGCGGGGTCGGCGTTGCCGCCAGGGCGCTCGGGTTTGATCGAGGGGTAGATGATTTCGCGTAATTCACGCAGGTGTAATGATCCGGCATCGACTTGCAGCAGTTGTCCGCCCGGCCTGAGCACCCGGGCGAATTCGGGGTAGACCGGAAAACCGAACATGCAAAGCAGCCTGTCCACGGTGCCAGACTGTATGGGAAGGTTGGCGTTGCTGCCTACCAGCCAGGTTGTCTGCTTGTCCCGCTTGGCGGCCGACTGCACCGCCCACTTCGAGATATCCAGCCCCACCAGGCTCAGTTTCATGCCTGCTACGGCGCCGAGGGCCAGATTCCGCAGGTAATGGCCCTCTCCGCAGCCTGCATCCAGGCAACTGACACTCGCGCCGGAAGGCAGGCCCAGCAAAGCATGCCGGCTCACGGCTTGGGCGATCGGGTCGTAAGCGCCGGAGTCCAGAAACCGGCGCCGCGCCGCCACCATCTCCTTGCTATCGCCGGGATCGCGTGATCGCTTGTTCTGCACGGGCAGAAGATTGACATAGCCCTGGCCGGCAACGTCGAAGCAATGGCCCGCTGCGCATTTCCATATATTTCCGTGGCGCTGCAGCGCTGCACCATCCAGCGGGCAGGCCAGGGTCTGAAACGGGATGATCATAGGAGAAACTATCTGCCGGATGGCTGCAAAAAAGAGATCATAGCGTTTTGATAGGCCGCGAGTGCGGCGGCGGGCGCCATCCTGGGAGTCCGCAAATGAAACTTGGTGGTTGTATAAGCCGGGACTTGCTCCGATAATTCACCATGGACCATGGTTTGAGCCGACGCAGCCTCGCTGACGGCGCATTCGATGCGCACCCGGCATGCCGTGCCGACCACATCCTCTTCGGAGCTCCTCATGAACACTTTTCGATTCGTGCCGGTGTTGCGTGGCATGGCGCTTGGGCTGGCGGCCTTTGCCTTCCAGTCGCCGGCCGCCCATGCGGCGCTGCCGACGGGCAGCCCCGCGCCTGCCTTTTCCTTGCAGGCTGCCCTGGGCGGCGAAGTATTCGACTTTTCCATGCGCGAGGCCTTGAAGCAAGGGCCCGTCGTCTTGTATTTTTACCCTGCGGCCTTTACCAGCGGCTGCACCATAGAAGCGCATAATTTTGCGGAAGCCGTGGACGAATACCGGCAGTACGGCGCAACGGTGCTCGGTGTGTCGGCCGACGACATCGAGACCTTGAAGAAGTTTTCCGTAAGTGCCTGCCGCAGCAAGTTCGCCGTAGCCGCAGACGCAGACGCCAGTGTCATCGGGGCTTACGACGCAAGAATGGCGTATCGGCCCGACAGAGCCGACCGCATTTCCTATGTCATCACCCCGGATGGCAAAATCTATTACGAGTTCAGCAGCCGCGACCCGGACAATCACGTTGAAAACACGTTGGCGGCCGTCAAGAAGTGGGCCGCGGAGCGGCGCGCCGCTCGTTGAAGCCGGGGGTCAGACCCCGGCAATCGAACCGTCACGGCTTCGGCACGGTCCAAAAGTAGATGCGCTTCTGGTTCACGATCAAAGTCTGATCGGGTTCCCAATCGCCCATGTCGAAAGCATGGGAGACGATGCGGGTGCCGGGCTTGAGCTTGAGCAGCGTGGGGCGTAGTCGCATGTTCAGCGTGGGCAAGAGGTACAGGCTGATGACGGTCGCCTTCGACAAATCCTGTTCGAACAGGTCGCCTTCTATGAAAGTGACCTTGTCGCTGACGCCTTGCTGCTCGGCGTTTGCGCGGGCCTCTTTGATGCGGGTCGGGTCGATGTCTATGCCTACGCCGCGCGTGCCATGCCGCTTCGCCGCGGTTACGGGTATGCGCCCGTCGCCCGATCCCAGGTCGTAGAGCACATCGCCGGGGCCGACTTTGGCCACGTCGAGCATTGCATCGACGACTTCCTGCGGCGTGGGAACATAAATGACGTCCGGTTCGCGTGTTGCCTGGGTGGTGGCGCCTTGCGACGTTTGCGCCTGCGTGGGAGGCGGCAGGGCGGTGAGGCCCAGTCCCAGAGATACGGCGAGGACACTTAGCGTATGCTTCATGATGGCTCCTTGGAGAGAGGAAAGACGCAAGGCTACGACGACGTTACCGGATTGGATGAAGAGCGCGTAAGCAGTAGCAGCAGCGCGCCCACGGCCAGCACCGACAGGCCGACCAGGGCGCCGATGCCGGTATGGCGGACGCTGGCATACAGAAGGTAGGCGCTGGTGGCGCAGAAGATGAGCGGCAACAGCGGGTACAGTGGGACGCTATATGGCCGGACCCGGTCTGGGAACTTGCGGCGCAGCACGAAAAGCGCCACGCCCGTCAGCACGAAGAAAAGCCAGAAGACCGGGGCGGTGTATTCCACCATGGTGGCGAATCCACTGCGGGTCAGTGCCCCGACCAGGATCAGGCCGAGCACGATGGCCGCTTGCACCCACAGCGCGCGGACCGGGGCATTGCGCTCGGGATGCCAGTGCCCCAAAGCGGAGAACAAGCTGGAATTGCGTCCAAATGCGAAACCGGTGCGGGCGCCGGTAAGTATGGTCGCGTTAGCGGACGTCAGTGCCGACACGGCGATCAGCGTGGCGACGATGCCGGCGCCGGCCGGACCCAGCGCAATCTGCATCATGTCTGCCGCAATGGTGTTCGATTGGCCGAGCGCGGGCAATCCGAGCACGCTGAGATACGCCCAATTCACCAGGAAATACAGGGTGGTAATCAAGGCCAGGCTGATCGCCAGGGCCCGGGGCAGGTTCTTGCCCGGCCCGAGGACTTCAGCGGAGACGTAGGCGGCCTCGTTCCAGCCACCGTAGGTAAGCATGACGAAGATCAGAACCAGCCCCCAGTTCGAAACATTGCCGGCATCGCCCCAGTCTGGCAGCCCGGACGTTGGCGGCGCATACCAGAACCCGACGCCGATGATCAGCACCACGCCCAGCACCTCGAGCATGGTCAAGATATTTTGCGTGGTCTTGCCCGATTTCAAGCCGACCACATTCAACGCGGTCAGCATCAAAACCATGGTAGCGGCATAGATGGCCGATGAGTACGGCCCGAGCTCATAGAGCTTGGTGGCATAGTCGCCGAACACGAAGCCCAGCAGGGCGATGGACCCGGTCGGAATGATGGTGAGTCGGGCCCAGGCAAACAGGAAACTGACTCTGTGGCCAAAGGCCAGCCGCAGGAAATGGTATTCGCCGCCGGCGCTGGGGTGGGTGGTTGAAAGCTCCGCGTAGCACAGCGCGCCTCCCAGGGAGATCAGGCCGCCCAGCACCCACGCAGCCATCATCTGGGTGACGCTGGAAGAATTGGCGGCGACCAGGGCAGGTGCGCTGAATATGCCGGCGCCTATGACGATGCCTGTGATAATGGCAATGACGTCTATCGTTCCAAGCAGCTGCTTGGGTGAGCTTGCCTCGGTGACGCCCTCGTTGATGGGGACGGGTGTTGCATGTACGGCCCGATGATCATCACGAGGCATGTGCTGTCTCCTGGAGTGGTGAATAAGGGGTACTGCCGGCGCGCTGCGCTGTTCTAGGCTCAACGCGTAGAATAATACATGGGCTTTTGCGGGCCCGTGACGATGGAATCTTAAAAGTTATTTCTGTTGATTACGCCTGCCGACTTTTTGTTTGCATGGCGTACGGTATTAAGGTAGACACAGGAGCATTCAGGTATGTGGGGTTTAAAGAATGGGGCATTGGCCGGTTTTGCAGCGGCGGCTTTTCTTGCGGGTTCGGTCGCACACGGGGCGGATCAAGCCGCGGAGCAGCCGGCCAATCAGCCGTTTGCCTATATTGAGCTCGATGTCCCTTACGTCCAGACACCAGATGCCGTCGTAGCACGCATGCTTGAACTGGCGGACGTGCAGCCATCCGATTTCGTCTATGACCTGGGTTCCGGCGACGGCCGCATAGCGATCGCAGCCGTGCGCGACCGCAAGGCCAAGGGCGCCTTCGGCGTCGAGATCGATCCCAAGCTGGTCGACGAGGCAGGGGCCAATGCAAGGCGGCAGGGTGTTTCCGACCGCGTGAAATTCGATGTCCAGGACCTGTTCACCACGGACTTTTCCCGTGCCACCGTGGTGACGATGTACCTGTTGCCCGATGTGAACTTGAAGCTCAGGCCGACATTGCTCGACATGCCGGCCGGCACACGGGTGGTGTCGCACCAGTTCGACATGGGTGACTGGGCCAGCGATTTCCACGAACGCCAAGGGCGCCGAAATCTGTATCTATGGGTCGTGCCCGCCAAGCTGGACGGCAAGTGGACGCTCAAGCAAGCGCAGGGCGATGACTTGGTGCTTGAGCTCGACCAGCGTTATCAACGCTTTGAAGGCGTGGCTTCCCGTGGCGGCACCCGCCATCAGATACGAGACGGCTGGATCCGTGGCAAGGAAGTCCACTTCCAGCTGTATGCCGAGTCGGGCGTGCATCATTATGCCGGTCGCGTCGAGGGCGACACCATCGTGCCGCTGACCGGATGGGGTGGCGAGGAAGGGTGGCAGGCGCGGCGCTGAACGTGCCGTCCTGAACGCGCTCGGCCTTTGTCCTTTCCTTGTATCAGGGCTGCGTATTTTTACCGTGTTACCCTTTTAAAAGCACGTTCCAAGGAACGTGCTTTTTATTTTCATCGAACGACAAAGGGGAGCCCGTGATTTACTTGCCGGCACGCACACGCACACGCACACGCCTACGTCGGGGCCGATTGTCCCAAATTCTGGCTATCGTTTTTTTTGCGATCCATTTCCTGTTTTTGGCCGCATCGCCGCATGCGCAGTCCGTTGGCGGCGTTGAAAAAACCGTCGGCGCTCCGGCCGAATCCGGGCAGGCGGCTTACGGTGCGCTGGCCGATACGCTGGAAGACCCGGAAGCGCGGCACAGGCTGATTGACGAGTTGCGCGCACTGGCGCAAGGACGGAACCCGGCGGAGGCGCAAGGCGGCGACAGACATGGCGCACAAGACGCTGCTCAGTTGTCGGCGGTCTCAGGCATTGCGGTGCTGTCGCAGCGGCTGGGGAACGTTCTGCAAGAGGTGACTGCGCAGTTGGGCAGCGACATCTCCGCGACTCTGGATGCCGTGGGCCGGCTGGGCAGCAGCCAAGGCGTGACTCAGGGCAAGCTCGATGACCAGATGCCGGCATTGCGTGCGCTGGGGCTGGCAATCGGAGCCGCCTTGCTGGCCTATGCCATTTTGCGAAGTATTGCCGGGCTTCTGTTCGGGCGATTGAATGCGTGGATACGGCGAAAGCCGGCGGGCGAAGCGCAGGCGCAGGGCCAGGCTGCCGAATCGCCTGTCCGGTCTTCCCCGAGACGCGAAGGCCGTCACCGTTTAGGCCGTATCACGCTCAGCCGCAAGCTGCTGGGTGTACTGCTTGCGCTGGTCGTGGACCTTGCCGCATCGTTGTTGGCCGCCTTGGCGGGTTACGTGGCGGTGGTCGGATCGAGCCAGCCGGCATACGGTGGTGCGTTCGCCTTTCAGTTTCTGACGGCCTTCGTGCTGATCGAAGCGGTCAGGTCGATATCCCGGGCGGTGTTCGCCACGCGTTACGATGAATTGCGCCTGCTTCCCCTGCAACCGGGCACGGCCCGCTTCTGGAACCGCTGGATCTCGCTCTTGATTGCCCTGACCGGTTATTGCCTGCTTGTGGTGGTGCCGGTAGGGCAGGTGGTATTCGCACCATCCGTTGGACGTTTGATCGGCTTGGTGATCATGCTTTGCGTCTACATTACAGCGTTGCGAGTGGTCTGGAGCCAAAGGCTGGCGGTGCGTACCGGCCTGATGCAGCGAGCCGATGCGGCCGGTACCGCCATCATGGGGTCCCTGTTGAGGATACTTGCCCGGATCTGGCATTGGGTGGCGTTGGCGTACTTCACCGTGCTGCTGGTAACGAGCCAGGCCGACCAGGCTGCGGCGCTGGCATTCATGCTGTCGGCTACGGTACAGACACTCATTGCCGTCGTGGCCGGGGCGCTGCTGGCGGCAGGCCTGCGGCGGCTGGAACTGCGCCGTATCGTGCTGCCGCCTAGCTTGGGCCGCAATTTCCCGTCGCTCGAGCAACGCGTCAACGGCTACAAGAATCCCGCCTTGCGTGGGCTACACCTGGCATTGGTAGTTATCGTGTTCCTGGTGATCCTCGATGCCTGGCACGCCTTCGATTTGGCGGCGTGGCTCGACTCCGAGCGTGGCCGTGCCGCCGTGGCGCTGGTGCTGCGGGTTGGTATCGTGCTGGCCATCGCAGCCCTTTCCTGGACCGTGCTGGCCAGCTTGATCGAACATCGGATCGGCGCAAGGGACGGGCGCGGCGCCAGCGAGCGCGAAAAGACTTTGCTGATGCTGTTTCGCAATGCCGCCGCCATCACCATCGCTACGATGACGGTGCTGATTGTGCTGTCGCAAATCGGCATTGATATCGGACCGCTGATTGCCGGCGCCGGCGTAGTGGGCCTGGCCATCGGCTTTGGCGCGCAGAAGCTGGTGCAGGACGTGATCACCGGCGTGTTCATCCAGCTTGAAAACGGCATGAATCAGAACGATATCGTCGAGGTGGCGGGGCGTTTCGGCACGGTGGAGAAAATCACGGTCCGTTCGGTCGTGGTCCGGACCTTGGATGGCGGCTACCATCTGATTCCATTTTCGGCGATCGATACGGTCAGCAATCACACCCGCGACTTTGGCTACCATTATGCCGAATACAACATCGCGCACCGTGAAGACGTGGACCAGGCCGTTGCCGAACTCGAGCTTGCATTCAAGGATTTGATGGAAGATCCGGCGCTGGCGGCCCAGGTATTGTCAGAGATAGAGATACCGGGCGTGACCGCATTGAACGAGCGCGGCTTCACCGTGCGGGTGCTGATAAAGACCACGCCGGGCAACCAATGGATGATACAGCGGGGATTCAATCGTCTGGTGAAACGGCGCTTCGACGCCGCGGGCATCGAACTGCCATACCCGCAGGCCGTGGTGCACTTTGGCCGGGATGAAAACGGGCATGCCGCGCCGACGGATGCGAAAGCGATAGAGGTCTTGCGGCAGAGCACGCAGACGGCATCATAGGCATGGGGGGCTTGGGGCTGCGGCAATGGCAGTGCGCCCGAGACAGCATCTTGCGGAGCGGATAAGATGCTCCTCGGCAGTAGTTAAAGCATGGGATGAAGAATGAAGATTACTGACTTGCCTTTTTCCACGGTCGATTGGGCCACGGTAGAGCCTACCGAACACGCTGGCGAGCGGGGGATGGCTTTGTGGCGCACGCGCCAGTTTGGGCCTATTCGTGTACGGCTGGTCGAATACAGCCCCGGCTATCTAGCGGACCATTGGTGTTCCAAGGGGCATATATTGTTTTGCGTGGCCGGGACGCTCGAAACGGAGCTGTCGGATGGAAGACGATATGTCCTGACGCCAGGCATGTCATACCAGGTGGCCGATGATGCAGAGCCTCACCGCTCGACCACCGAGACGGGCGCAACGCTGTTCATTGTGGATTAGGGCTGCAGAGCATCTGTCAATGAGCGTCAGCAGGCTGCCCGGACACGGAAGGCTGCGCTGGTTCACATGCCATCCAGACTGCTTCGAACAACATGCCTTGATGAGCTGCATACTCCTCGCTTTCGATAATAAGGCCGTAGTTTTCGCGTTTCGATGAAATCAAGGCGACCGTGTCGCCATAGATCAAGGTTGTCATGGCCAGCGTCAGCGTAGGCGGAGTGAAGCGCACTTCGCGCATATCCTTTTTGCTGCTTGGCCAAATCGCGTGCGTGTCTCGGCTGCGTGAACGGATGGCGCGCATGGAAATATTGCGTTCGATTCGAGCCTGAAGGTACCGCTCTATTTCGTCTAGTCCTGGTGTTCCTTCGATTTCGTACATTGAGAAGGTGGCGCGCAATGTCAGCGAGCTATCACGCAAAGAGTCCCAGAGCACGGTGCGTATGCCTTCCAGGCCTTCATAGAACCTGATCTGCGGCTTACCCCTCACATGGTTGTACATGGATCGTAGCTGCGGCAACATATCTGTCACCATTTGTCGTCGTGCCGCGACATATTCCATCAATACGCTGGGGTCTCGCGCTACCACTGTTCGCTTGCGGCCGCTGCCCTGAAATTCAACCAACCCCTCTTCTTCCAGCCGCGTTACGGCATCGTAGGTCGTCGTGCGGGGTAAGCCTGTGCGCTGTGCGAGGCTCGCCACCGTTGCCGTGCCAACGTCTATGGCGCTTAGATAAACCGTAAAAAGATTGCCACTGATTCCGAGACGGCCAAGCTTGTCCTGAAGATCCATCCTGTTGCTCCGATAAGTTGCCTTGCACGGCCGTCGCGAAGATGCCAAAACATTATCCCGACGCGCCGGCCTAGCGGCAAGTCCAAGAGTATAGGGCAGGCTTCATCACCAAGTACGATTTGTCGGCTAAAACCGACTTATATGCTAATTGGATCTATTATTGATAGAAAAGTACCCCTATATACATTGATATGTCTAGGTTTTACCCTAGTTTTAATAGTAAATAAATTGACGGAATATTCCGTCGATATTAGTATGGCGATGGCTTGCACGGCAACATGCGCTTTTATGCTCGTTCATTGCAAGCGCATGTCTTTCTTCAACGAACAATAGGTGGAGTATGAGCATTTCAAAATGGAAGCAGGCGACTGCGGGGCTGGTGATGGCCTCATTGGCAACATTTCTGCCAGGCGCATCGGCGGTTGCCGGAGAGCCCATCCGAATTGGCGTTTCAACCTTTTTGTCAGGGGCAGGGGCTGTGTTCGGTGTTCCGGCTCAGCAAACTGCGCAGTACCTGGTCGAACAGATCAACGAAGCGGGCGGCATCAAAGGCAGTCCGATCGAACTGACGTTCCTTGATGAAAACCGCGGTGTCGACAACACCGTGGTCGAATTCCGGTCATTGGTCGAGAGCAAGCGTGTCGACGCGATGATCATCGGCTTGTCCAGTTCCATTTGTCTGGCTGTGGCGCCTGCCGCCGAAGAGTTGAAGATGCCGACCATGTTCTGGGACTGCGGCACGGAACGTCTGTACGAAGAGCGCAAGTACGACTACGTATACCGGACATCTGACTGGACGCCGCCCAACAATCTAGCCGTAGCGCTTTATATGCTCAAGTCCATGCCGGAGGTCAAGACCGTAGCGGGCATCAACCAGGATTATGCTTTCGGGCGCGATAACTGGGCCGCCTTCAAGCAGGCTGTTCAAGTTCTGCGTCCCGATGTGAAAATCGTGGCTGAGCTTTTCCCCAAGCTCGGCACTGCGGATTACTCGACAGAAATTTCCAGGCTTTCGGCCCTGCGCCCCGATGTGGTCTTTACCTCATTGTGGGGCGGCGATATGAATACCTTCATTCGCCAGTCCTCCTCGCGTTCGCTGTTCCGCAACTCGACCCTAGTTAGCCCCAACGGTGAAAGCTCGCTGCAGCAACTGGGAAAATCCTTCCCCGAGAACGCCATCATCGGAATGCGGGGAGACAGCTGGGCGCTTGATCCCAAGATGAAGGACGTAACCGGCCACCAGGCGTTTATCGACGTGATCAAGGAACGCACTGGCGCTTATCCGAGTTTTCCTTCCTACCATATGGCCCAGGCCATACGTTCGATCCAGGTGGCTCTTGAAAAGAATTGGGATGGGCGTCGTGAGACTCTGCAGCAGGAGTTGCTGGCAGGCTGGAAGGGTCTAAGCCTAAAGGACTTCACCGGCGAGCTGACATTGCGTGAAGACAATCAATCAGTCGAAGGCCAGTTGGTTGGCGTAACGGCTAAAAGCGATGCGCACGACTTCATGATTCTGGATAAGTTGGTGTTGTTTCCGGGCGACTCGATCACGCCACCGGTAGGCGTCAAGGCGCAGGAATGGCTTAAATCCTTGCCAGCGGGAATGCTTGAGCAATTCAACGTTCCCACAAAAAACTGAGTTAGGAGCCCCAATGTTGCAAACCGTCTTATTAGCCATCATGGATGGAGTGGCTCAGGCCTCCGTCTCCTTCATGGTGGCGGTCGGGCTGAGCTTGGTGTTTGGCATTATGCGCATCTTGAACATCGCCCATGGCAGTCTGTATGCCTTGGGCGGTTATACCGCCGCAGCGGTCGGACTCTGGTTCTCGGCGACTTGGGGTGACGGTCCATGGCTGTACTTGGTTCTGGTGCTGTCGGCTTTGGCGATCGGGGTGCCCTTGGGCGCCGTGATCGAGCGGGTCCTGCTGCGCCGCATCTACGGGAAAGAGCATACTCTTCAGCTATTGATAACTTTCGGCATCTTCATGATGCTGGAAGACGCTCAGAAACTGATATTCGGTGTTGAACCGTACTTCAATGATGCGCCGTTGGCCATGCTGGGCGTCATAGAGGTAGGCGGCATTTATTACACCGCTTATCAGTTGTTGGTTTTGCCTTTGGCAGCAGTGACCACCATGCTGGCGCTTGCCTGGTTCTTTAACCGAACGCGCAAAGGCAAGTTGATTACCGCCGTGATCGAAGACTTTGAAATGGCGAGCGTCATGGGAGTCAATGCGCGCAGCGTTTACTTTTGGACGTTCGTGCTGGGCGCTACGTTGGCCGCTTTGGGTGGGGCGCTGTCTTCGCCGGTTACGTCGTTGGTGCCGGGTACGGGCGCGGGGACCATCGTGCTGTCGTTTGCGATCGTGGCGTCGGCCGGCCTGGGCCATTTTCAAGGCGCTGCAGTGACCGCCTTGTTGATCAGCCTGGCTCAAGCGTTTAGCGTGCATTTTTATAGCAGTATCGCGGCGGTGATGCCTTATCTGGTAATGACGCTGATTCTGATCGTCAAGCCTTATGGCTTGTTTGGCAAACCAGAGGTGCGCAGAATATGAATTCGAATTTTCGGGCTTTATTGCCTCCATTCATCGCGCTCGCCCTGATATCGATAGTGCCCTTGGTATCGCCGTCCTTACGCCCGCTGCTGTTGGTCGCCATGAGTATCTCCTTGTGTGCGATAGGTCTGCTTATTCTGTTGCGAGCCGGGCAGGTTTCCTTCGGCCATGCTTTGTATTTCGCCATAGGAGCCTATGTGGTCGCCTTTGCCTCGCGCAAAGGAGGACTGGATCTCTGGGTATTGCTAGGCTTGGCGCTGATCTGCAGCGTCGTGGTGGGAGCGCTGCTGGGGACCATTCTGGTGCGCTATCGCGGTATTTTCTATGGCATGCTCAATTTGGCGTTTTCCATGCTGGGCTACACCATATTCTTGCGAGCATACGACTATACCGGTGGAAGCGATGGCCTCAGAGTGGTATCGCCTCCGATTCTAGGCTTCTCATTGGGCGCCTATGAGTTCGGTTGGGGCTTGTACTATTGCGCCGTTGCTTTGTTGGCGCTCGTTTTTTGGGTCGTCCACCGCTATCTGCACAGTCCTATGGGTGCAGCGCTGGGGGCGGTCAAGACCAACGAAGTGCGGCTGGAGTACCTGGGGGTTTCGGCCTATCGCGTCATGTTCGTCGCACATGTCAGCGCGGCCGGACTGGCTGGACTGGGTGGGGGGCTGGTGGCGTTTTCAACGGGCCATGTAACCCCTGATCTCGCCTACTGGAGCCTTTCAGCCGAATTCGTTTTCGTGGCGGTGCTGGGCGGTACCGCCAACGTGGTCGGAGCATTGATCGGTGCCGTTTCCTTCGAGCTTATCCGTGGCTATGCCAGTGCCTACGCCGGGAATGCATGGCAATTGATTCTGGGGGCGGTGCTGGTGTTCGTGGTGCTGTTCGCGCCGCAAGGCCTTTGGGGTGCGGTGCAGCGGATATTGCCGCTGCGGGCCAAGGAGAAGCAACTATGAGCCGCGTCACCGTATTGCAGTCAAAAGGCTTGCATGTCGAGTTTGGGGGGGTCAAGGCGGCCAATGGCGTCGACCTGGACCTCTATCAGGGCGAGCTGGCCTCGATCATCGGACCCAACGGATCGGGCAAGACGACTTTTCTTAATTTATGTACTGGCTACGTGCGGCCCAGCAAAGGCGAAGTGATTTTCGCCGGCAAGGACCTGACCCGCATGCCGCCGCGCGACATCACCCGCCTTGGCGCGGTGCGTACGTTCCAGTTGCCACAGCTCTTTACTGAAGACACGGTCATCCAGAACGTTTTGATCGCATTGGCGGCACGTACCGGATTCTGGAATATGCGTGCATTGGATCGTCCCGGCTTGCGCAGCGAGGCGCTGGAGATACTTTCCATCTTCGGTTTGAGGGCGGAAGCGGAGCGCTATATACATTCTTTGCCCGAAGGGGTGCGCAAGTTGGTCGATATTGCCGTTTCCATCGCTTTGTCTCCCACCTTGTTGTTGATGGACGAACCAACCAGCGGCGTGAGCTCGAGCGAGAAGTTCGAAATCATGGACATCCTGATGCCCATCTTGCGTGAGCGCAAGATTACAGCGTTGCTGGTTGAACACGACATGGAGCTGGTAACGCGCTACATGGATCGTGTGATCGTATGGAATGCAGGCCAGGTGATGGCGGACGGCGCGCCTGACGTCGTCCTGCGCGATGAGCGCGTGTTGCGTAACGTGGTGGGGGTGGCCTAAATGGCATTGCTCAAAGTGAATCATGCCGTTGCGGAGATTGCCGGCAGTCAGGTGTTGCGCCAGGTTTCCATCGACATTGCGGCGGGCGAGACCTTGGCGCTGATCGGTCGTAACGGAGCAGGGAAGACGTCGCTACTGCGGGTCATCATGGGTGCGCTGCCCTTGGTCCACGGATCGGTCGAATTCAATGGACGCGATATCGCCATGCTGCCTGCTCATGATCGGGTCGGTTTGGGCATAGGCTATGCCCCCGAAGAGCGGCGCCTTATCGGCAAGTTCACCGTACGCGAGAACATACTGCTGCCAGCTTGGGCGGGGCGCTTGGGCAGGGCCGAGATCCAGGAGCGTCTGGAGCTGATTGATTTCGTGGCACCCGAGCTCAAGGACTTGTCTGCGCGCTTGGGAGGACTGCTGTCGGGAGGACAGCAGAAAATGGTTGCCTTGGGCAGGGCGTTGATGGCCGGCAAGCATATGGTGTTGCTTGACGAGCCGTTTCAGGGTCTTGCCCCCGCCTTGGCGCTGAAATACGCCGATATGCTGCGCGCCCTGCGCGATGCGCGGCCCGACCTGGCCGTTCTGGTGACGGAATCCAATCCTCAGCTTCTACAGCCCATGGCGGACCGCATGATCGTGCTTGAGCGCGGCGAGATCCAAGTCGAAGCGATGGAAAAAGCGATAGTTTAAATAAGGGTTTTAAAACATGAAATTCAAAGCAGCAGTTGTACAGATGGCGTCCGTTCCTTTCGATAATGACGCGACCTGCGCCAAAGTCGTTGGAAAAATACACGAAGCTGGCGCGATGGGCGCCAAGTTGATGGTGTTTCCCGAGGCCACCCTGTCTGGCTACCCCAAGGGCGCCGACTTCGGCGCGCGCGTAGGCGGCAGATTGCCGCGCGGTCGTGAAGAATTTCTAGAATATTACAACGGAGCCATTGACGTCCCCGGTCCGCATACCGAACAGATCGGCGCGGCGGCCCGCGAGGCGCAGGCCTTTGTGGTCATAGGCGTCATGGAACGCGATGGCGGTACCTTGTACTGCACGACGTTGTTCTTCTCGCCTGAAGGGCTGCTGATGGGCAAGCACCGAAAGCTCATGCCCACCGCCATGGAGCGGCTTGTTTGGGGCTGCGGCGATGGCTCTACCTTGCCGGTGTTCGATACGCCGATTGGCAAGCTGGGATCCGTGATTTGCTGGGAGAACTATATGCCCTTGCTGCGCATGGCCATGTACGACAAGGGCATTCAGCTGTATTGCGTGCCCACCGCCGACGACCGTGAGATCTGGACCAGCTCCATGCAGCACATCGCCATCGAAGGCCGTTGCTTCGTACTGAGTGCTTGCCAGTACGCGACTCGTGCCGATTACCCGGAAGACTATGACGCTATTCAAGGCAATGCTCCCGACACTGTTTTGATGCGTGGCGGTAGTGTCATCGTCAATCCAGCCGGCGAAGTCCTGGCAGGTCCGTCACACGATGGTGAATGCATACTAACGGCGGAGCTTGACCTGGATGATGTGGTGCGTGGCAAATACGATTTCGATGTCGTGGGTCACTATGCGCGTCCCGACATCTTCAAGCTGGTTGTCGACGAGCGGCCCAAGCGCTCAGTGACTCAGGTGAAAGAATCCGGAGACGATTGAAGTTTTGGCCTAACAAGGAGTAGGGGAATGGATACGCAAATCGTATCGGTTTTGCTGTACGAAGATGTTGAGGTACTGGATTTTGCAGGCCCGTTCGAGGTGTTCAATGTGGCCGGCCTGTTGAGCGGTGTTCGATGCTTTGACGTTTATACGACGGCGCAGCGGCCCCAGCCCGTTCTGGCGCGCGGCAAGCTCAGCATCAACCCTTCTTACCACTATGGCGACGAGCCGCAACCCCATATTCTGGTGGTGCCGGGAGGGCCGGGATCGAGGCGCGAATGCGTCAATGCCGCCACCCTTGATCATATCCGCGAGCACTACGAAAGAGGCGGGATCATACTGTCGGTTTGCACCGGTGCGCTGATCATCGCCAGTGCCGGGCTGGCCGACGGCAAGTCGGCGGTCACCCATGCGGTGGGGCTGCCTATTCTGGAACGTATGGGCAAAGACATAACGATTTACCCTAAAGCGCGGGTGGTGGACAACGGAAGGCTGCTGTTCTCGGCCGGTGTGTCGGCGGGAACGGATGCGGCGCTTTATCTGGTTTCGCGGTTGTTTGGCCTGGAGATCGCACAGAAAACGGCCCAGTATATGGAGTACGATTGGCGTTACACCGACGTTGACGGCGTCAGTGTCATTGACGCGTGTAAAACCTGACTCGGCATACGTATGAAAACATTCTTCCATCCTGATCAATTGCTTCATCACCCAAAAACCTACTTGTCGCGTGGCGCGATGCGTCAGCCTCAAGAGGTGCCGCAGCGCGCGGAGCGCCTATTGCAGGCGGTGAGCGCCCTTGGTTTCGATGTGCAGGTCCCGCGCGACCATGGCATGGAGCCCTTGCTGGCCGTGCATAGCGCCGAGTACCTGCGCTTTCTGGAAACGGCCCATGCAAGCTGGATCAAGACCTCGCCGGATTGGGGCGACGAGGTCATGTCCAATGTCTACGTGCGCGAACCCAACCCCTTGCGCGGCATTCTCGCCCAGGCTGCGCGGTACCTGGCCGATGGCAGCTGCCCGGTGGGGCCGATGACATGGCGGTCTTCATACTGGAGCGCTCAGGACGCCGTCGAGGCGGCCTACGCGGTGCTCGGCGGAGAGCGCTTTGCCTACGCGCTGTGTCGTCCGCCGGGCCACCACGCGCGCAAGGACGCGGCCGGCGGATTCTGCTACCTGAACTCCGCAGCCATCGCCGCCGAAATATTGCGGCAACGATACGGCAAGGTATTGGTGCTGGATACCGATGCTCATCATGGCCAGGGAATACAGGAAATCTTCTATGACCGTGCCGACGTGATGTATATCTCTGTGCATGGCGATCCAACTAACTTTTACCCCGTCGTGGCGGGCCACGCCGATGAGCAGGGCGTTGGCCCGGGTGTGGGATACAACCTGAACCTGCCGGTGCCTCACGGTAGTTCAGAATCCGTCTTTTTTGAATACGTTCAGCGTGCACTGGATGCCGCGCGGGAATTCGCTCCTGATGCGCTGGTATTTTCCCACGGGTTCGATATTTATCTGGAAGATCCTCAAGCGCCGGTGCTGGTAAGCAGCGAGGGCTTTGCAAGACTGGGTGAACTGGTCGCGTCGCTTGATCTGCCTACCGTGGTCGTGCAGGAAGGGGGGTACCATATTGATACCCTGGATCGCAACGCTCGCGAGTTCTTCGGCGGGCTGCTGGCTGGAAGCCGTTAGGGGCGAATTCTCAAACTACGGTAAGCGCACCATCGCGCATCCCCACCTTCACTAAATATGTGGGGCGCTTTGTATCTGCTATTAGGCGGCGCAAGAACTCGGCAAGCTCTTCCATATTGCAGCTCAGTGCCCCTAACTCAATGTCTATCCGCTTTATAGGGCCGGACAGATATAGAATGCACCCGCCGCGATGAGGCAAGTTGCTGTAAGCGATGATTTGTCCTTCAAGCGCGCGTGCCAGTTTGTGGACTATGGTCCCATAGCTCATGGTGAGTTCCTTCAGGCAGTTGGCTCACCAAACCGATGTGGGCACAGGCCAGTTCAGCAAGTACCGCTCCCTGTAGCGTCCAAGGGTATTGCCAGCCCAGGTCTTCCTCGCCTCGACAGAACCACGCCGCCTAATATCACCGTTCACATTACCCCGACACTTGCGGGTTTACCTGCTCGCCGAACAAATCGACCGCCAAGGACCTCCACCCGAATATGCCTCGTACGCCGATCCGCCCGACGCGCAGGAAGGCGTTGTTACCCGCGTGCGGCAAGTGCCGATGATGAGGTGCCGGGTTGCGATACGCACGTTTCAGTAAGGCAAACCCGGAAAAGTGCGTTTCAACTGATGCACGAGGCGCTTCCTTAGCAGGGCAGCGCGGCGTTGTCGCGTATCCTCATCGGCCGGGGAAGGAGGGTTGGGGGGCATGTTCATGTTGCCGCCCTGTGCAAATAGGGCGTGAGCGATGTGGGGTACAGCTGTCATATGGATCCTAATCGCCAACCTGGGATGATTCCGTGTGGCCGACTGTTATTATTGTCACCCGTTCAGGGTACGCTACGGGCCGTCATTAACCTAGCGATCATTTGCAAGCAATGAAGACGGCGCGGCAGGCGCTGGTGCATAATCGGGCGAGGGCGGTGCTGTTGCGCAATGCCAGCCAGATCAGTTTAGGAATCGACCGTACCCCCATGCTTACCCTCATAATAGGCTGTGGAAGGTTGTTGAAGCTTGGATCAAAAGCAACAAAAAAGCCCTGAATCTCTAAGGAAATCAGGGCTTTAAAGTGGCTGGCAATCCAACCTTCTACAACTAATGGTGCCGATGAGAGGAGTCGAACCCCCGACCTTCTCATTACGAATGAGCTGCTCTACCGACTGAGCTACATCGGCCCACGCGGCGTACGAGAAAACATCCCGGATCCGCTAAGCCAGCTATTATACATATCCGCATGGAAAATTGGAAACGGGCTTCGCCGACATTCCGCGCAAGGCATACGGATTTTCGAATAATCCTCCAGCAGCTTGCGCATGCCGCGATATGATGAGACCGTGTTCATGCTGGCGCCTTCCGGTGCGCACATCGTGATCCGGCTGATTGATTGACTATTTTTCAGGAGCAGCGAATGTCTACCATTACCTGGCTCATGCTCTGCGCCGCCTTTTTGCCCCTGGTCGCCACGGTGGCCGCCAAGGCCGGGGGCAAAGGCTTTGACAACGAAGCTCCGCGTGCCTGGCTTTCTGCGCAGGACGGGTGGCGGGCCCGGGCGAATGCCGCGCAGGCCAATCTGTTCGAAGGCTTGCCATTCTTTTATGCGGCCGTATTGCTGGCCTTGTTCAAGGAAGCCGATCTGTCATGGCTCGCCGGCTTGATGCTGGCCTGGGTGCTGGTTCGCCTGGCATACATCGCCTTGTATATCGCGGGTTACGGCGTTCTGCGTACCGCCGCATGGGCGCTTGCCCTGGCCTTGAACGTGGCTATTTTGTTCGCTTAAGTGCAAAGGCTGTGGGGTCAGACCCCGTACGGGGTCTGACCCCTGTTGCCCAGTTTCGGGGGTCAGACCCCTTATGGGGTCTGACCCCTGCTGTGACCCCTGATCACAGCGCGTCCGTGTCTTCGCGGCGCGGCAGCGATTGTTGCTGATTCATGCGTATGGCCGAGGGGAAAAGGTCCCAGCAGGCGATGAATAGCGCGGCAAACAGAGGGCCTATGACGAAGCCATTCAAGCCGAATACGGCCAATCCGCCCAGGGTGGAGATCAGAATCACGTAGTCCGGTATTTTGGTGTCTTTGCCGACCAGCAGGGGGCGCAGCAAGTTGTCGATCAGACCGATGACGAGAACGCCGAAGAGCGTCAGGGCTACGCCCTGCAGGATGGCGCCGGTCACCAGGTAATAGATGGCGACCGGAATCCAGATCAGCGATGCGCCGACGGCGGGAAGCAAGGAAAGAAACGCCATCACCACGCCCCAGAGCAGGGCGCCCTGTATGCCTAGGAAGGCGAACATCAGGCCGCCCAGCGCGCCCTGTGTGGCGGCGACCACCACATTGCCTTTGACGGTGGCCTTGATCACCGTTGCGAACTTGCGGAACAGATGCTGCTTGTGCTCTTCGCTAAGGGGAATCAGATGCCTGGCCTGGCGCGCCAGTTGTACGCCGTCGCGCAGCAGGAAAAACAGCATGTACAGCATGATGCCCAGCCCGATCAGGAACTGAGCGGTATTCTGTCCAACATTGACGGCTTGCGTGGCCAGGAACTTGCTGCCCTGCAACGCGCTGGCGCTGAGCTTTTCCCTCAGGCTGAAGATGTCTCCCACGCCGAAGCGGGTCAGGGTGTCATGGACGCTGGCCGGCAGCGCATTCATGATCTGCTCGAAATAGGCGCCAAGATTGAGTTCGCCTGAACTGATCCGTTTATAGATGACGGCGCCTTCTTGAAGCAGGGAGCCGGTGATGAAGATGACCGGCAGAATCACGATCAGGATGATGACGAACAGGCTGATCAGGGCGCAAAGATTGGGGCGGCCCTTGAGGCGGTTTTCCAGGCGCCGTTGCAAGGGCTGGAAGATGATGGCCAGTATGGCGCCCCAGAATATCGCTCCGTAGAAGGGCAGCAATACCCAGATGAAGGCGACCGTAACGGCCACCAGCAGGAACAGGAAGGACCGAAAGTAGAGTCTGGAATTATTCATTGATGTCCGCGAAGAGAAAAGCGCTGAAGACCGCCGGCCGTTCCGATTCTATGCGATAGAGCGGCTATTCGCTGAGTAGTTCCGCAATCGCATGTAGATCCTCGACATGTTGCGAAACCACTTTGATGACGACGATGACGGGCACGCACAGCAGCATGCCCCATACGCCCCAGAGCCACGCGCCGAACAGCAGCGCCACGAAGACCGCCACGGCGTTCATCTTGGCGATGCGGCCGGTCATCCAGGTGCTGACGAGCATGCCGACGAACGTGGAGATCGCAAGCGTCGCAAACGCTGCCAGCAGCATCATGGAAAATGATTCGAACTGCAGGAACGCGGCGAAGGCGATCAAGGCCATCGCGATCATGGAGCCGAAGTAGGGAATGATGTGCGTGAGCGCGGCAACCAGCGCCCACGCGCCCGCATTGTCGAGGCCGATCCAGTGCAGCGCCAGCCAGGTGAGCAATCCCAGCAGGGTGTTGGTGATCAGCAGCATGAGCATGTACTTCTGAATGGATGTATTGATGTCGTCCAGTATCTGCACCGTTATTTTTTTGTTCGTCAGCGAAGGTCCGGTCAGCTTGACCAGCTTGCGCTTGAATGTATTGCCCGACACCAGCGCAAAAAACACCAGAAAAAGCACCATGGTCAGCTGGCCGATGAAGGCTGCCGCGCTTTTGGAACCGGCCAGCAGCCAGTCGTTCAGGTCGAAGTCCGGCTGCTTGATGAGGACGGCGGGCGGCGCGGAAACCGAAGGTTCGAGCTTGTTGTCCGCATCATTGTCGGAGCTTGCCGCCTTTTTCAAGGTGTCGGCAGCGTTGCGAAGCTTGTCCAGCGGCCCCTGTTCCCCGTTGTCCAGCTTGCGCAGCGCATTGGTGAGCTTGTACGTGGCCACGGGCAATTCGTCCATGATGGCCTGCGCTTCGTTATAGACCGAGCTGACGACCAGGATGCTGGAGCCGAGCAGCGCTAGCATGACGACGGAGCTCGCCAGCGCGCGCGGCATGCGCAGGCGTTCGAGCCAGATGACGACCGGGTTGAGCGTATAGGCGATGAGGATGCCGAAGACGAGCGGTATGAAGAAGTCGCGCGCCCACTGGAGGGCGAAGACGAATGCAAGGGCCGCGATTATCGTCAGCGCGGTGTCGCCGGGGCGTCGAACCGGCGCAACCGGGGCTTCGGGTGACAGGGACGGAATGGCCGGGCTTGTACTTGATGCTGGATCATGATTCTTGGCGGTATCCATCGCTGCCTCTATGGAGTGAACATTTCGGATGGGCGGCAGTCGCCTAGATATAGGTGTTCTTTACCCGGGCGGATGTGAGCAGGTAGCAGGTCCATACCGTGGCGAACATGACGGTTGCCGCCATGGCTGAGTAATCGTCTTCCACCAGATAATCGCCGAAATAAGTCTCGGCCATCACGAACTCGGTGAAAGCCGCGACGGGTCCGGCTATCCAAAGCGCGGCGATCGTCTGACGCACGGCCCGGCGATGGCGATTGATCGTGAGCATGGCCGCAGCCCCGATCAGCAGAAACGCTTCCAGCCACGCCAGTCCGAGCGCGTAACATATGTATTCCTGATAGTCGGGGCTTTCGAGTGCAGAGGGAACCAGCACGGCGATTTCGTGGCGCACGCGATAGAACTCCGCCAGCTCCTGCATGGCCCAGAAGACCAGGAAGATGCACAGCGCGATGAGCCAGCCGCCGTACCCCCCGATACTCGCGCTCTTGCCGCGCCTGCTCGTCCATACTGCGATCAATGTCATGGCGATGAATATCGCGAAATGCCAAAGACTCCAGAACCCCATTGTTGCTTCTCCTGATGGGCAGTCGCCGCGTCACAAAGAGCGAATGGTAAATCTTTGTCACTTCTATGTATAGCAGCCTGGAACCGATTCAATGGCGTCCATGGTGTTACTGCGCGGTACTAGTGTATAGACGAATGACCATGACGGGAACGCCGGTATTAAATGCTTATGGAAAGTTTTATTTAGAATCAGTCAGAAGGGCGTCCTGATGCGGTCGGTTGCACCTGCCCGCGGCGCTTCCATTCTCTTTTTTCGGACTGGCTGATCCATGCTTGAAATTATCGAGACGCTCCATTGGGGCGCCGTAATTCAGATCATTTTGATCGACATCTTGCTGGGTGGGGACAATGCGGTGGTCATTGCTCTTGCCTGTCGCAACCTGCCGACCGCTCAACGAATGAAGGGCATACTGTGGGGCACCGCGGGCGCCATTGTGCTGCGCATCATACTGATAGCCTTCGCGCTTGCCCTGCTCGACATTCCCTTCTTGAAGGTAGTGGGCTGCGCCTTGCTGGTGTGGATCGGGATCAAGCTGCTGGTGCCGGAAGAGGACGAGCATGGCAACATAACCGGCGGCACGTCGGTATGGTCCGCCATCAAGACCATCATCATCGCTGACTTCGCGATGAGCTTGGACAACATCATTGCAATCGCCGGGGCGGCTCAGAACACCCACGCCGACCATCAACTGTATTACGTGATTTTCGGGTTGTGCGTCAGCGTGCCCATCATCGTCTGGGGCAGCACCCTGGTGCTGAAGCTCCTTGACCGCTTCCCGGTAGTCGTGACTTTTGGCGCCGGCCTGCTTGGCTGGATTGCCGGCGGCATGCTGATTACAGACGTCTTCGTCATCGAATGGCTGGGACCGCCCAGCGCCATGCTCAAACTTGCCGTCGAGGCACTGGGGGCGTTGTTCGTGATTGGCATGGGGAAATGGCTGGTCCTTCGCAAGCGGCGCAATTCGCCCATGCGCGAGGAACCCGCCTCCACCAGCGGGATCTCCGAATGAAGCAGCGACCTATGCCGCGTCGCGATACGCCACGAATTCCTTGGTGTTCGGGTCGCGTATAAAGAGCAGCCCCGTGCTGATGCCGAAATAAGCGCCATGCAGCGTCAAGGCGCCTTTTTCGACCTCCTCGCGCACCGTGGGGAAGCTCATCAGGTTTTCCAGGCTGTATTCCACGACCGCCCATTCCAGCTGTCGTATCCAGCTTTGGCGGTCGGCGCCCGGCGCGCCGACACGTTCGGCCACCGGCGCGATCTGCGACATCCACTTGCCGATGAAGTCGCGCTTTGTCAGCGGCGGGCTTTGGTTGGCGAAAGCCGCCACGCCGCCGCAGCTGGCATGTCCTAGCACAACGATGTGCTTTACCTTCAAGGCGTTGACGGCGAATTCGATCGCGGCGCTGGTGCCGTGGAAAGAAGTCTGGGTGTCCGGCTCGCAAGGAGGGACGAGATTGGCGATGTTGCGTATGACGAAAATTTCGCCGGGGCCCGCATCAAAGATGATTTCGGGCGCGACGCGCGAATCACCGCAGCCGATGACCATGATCTCCGGATGCTGCCCGGATTCGGCCAGATCCTCATAGCGCTTTTTTTCCCGGCATAGCCGGCCGTCTAGAAAAGCCTTGTACCCGTCATACAGCCTTGATGGAAACACACTGATTCCTTTTGAATTGGTAAACCTGGAAATTTTACGCCCTGTGGCGGGATGCTGACAATAAAACATGGGGACCGAGGTGTTCGAGGGGTCAGACCCCGGATGGGGTCTGACCCCATGCCACGGCAATGGTATATTTTTCGTTCGATTGTTCGAAGAGAAAAGCGGCATGCAACCACGGATCAATTTCATCACCCTAGGGGTGGACGACCTGGACAGGTCATTGCGCTTTTATCGGGACGGCCTGGGGTTCGAAACCGAAGGAATTGTCGGCACGGAATTCGACCATGGCGCGGTGGTCTTTTTTGACCTTCAGCCCGGCCTGCGCCTGGCGCTCTGGCCGCGTGCCAGCATCGCGCATGAAATCGGCCGGCCTGTCGGAAGGCCTTCCGCAACCGAGATGATGCTCGCGCATAACGTTACGTCCAAAGCCGAAGTGGACGACGTGATGCGGCAGGCGGAAGCGGCGGGCGCCGTCATCCTGAAGCCGGCGAACGACACCTTCTGGGGCGGCTATGCGGGGTACTTCCTGGACCCGGATAATCACGTCTGGGAAGCCGTCTGGAATCCCGCCTGGCAACCATAGGGCCTCAGGATCAGTAGATCCATTGCCGGCTGGCCGACGCGGATCTGAACTGTGCAACGATATGACACACTCCGGTGCCTGCTGTCGAACTATCATGCTTCTCTTGGGGGAAGCGGCATTCGACATGCGCCGGCGGCAGGACGGGCTCTCGAAGGCGGGTTATGAAAGTGGCTACAGCAATTATGTAAGGTAGGGAAAATGTCCATTCGAGCTTTGATCCGATGTGGCGCAGCTCTTTTTTTTGTCGGACTTGTCGCGGGATGCTCCGTGATCAGTTCCGATACCGCGGTTCGCAGCGATGAGTGCAAGTCGAACCGCCGCGCATGTCTTTATGAGGGTTCGTATGAGCCGGGAGAGCGCGACTACGCCGAGCACGAGGCGGCCCGCCTGAATCAGGCTGCGATTGCGAAGCTGCTCCGCAACTCTATCAGATGAGCTGTCACTATTCCGCAAGTGCCGCTTGCAGAAATCAACACGGCGCTACGGAATGCGAAAGTCATTGGCTTTCGCCATCATTGCGCCATTGATGGGTCGGGCTGTGGTGCGCGCGACGGCGCATGGCTCTTATCATTGAAAAACGCAGATAAAGCTGATAAATTCTGGCGAAAACCAAAGGCTACTGGGCCGAAGCTGCGGCAAGCGCCATGCACAAGAAACCAATCTGGAACCTGGGCCGCCGAATCGGGCTGGCCGGCTTGCTGGGCTGGGCTGTCGCCGCTGGACTATGCCGAAGCCCATGGGAAAACACCAGGACCTGGCCGACGTCCGCCCCGGCGCTTCGGCTGTGCTGGCCAGCGCCGCAGCCGCCTATGCCAACACCTGCCAAAGCGACCCGGTGATGCTGCATATGGGTACGATGAACGTGGTGCGCGATCTCGAGGTGCTGCGTCGCGCCGTGGGCGACGCGGGGCTGACCTACCTGGGCGTTTCCTACGGTACAGAGGTGGGCATTCTGTATGCCGACATGTATCCAACCCATGTGCGCGCCATGATCATCGACGGCGTGGTCAATCCCGCGCATGGCGGCGAAGACATTCTCGTCAGCCAGGCCGTAGGCTGGCAAAAAGGCCTGGAGGCCTTCTTTGTCTGGTGCAAGGAAAACGCCGGCCAGTGCCTCATCAGCGCCGACCCCGAGGGCGGGTTCCGCCAAATGCAGGCCTTGGCCCATAGCCAGCCGGCAACACTGCATTACAAAGGCGGCCCCATCACACTGTCTTCGGGCTGGGTAACGCTGCTTTCCGTGCTGGTATGGACAAGCTGCATGGACCAGCCGCTGCGGCGGGGAGACGCCTACGAGGCCATGGTCACGCGGGCGGCAGCCGCCGCGCCGCTGACCGGAGCGGTACAGGCCAATATCAATCGGCCCTGTGTCTATTTGCCGGTAGATCCCGATCCGGTGCGGCGCGATTACAAGGCGCAAGGTTTCCCAGCCATCATGGTCTGGGGTTCGACGGGCGACCCCGCAACGCCCTATCAGAATTCCCAAGAGGCTGTAGCTCAACTGAGCAATGCGTCGCTGTTCACCTTCGTCGCCAATCAGCATGTGGCCATGGGCGGCGGCCCGGAGTGCAAGGCATGCGTGGTGGACGTGCAGTCCCGAATATCTGCTGACGGCGATACTTAAGCCTCAAGCAGCTCCCTGCCTGGCCGACTGAATAGCGGCGTAGTTGAACGCGCTGGCTTGTCGTTATACTGATCATCAATCCAAATTTCGGAAGACGGTCATGACTGATACATTCCAGAAGCATTTTCATCCTTCTGCTGCATGGTCTCGTGATTTATTCGCCGAGGTTGTAACGGTGAGCGGGCCAGGCACAACGCTATACCTGTCGGGAATAGGCGCCGAAGCACTTGGCGAGCAAGCAGGCGATATCCAGTGCATAGGCGATGTCTATGCCCAGACACAATTAGCGTATAAAAAGGCCGCGCAAGTCTTGGCCAAGCATGGCGCAGAACTGTCCGATGTCGTCAAAATCACGGCTTATTTGCTGGACGCGCGTTTATTGCCCGAATATCACCGTGCGCGCAAAGAGGCTTTTCAGGGCATGCCTGCACCTGCTCACACTTTGCTGGTGATCTCGGCTCTGGCATGGCCAGGCATGCTGGTCGAGGTGGATCTGATTGCGGTGCTCGGCAGGACGTGACGAAACCTTATATGGCGAGGTGGCTCAGGATTGATAAGCTCAGGATGCATCAATTGACGTAATCCTTTTTCTGTCCTAAAATGCTGTCTATCGATACAGTGCGTTTTGCACTCGATATAAATTTAGAAGCCCCGCCTAATGCGGCGGGGCTTTCATTTGGTCAGACGCGGGATGGAGCAGTCTGGCAGCTCGTCGGGCTCATAACCCGAAGGTCGTAGGTTCAAATCCTGCTCCCGCAACCAGAACAAAACCCCGGCACGAGAAATCATGCCGGGGTTTTATTTTGCCTTGTCACGTAACGTCACTGCGCAGACGAAAGAACAAAGGATTCAATAGACGCTCGAGAAATTAGCCCGAGGTTTCAGTCCACCCTTCGAGGTCGACAGGGCTTGCGTTTCTGCGGGACGCTAAGCGTTCTTATTGAGCAGGTACTGCAAACGTTCCTGGTTCGGGTGCGCTTTGATGTCAAGTCGGATGGCATCGACCAAAACGGCAAAAATTTGGTCTGAATCCGCTTGGTGCTGATCTGCCAGTTCGCGAATCCTATCCGAACGCTGCTGATAGTAGGCGGCGCCGAACTCCTCGACTCCATTCAGTTGGTCGAGTATCTGTAAAGCAAATGCGTAATCGTCTTCCATGCGGCATCCACTGGCTAAACAGGCTTATAGAACGTATCAGTGCCTCGATCAACGAACTCGCCGTTCATGAGCTCCCCGACCTCTGTCCCATCCGGTAGATAGGCGCGTGCGCTGGCAGGTATCTCGCCACCGTCAGTGAGTCGTCGGACCTCATGGGCGGTGACACGTTTAATCAGCAATCGCTCCCCGTTTTGGCTTATGACCGGCAGGCTCTCGACAGTTTCATGCATAAGGGTGTCTCCATGGCTATTTTTGGCTGCCCTCAGCGTTGCGACTGCGAGAGCTTCTGCGCTTTTCTATGAGTCGGATCCGATTCCGTACTTGAATGCGAATTTCGTCGTCGGCCTCTACCTCATGCTGAGGAGCGGTCGCAGAAGGCGCAGCTACCGGCGCGCGGTTATTGGCGCCCTTGCCGGGCGCCGTCGGTGATTGGAGCTTCATATTGGATCCTGTTCACAAGTCGAGGAGGATCCAAGACGAGCATAGTGTACGTGCTACCCGAGCACTCTACGCCAGGTAAGCTCGTTGAAGTGCTTTTCATTTGAAACAATTCATACGGGTCCTGTGTAGTTGAGACTCCATTTTTTTGATACGGACTTTAATGATTCGTTTACAGGTGTTAATGTGCCTTCAGGACGGAGATTGTATGTATATTGAGGTTTCGCTTTCCGACAGCGTGTTCGTGCTGCCACAATTTCATAGGCATGGGGTAGGGCGGAAGATGATGGCGTCTATGCTAGAGAGATATTCGGATTTTCACCAGATAATGCTTACTGCAGATGGCGAGGCCGTTGACTTCTACAAATCGCTGGGCTTTGTGAGGGCAGGCAGAACGGAGCCCATGTGGATCTACGCGGGGAAGGAACACTGATTGAGAACAGCACCACTGCCTTCGAAAGCATACGACCCGCCTGCTGGGGAAAAAGAAGATCCGTCAGCGACAGGCTAAGGTACTGGATGTGCGACAGCATGGCGTCATACCGTCACAGGCAAGAAAAAAGCCCTTGGCGCATGAAACGCTAAGGGCTTGATTTTCTTCGGTATTCGGTGGCTCCCCGAACTGGGTTCGAACCAGTGACCTGCGGATTAACAGTCCGTCGCTCTACCGACTGAGCTATCGGGGAACATCAAAGAAGCAAGACTATAACATGAAAAATTAAAGGCATGCAAGTTGCATTGGAAGAGCTTCACTCAATTTGCCGCCATGCATCGTCTCGCCGAAGCAGGCCGCATTATAGCGTATCTATTTGAATGGCCCGCCCGCGGCACTTCTTTGCCAGCAACAGGGCATATCGGGCAAAATAGCGCCTTGCTTCTTCGTGCCGTCCATCTCTTTGGCCGTCTTCATTTCATCGATTCCGTCTATGTCCGCATCTCTTACCCGCAGCACCAAACCACGAAGCAAGGAATTCTGGCTGGGTTTTGTGTTTGCAGCGACGGGAGCGGTCCTGTTTTCGGCCAAGGCCATCGTGGCCAAGCTGACGTATCGATACGGCGTGGATGCGCTGACCGTCATCGGGTTTCGCATGCTGTTGTCCCTGCCGTTCTTTGCCGTGGTGGCTTGCATGCAGGCCCGGCTGGCCGGTCGCGGTGAACTTCCCCGACTGACTTGGCGGGAGAGCCTGCAGATCATTTTTCTCGGGTTTCTGGGGTATTACCTATCCAGTTATCTGGACTTCCTGGGGCTGGAATATATCTCCGCCGGTCTGGAGCGGCTGATACTGTTTCTTTCCCCCACTTTTGTATTGCTGCTGTCCGCGCTGTATTTGAAGCAAGTCATTTCCCGTGGCCAATGGGCGGCGCTGGCGCTGTCCTACCTGGGCGTCGTTTTTGTCTTTGTCCAGGATCTGTCGCTGACCGGAGATGGCGTCATGCTGGGCTCGGCGTTCGTCATGGGTTCCGCTTTGACTTACGCCTTTTATCTCATTTCCTCAGGCCAGATCATTCAGCGTGTGGGGGCGACCCGCCTGGTCGCCTACGCCATGTCCGTGTCGGCCGGTTTCAGCATCGCCCATTTTCTTGCGATCAAGGGCCTGCAAGGACTTGTGCAGCCCGCGCCGGTCTATTGGCTGTCCATTCTGCATGCGGTCGTCCATACCGTCATGCCCACTTTCATGACCATGTGGGCGGTGGCAAGAATCGGCGCTCCCATGACGGCCCAACTGGGATTGCTGGGGCCGGTGTCGGTGCTGTTTCTTGCTGGTTGGCTGCTGGATGAGCCGATCACCACCTTGCAATTGGTGGGTACCGCCTTTACGCTGGCCGGAGCCGTGGTGCTGGCGCGCACGCGGCGGACTTGATGAAGGGGATGGGGTCAGACCCCGTCCGGGGTCTGACCCCTCGGCCCCCTCGGCTTGAAAGCTGGATGGGGTCAGACCCCCTGCGGGGCCTGACCCCCACTTCGTCCGCGACCGGGGGCTGACCCCTCACTTGCCTGCTCCTCCCATCAGCCGTTCTATTTCCTCTCGGTGGACGTCGTGCGTGACGAAGCCGGAGGCGTTTTCGGGCATGGCCAGGCGGGCTGGGTCGGCCAGTGTCTGGCGGATGTCCTCCAGCCCGCTGGACCAGTGCTCGCGCATCGTGCTCAGGCCGAACTGGAAGTCCTTGTAGTGTTTCTCGTAAGGGCGGTTGCGGTATATAAGGTGTATGACGTTGTATCGCTTCGCGCAGGCCAGCTCCTTCGCCATGCGGCAATATGGGTCGCTGGCGCGAATGTCTTCAGGCACCTTGTCCAGCACGTGCTGCATGACATGCCTGACGTACTGTTCCCAGCGCAGGCGCTCGGTGACCATGCGGGTCCGGCTGGAGTACCGGATGTCTTTCATGCGGTCGGAAACTTCGCTCATGTTGGTGGGCGGGGCGCCGCGGGCGCTCCATAGGTCGACCTGGAAGGCGAGCGTATCTTTTTGAGGACGGGTATCCAGCACTTGCGCCAGCGGCGTGTTCGACACCAGGCCGCCATCCCAGTAGCGTTCGCCGTCTATTTCCACCGCGGCGAAAGCCGGTGGCAGCGCGCCGGACGCCATGAAATGCTCGGCGCGCAGGCGTATTTTGGCGTTGTCGAAGTAGACGAAGTTGCCGCTGCGCACATTGACCGCGCCCACCGATACTTGCATGGCGCCGGAATTGATGAGGTCGAAGTCGCACAGGTCTTCGAGCGTCTGCTTCAGGGCAGTGGTGTCGTAATAGCTTGCCGTGGCTTCATCGCCGGGTGAGACCGAGGGCGGTGGGGGAAACCGGGGACGGAAGAAGCCTTTCTGGCCATTGAAGAGTGCGCTCCCGGCCTGCACGGCACTCATGGTCTGCCGTACGGTGTCGTTGATATTGAAAAGCGTTTGCTCTATGAAGGGCGACAGAGGCGGGCCTACGTACGGTTGGCAGATCGTTTCCCAGAACTCCAGCAGGCGCTCCACGCGCCGGTGGGGCGGATTGCCGGCGATGATCGCCGTATTCAGCGCGCCTATCGATATGCCGGACAGGTGGTGCAATTCGATGCCGGCTTCATGCAAGCCCTGAAACACGCCCGCCTGATAGGCGCCCAGCGCTCCGCCGCCCTGCAGAACGAGGGCAATGGTTTCATAGGGAGGCACGGTGATCCGCGGCACGGCATCTGCACTGTTCATGGTATGGAGCTCCTGGCGTTGGCTGTGTCCGGGTCGGCGGGTATCAAGCTGGCGACGAAGGCTTCGATGAGCACCCCGCGATACCTGGACTTGTGCAGCACCAGCGACAGCCGCCGATGCAGATTGAGAAAAGGCGTATGCAGGATGACCAGCCTGCCGGTGGAAACAGATTCTGAAACAGCGGCTTGAGGCAGGCAGGCGATTCCCAGGCCGGCGATCACCGCCTGCTTGATGGCTTCCACCTGGCCCAATTCCAAAAGTATCTTGCCCGGCGGCAGGGAACTGAGCGCAAGTTCGGCCTGGGCACGCATGGCCGAGCCGTGCTCGCGCAATATCCACTTCGCATCTTTGAAATGCCGAGTCTTCAGCGCAGGCTGATGTGCAAGCGGGTCGGTCGCGGCGGCGCAGACGACCAGCGCGTCATCGCGCCAGGGCAGGGCTTCCAGTTGATGATGATTGACGGGCCCTTCTACGCAGCCGACGTCGAGACTGTGGTCGAGAAGGCCGGCAGTGATGGCTTCCGTATTGTCGACGCTGACCTGCAGCGAGACTTCAGGATGCCGGCTGACGAAAGGCCCCAGCAAGTCGCCGACCAGGTAATTGCCGACCGTGTTGCTTGCGCCGACTCTCAGTTCGCCCGTCAGGACGATGGGATGGTCGGCCTGGTGCTGCATTTCCTGTATGCGTTCGATGACTTCTTGCGCGGCGGGCAGCAGTTCCCGTCCGCGCGGACTAAGGTGCAGGCGGCCCCGATCGCGGTCGAACAGCTGGGCGCTCAGTTGCCGCTCCAGCTCGGCCAAGGCCATGCTGACGGCGGGCTGAGTCAGGAACAGGCGTTGCGCCGCCGCGCTGACTGTGCCGGCCGATGCCACCGCCACGAAGACTTCCAGTTGTCGGACGCTGATGCCAAGCATAAATTCGTTTTATATGTCGAATAAAAATTAATGAATTTATTTATTGTAGGCGGATTTCTAAAATAACTCACAGTTATTACTAAATACGGTTTTCAAGCATGACGGCACCGACTTCTTCTGCAATTCCGGCCACGGCCACGGCCGCGCCCGCATCGGCGACGGCTCAGCGCCAGGATACCCTGCCTCGCAATCCCTCGCCGCTTTATGGCCTTGCCTTGGCGGTGGCCGTGGGTATTTTCGCGATGATGCTGGGCCGATGGATGCCCATCATAGGGGGGCCGGTGTTCGGCATTGTGCTGGGAATCGCCATCCGCAATACGGTTGGCGTCGGCCCGGTCTTCCGGCCCGGCTTGCAGTTCGCTTCGAAGCAAATATTGCAATGGTCCATCATTGCCCTGGGTTTCGGCTTGAGCATACAGCAGGTCGCAAAGACCGGCCTGGAATCGTTATGGGTCACGCTGGTCACCTTGGCCGTAGCGTTTCTTTCCGCCTGGTTGCTGGGCAAGTGGCTGGGTATTCCATCGAAGCTGAAGACACTGATCGGCGTCGGCACGGCTATTTGCGGTGGATCGGCCATTGCGGCGGTCACGCCCATCATCAAGCCGGAAGAACACGAAGTCGCGTTCTCGATCTCCACCATCTTCATCTTCAATATCGTAGCGGTGTTGGCTTTCCCGGTGCTCGGCCACTGGCTGGGCATGTCGGACGAGGGCTTCGGCATGTGGGCCGGTACCGCCATCAACGACACCTCGTCGGTCGTGGCGGCGGGCTACAGCTACAGCGTGGCGGCGGGCGACTACGCCACGATCGTCAAGCTCACACGCGCAACCCTCATCATCCCGATCTGCCTGGTCCTGGCGTTGCTGGTCGCCTGGCGCGAGAAGAAGCAGGGCGGCAGCGATTTCAACCTTGCCCGCATTTTTCCGTGGTTCATTCTGTGGTTCCTGGTCGCCGCCGCATTGCGTTCGACCGGACTCATTCCGCCGGAGATCACGTCCAGCCTGCATCTGCTGGCCCAGTTCCTCATCGTCGTGGCATTGACCGCCATCGGCCTGTCGTCCGACTTGCGGCGCATGGTGACGGTCGGCATCCGTCCCATTCTGCTGGGCCTGGGGGTATGGGTGGCCGTCGCAGGAAGCAGCCTGGCGGTGCAGGGAGCGATGGGCGCCTGGTAGGATTTTTGGGGTCAGACCCCGTACGGGGTCCGACCCCTTTTTCACAATAGCGCGGGGTCAGACCCCGTACGGGGTCTGACCCCTACCTCGTCATGCCCACCACGACAGCGCGCTCTTGGTCATGGCAACGCCCACGATATAGACGAAGATGGCCACGGCGATGATCGCCGCGATGGCGCGCGTTTTGGCCGTCTTGCCGCGTTTGATGGCGATGGTACCCACGCCGATGTAGGCGATCAGGGCAATGATCTTCACCAGTATCCACGGCTGCTCGGGGCCGATCATGGCCGCGAGCGTCATGCCGGCAAGCAGCAGTACGGTATCGATGACGTGGGGTAGGGTCTTGACCAGCCGGTTCTGCAGCAATGTCGAGCCCTGGACGGACCAGAAAGCGCGGACCACGAAAAACAGAATGCTCAGGCCTGCGGCCGTCATGTGCAGGTGTTTGATGAGTAGATAGTTCATATGCAGGGGTGTTGTATTGGGGATGCAGGCGCTATCGTAGCAGCTTCGCTCCTCAGGCAGCGGCGGAGACCTCCCAGGCGCCGGTGTTGTTCCCCTTCAGGGTCAACTGCTGGGCATGATGGCTCAGCAGCGTGCCGCGATGGCCCACGCTGACGAGTATCGTGTCGGGCAGCCGTTCCCGCACCAACCGGTACATGGCATCTTCCAGTCCTTCGTCCATGGCTGACGTGGCTTCATCCAGAAAGGCCGCGAGCGGCCGGGCCAGCAGCAGGCGGCCGAAGGCCAGGCGCTGCTGTTCACCCAGCGAAAGGATTCGGGCCCAGTCCGCCGCTTCGTCCAGTTTGCCGACCAAGTGGCCGAGCTGGACCTGCTTCAGCACCTCGGCGGCGGGTGTGCCGGAGCCGTGTGGCGTCGCGGCGGCGTCTTGCGGCGAAGGCTGCGGATAATACAAGGCGTTGCGCAGAGTGCCCAGCGGGAGGTACGGCTTCTGGGACAGGAAAAGGATGTCGCGCTCGGGCCGGACGATCGTCCCGTCGCAGTATGGCCATAGGCCGGCAATAGCCCGCAGCAGCGTCGTCTTGCCCGCGCCGGATGGCCCCCGTATGAGCAGAGGCTTGCCGGGTTCGACCTCCATGTGCAGCTTGTCCAGCAGCAGATCGCCGCCAGGCGTCTTGACCGTCAATCCCTCCAGCGCGAGCCGCCCGCCTTCGGACCGCAGCTCCGGCTCGGGAAGCGCATGCGCATCATCGATGGCGCGGGTAAAGCCGCTCAGCCGGTTCAGCGTGGCGCGGTAGGTTGCAAAGTCGTCATACGCGTTCCGGAAGAAGGACAGGTTGTCCTGCAATCGCCCGAACGCTTGCGAGGTTTGCATCAGGTCTCCCAGGCTGATCTGCTTGGAGAAGAATCGCTGCGCCTGGATGATCAAGGGGAAGACGACGGCGGCCTGCGTGACCGAAAAATTGAAACCCAGAAACTTCAGCGATCGGTACACGATCGCCCAGGCGTTGCCGATGACTTGCGCGAACCGGCTGCGCAAGAGGGCGCCTTCGACTTTTTCGCCGGCGTAGAAGGCGATGCTTTCCGAGTATTCGCGCAATCGGACAAGCGCATACCGGTAGTCCGCGTTGAAGCGCTCGTTGAGGAAGTTCAGCAGAATCAGCGGCCGGCCGATCTTGATGGCGAAAACCGTCGCCACCAGTACGTAGAGAAATACCAGGAATACCATGGCACGCGGTATTTCAGCGCCGAAGACGGCGATGGGGCCGGAGAGATTCCAGAGGATGATGGTGAAGGCGACCGTGGAAACCAGGGCGTTCACCACACCCATCGACAGGCTGAGCGTCATCTGGGTGAAAACCGTGATGTCCTGCTGGATGCGCTGGTCGGGGTTGTCGACCGCGGTGTCGAGATACTGGCTGCGATAGTAGCTTTGCTTGTCCAGCCATTGGCTCAGCAGCTTTTCGTTAAGCCACTCGCGCCAGCGTATGGTGAATGCTTGCTGGACGTAGAAGTCGAGCAGGGAGCGCAGCACGTGGACGGAGGCCAATACCGCGAACAGCAGCATGGCCATCCAGAAGCCGGCTTCGTCCAACTGCTGCAACGAGGTATACATGGTGTTGTACCAGTCGGAAAACAGGACATCCAGCCGTACCGCGCATAGGGTAAGGAACAAAATGAACGCAAGCGTGGCGATCGGCCTCCAATGCCGGCGCGGCGAAAAATAGTCCGCAGCCAAGGCGCTGAACTGGCGGCCCCAGACCGTGTGCCGGGACAGCAGCCACACCGTGACGATAGCGATTGCGATGGTTGCCGCATAAGCTTTTGCCAGCCATATGCCGCTGTCCATCAATGCGGTCTTCCAGTCCATTCGTGCTCCGAGCGACGCGTAAAAACATAAAAGATCGCATTCTGCGGCAAATGTTCCCGGCGCGCCAGGCTGGGATGGGGTCAGACCCCGTACGGGGTCTGACCCCAAAACCCAGGCTTGTGGCAATTCCGGTGCGCAGCGATAATCGTGGCTTCTTTCTCCACCATTGATCTGCATTGAGGACAGCCATGCCCTACGTCACCATTACCGCCACTGAAGGATATTCCGAAGAACAGAAGAAGAGGCTGCTTCAGGGCAGCAGCGATGCCGTGGTGGAAAGCATAGGCGCGCCCCTGTCCAGCGTGCGGGTGATGCTGCACACGATTCCCGGCAGCCACTACTTGAACGCGGGCGAATTCAATACGCCCGGACTGATGTTCGTGGTGGACTTCATCGAGGGTCGCAGCCATGCCCAGAAAGATGCGCTGATTGCGGCATTGAGCAAAGTGGGCGCGGGGGCTACCAATCTGCCGGAAAGCGAAGTGCGGGTGCGCCTGGTGGATTTTCCGAAGTCGAACATGGGTATGGCCGGCGGCGTAAGCGCACGCGCCATGGGGCGTTGAGGATAGGGGGTCAGACCCCATGCGGGGTCTGACCCCGGCTGAAGGCGCTTGGATATAAAGGGGTCAGACCCCGCATGGGGTCTGACCCCTCTTTCACTCCTTAAGATTCTTTCAGCCCCAGCTTGCGGGCTATCTTGTGTAGATTGCTTGCGTCGATGTCGAGCATCCGCGCAGCATGTGCCCAGTTCCCGCCTGCAGCATCCAGCGCCCGCTGGATGCAGGCCTTCTGCGTATTTTCCAATGTCTGGCGCAAGGGCTGTATGCCGCCGGTGCTGGCGCCGCCGACCCATTCGCCCGTCGGCCCGGAAGCACCCTCGGCGCCGTAGAACGGTTCGGCCTCGTACAGGTCTTGCGCCGCACCTGGCCGTCCCGCGTCGACATCCAGGAGTTCCGGGCCCAGTGTCAGGATCTGGTCGCGCGAGGCGCCGCGGGTGAGCATTTTCAGGGCGGCCCGGCTGATCACGTGTTCCAGCTCGCGCACGTTGCCGGGCCAGGCATAGGCCAGCAGGGCGCGTTCCGCGGCATACGACAGCCGCAGGCCGCGCAGGCCCAGACGCGCGCGGTTGAACTCCAGAAAATGACCGGCCAGGATGAGCACGTCGCGGTCGCGGTCGCGCAGGGGCGGGATATGCACGGGATACACCGAAAGCCGGTGATAAAGATCGGCGCGAAACGTGCCGGCCCGTGTGTTTTCCTTCAATTGGCGATTGGTGGCCGCGATGATGCGGACATCGGTCTTGATGATGTCGTCGGTCCCCAGGCGCTGGATTTCGCCGTTTTGCAGCGTGCGCAGCAGCTTGGCCTGCACGCCCAGCGGCAACTCGCCGACCTCGTCCAGAAAGAGGGTGCCTCCCTGAGCGGCTTCGAAACGCCCCGGACGATCGGCATTGGCGCCCGAGAACGCGCCTTTTACGTGGCCGAAGAGTTCGCTTTCGGCCAGTGATTCGGGCAGGGCGGCACAGTTGACGTGAATCATGGGCTTGCGGCAGCGCCGCGACCGTCGATGCACGCGCCGGGCAAAGAGTTCTTTGCCCACCCCGGTTTCACCCAGCAGCAGGACTGGAAGATCGGAATCGGCGACGACGTCGAGTTCATGCAGCAATTGCGAAATGGCTTCGCTTTCACCAATGATTTCATGAAGCTCGCCAAGCGGGCCGGACTCGCCTTGTGTGCTGCCCAACTGGCGAAGGCTGCGGTTTTCTTTCTCGAGCGCGCTGACGCGTATGGCCGCCTCGAGCATGAGCCCATAGCGCTTGAGTTCGGTTTGCATGGCGGCGTCGAAGGTTCCGGTCTTGAGCGCATCGAGCGTCAAGGCGCCCCAGGGCCGGCCCTCGATGTGCAGGCTGATTCCCAGGCAATCGTGCACGGGCAGTGGTACCCCCTTCTTGTCGTCCAGCAAGCCATCGTACGGATCGGCCAGGACGCTGCCCGGCTCGAACCAGGTGGGATCACGCCGCGACATGATGGTGGCGAAGCGCGGGTGATGCGCCACGACGAATCCCCTGCCCAAGGCTTCGTGTGCGAGCCCCGCCGCCGCCACCAGCCTCAGTGTGTCGCCGTCGAGACGTAGAAGGCCCACTGCGTCGCACATGAAATGCTGGCGCAAAGTATGTACCGCGCGTTGCAAACGGACGGCGTTGGGAAGGTCGGTGACGAGGTCGGCAAGCAAGAGTTGGTCCATGGGGGTGGATTATACCCTCAGGGTGAAATTTACCCTCATGGGAAATGGTGAATTTCACCCATTCCAATTAAAGCCCCATGGAAAACCCTATAAAAAAACTGGCATGCATTTTGCGTAAGCGACAGCGACATTAGCAACAAAAGGATGATGCCACTATGGACACGATTTTGCCGGAGCGGACTACCGACGCCGACTGGCGCGAGGCGTCCGCGGGCGAGCTGGTCAGTTATCTGGTGACGCGCTTTCACGAGCGTCACCGGGTGCAGTTGCCCGAACTGATACGCCTGGCACGACGCGTTGAGCACGTGCATGCGGGGCGGGAGCTCTGTCCCGCCGGACTTGCCGATGTGCTGGAAGGACTTCAGCAAGAGCTGGAAAGCCACATGTTGAAAGAAGAGCAGGTGCTTTTTCCCATGCTCGCGAACGGCATGGGCGCCAAGGCTCGCGGCCCGATCACCGTCATGCTGTTCGAGCACGACCAGCACAACAGCGCGCTCGAAGCCATCGACCGCATCACGCGGCAATTGACGCTGCCCGCCGACGCCTGCAATACCTGGCAGGCCTTGTATGGGCAACTGGATACGTTCCGCAAGGATCTGACGCGGCATATTCATCTTGAGAACAATGTGCTGTTTTTAAAAGCCTCTAATGCAGGAGAAGGAGCCCATCATGGGTGAATACAAGAAGTTATGGTGGTTGCTGGGCGTGGTCCTGGCCATTACGTTCGGCATACTGGGATGGAGCGGAGTCGAAATCTACAAGCAGGTGCCGCCCATTCCGGAAAAGGTGGTAACGGTCTCCGACAAGGTGTTGATGACCAAAGAAGGCATTCTGGATGGTCAGACCGCATGGCAAAGCACCGGCGGCATGCAGGTGGGCTCCATTTGGGGCCATGGTTCCTATCAGGCTCCCGACTGGACATCGGACTGGCTGCACCGTGAGCTGACGGCATGGCTGGATCTGGGTGCCCAGCAGGAATACGGCATGCCGTTCGCGCAATTGAGCGCCGACCGGCAGGCCGTTCTGCAGGCGCAGCTCAAGACCGAGTACCGCCGCAATACGCTGGACGCGAATACAGGCGTCGTCACGGTCACCGACCGGCGCGCGCAGGCCATGGCCCATACCGCCGACTACTACAAGAAGCTGTACGGCGATGATCCCGAGCTCCAGCAGACCCGCGCCAACTTCGCCATGAAGGAAGGAACGCTCCCGAGCGCGGAACGGCGTCACGATCTGACGAACTTCTACTTCTGGACGGCCTGGGCGGCGGCGACGGAGCGGCCCAATTCGCATGTGACCTACACCAACAACTGGCCGCATGAACCGCTCATCGACAACAAGCCGTCGGCGTCCAACGTCATCTGGTCGATTGCCAGCGTGGTCGTGTTGCTGGCCGGCATCGCCTTCCTGGTCTGGGGCTGGGCATTCCTGCATCGCGAGGAGCCCGAGCCGGTCGTGCCCAAGGAGGACCCGCTCAGCCTGGGGGCCTTGACGCCTTCCCAGCGCGCGCTGGGCAAGTATCTGTTCCTGGTCGTCGCCTTGTTCGTCTTCCAGGTTCTGCTGGGCGGCTTCACGGCGCACTATACGGTGGAAGGGCAGACTTTCTACGGTATCGATGTCTCGCAATGGTTCCCGTATTCGCTGACGCGCACCTGGCACCTGCAGACGGCGCTTTTCTGGATTGCCACGGGCTTTCTCGCGGCAGGGCTTTTCCTTGCACCCGTCATCAACGGCGGCAAGGACCCCAAATACCAGAAGCTTGGCGTCGATGTCCTGTTCTGGGCCCTGGTCGTGCTGGTCGTGGGCTCGTACATCGGCAACTTCCTCGCCATCAAGCACATCATGCCGGCGTCGCTCAACTTCTGGCTCGGGCACCAAGGCTATGAATACCTGGAGCTCGGCCGCATCTGGCAGATCGTCAAGTTCCTGGGCCTGGCCTTCTGGCTGGTGTTGATGCTGCGCGGCATGTTGCCCGCCTTCAAGAAGGAAGGCGACAAGAACCTCCTGGCCTTGCTCGCCGCGTCCACCATCGCCATCGGTTTGTTCTACGGGACCGGCCTGTTCTATGGCGAACGCACGCACATCACCATCATGGAGTACTGGCGCTGGTGGGTGGTCCACCTTTGGGTAGAGGGCTTCTTCGAAGTGTTCGCCACGACGGCACTGGCCTTCATCTTCTCGAGCATGGGCCTGGTCTCCAAGCGCGGCGCCACCATCGCTAGCCTGGCTTCGGCATCGCTGTTCATGCTCGGCGGCGTACCCGGCACCTTGCACCACCTGTACTTCGCCGGCACGACGACGCCCGTCATGGCCATCGGCGCAAGCTTCAGCGCGCTGGAAGTCGTGCCCCTGATCGTGCTGGGCTACGAAGCCTGGGAGAACTGGCGCCTGAAGGCACGCGCTCCCTGGATGGAAGCAGTGCGCTGGCCCTTGATGTGCTTCGTTGCCGTGGCGTTCTGGAACATGCTGGGTGCAGGTGTGTTCGGCTTCATGGTCAACCCGCCCATCTCGCTGTACTACATCCAGGGCTTGAATACCACGCCCGTGCATGCCCACGCAGCGCTGTTCGGTGTGTACGGTTTCCTGGCCATCGGCTTCACCTTGCTGGTGCTGCGCTACGTGGTCCCTGGCTTCCAGTTCAATGAAAAAGTCATGCGCACGGGTTTCTGGGGCTTGAACCTCGGCCTGGTGCTGATGATCGCCACCAGCCTGCTGCCCATCGGCATCATCCAGTTCTACGCCAGCGTGACGGAAGGCATGTGGTATGCGCGTAGCGAGGAGTTCATGCAGCAGCCCATCCTGCAGACGCTGCGCTGGGTCCGCACCTTCGGCGACATGGTCTTCATCGTGGGTGCATTCGCCATCTTCTGGCAAGTGGTGCTGGGCCTGATCCAGTCCCGCGGCCGGAAAGTCGGCGTCGCCTACGGCTCCACCGCTGCCGCGGAATAAAACGGTAGTTTAGCAAGCAGGGTCAGACCCGGAAGGGTTCTGACCCTTTTGTTTTGGGGTCAGACCCCATACGGGGTCTGACCCCGTGTGCGGAAGGGTCTGACTTTTTTTTGGGGTCAGACCCCGTACGGGGTCTGACCCCGTGCGTGGCGTGTTCGGGGTCTGACCCCTTCACCTATTTAAAGCGCTCATCGAGCCAATCGAACAGCACTGCGGCCGACAAGGGCAGATTGGTCAGCTGGCAATGGGCGTCCGCCCCTTCCGCATGGGAAAAGACATATTCGTCGACTGGGCCGGCGGCGTGGGTCTTGAAGTATTCCGCTTGCTTCAGGGGTTCGGCACCTTCTGCCGCGCCGACCATGGACAGGCAAGGGGCGCGCAGGTGTTCCAGGTCCTCGCGGCATTTGAATGCGTCCAGCATGCTTACCCAGCCCCGCAGCGAATTCGTTCCGAAGCGGAAGAAGGCGATCTTCAACAAGGCACGCAGGGAGTCCGGCAATTCGGCGGACGGGATGTCGTCGAACCATTCCAGCAGCAGCTCCGGCGGGTCGTCCGCCGTTCCGGGCGGGAAGAATCCCAATTGATAAGCTTTCAGGTCGACGATGGGCGAATTGACGGCCAGCGCTTTGATGCGGGGTTCGTGGCAGGCCGCCCGGGTGGCAAAGTAGCCGCCCAGGCTAATGCCATAGCAGGCGATGCGTTCCGGGTCCACGTCGGGTTGGGCGCACAGCCAATCCATGACCGCCTTGATCGGGACTTCCCAGTCGGCGCGAAACTTCAGTTGCGGATGCAGGCGGGTCATGCCTGTTTGTCCGGGGCCGTCGATCAGCAGCACGTTGTAGTTGCGATCCAGCGCCGCGCGGCCCGCCTCGAAATACAATTCTTCGCCACTGCCGTCGAAGCCCGTGTTCACCAACAGGGTCTTGCGGCGTTCATGGGGGCTTTCTTCCGGCGAGGCCGTGAAATAGTAGGCCGGTATCCATAGCCCTTCGTAGGGTATTTGCACGACCTTGACGGGGATGTTGAGCAGGCTTGCGCCCAGTATGAAGGCTTCGCGGGATGCGATGCCCCAGCGTCGATGATCAGGCTTGAAGGGATCGCAGAAGTATTCCGCCGCCCGGTAGTACATGCTGGCTCGCATCAGGTGCTCGCGAGCGCTGACGCGGTGTCCCCGGGCAAGCGCTCGTTGCCCGTACTGTTCTACTTGCTGGGCGAGCGCCGAGAACGAGGCGGTCCAGGCGCGCGCCGGATCCGCCGTTGGAGACTGAGGGTCGCGCATCCGTTGTTCGATGTTTTCCCGAGCCACCATGATTTCGCCCAGCGTCCCGCCACCGTAGTTGGAAACCCCCAGTCCCCGCAGCAACTGAAACTCCATTTCGGGTTCGTCGAATCCGCTCAGGCGGGTGGCTCCGCGGGCGACGCCTTCTGTGCTTGGCTCGTTCATGGCTATCCTTTTCTGGTTGGGGTCAGCCCCTATGGGGGCTGACCCCGGCTGCGTCCTTGCTGCGGGGGCGGGGCTCTGGTTGGGGTCAGACCCCGTACGGGGTCTGACCCCTCTGTACAGGGTCTGACCCCTCAACCAAGATGGGTTTTGGACATTTGCTTTTCCTCGGCGGGCATCGAAGCCAGGCCTTGAATGATGCCGCAGTGGGCAATGGAATCTGCCTGGGCGCAGCGATGACGTAGATCGACCAGCAGGCTGCGTAATGCTCGTAATTCCTTCAGGCGGATGTCGACGTGTCCGATGTGCTCGTCCAGCAATTGGTTCACCGGCCCGCAGCCGCTGTCCGGATCATCCGCGAAACGAAGCAATTGGCGGATTTCATCGTGCGTCATGTCCAGGCTGCGGCAGTTGCAGATGAAGCGCAGGCGTTCCAGATGTTCGTCCCGGTAGTTTCGATAGTTGCCTTCGGTGCGGTCGGGCGCGGGAAGCAGGCCTTCCTTTTCGTAGAAGCGTATGGTTTCCGTGCCGCAGTTGGCCGCCCTGGCCAGTTCGCCAATTTTCATGGCTATCATTCCTGTGCGATTGACCTTATAGTTACTTTAAGGTCTGTGCGGTCGGCAATCAAGCGTTTTTTTTGTTGCGCAAATAGGACTGCGCTCGAGGTGACAAGCAAATAGGACTGCGCCCGAGGTGACAATTTTTGGCGGACGCACATTACATTATAATAGCAGGCACATTTCGTATGTCCAAGTGAATAGCATGTTTGTCCTCCTTGAAGCGAAGCGCGCAGGCCTGCTTGGCCGCCGGCATTGGCTGCCCAATATCGTGGCCGGCCTTATCGTGGGCGTGGTCGCCTTGCCTTTGGCCATGGCGTTCGCGATTGCTTCCGGCGTCAAGCCCGAACAGGGCTTGTACACGGCCATCATCGCGGGTATCGCGGTATCGCTGTTCGGCGGCAGCCGCGTGCAGATCGCCGGGCCGACCGGTGCATTCATCGTCATTCTGGCCGGCATTGTCGCCCAGCATGGCGTCGAAGGGCTGCAAATCGCCACGCTGATGGCCGGCATCATCCTCGTGCTTTTCGGCGTCGCGCGCATGGGGGCCGTCATCCGTTTCATTCCGGCACCGGTCATCGTCGGCTTTACCGCCGGGATAGGCGTGATCATCTGGGTAGGCCAGTGGAAGGATTTTTTCGGCCTGCCGGCAGTGGAAGGCAGGCATTTTCACGAGAAGCTGTGGCAGTTGCTGCAGGTGCTGCCTCAATTCGACTGGGCCACGACCGCGCTGGCTCTTCTGTCGCTGGCGCTGGTCGTCTACACGTCTCGCATTCCCAGGTTCGCGCGCGTGCCGGGGCCGCTGGTCGCCTTGGTGGCGGCAACGCTCATACAGGCCGTGTTCGGTTTCGAAACCGTCGCCACCATCGGCAGCACCTTTGGCGAGATTCCGCGCGGCCTGCCGTCTTTCCAGTGGCCTGAAATCACCATGACGCGGCTGGTGGAGCTCATCGGCCCCGCTTTTGCCATCGCCATGCTGGGCGCCATCGAGTCCATGCTGTCCGCCGTCGTAGCGGACGGAATGGCAGGCACGCGGCACAACTCAAATCAGGAACTCATCGGCCAAGGCATCGCCAACGTGCTGTCGCCGCTGTTCGGCGGGATTGCGGCCACCGGCGCCATCGCACGTACGGCCACCAACATACGCAATGGCGGGAACAGCCCTATCGCGGGTGTGGTGCATGCCCTGACGCTGGTGCTCATTCTTCTTTTTCTTGCGCCGTTCGCGGCAGGCATCCCGCTGGCCGCGTTGGCCGCCATTCTGTTCATGGTGGCCTGGAACATGAGCGAACTGAGGCACGTGGTCAAAATGATCAAGCGCGCGCCCAGGGCCGATGTATTCATTCTTGTGGCGACGTTCTGCCTGACGGTGTTCGCGGACCTGGTGGTCGCGGTGAACATCGGCGTCGTGCTGGCCATGCTGCATTTCATGCGGCGCATGGCGGAAAGCGTGGTGGTCCGCAAGCAGGACGCCGGCTCGCTCAAGCACGAACTGCAGCGCGAAGGCTGGGACGAGTTGCCTGCGAACGTACTCGTATATTCCGTTGACGGCCCATTTTTCTTTGCCGCGGCGGACGCCTTCCAGCGCGCGCTTGGCACCACCCACGGCGATCCAGGGATCCTCATCATCCGTCTGGGCCACGTCCCCTTCATCGATGCAACGGGCTTGCAGGCCATGGAAACCGTCGTGCTGAGCCTGCACGAGCGTGGCGTGCGGGTCATCGTTTCCGAGCCGAACCCGAGGGTATACGGCAAGCTTCGAAAAATGGGCCTGGTGGACAAACTGGGCGCTGATGACGTCGTACCGACGTTTGCCCAGGCGCTGGCCCGTATTGATCAGCCGGTCGAGGGGTCAGTCGAGGGGTCAGACCCCGTACGGGGTCTGACCCCATAAACCAGAGCCAGACCCCTTACCGACCGTCAACCAGCCCGGCTCTTCACCTTGGGATTCGTGGTGGGCTTGCCGTAGCTCACGCCGTGATCGGCCAGGTAGTCGCGGATCAGTTGCCGTACGACTTGGGAAGGCGTGATGTCCTGGCCGGCGCAAAGTTCTTCAAAGGCTTTTTTCTTGGCCGGATCAATGAGCACGGTAAGGCGTGCAGTCTTGCGTTCCATATCTAGTCATCATTATTTGATGTTAACCGGATTGTAATGCAATTGGACGGGGTCAGACCCCGAATGGGGTCTGACCCCACAGGGGCCTGGCCTCATGATTTGCTAAGACAGCCACAAGTAGCTGACTGGGTCGTCCGGGCAGGCGCCAAAGCCGCATTCGAGCATGGTCGATACCATGTTGCCCAGGACGAGAATGAAGAAAAGCCACATCACCGCCCCGGCAAGCTTGCTGACGGGACGCGGGATGGCCTGGTCGGCATAGCGGCGGTCAAGGATCAGCATGAGCCCGCAGTACACCAGGAAGGCCACGAACAGGAAGAGGGCCCAGGTATAGAAATGCAGCCCCAGGAACGGCGGTCCATAGCCCGCGTCGCCTGGTGCGATGTGCAGCAGCACCTGGCGTCCGGCGGCCACGACACCCGCGAGCGCCGATATAACGATCATGCCGTAGTGCATGGGTGATGGACCGAACCGTACGTTCAGGACCAGGGCGATGCCGATCATGGCGAATGCTGCGCGTTGCAGCAGGCACAGGGGGCAGGGCAGGTCGTTGAATGCGATTTGCCAGACGAAAGCAAGCAACAGCACGGCGCAGATGCCGGCCAACGCCAATGTGTTCAGGGTACGCGACAGCTGCGGTGATTGGGGGTAGGAGTAATCGGTGGCCATGATCTTACAAAGAAAATCCGAGAGCATCGGTCATATGGAATTTGCACCAGGCGGCATAGATGACGAGGGTTGTCAGCCAGGCCCAGAGGCATAGCCGGCGCCGGCCACGCATGCCGAACCAGGCGGCCAGCGCGCCTGTCAGGAAGGGCAGCATCATGATCATGAATATCGGTTCCCGAATAGATATGGATGTGACGGAGCGATATTATGTTACGAATTTCGATGCGACGATAGCTTTTATTACATTCGAACCGTGGCTGCTTTTCGTGCCAGCGCAGCCTTTAAATCTTCCACCAGCGTGCCGCTATCCTTCCGCAGGAGAGTATGTGCCGACACGGTTTTTTCGGGAAGATAGCGCCGACCGCTGCCCAGGGCTTCCTCAAAGGCATTGGCCATCGCGCTGGCCGCTACCACGTCCGTGCGCACCAGGACCAGCGCATGCACCAGTCCGATTTGCTGGAAGCCGCTGCCGTCCGGCAGGGGCCTGCGCCTCCAAAGCTGGGCGGTTCCCGCAATTTTCTTTGCCTGTGCACCCGTGCCGACGGCCAGGTTGTACCGTCCGTCGCAGAACGAGCCTTCCACTGCCTGGGGATGCGAAGCGATGCCGAACTCCTCCAGGGCCTCGCTGATGAGGCGGCATATGAGCTCATAGGCTGTGGTGGAGTGATCCAGCGGTTTGCCCTGCACGGCGCGTGCAAGGCTGAAATTCACGATGCCCGGCCCCTGCGGCACGATGCCACCGCCCGACTGCCGCACCGAAACCGGCCAGCCTGCTTGCGCGAACTGTTCGCAAGCTGCCGGAAATGCCTCGTGATGCGCATACGTACGGGGCACCACCAGGCCTTGTCCGGCCTCCCAGACACAGGCAGCGGGCTGGCCGCTTGCGGCAAGATCGACCAAAGCTTCATCGGATTGCGGGGTCAGGCTCCGTACGGGGCCTGGGGCTTCATCGGATTGCGGGGTCAGGCTCCGTACGAGGTCTGGGGCTTCATCGGATTGAGGGGTCAGACCCCGTACGGGGTCTGACCCCAATGAACCTACGACGGAAAACATGATTCAGATGCGTACCGGCATGAAATCTTCGTCGCTCATGAAGACATAGCGAATGGCGTCGATCAGTGCCAGGACGATGACCAGCGGCGTGAAGACATAGAAAATGATCAGGTACAGCACGCCCCAGCCGATCTGCCCGAGATAGAAGCGATGCGCGCCGAGCCAGCCCAGGAAGATCGCCAGGACGATGGCGATCTTGCGATGCGTATTGGGTTTCTTCAGTTCGTCGCTTTTGCTTTTGATGATCCATAGGCTGATTGGTATGGTCAGCAGCAGGGCAAGAAGGACTTTGGCCGCATGCGCGCGCACGTAATCATGGATGGCGTAGTAGATATCCGAAAAGTTGTGGATGACCAGACCGGTCAGATGGGAAATCCAGGCGAATGCTTCGACGAGTATGGCCTCGCCGAAGGTCAGGGCAACCAGGATGACGACGAATACGGCGATGGCGAGGATGATTTTTTGCAGCATGATCGGCTTGTGACCTGTACGCGTAAAACCCTAGTTTAAATGCTATGCGCCTGCCGCATTCATTGCAAGGTCAAGCATGCCCCAGGCGCCATAGATAAGTGACTTCGCCGGACCGGGCGGCATGCAGCGGATCGTCGGCATTTCTGGACTTGGGGTGCTGCGGACGCGTTTCGAGCTTGCCCAGCACCCGCAGGCCGGCCTGCGCGATGGCGTCGGGCAGGAAAGTCCTATCGCGCAGACCCAGGCGTTCAGCCAGGTCGGAAAGAATCAGCCAGGCCTCTCCGTCGGGCTCCAGATGGCTGGGAAGGCCTTGCAGGAAGCCCAGCAGCATGCGGTTGCCTGGATCGTATACGGCATGCTCGATGGGGGTCGTCGGCTTGGCGGGTATCCAGGGCGGATTGCACACGATCAAGGGGCTGCTGCCCGCGGGAAACAGGTCGGTTTCCTGGAGTTCGACCACGTGATCGAAGGAAAGGCGCTTCAGGTTGTCCTGCGCGCAGGCGAGCGCGCGATGGGAGACATCTGTCGCGATGACTTTCCGTACGCCTCGCTGTGCCAGAATGGCGGCAATCACGCCGCTGCCGGTCCCGATATCGAACGCCAGGCGGTCCGAGGGCAGGGGGGCGTCCCACAGCAGCGTCAGGTATTCCCCGCGCACGGGCGAGTACACCCCATGGGGAACGTGTATGTTGTGCGCAAGGCCGGGCACCGGTACCCCTTTCCGAAACCATTCATGGGCGCCGATGAAGCCCTGCAAGGCGCGCAACGGAAGAAGGAAGGGGGCCGGGACGCTGCCCAGCGCGGACCGGCATGCCTCGGCGATGTCGGGGGCGCGGTTCAGGCCGAGCGTGAACTCGGGCGCGGCTTCAACGAGCAGATGATTGAGAAGATCGCTGCGCTGGGCCTGTTTCATACGGTGGCGGTGAAAGGCTTCGGCCGTGCCGGCCGGATTCGCGGTGGAGGCAACGTCTTTTCCGCTTTTTCGGTCCGCCCGCCGGGCAAGAGCCAGCAGCAGTTGCCGTCCGTTATGGAAGTCGCCTCGCCACAGGATCGCGGTGCCTTGGCTTGCCAGCCGGTATGCCGCGTCGGCGCCGAGCGTGTCATCGGCGACGGCGATGCGTTTTGGCGGCTTGCCGAATTGTGGAAGCCAGTAGGCGTTGCGAAGACGGCCCGCTTCGGTCCAGTTGACCGTGACGGGTGGGGTAGGGGTAGGATGGATCATGGCGTGCGCGGCATAGGAAAAAGCATTGTAAAGCAGCGAGCCCGCCATTTTGTTTATGGATAATGAGTATTTTAAGTATCTTATTTGTATTTAAGATGCTTAAAATGCTCATTATCTGGAATTCAGCTTGAGAATAAGATACTATTAATACTCATATCATCAAAAAAGAGTATTTTAATGAATAATATGCTGCGAGAACTGGAAACGGCAAGAAAGCATGCCGCGCTTACCCAGGAAGAGCTTGCGGCGCGCGCGGGCCTCAGCCGCATGACCATACAGCGACTGGAAAGCGGGAAGCTCGATCCCCGGTTTTCCACGCTTCAGGAAATCGCACGCGTGCTGGGGCTGGAGATCATGCTTGTGCCGGCTTCACTGCGCAAAGAACTTGAGGGGTTCGTGCGTTCGGGAGGGAGGTTGCTGGGGCAGGCGCCGGGGGCCGACGCCCCGCCGTCCGTCGTCGATCTGCTTACCGGCGGGCGCGGCCCGGCTTCCGAAGGCTAGGCCTGTTAACGCTAAAAGGTAGACGGCATGAGCACATTCATCAAGTACCTGCGCATGTATATGCATTTGCCCACTGGGGAAAGAAGAGCCATTGGCTACCTCTCTCAATATGGGGACATTCTGCGCGTTTCCTTCGATACCGATTACATCAACGACCCGGACAGGCCGCTGCTGTCCCTGGCGTTCCGGGCTGCCGATGAAGCCGGGACTCGTGAAATCCTGTCTTCTCCGCGCGACGCGCGCCTGGTCAGGAACGACGGGCGCTGGCCGGTTTACTTCCAGAATCTGCTGCCCGAGGGCCACAACCGCGAGCGCCTGGCCCAAGAGCGTCACTGCAGCCCGGATGACGAATTCGAACTCTTGGCGGCGGCGGGCCACGATTTGATGGGAGCACTGGAAGTCGAGCCGGTGCCTGCGTCGGAGGGCGTGCCGGAGGTGGTGCGCCGCTGGCACACGGCATTGGGGCTGGACGTGCTGGAACCGGGATTCGTCGAATCGCCGGTCGAAGACGCCGCATCGATACCCGGCGTCGTGCAGAAGTTCTCCGCCGTGCGTGAGGGCAGGCGCTATGTGATACGGCGCAAAGGCGCGGCGGGGTCATTCATCTTGAAGCTGCCAACCAGCCGTCATCCGGATCTTGTACAGAATGAATACACCTGCTACCAGTTATGCCGCGCCTTGGACCTGAATTGCGCGCAGGCCGAGATCATTTCCCGCCGGGATGCCGATCTGCCTTCGCATTTGCCGTTCGATCAGATGCTGGCCGTCCAGCGCTTCGACCGCGGTCCGGGCGGTTTGCGCGTGCACATGGAGGAATTCGCGCAGGTGCTGCAATACGAACCGCGCCATAAATATGGCCGCGGCATTCTTCACGATTATGGCGGCATGCTCCGTATTCTGGACGCCCTGTCCGGCACGCCGGTACCCGATCTCGAGGAGTTCATCGGGCGCTTCATCGCCTTCATTCTCCTGGGCAACACCGATGCGCACCTGAAAAACTGGGCATTGACCTATCCCGATGGCGTCACGCCGCAGCTTTCCCCCCTGTACGACCCAATCTGCGTGAGCGCCTTGTTCGAAAGCGTGCCCCCCGCCGATTACGCCGTCAATCGGTCCATAGACGCCAAGCTCAGGGCTTTTGGATGGGCGGATCTGGAAGCCCTGTGCCGGTCAGCCGGATTGTTGCGTCCCATGCGCTACGTGGCGCTGGCGCGCCGCCTGCTGCGCCGGGCCCAGGCCGAGTGGCCGCGGCTGCTGAACGACGCGCCGCCCGCCGTGCGCGAATCCGTGCTGGAACGCTTGAATGGCGGGGTCGCGCTTGCCGCCTAATCGGCGCAAGCCTGGCGCACCGCATGTTCCCATTTTTGCATGAGCTCGTCGGCTTGGCCGGCCGGCATGCCGGGCGTAAAGCGTCGCTCGATCCGCCATAGCGCGGACAGCTCTTCCTTGTCTTGATAGATGCCGTGATGCAGGCCGGCCAGATAAGCCGCGCCCAGCGCCGTCGTTTCGATCATGGTCGGACGCAGGACGGGGATGCCCAGGAGGTCCGCCTGAAACTGCATCAGCAGGTCATTCACGCAGGCCCCGCCGTCGACACGGAGCTCGGCCAGGGGGGCAGCGCCCGCGGCCACGGCATCGCGGCTCATGGCCTGTAGCAGTGCCGCGCTTTGGAACGCGATGCTTTCCAGCGCCGCGCGCGCGATATGCGCCATCGTGCTGCCTCGCGTAAGGCCGGTGATCGTTCCGCGGACATCAGGCTTCCAGTACGGTGCGCCCAGACCGGTAAATGCCGGCACAAGCATGACGCCGCCGGAGTCGGGCACCGATTGTGCGAGCGCTTCGACCTCGCTGCTTTTGCCGAAGGCGCCGAGCCCGTCGCGCAGCCACTGCACCACGGCGCCGGCGACGAAGACACTGCCTTCGAGCGCATATTCGGTTCGCCCGCTAGTCTGGGCCGCGCTGGTCGTGACCAGGCCATTGCGGGAGATCTGAAACTTTCCGCCGGTGTGCATCAGCATGAAGCATCCGGTTCCATACGTATTCTTGGCCATGCCTTCGGAGAAGCACGCCTGCCCGAACAAGGCGCTCTGCTGGTCGCCCGCTACGCCGCATATCGGTATGGCACGGCCCAGCCATTCGGCGTCCACGTCGCCGTAATGCGCCGAGGAGGGAAGCACGTCGGGCATCAGGCCTGGCGGGATGTCCAGCAAGCCCATCAGCGCATCGTCCCAGGTGTTGCGGTGCACGTCGAACAGCATGCTGCGCGACGCATTGCTGACGTCCGAAGCGTGGACGCGGCCCTTGGTCAATTGCCAGATCAGCCAGCTGTCTATCGTTCCGAAAGCCAGCTCTCCTTTCTCGGCCAGCCGGCGCGCCTGCGGCGTGTTGTCCAGTATCCATTTCAGCTTGGTTCCTGAAAAGTAGGCATCCACGCGCAGGCCGGTTTTTTCAAGTATCTGGGTGTCGTGGCCTTGCTCGCGCAGCGCTGCGCACGTGGGTTCCGAGCGCCGGTCCTGCCACACGATGGCCCTGCATACCGGTTCACCGGTCTTGCGGTTCCAGACCACCGTGGTCTCGCGCTGATTGGTGATGCCCACGCAGGCGATGTCCGACGCCTGCAGGCCGGCCTTGGCGATCGCATCGCGCGCGGTTTCCAATTGCGTGCGCCATATTTCCATGGGGTCGTGCTCGACCCAGCCCGGCTGGGGGTAGTGCTGCGTGAGTTCCTTCTGTGCCAGAGCCGCGATATTTCCCCGTCGATCGAAGACGATGCTGCGTGAGCTGGAGGTTCCCTGGTCGAGCGCGAGTATGTAAGTCATGAGAGCATAGGTGGAAAAATGGACGTTCGAAGTGTAAGGGCAGCCAGCGCGCGCTACAAGCCGCATGGGCGAACCCAGCCATTTCGTGCCGGCTGCTTTAAACTTACGGGGCTTCTTCTTTTTTCGGGTTGCCATCCATATGACTAGTCTCGTTCCACCTTTGACCACAGAGCGTTCTCGGCTCATCGCGACGCTGGCGGGATTGGATGCCGTCGACATGGTCGTCATCGGAGGAGGCGCCACCGGGCTGGGCGTGGCGCTGGATGCGACTTTGCGCGGCCTGTCCGTTGTGCTTCTTGAATCGCATGACTTTGCCAAGGGAACCTCGTCGCGTGCAACCAAGCTGGTGCACGGCGGCGTCCGGTATCTGGCCCAAGGCAATATGGCGCTGGTGCGCGAAGCGCTTCACGAGCGCACGATACTGTTGCGCAATGCTCCGCATCTGGCTAGGCCTCTGCCATTCGTCATGCCCGGCTACAAGTGTTGGGAAACGCCTTTTTATGGGGTGGGCCTGAAGGTCTACGATGCCCTGGCGGGCAAGGCAGGCCTGGGCAGCACCGAATTCCTCGGGGTCACCCAGACCCGTCGCTGCATACCCGGCGTACGCGCCCAGGGCCTGAAGGGCGGCGTCAAGTATTGGGACGGGCAGTTCGACGATGCCCGGCTGGCGCTGGCGCTTGCCAGGACGGCCGCCGCGCAGGGCGCGCTGCTGATCAACTATTGTCCTGTCACCGGGCTGATCCACGACCGGCAAAAGGTGGCGGGCGTCCAATGTCGCGACGCGGAGACCGGCGCAGTCTATACGATCAAGGCGCGCTGCGTCGTCAATGCGACGGGAGTCTGGGTGGACGGCATCCGGCAAATGGATGGCGAGGCCGGCGGCCGCGCGACGCAGGCGATGGTGGCGCCCAGCCAGGGGGTGCATCTGGTGGTGGACCGCGAGTTCTTTCCCGGCGAACACGCCTTGCTGGTGCCCAAGACGCAAGACGGACGGGTGCTGTTTGCCGTGCCCTGGCTGGGCAAGGTCATATTGGGCACTACGGATACGCCAGCGGCTAACCTGGACCCCGAGCCGCAAGCCTTTGCGCAGGAGGTCGACTTCATTCTCGGCGAAGCCGCCAAGTATCTGGAACGCGCACCCGGGCGCCAGGATGTCCGCAGCATATGGGTGGGGCTGCGTCCCTTGGTGCGTCCGCCCGACAACGAGGGCGCCAGCACCAAGAAGATCAGTCGCGAGCACACCGTCCTCTCCAGCCCCAGCGGCTTGGTAACCGTTACCGGCGGCAAATGGACCACCTATCGCGCCATGGCCGAAGATGTTCTGGAAAAATGCGTCGAGGCGGGTTTGCTCGATCGCCTGCCGCCCTCCGAGACCGCCGATTTCGCCTTGGTGGGCGGGCAGGAGGGCCAAGCGCGGTCCGCCATGGCGGCGCCGCCGGGACTGGAAGCCTACGGCAGCGAGGCGGCCTTTGTTCAGTCGCTTCCCGGAAGCGACGTGTTGCTGGCCGATGGGCTTACCGAAGCCATGTTGCGTTTTGCCGCGCGCCACGAATATGCGCGCAAAGTCGAGGACATGCTGGCCAGACGCTCGCGCCTGTTGTTCCTGGATGCGCGGCTGGCAGAAGAACTGGCCCCCCGTGTCGCGGAAATCATGCACGAGGAAACCGGCGTGGACCCCGGTCTGGAAGACTTTATCGCCCTGGCCCAGCGCTATCAGACCTTGCCCGGCTGAATCGTGAGGGGGTCAGACCCACGGGTCTGACCCCACGCGGGGTCTGGCCCCTTCGGGCCATGAGTTGGGGTCGGACCCCATACGGGGTCCGACCCCTTTTCATGAATGAGCCAGGGTCAGACCCCGCATGGGGTCTGACCCCCGTCACGAGCTGAACAGGGTTCGCGCCGATTCGAAGCGCTGGGCGAAGTAGGGATTATCCAGCGAATCGATGCGGACGCGCCCGCCGCTGGACGGAGCATTGATGAATTTTCCTTCGCCTATGTAGATGCCCATATGCGAATACGGACGATTCAGCGTATTGAAAAAAACGAAGTCGCCGGCCTTCAGCTGGCGTTTCGATATCTTGCGGCTGAGCTGTGCAATTTGCGCGGTATTGTGTGGCAGGCGTTGACGCGCCGAGTGGTTGAACACATAGGCCACCAGTCCGCTGCAGTCGAAGCCTGAATGAGGATGGGAGCCGCCGTAGCGATAGTTCGATTCGAGGAGGCTGAGCGCCGTCAGGACGACGTCGCCGCGCTGTTGCGGATGCACCGAGATGCTTCGGCCGCCGGGGGCAGCGGAATCCCGTCGGCCCCCGCCGGGGCCGGCGCATGCGGCAAGCATCGCGGCGAGTCCCGCCACCAGAAAGGCGCGGCGCGGCCGTGTGTTCTGGGTAACAGTCTGCATCATGCTTACATTATGGCGGGTTTTCCCCACGGTTCAATATATTGCTGCCGTCGGCAGTGTTGTTTATTGGCCGGGAACTGTAACTTTGCCTGAGAAAAGCTCTTATTTTATGTAACACAGCTTGGCTGTAATGTAATCAACTATGAATCTTTGATACCATTACGCCTAGTTTCATGCGATATCCGCATAGACATTAGGGGCAAAAAAACCATCTGGCAAACGTTTTTTGCTGTGGATCAAAAGAGTTGTCATTTTTGCTCACTACAATTGGTTTTGCTTACTTAATTAACAAATTTTGTCGTTACATATATTTTCGTTTTTGTAACGCTAGTTCGATTTCTCAGGAGGGGCAAATGCCCGTCATAGATAACTCAGCATTAAGTGATATTCAAGAAGTCAATTTGTCATACTTGATGCTGGCGCAGCGCCTGTTGCGGGAAAACTACGCAGCGGGTATGTTCCGCCTCGGTCTGGATGCGGACGTTGCGGAAACGGTTATGCGCCTATCGCCTGCTCAACTGGTCAAGCTGGCTTCCTCCAGTTCCTTGATCTGCAAGTTTCGACTCAACGACTACGATCTCCTGAGCACACTTACGCAAGACGTCCTGGGCGGCGTGCTGCAGCAGGCACACTCCACCATCTTGCTGGCCCAGCAACCTGTCCAGCAAGACGTCTGATTCGACGCGGGTATACAAGCATGGCAACCAAGAGCGTGGCGAAAGAAGCGGAAGAAATTCTGCTGGCCACCGAAATGATCCGTCTCGGAGCCCGCCTGCAGGTGCTGCAAGCGGAAACCAATCTCAGCTACGACCGCCTGGCCCGTTTATACAGGGAAATCAAGGGCTGCTCGCCACCCAAGGGCATGCTCCCGTTTTCGGTGGACTGGTTCATGACGTGGCTCCCCAACATACATTCCAGCCTGTTCTACAGTGTCTACAAGTACATGGACACCTACACGCCGGCCAAGAAGGCCCATGCGCTGGTGCAGGCTTACCGCATGTACCTGGAACAGGCTTCCGCGGGCCGTCCCGACGATACGGACGACGAACCGGTGCTCAGCTTCACGCGGGCATGGATGCTGGTGCGCTTCTTCGACAGCAACATGCTGCAGTTGTCCAGCTGCACGCGCTGCAAAGGCGGCTTCGTCGCGCACGCCCACGACCCACAGGGTGATTTCGTATGCGCCATTTGCAGGCCGCCTCCGCGTGCCGGCAAGACTCGCGCGCGCAAGACGGCAATGGGCAACCCCACGGCTGCGCTGCGGACCGCCCGCAAGGCAGCTGCACAGCAGTCCGGCTCACTGACCGGCTGATGCGCCGCCGGCAGGCGCCGCCACGGAAACACGCCGCCTCGGCTTGCCGGGGCGGCATTTTTTTGCCTAGAGCGGGGATTTAGGCTCAAAAAGCCCCTTTGAATGGCGCTTTTGCGCACGTGAAAAAAGGGATCATATACGCCATGTGTTTAATGAAGGCCCATCCGTGTTTATTCTCGTCGGTTTCCTGATCGTATTTTTTTCGGTGTTCGGAAGCTTCATTGCTTTGGGCGGACACCTCGGGGCCTTGTATCAGCCCTTTGAATTCGTGCTGATCGGCGGCGCGGCGCTGGGCGCCTACATAGCGGCCAGCAGCGGCAAATCGGTCAAGCTGCTCATCGATGCCTTGCCCGCCGTCGTCCGCAAAAGTCCTTACAGCAAAGAGCTGTACATGGAGCTCATGGCGCTGCTGTACGTATTGCTCAACAAAGCCAGGCGGGACGGCCTGATGTCCATCGAGACGGATATCGAAGAACCGGAGTCGAGCGCGATCTTTGCGGAATACCCGCGTATTCTGCGCGACAAGAAACTCATGGAGTTCCTGACGGATTACCTGCGCTTGATGGTCAGCGGCAACATGAGCCCCTATGAAATCGAAACCCTGATGGATCAGGAAATCGACACCCATCTGCACGAACTCAACATTCCCTGCCATGCATTGCGTGCCGTTGCCGACGGCTTGCCGGCCTTCGGGATCGTCGCGGCGGTGCTGGGCGTGATCAAGGCGCTGGCTTCCGTGGACCAGCCTCCCGCCATTCTTGCCGACCTGATTTCCAAGGCCATGGTGGGTACCTTCCTGGGCATCTTGCTGGCCTATGGCTTCGTCGCGCCCTTGGCGTCGGTGATCGAGCGACGCTCGGTGGCGTCGGCCAAGGTGCTGGAATGCATCAAAGTGACGCTGCTGGCCAGCATGAACGGCTATCCGCCGCCGCTAGCCGTCGAGTTCGGCCGCAAGGTGCTGTACTCGTATGTGCGGCCCTCGTTCATGGAACTCGAAGACCACGTCCGCCAGACTCGCAATCCGGGCAAGAAAGCGTAAGGCTCCATGAAGAAGACGGAACCGCGCATCGTAACGCGCCGCAAGCGCAAGCATATCGAGCCTCATCACGGCGGCAGCTGGAAGATCGCGTACGCGGACTTTATGACCGCCATGATGGCGTTCTTTCTCGTGATGTGGCTGTTGTCGCTGGTCACCCCCAGGGATCTCCAGATCATCGCCGAATATTTCCGCATGCCCCTCATGACCGCCGTCACGGGCGGCATGAAGGACGACCGGAGCGCCAGCGTCATTCCCGCGGGGTCGCCCAGCATCATCCCGAATCCCATGCCGGTTCCTTCGCGGGGCGATACGCATACCGAAGGCGACATCCGCGATGTCCAGCGGCTGGAGCGTTTGCGCGAAGAACTGGACAACATGATAGAAACCGATCCGGTGCTGCAGCAGTTCCGGCCGCAGTTGCTGCTGGACATGACGCCCGACGGCTTGAGGATACAGATCGTGGACAAGCAGAATCGCCCCATGTTCGCGACCGGCAGCGCGCAGGTGCAGCCCTACATGCGCAGCATCCTCCGGCAGCTGGGGCCGGCGTTCAATCAATTGCCGAACAGCATCACCATTGCGGGGCATACTGATTCCGCCCAGTACGCCACCGGGGAGCGTCACTACAGCAATTGGGAGTTGTCCGCGGACCGGGCCAACGCGGCGCGGCGCGAGCTGGTCGCGGGCGGACTGTCCGAAAACAGGATCAAGCGGATACTGGGCCTGGCGGACAGCGTCAGCCTTGTTAAAGATAACCCGGCCGCCGCCGTTAACAGACGCATCAGCATTGTTGTGCTGAATCGCCGTGCCGAGCAGCGTATCGACGACATGAACGCGTCCGCCGGCGCGGGCGCCAATATCACGGAGCTTCTGGCCCCGGTACCCGCGCCGATGTTGAACGTGCCAGGCATGCCGATCACGCCGGTGCCTCCCCTTGAGCCCTGAAAAAGCCCATCCGGGGTTAGAATGCCGGGGGTAACGTGATGTAAACGGCTGTTACCGTTCGGTGGCGGCCTGGGCGCGGAGCACAGCAAATGACAGAGCTTTACAGTGAAAGGAAGCAAACATGAGCGCGGGCGTCGATCTGAGCCAGTTTTTCGAAACGTTTTTTGATGAGGCCGACGAGCTGTTGGCCGATATGGAGCAACAGCTGCTCGGCTTGGATCTCGATAACCCTGAACCCGATCAGCTCAATGCCATTTTCCGGGCGGCGCACTCCATCAAGGGCGGCGCCGGCACGTTCGGCTGTTTCGGCCAGTTGGCCGATACGACCCACCTGCTTGAAAACCTGCTGGACAGCATCCGCCGTGGCGAAATGGCGTTGCGTAAGGACATGATCGATCTCTTTTTGGAAACCAAAGATGTGTTGACAGCGCAAGTGGCGGCCTACCGCAATTCAGCAGAACCCGATGCCGGCGCCTACGAGCGGATCTGCGCCCAGTTGCGCCAACTGGCGCTTGAGCAGAAAGGCGCCGCGGCGGCTCCGCCGTCCATGCCCGCTCCGCCCGCAGCCGTCCAGGCGCCTCCCGTGCAGAAGGCGCCGGAACCCGCGCCGCAGCCGGCCGCGGTGTCCGCAGACACGACAGGGCTGCCGCTCTGCGTGCGCCTGAGCAAACTCAGCGAAAAGGATGCCGAGGCTCTGGCCGCCGAGATGGCGCTGCTGGGCGATGTCGTCCATCAGGAAAAAGGGCAGGGCACGCTGGCCATCTGGCTAAATACCACGGCGTCGGTCGCCGATCTCGAAGCCGTCTGCTGCTTCATCGTCAACAGCGATCAGGTTCAGGTGCGTCCGGAGGCCTTGCCGGCTGCCGCGGCACTCCCCGCCGCCGCGCCGCCAGCGGCAGCACCGCCCGCAACGCCGGCCGCCGCAACACAAGGTGCCGGCGCACCACCGGCCGCAGCGGCCATGCCTGCGCCCGTCAAGACTGAGAACAAGGCGCCCGCCAAAGCCGGGGCCTCGTCCAGCAGCAACAGCAGCACCATTCGCGTGGGCGTCGAGAAAGTCGACCAGATCATCAACCTGGTCGGCGAGCTGGTCATCACCCAGGCCATGCTGGTCCAGACGGCCTCCACGCTCGATCCCGTGCTGCACGACCGATTGCTCAACGGCATCGAACAGCTCGAGCGCAATGCCCGCGACCTCCAGGAAGCGGTGATGTCGATCCGCATGATGCCCATGGACTACGTCTTCAGCCGCTTTCCCCGCGTAGTCAGGGAAAGCGCGGCGAAGATGAACAAGCAGATCAAGCTCACCACCTATGGCCAGGCGACCGAGCTCGACAAGAGCCTGATCGAGCGCATCATCGATCCGTTGACGCATCTGGTGCGCAACAGCATCGACCACGGCATCGAGGCGCCCGAGGTCCGCATCGCCGCAGGCAAGGGCGCCGAAGGCAACCTCACGCTTTCCGCCCAGCATCATGGCGGCCAGATCGTGATCGAAGTGTCCGACGACGGCGCCGGCCTGAGCCGCGAGCGCATCCTCAAGAAAGCCATGAGCCAAGGGCTGCCCGTCACGGAAAGCACGCCCGACGAAGAGCTCTGGCAGTACATCTTCGCGCCGGGGTTCTCGACGGCCGAGAAAGTCACCGATATATCCGGGCGCGGAGTCGGCATGGACGTCGTGCGCAGGAACATCCAGGGCATGGGCGGGCACATCCAGCTTTCGTCCAGGGCCGGCCAGGGCACGACCACGCGCATCATCCTGCCCCTGACGCTGGCCATCCTGGATGGCATGTCGGTACGAGTAGGCGAGGAAACCTTCATTCTGCCGCTCAGCCACGTTACGGAATCCATGCAGCCGGAGCCGGAACAGGTACGCCATATTTCGGAAACCGAAAGCGTGCTGCACGTGCGCGGCGAATATCTGCCCATCGTGGCCCTGCACAATGTATTCGACGTGCAAGGCGCCGAAACGGAGATCACCAAATCCATCGCGGTGATCCTGCAGGCGGAGGACGTCCGTTTCGCGCTGATGGTCGATCACCTCATCGGGCAGCACCAGGTGGTGGTCAAGAACCTTGAATCCAACTACAGGAAAATTCCAGGCGTTTCCGCCGCGACCATCCTTGGCGATGGCAGCGTTGCGCTGATCGTCGACGTCTTCGCCCTGCGGCGCGTCACGCGCGACAAGACGGTATAACGCCTTTTTGAAAGTTTCGGAGAACGCCATGACTACACAATTCGGATACAACGCCACCCAGGGCGACACGGCAGGACAGGAATACCTGGTATTTACGCTGGCGGCCCAGGAATACGGCATCGACATCCTCAAGGTCCAGGAAATTCGCGGCTACGACAGCCAGAGCGTCACGCGGATCGCGAACGTGCCTTCATTCGTGAAGGGGGTGACCAACCTGCGCGGCATCATCGTTCCCATCGTCGACATGCGCATCAAGTTCAACCTCGAGAACGTGGAATACAACCACCAGACCGTGGTGGTGATCCTCAACCTGCAGTCGCGGGTCGTCGGCGTGGTGGTGGACGGGGTGTCCGACGTCCTCATGCTGCAGCCATCGCAGATCAGCGCGGCGCCGCAATTCGGCACGGCGTTCTCGACGGAGTATCTCACCGGCATCGGCACGCTGGGCGAACGCATGCTGATTCTCGTCGATATCGAAAAACTGATGACCAGCGAAGAGATGGCGCTGGTGGAAAGCGCGGTGGTGTAGGGAAGGCCGGATCCGCATCCGCCGGCATGGACGAAACAACCTGAAGGGCATAGCAGTTATGGGCAAAAGTTCTTTACTGGCCAATCTCAAGATACGCACCAGCCTGATCCTGGTGCTCGTCTTCTTCCTGGCGATGCTGGTGGCCGGCGCGGCGCTCGGCGTGCTGTCCCTCAGGGCGAACAACCAGGCCCTGAACAGCATCGTATCCAATCAGCGCATGGGCGTCGGCCTGATGACCGCGCTGGACGGCTACAAGACCATCCAGGCCACGCTCGGACGCGCGGTGACCAGCTATGTCGTATTCGACGACCTGAATGCCGCCGCCATCGCCAATGCCTGGGGCGGCGAGGGGTCGGCGGGCAAAGGCGCAGTCAGCGAGGAATCGCGCGCGCTCATCGCCGAGGCCCGCGGCCTGTATGACCGGTCGCTGGCCGGCTTTGCCGATTTCCAGGCCCTGGTCAAAGACATGCCCGAGCGCGCCGATCGATATGAGCCCGTGGTGCGCAACTACCAGGCGCTCATGCAGCAGGGGGTGCAGCCGCTGTTCGGCTTGCTTTCCGATGGCCGCCTGAGCGACTACCATGCCTTCCTTGGCAATACCACCCAAACACTCGAAAAGAGCCTGTATTCCTCGCTCAGCGGGCTGCGGGCGCACCAGCAGGAAGTCATCGACCAAATCTATCAGCGGGAAGGCAGCCAGTACGCACTGGTGATCAAGCTGGTTTCCGTGGCCATGCTGGCCTGCGTGCTGATCGCGCTCTTGACCTACATCTTCCTGGGGCGGATGGTCTTGCGGCCCTTGCGCCAGGCGGGCGCCTATTTCGACCGCATCGCCGGCGGGGACCTCACCCAAAGAATCGATGTCAGCTCGAGCAATGAAATCGGCGTTCTGTACGAGGCGGTGCGCCGCATGCAGGACGGCCTTATCCGTACGGTGAGCGCGGTGCGCGAAGGCGTCGAGGAAATCAACCTGGGCGCGCGCGAAATCTTCGCCGGCAATAGCGACCTCAGCGGGCGCACGGAACAACAGGCGGCCGCGTTGCAGGAGACGGCCGCCAGCATGGAGCAGCTCTCCAGCACGGTGCGCCAGAATTCCGATAACGCGACAGAAGCCGACCGGCTCGCGAAAAGCGCGTCCGGCGTTGCCCAGCGCGGCGGCGCAGCCGTGACCGAAGTCGTCGGCACCATGCGCGAAATCTCCGACAGCTCCGGCAAGATGGTCGAAATCGTAGGGGTGATCGACGGAATCGCTTTCCAGACGAATATCCTGGCGCTCAATGCGGCGGTCGAGGCGGCGCGCGCGGGCGAGCAAGGCAAGGGTTTCGCGGTCGTGGCCGGCGAAGTGCGATCGCTGGCGCAGCGCAGCGCGCAGGCCGCCAAGGAAATCAAGCTTCTGATCGAAGAATCCCAGGTCAGAATCCAAGAAGGCGCGCGCCAAGTGGGCGATGCCGGCCAGATCATGAACGAGGTGGTCGGGTCCGTGCAGGGCGTGACCACCATCATGGCGGAAATCAACTCTGCTTCGCACGAGCAGTCCGAAGGCATCGAGCAAGTCAATCGGGCGGTCGCCGAAATGGACGGCGTGGTGCAGCAGAACGCCGCCTTGGTCGAAGAGGCGGCAGCGGCGGCGGGCTCGCTGCAGGAGCAGGCCACGCGGCTTGCCGATGCGGTATCGGTGTTCAAGCTCAATGCCAGGGAAGTCATCGACGTGACGGCGACCCGCCTCCGGCAGGAAAGCCCGCCCCAGGCCGACGACGCTCATGGCCTCACACACAATTTTGGGGCGCTCGCACGCTCCTGATCTATGTCGATTACAGCAGACTCCATATTTACCATGCCTGATCTCCCCGAGATCGGGCATAACGATTTTGAGAAGGCCTCACGCATACTGCGCGCGCGCGCAGGCATCGTGCTGGGCGGACACAAGCGTGAAATGGCCGAACGCACGCTGGCCTTGAAAGCCCGCAGGCTGGGGCTGCAGAGCGTCAAGGAGTACCTCGACCATCTCGAGGCCAACAGCCAGTCCGAACACTGGGAAGGATTCGTCAACGCCTTCACGATCAACCACACGGCGTTTTTCCGCGAGCAGCATCATTTCCCCATCCTGGCCGAATTCGCAAAGCGGCGGAAGAAACCCTTCTCGGTGTGGTGCTGCGCTAGCTCGACCGGCGAGGAGCCTTATTCCATCGCCATCACGCTGCGCGAGGCCTGCGCGGCGCCGGACACCGGCATATCCATATTTGCGACCGACATCGATACGCACGCCGTCGAGCGCGCGCGCGAGGGCATGTACTCGATGGAACGGGTCAAGCCGGTTCCCGAGGAATACCTGCACAGATATTTCCAGCGTGGCGCGGGCAGGCGGGCCGGCATGGTCCGGGTCAAGCCCGAACTGCGCGGCATGATCGAATTCGACGTGCTGAACCTGCTGTCGACCAACTGGCCGCCCAGCCAGAGCTTCGACGCCATTTTCTGCCGCAACACCATGATCTACTTCGACAAGGCGACCCAGACGCGTATTTTGGAACGCTTTGCGGGCGTCTTGAAACCAGGCGGCTTGCTGTTCGCGGGCCATTCCGAGAACTTCACCTACCTGACCAAAGCCTTCCGCTTGCTGGGGCAGACGGTGTACGAGGCAATCTAGTGTCCACGGAGCCTAGAGCCCGTCATTTATAGATTTACGCAATAATGAAAAAGATTCGTGTCCTGTGTGTCGATGATTCCGCTCTGGTCCGAGGCTTGATGACCGAAATCATCAACAGCCATCCGGATATGGAGGTGGTCGCGGCCGCTCCCGATCCTCTCGTCGCGCGCGAACTCATCAAGCAGCACAATCCCGATGTCCTCACGCTCGACGTCGAGATGCCCCGCATGGACGGACTGGACTTCCTGGAGCGCCTGATGCGGCTGCGCCCGATGCCCGTCGTCATGGTTTCTTCGCTCACCGAGCGCAATTCGGAAGTCACGCTGCGCGCGCTCGAACTGGGCGCCGTCGATTTCGTGACCAAGCCCAAGCTGGGCTTGCGTGACGGTCTGCTGGACTACAGCGAGCTCATCGCCGACAAGATACGCGCCGCCGCCCATTCGCGCCCGCGACAAGCCAGCCAGGCGCCAGGAACGCCGGCGCGCCGGCTGGTGCAGCATTTTTCCACGACCGAGAAGCTGGTCATGATCGGCGCGTCCACCGGCGGCACCGAGGCCATCCGCCAGGTGCTCGAGCCCTTGCCCGCCAACAGCCCTGCCATTATGATCACGCAGCACATGCCGGCCGGTTTCACGCGTTCCTTCGTGCAGCGGCTGGACAACCTGTGCGCCATGCAGGTCCACGAGGCGGAAGACGGTCAGCGGGTGCTGCCGGGCCATGTGTACCTGGCGCCCGGCGGCGTGGCCCACATGAAGCTTGCCCGGTCCGGCGCGAATTACGTCGTCAAGCTGGACTACAGCGAGCCCGTCAACCGGCACAGGCCTTCCGTCGACGTCCTGTTTCATTCGGCGGCCGAGGTGGCAGGAAAGAATGCCATCGGAGTCATCCTGACGGGCATGGGCAAGGATGGCGCGCAAGGCTTGCTGGCCATGAAGGAAGCGGGCGCGGTAACGTTCGCGCAGGACGAAGCCAGTTGCGTCGTGTTCGGCATGCCGCGTGAAGCGTTGCACATAGGCGCCGCGGATGCCGCGGTGCCCTTATCGGAAATCAGCGAACGGATTCTGGCGAGTGCTGGGTCTTATGGCCATCGGGTCTGACGTCCCTGCGGACTCGTGGCCGATTAATTATTTGGAGAATGTTAAGTGGTACAGAAAACCATGAAGATCCTGGTTGTCGATGATTTTCCGACCATGCGTCGGATCATCAAGAACTTGCTGAAGGATTTGGGCTTCGAGAACGTGGACGAGGCCGAAGACGGCGCCATGGGCCTCGAGAAACTGCGCAATGGCAACTTCGACTTTGTCGTATCCGACTGGAACATGCCCAACATGGACGGCCTCGATATGCTCAAGCATATCCGCGCCGATCCCAACATGAGCAAGCTTCCGGTACTGATGGTGACCGCCGAAGCCAAGAAAGAAAACATCATTGCCGCGGCCCAGGCCGGCGCCAACGGTTACGTGGTCAAGCCGTTCACCGCGGCGACGCTCGAAGAAAAGCTGAACAAGATCTTCGAAAAGATCGGTTCCTAAGGAGAACGCGATGGAAGCGCCCGAGAACAGTCCGCCCCCGAATTTTCCCGAGGACCAGCCCGTCGACCTGATCCACCGCATTGCGTCGCTGACCCGCATGCTGCGCCAAAGCATGCGCGAACTCGGACTCGACCAGGCGATCAAGGATGCCGCGCACGCCATACCGGATGCGCGCGACCGCCTGCACTACGTGGCGCGCATGACCGAGCAGGCCGCCAACCGCGTGCTGAACGCCGCGGAGCAGACGCAACCCTTGCAGGACAGCATGATCCGAGACGCCAAGGCGCTCGACCAGCGCTGGCAGCAGTGGTTCGACCATCCGGTCGAACTGGCCGACGCCAGAGAACTGGTCGACGATACGCGCGCGCTGCTCAAGGATGTTCCCGCCAAGGCACAGGCATCCCAGAACAACCTGCTCGACATCATCATGGCGCAGGACTTCCAGGACCTGACCGGCCAGGTCATCATGAAGATGCTGGGCGTGGTGTCCGCCATCGAGACCGAGCTGGTGCAAGTGCTGATCGACAACGTGCCCCAAGAGCGCCGCGAAGAAGCGGAGTCCTTGCTGAACGGGCCCGAGGTCAACCCCGAAGGCAAGGTCGACGTGGTGACCAGCCAGGACCAGGTCGACGACCTGCTGGCCAGCCTGGGATTCTAGGGTCAGACCCCGCATGGGGTCTGACCCTTTCGAACACCCGGGATCATACCCCATTCGCAACGCCTGGGGTCAGACCCCGTACGGGGTCTGACCCCTCGATAACGGCGCATGGGGCCAGACCCCTCAAAAGCGCAACGGGGGTCAGACCCCATGCGGGGTCTGACCCCGCCCCGCTGAATTGAGCGCTTTTCTCCGCATAGCTCCGCCCATTCACCGCCCAGGCGGTCGATTAGAATCTGCCTGGATCATTGTGACCAGTCACTTTTTTGGCATTGAATGGCAGAGGACAGCGACCTCGAGAAAACCGAACCGGCCTCACCCCGGCGCCTGGAGAAGGCGCGCGAGGAAGGGCAGGTTGCGCGTTCGCGCGAGCTGAATACTTTTCTTTTGCTGGCCACCGGCGTCGCGGTGTTGTGGATAGGCGGGGCGGGCATGTACCAGCGCCTCACCGATATCCTGCGCGCGGGGCTATGGTTCGATGTGCGGGTAGGGCACGATGCCAAGGTCATGCTCGACGTCGCGGCCGGTTCCGCGACCCAGGCCTTGTTCATGCTCCTGCCGATGTTCGGACTGCTGGCGGTCATGGCCGTGCTGGCGTCGGTGCTGCTCGGCGGCCTGCTGCTGTCGGCCAAGGCGCTGGCACCGAAATTCGAACGGCTCAATCCACTGAAAGGCGTCGCCCGCATGTTTTCCGCGCAGACCCTGGTCGAGCTGCTGAAGACGCTGGTCAAGGCGGCCGTGGTGGGCGGCGTGGCCGTCATGGTCATCACCCGGCATATCGACCAGATGATCTCGCTGATGCATGCGTCGCCGACCGAGGCGCTGGCCGCGGGCATCGGCCTGGTCGCCTTGTGCTGCGCCCTGATCGTGAGCGGACTGATCGTGATCGTGCTGATCGATGCCCCCTGGCAGCTGTTCAGCCATTTCAAGAAGCTGCGCATGTCGCGACAGGACGTGAAGCAGGAAAACAAGGAAAGCGATGGCGATCCGCACGTGAAAGGGCGGATCCGGCAGCAGCAAAGGGCGATGGCGCGGCGCCGGATGATGGCCGAGGTCCCCAAGGCGGACGTGATCGTCACCAACCCCACCCATTATTCGGTGGCGCTGTCGTACAAGGAAGGGCAGCAGGGCGCGCCGATGGTCGTTGCGAAAGGCTCCGGCCTGACGGCGGCCCGCATACGCGGGGTGGGCGAAGAGCATAAGGTGCCCATCCTGAGCGCGCCGCCCCTGGCCCGGGCGCTTTATCACAACGTGGAGATAGGCCAGGAGATCCCCGCCGTGCTTTACTCGGCCGTTGCCGAAGTGCTGGCCTGGGTATTCCAGCTGCGCAACTGGAACATGGGTACGGGCGCCGAACCCCGGCGTCCCGACCATTTGGTCATTCCCCCGGGGCTGGACCCCGAAAGTAAGGAAAAGGTTGCGGCGAACGCATCATGAACAGTTTTTTAGCCATACTCAAAGACAGTGGTTCGGCACATGCCCGCCTGATGGCAGGGCCGGTGCTGATTCTCATGGTGCTTGCCATGATGATTCTGCCGCTGCCGCCCTTCATCCTGGATTTGCTGTTCACCTTCAATATCTCGCTGTCCGTGATGATATTGCTGGTTGCGATGTTCACCAAGAAACCGCTGGACTTCGCCGCCTTCCCGGCCGTCCTGCTGTTCGCCACGCTGCTCCGGCTGGCGCTGAACGTGGCCTCGACCCGCGTCGTGCTCATGCATGGACACAAGGGCCCGGACGCCGCCGGACAGGTCATCGAGGCCTTCGGGCACTTTCTGGTGGGCGGAAACTTCGCCGTCGGGATCGTGGTGTTCGTGATCCTGGTCATCATCAACTTCGTGGTCATCACCAAGGGTGCCGGGCGTATCGCGGAAGTCGGCGCGCGGTTCACGCTGGACGCAATGCCCGGCAAGCAGATGGCGATCGACGCCGACCTGAACGCGGGACTCATCGGTGAAGACGAGGCGCGCCGGCGCCGTACGGAGGTCGGCCAGGAGGCCGAATTCTACGGCTCCATGGACGGCGCCAGCAAGTTCGTCCGGGGCGACGCCGTCGCGGGCCTGCTCATCATGGTCATCAACATCGTCGGCGGCCTGATCATCGGGGTGGCACAACACGATCTCAGCTTCGGGGAGGCGGGCCGCGTCTACACCCTGCTGACCATCGGCGATGGCCTGGTCGCCCAGATTCCCGCGCTGGTGATCTCCACGGCGGCGGGCGTGGTGGTGTCGCGCGTGGCCACGGACCAGGACGTGGGCCAACAAATGGTCAGCCAGCTGTTTGCGAATCCGAATGTGCTGTTCATCACGGCGGGCATCATGACTGCCATGGGCTTGATTCCAGGCATGCCGCACGTGGCCTTCCTGTTGCTGGCTGCTGCAATGGCGACCGGCGGCTGGTACATGCATAAGCGCCAGGTGGCGGAGCGTGCCAAGCTGGTGGAAGAGCCGCAGAAAGTGCAGGCGGCCGTCGAGGCGGCCGCCGCCGAGGCGAGCTGGGATGACGTGTCGCTGGTGGATCCGCTGGGGCTCGAGGTGGGCTATCGTCTGATATCCCTGGTCGACCATGCGCAGAATGGCGAGCTCCTGCATCGCATCCGCAGCCTGCGCAAGAAATTTGCGCAGGATGTGGGCTTCCTGCCGCCGGTCGTCCACATACGCGACAACCTCGAGCTCAAGCCCAACGATTACCGCATCCTGTTGTCAGGCGTGGAAGTGGGGCGCGGTTCGGCCACGCCAGGCCAGTGGCTGGCCATCGATCCGGGTGGCGTGACCATGAAGCTCCCCGGCACGCCCACCACTGATCCGGCTTTTGGCCTGCCGGCCGTCTGGGTCGATGTCGGTCTGCGCGAACAGGCGCAGATTGCCGGCTACACCGTCGTGGATGCCGGCACCGTCATCGCCACTCACTTGAACCATCTGATGCATCGTTACGGGGCGCAATTGCTTGGACGCCAGGAGGTCCAGCAATTGCTCGACCATATCGGCCGCGAAGCGCCCAAGCTCGTCGAGGACCTGGTGCCCAAGACCGTCAGCCTGACGCTGCTGCAGAAGCTGTTGCGAGGCCTGCTGGACGAAGAAGTGCCGATACGCGACGCGCGCACCATCATCGAAACGCTGGCGGAGCACGCGCCAAGGCTGGCTGCGCTCAACCCGAACGGCACCGGGCCGGATGCGGGCGAGCTGCTGGCGCTCACCCGGGCCGCGCTTGGCCGGGCCATCACGCAGCAGTGGTTCCCGGGCGAGGGTGAACTGCGGGTCATCGGCCTGGATCCCCGCCTGGAACGGGTGCTGACGCAGGCGCTGACCACCAGCGGCGCCCTGGAGCCCGGCCTGGCTGAAAGCGTGCTGACGGAAGCGGATCGCGCGGTACAATCCCAGGAGAACAATGGCGATGCGGCGGTGCTGGTGGTTCCCCCGGTCCTGCGCCCATCGCTGTCACGCTTTCTGCGGCATCATTTCCCGCAGCTGGGCGTGCTCTCCAGTGTTGAAATCCCCGATGAACGTGTCCTGCGGATTACCGCGGTGATAGGTGGTAGCGCAGCGTGAACATAAGTCGTTTCTTCGGCAGCACCAATCGCGAAGCATTGCGGCAGGTGCGCCTGGCTCTTGGGCCTGATGCCCTCATCGTATCGAATCGCCGTGTCAACGGTGGCGTGGAGATCCTCGCCACCGATCCAACGTCGGCCGCGGCGGCGCAGCATGCTCAGGGCCAGGCACAGGCCCCGGCGGGCGCCACGGATCTGCCGGCATCCGCCCCCTCCGACAAGGCTCAGCCGGTCGACGTCATGAGCGCCATCGGCGACATGCGCGGCGCGCTCGAAAGCCGCATCGACGAATTGCTCTGGGGCAACCAACTGAGGCGGGCGCCGCAAGCCGTGACGCTGTTCCAGGCTCTGCTGGGATTCGGTTTCAGCACGGCGCTGCTGCGGGCCATGCTCAAGCGGCTGCCTGAACAGTTGTCCGCCAAGGCGGCCTTCCAGTGGGCGCGCAATGAGTTGGTCCGCCACTTGCCGGTCCTGAGCAGCGAAGACGATCTCTGGCAGCCCGGCCTGGCCCTGGCGCTGGTCGGCCCCACCGGCGTGGGCAAGACCACGACCATCGCCAAGCTGGCGGCGCGCTGCGTGCGTCGGTCCGGGCCGGGCGGCCTGGTTCTCGTCACGACCGACACCTATCGGATCGGCGCCCACGAGCAACTCAAGATATACGGACAAATGCTCCGCGTGCCGGTGCACGTCGTCCAGAATGTGACTGAACTGCGCCAGGTCATGCAGACGGTCAGGCCCGACCAGACCCTGCTGATCGACAACGTGGGCATCAGCCAGCGAGATCGCTACGTGGGCGAGCAGGCAGCCATGCTGGCGGGGGCGGGCCGGCCGATTACCCGATTGCTGGTGCTCAATGCCTCCAGCCATGGGGATACGCTCGATGAGGTCGCCCGCAACTATGCCAATGATGGCGGCACGCCGCTGAAAGGCTGCATCATCACCAAAGCCGACGAAGCGAGCCGCCTGGGCGCCGCACTGGACACCGCGCTGCGCTACAAGCTGCCCATCCATTATGTCTCGACGGGGCAGAAGGTTCCCGAAGACTTGCATTTCCTGCACGCAGCCGAACTGGTCGACCAGGCGCTGGTGCACAGCCATCACGTCAAGGCGCTGTACGCGCCCACCGAAGCCGATCTGGCCGCGCTCATGTCGATCAGTAAACCGTCCGGCGAGCAGGCCGAGGCGGCGGTGGCCGAGACGCGGCGCAAGCATCTTCTGCCGCGGCTGCTTTCCATGGCTGGTGAAATGGGTTCGGAACTGTCCATGGCCGACATCGCGTCCGCGTGTACGTACGTCGACGACTGCGCCGCCGTCTCCGAGGCCTACGATCTGTGGCGTGGCGAGACTTCCGAACGACCGGATCCCGCGCCGCTGGACAGCTATGTCCGGCACATGACGCGGGTCGCCCAGAACGAAATGTCGGCGGGCGGCATTCCCTTGCTGCTGGCCCTTCATGACCAGATTTCCCTGTCGCCGTACGACGGCGAACGCATGCAGCTTCGGACAACGATGCTCTTCGGCGACAAAGGCCAGGCCTTGGCGACGCCCATGCAGCAGCTCGCATCCGGGCAGGGCTGGCTGTCGTCCAGCGGCGACAGCGCCCAATCTGCGCCGTCCGCGGCCGACGCCTTGCTTCACCAGATCGAATGGCTGACCGATGGGCACGCGGGCCTGCCGGTCCTGCATGTGTTCGATGGCGGGACTCAGGCGGTGTGGCGCCGCATCCATGGCCTGGGCGCGCGGTGGCTGGCGGTGTGCGCCCCGACCACACGGGTCGAAGCGGACGGCAGCGCAAGCACGGCCGGCGCGGTCGCCAAGACACTGCGGCACAGCCTGATCGGAGACGACGCCAAGCTCCCGCAGTTTGCCGAGATCGCAGGCCAGCCTGGAAGCAATATCGCGCTTTGGGTTGCTTCGGAAACGGTCCGATTGACCGCCCGGCAGAGCCCGGACCTGGACATGTGCCTGGTGTCCCTGCGCCTCGTTGACCGGGCAACCGGGTCCGTCATCAAGTCTTTGCTGGGTATCGGCAACGCGCCCGTTGCCGGCACGGACATTGAAACACTGGCGCGCGCACTGCTGCTCAAATCGGAAGTGAAACAGGCCATGCGCTTCAGCGCCCGCATCTGGCAGATGCTGCCCCGGCGCGGCGACGCCCAGGCCGCTCAGAAGAAAGCATTGGTGGCGATGCAGTCCGGCCTTGCCGCTTGGGAACTCAAGCAGTCGCCCGGCGCCGCGCTCGCCCGCAGGGTGGGTGGCGACCTGATCTCGAAACCCGGCTTGCCGGGCTTGAGCCCGACCCAGGCCTTGTACAAACTGTTCGCCTTGAAAGAACTGTGGGGTCAGACCCCGAATGGGGTCTGACCCCTTAACCGCCGCATAGGGTCAGACCCTGCAAGGGTCTGACCCTTTTAACCGTTGACCAGGGTCAGACCCCGCAGGGGTCTGACCCTTCCTTCAGTCCCGGGGTCAGACCCCATTCGGGGTCTGACCCCTCAGACTACGCTTTGATATTCCGGGTCTTGGCCTTGCTGGAGCGGCTGCGGCCCTTGGCGTCGTACAAATCGCCAATGCCCGCCAGTTGGCGCAAGGTGTCGAGGGTTTGCTGGTTATGGGCCAGAAAGGTATCGATCATGATGCCGTTCGCGGTGTTCAGCTCTTGGCCGCGCCGGGCCTGGTCCAGCAAGGCCTTGCTGCCGGCCTGCAGCGACGCATGGTCCTTGACCGCGGCGTCCAGTCCCGCTTTGTCGGCTTCGTATCCCAGCTGGTTCAGCAGCTGATTGCGCCGTTGGCCCGCCGCGGCCAAAAGTTCGGCATAGCGGTTTTTTTGAGCGGTGCTGTCCGCCAATGCGCCGTCGTTGCCGGCCGACAGGGCCTCGGCTTCGGCTTCCAGGATGGTGTTGAATTCCTGAACCAGCTTGAGCTCTTGCTGCAGGCTGTCTTCAAGCTGTGTGACGGCTTCGTTCATGTAGGAAAAACGGTTATTTCAGCAGGTCGCGTACGCTGGCAAGCAGGCCGTCGGCAATGCGGCTGGGATCGATCTTGAGTTGGCCGGAAGCCAGGGCGTCGCGGATTTCCTGCACGCGGGCGACATTCACGTCGTTCTGGCTGCTTTCCAGGCTGGACAGATTGCGCGCCGCCGCGCTGAGATCCACCGCGCCTTTGCCGCCGGCAGTGGTAGAGGCGGAGGACGCGTATGCACTGGCCCCACTGTCCGTCCGTGCGCCTGCCAAAGGGCTGGCTGCCGGGCTTTTGATAGAGGGTGAAGTGATTTTCAAAGCGATCTCCGTAATGCTGGCGGGTAGTTTACTGCGTGGACCTGCCTTTCTTTACGACCAACAGGCGTCAATCTTTAGCCTAATTGCGGCATTTCATGGCCGATGCCTACATCGTAACCTGAACGGTGGTGCCGTTCACCACCGTTCCTGTAACAATTTGGCCGGAGCTGGTGCGGACCTGTATCTGCGCGCCGGGCGCGCCGCTTTGCAGGGCCTGGCCTTCACCGTTGGCCACGAAGCCTACGCCGCGGGCCTCGGTACGCACGGCCTGCCCGCGCACAATGGAGTTGGGGTCGCGCAAGGCGCTGGACTTGATCGGCGCGCCGACAGGTATGCGCTGCTGGGCAATGTACCCCACGACCTGGCTGGGATCGAAGACGACGCCGTTCGACAGGCGCAGGATGTCGCCTTCGCGCGCATTCAGGTCATCTAGGCCGAGCGTGTCGCCCACGTTGATGCTGCGATTGGCAACGTAAAAATAGCCCTGGATGCTCAGGTTGGCCTGCACATAGGTCGTCCAGGCGTTGGGCGCCATGCAGCGAACGCCGACCGTCATGCGTGAGCGCAGACGCTGTCCGCTGCTTAGAAAAGGCTCAAGGCGATCGCATTGGGCCTGCTGGCCAAGGCGGGGTGTTTCGACGGAAATGGAGGCGGAACCGGGATAAGCGGCGGCCTGAGCCTGAAGGAATGCTTCGACTTCGGCAACGACCTGAGCGGGATCCTGCAAGGATTGCGCCCGCTGGCCCCAGGCGGCCGACACCGTCAGCAGGGCGGAAGACCCCGCGATCAGGGTGAGCAGTGCAAAGAGCTTGGGCATGGTCGAAATTGTAGCGGCAAGGCAGAGCGGTCTCAAGCCGGGAATTGGCTGTCAATTAGCGCCTTATTTCATACTTTGTCGAAGCCGCGGCCACCTTACTATGCTGGTGTAGGAGTGGTGAAAGGCCGCTCACCCACATGAGCCGCGATGGCGGCCCCGTTTTATCGTTAAGGCCCGGGCAACCCGGTGGACGGCAAATGATCGACAGAATCGGCGACGACTTAAAGTTTCATCAACTCGCGCTTGGCCTGCGGCAGCAGCGCCAGGAAGTCCTGGCCGCCAATATCGCCAATGCGGACACGCCATTTTACAAGGCGCGCGACTTCGACTTCAGCGCCGCCCTGCAGGATGCCATGGGTGGAGGCGGCAGCCTTCGTTTGCCCGATACCCAGTTGGCCCTGACGGCGGCGCGGCACATACCGGGCAAGGCCGCGGGAAACGAGACCGCCGACTTGCTGTACCGGCAACCGCTACAACCCAGTCTGGATGGCAACACCGTGGACATGGACGTCGAGCGCGTCCAGTTCGCCGACAACACCATGCGCTACCAGACCGATATCTCCGTCATTTCGGCGCGCATCAAGAGTTTGATGTCCGTCTTGCAGCAATAAGCCTAGTCCAGGCAGGAAGCATCCATGTCCACATTGAGCATATTTCAGATTGCCGGTTCGGCGCTCACCGCGCAGTCGCAGCGCATGAACGTCACGGCCAGCAACCTGGCCAACGCCGACAGCGTGGTCGGCCCGGACGGCCAGCCCTATCGGGCGCGCCAGGTCGTTTTCCAGATGACGCCCGTCGAAAGCCAGCAGGCGCCGAACTCGGTCGGCGGCGTGCGGGTGGCGCAGGTGCTGGAAAGCAATGCGCCGCATCGCCTGCAGTACGACCCCAAGAACCCGCTGGCCAACGAAGACGGCTACGTCACCATGCCGAACGTCGACGTGGTGGCCGAAACGGTCAATATGATTTCGGCTTCGCGCTCATACCAAGCCAATGTGGAAGTCATCAACACGGCCAAAAGCCTCATGCAGCGCACCCTGACCATCGGTCAGTAATACGCATTTTCTTTACGGAGCGATCAGTGACCACGATCAATCAAACAGATGGCGCAGGCAGCGCGGCGAACGCCTTGGCCGCCGCCACCAACAGCACAAAAAGCCTGATGGACGACACTCAGGAGCGCTTCCTGACGCTCTTGGTGACGCAGCTGCAGAACCAGGATCCGCTCAATCCCATGGACAACGCCGAAGTGACCTCGCAGATTGCGCAGTTGTCCACGGTGAACGGCATCAACCAGTTGAACAACACCTTGCTGGCCTTGTCGGGGCAGATGGACGTGTCGCAGTCCATGCAGGCCGCGTCGCTGATCGGCAAGGACGTCCTGGTGCCCGGCAGCAAGATCTCCCTGGGCAGCACGGGCGAGGGCGGCGCAAAGGTCGCCACGCCGTTCGGCATGGACCTGATTTCCGGTGCGGCCAAGGTCGTGGTCACCATCACCGACAATTCCGGCAAGGCCATCCGCACGATCGAAATGGACGCCACGCCTTCGGGCGTGTATTCCCTGGAATGGGACGGCAAGGACGACGGCGGCGTGCCCGCGCCGGACGGCGCCTACAACGTGCAGGTCGCCGCCTACGACGCTTCCAGCGGTCCGGTATCTGTGGGTGCGCTGACCTATGGCAAGGTGTCCAGCGTGGCGTATTCGTCCACCGGCCTGCAGCTGGACCTGGGCCTGGCGGGCAGCTATTCGCTGCTGGACATCCGCAAGATCATGTAGTTCAGGCATGGGTCGGCGGCCCATGCCAAGGCAACACAATAAACGAGCGCCTTCGCAGTTGCAAAGGCTCCAGCAGATACTTGAAGATCATTACACGAGGTTAAATCATGGGTTTCGGACAGGCTTTGAGCGGCTTGAACGCCGCATCGCAAAATCTGGATGTCATCGGCAACAACATCGCCAACTCCGCCACGGTCGGCTTCAAGGGCGCCACGGCAACCTTCGCCGACGTCTTCGCGTCGTCCCGCGGCCTGGGCACGCAGGTGGCCGCCGTCAATCAGCGCTTTACCATCGGAACGGTGGCCATCACCGGCAACCAGTTCGACATGGCCATCGATGGCGCAAACGGACTGTTCCGTGTCCTGGACACCAGCGGCGCCGTGATGTACACGCGCAACGGCCAGTTCTCGGCGAACGAGGAAGGCTTCCTGGTGAATGCGCAGGGGCACAGGCTGACTGGTTTCATGGATGATCCGGCCAGCGGCGTTCGCGGTACGGTGCCTACGCCCATCCAGGTGCCCAGCGGCAACATCGCGCCGCGGGCGACGGGCACGCATCCGGATGCCACGCAAGCCGGTGTGAGGGTCAAATTCAATCTGGATCAGGCTGAACAGACGCCTGCAGTGGGTTGGGGCACCAATTTGCCGGCGCCTGCTGTCAATACTCCGGATCCCGGCAGCTACAACCATGTGGTGCGTATGACGGTTTATGACTCGCTGGGTAAAGATCACCAGCTGACTCAGTATTTCCGTAAAACGGGAACTAATCAATGGGCCGTGTATTACCAGCTCAACAATGACCCGGTAGCCACTGCTCCAAGTCCCTTTCCCGTCTCGTTCGGCTCCGACGGTACCCTGACCGCAGCCAGCGAGACGACATCAGTGAATTTTGGGGCAATCGCCGGATCTGATCCATTGATTGTCCCCATCAGCTATAAAGATTCAACCCAGTTCGCCGGCGATTTCGGCTACACCTTCAAGCAGGACGGCTACCCCACCGGCGCCTATGCCAGCATGGCCATCGCGCCGGACGGCAAGATCATCGCCAGCTACACCAACGGCGAAACCCAGGAAATGGGCGAGCTGGTGCTGGCCAACTTTGCCAACGTGCAAGGCCTGCAGGCCGTGGGCGGTAACGCCTGGGTAGAAACCGCGCAGTCGGGTCAACCCCTTCTGGGCACACCGGGCACCAACGGCCTGGCGTCCATTGTCGGCCAGGCGGTCGAGGAGTCGAACGTGGACATGAGCCAGGAACTGGTCAACATGATCATCGCGCAGCGCACCTACCAGGCCAACGCCCAGACCATCAAGACGCAGGACCAGCTCCTGCAGACCTTGATCACCATGCGCTAAGACGGCATAAATGGATCGCATCATCTACACGGCGGCCGGCGGCGCCGCCCGCGTGCTGGAACAGCAGTCCGTCATCAGCAACAACCTGGCGAACGTCAGCACGACCGGGTTTCGCGAGCAGATGGCGCACTATCGTTCCGTGCCGCTGGTCAGCGAGCAGAGCCTGCCCACGCGGGTCGGCACCGTGACGGCCACCCCCGGCAGCAGTTTCCAGCAGGGCGTGATGACGGAAACCGGCCATGCCCTGGACCTTGCCATTACGGGCGACGGCTGGTTCAGCGTGATGACGCCGCAGGGCGAAGCCTACACACGCGCCGGCGAACTGGCCGTGAACCAGGACAACCTGCTGGTGACCCAGCAAGGCTACCCGGTGCTGTCGGCCGACAACGCACCCGTGGAAGTGCCGGAGCGCGGCATCATCACGTTTTCGGTCGACGGCCAGATTTCCGCGCTGGGTGCCGGCGACAACCCCAATGATCTGCAGATGCTGGGCCAGCTCAAGCTGGTGAACCCGCCCGCCGCCGACATGCTCCGGGGCGACGATGGCGTCTTCCGCCCGGCCAATGGCCAGCCCGCGCCGCAGGACCCGCAAGTACGCATGGTTTCGGGCTTTCTTGAAAAAAGCAATGTGAATGCCGCCGAGGCCATGGTGGGAATGATCGCCAACGCCCGCCGCTTCGAACTGCAGATGAAGGTCATCCAGGACGCCAGCACCAACGCTGAGCGCGCCAATTCCATATTGTCGAGTAATTAAACATGATACGTTCTCTCTGGATCGCCAAAACTGGTTTGGAAACACAGCAAACCAATATGGATGTGATTTCCAACAACCTGGCCAACGTCAACACCAACGGCTTCAAGCGCACGCGCGCCGTGTTCGAAGAGCTCATGTACCAGACCGTACGCCAGCCGGGCGCACAAGTCGGCGCGGCCAATCAGTTGCCATCCGGACTGCAGCTTGGCACGGGCGCACGCACCGTGGCCACCGAGCGCATCCACACCCAGGGCGACCTGAAGAACACCGGCAACAGCCTGGACATCGCCATACAGGGCAAAGGCTTCCTGCAGGTGGAAATGCCCGACGGAACCTTCGCCTACACCCGCGACGGGAGCCTGCAGGTGGACCAGAACGGCCAGTTGGTGACGGCCGGCGGCTATCCGGTACAGCCGCCCATCAATATTCCCGACAACGCCCTGGAGATCACGATAGCGCGGGACGGCACGGTGTCGGTCACCCAGCCCGGCGCGGTGGGCACCAATGTCGAAATCGGCCAACTGCAGCTCAGCACCTTCATCAACCCCACCGGCTTGCAGAGCATGGGCGAGAACCTGTATGTGGAAACCGATGCGTCGGGCCCCGCAAACTTCGGGCAGCCCGGCCTGGACGGCGCCGGACTCGTGTTGCAGCAGTACACCGAAACGTCGAACGTCAACGTGGCGGAAGAGCTGGTCAACATGATCACCACTCAGCGTGCCTACGAAATGAACAGCAAGGCGGTCCAGACCTCCGATCAGATGCTGGCACGCCTGGCGCAACTGTAATCGATGCTTAAACGAGTTTTTCGTCTTGTCTCCTGCCTGGCGCTGGTCGTGGCGTCGGGTTGCGCATTGGTGCCGCCCGAGCCGGTCGTGACCGGCCCGTTGACCGCGCAGCCCCCTCTGCCGTCCATGCCGGCTGCCGAGGCCAACGGTTCCATCTACCAGCCCACGGCCTACGGCAATTACCCCTTGTTCGAGGACAGGCGGCCGCGCAACGTGGGCGATATCGTGACGGTGGTGATACAGGAAAAGACCAACGCCGCCAAGAACGTGCAGACCTCCACCAACCGCACGGGCAGCGCCTCGCTGGGATGGGACGGCGTACCGGCTTTCCTGCCCAGCAGCGTGGGGGACAAGCAGAACTTCGACGTGGAAGGCGGTAACGCGATGGACGGCAAGGGTTCGACGCGTGCCGACAACACCTTTGCGGGCACGCTGACGACCACGGTCGTCGGGGTGCTGCCCAACGGCAATCTCCAGATCGCGGGCGACAAGCAGATCGCCATCAATCGGGGCAGCGAGCACTTGCGTTTCTCCGGCGTCGTGGACCCACGTTCCATCACGGGCTCGAATACCGTTTCGTCCACGCAGGTGGCGGACGCCCGGATCGAATTCCGAAGCAAGGGCGTGATGGACGAAGTCCAGACCATGGGCTGGCTGCAGCGCTTTTTCTTGAATATTTCTCCGTTCTGACATGATGGCCGCGTTTCGATACCTCCGTCTTCCTGCGTTGCGGCGCTTCTTGTCGCGAGCCGCGCTGGCCGCCGCGTGCGGGCTTGCCGCAACGGCCGCGCAGGCCGACCGCATCAAGGATCTGGCGTCCATCCAGGGCGTGCGCGAAAACCAGTTGATCGGCTACGGTCTGGTCGTGGGCCTGGACGGCAGCGGCGACCAGGTCAGGCAAACGCCTTTTACGCAGCAAAGCCTGACGAACATGCTCTCGCAACTGGGCGTCACGGTGCCTCAGGGCACCAATATGCAGGTCAAGAACGTGGCAGCCGTCATGGTGACCGCGCGCCTGCCGGCTTTTGCCCAGCCCGGCCAGGCGCTGGACGTCGTCGTGTCTTCCATGGGCAACGCCAAAAGCCTGCGCGGCGGCACCTTGCTGATGACCCCGCTCAAGGGCGCCAACGGCCAGGTCTATGCGCTTGCCCAGGGCAACCTGCTGGTGGGCGGTGCCGGTGCCCAGGCCGGCGGATCCAGTGTGCAGGTCAACCAGCTCAACGGCGGTATCATCGCCAATGGCGCCATCGTCGAACGGAGCGTTCCCACGGCCTATGCGCGTGACGGCATCATCCGACTGGAATTGAACGACACGGATTTCGGGACCGCGCAGAATGTGGTCACGACGCTGAACAAGCAGTTCGGCTCCGGTGTCGCCACGGCGCTGGACGGGCGTGTCATCCAGCTTCGCGGGCCCACTGATCCGGCTGCCCAGACCGCCTTTCTCTCCCGTGTCGAGAACACCCAGGTGCAGCTGCCGCCGGCGCGCGCGAAAGTGGTGATCAACGCCCGCACCGGCTCGGTGGTGATGAATCGCACGGTGATGATAGAAGAGGCGGCTATCGCTTACGGCAACCTGTCCGTCGTCATCAGCCGTGAACAGCAGGTCAATCAGCCCGACACGCCTTTCGCCGGCGGTCAGACAGTGGTCACCGAGAACACCAATATCGAGATGCGGTCGGATACCGGCAGCGTGCAGCACGTGCGCACCAGCGCCAACCTGGCGGACGTGGTCCGCGCCTTGAACGCGCTGGGCGCGACCCCGCAGGACCTGCTGTCGATACTGCAGAATCTGAAGAGCGCCGGCGCGCTGCGCGCGGACCTGGAAATCATTTAGGCGCGGCCATGACCTTTGTTCAATACATCCCGCGGCCCGGAAATGCACAAACGCCTTCGGCGCTGGACTTCCGTGGCCTGGACAGCCTGAAGAAGGGCGTCAGCGGTCCGCAGGGCGCAAGCGCCGACCAGGAAAAGCAGGTCGCCCAACAATTCGAGGCCTTGTTCCTGCAGCAGATGCTCAAGCAGGCCCGGCAGGCGGCCACACCCACCATGCTCGACAGCGACCAGACCCGTTTGGCCCAGAGCATGGCCGACGAGCAAATGGCCCTGAGCCTGTCCAAGCCCGGCATCGGCCTGGCGCAAGCCTTGCTGGACCAGATCCGGCGCGCCAGGGGCGGCGCGGCGGAAGCGGAAGGCGAGGCCGCTCCACCCGAGCTGGCCAAATCGCGCCTCCCCGGTCTTCGTTCATCGATCGGTGCATCGCGACGCGAAGACGCGCCATCCATCGACGCTTTGATCGGCTTGCTGACACGCAACCCCGCAACGGAAAGAATCTATTCCGCGATCAAGGGCGCACCGGAACACATACAGAATTTCGTCAGCCGCATGTCGAACGCCGCCCGCGTGGCCGCGCGCGAAAGCGGCGTGCCGGAAAAGCTGATACTGAGCCAGGCGGCGCTGGAATCGGGCTGGGGCCGCAGCGAGATCCGTCGCGAGGACGGCAGCACGTCCCACAATCTGTTCGGGATCAAGGCCAGTCCCGGCTGGAAGGGCAAGGTCGTGCATGTGATGACGACCGAGTACGAAAACGGCGTGCCGCAGAAAGTGAAGCAGCCGTTCCGCGCCTACGATTCCTACGAGGAGTCTTTTGCCGATTATGCGCGCCTGATCAGGCAGAACAAGCGCTACGGCGCCGTGGTGCAAGCCCGCTCGGCGGAGGACGCCGCGCGGCGCATACAGGAAGCGGGCTATGCCACCGATCCCAAGTATTCGGACAAGCTCATTTCCATCATGTCGTATTTCGATTCGGGCAAGCGCCTGGCGTCCCGTGATTGAGCCCGCGCGGGCTAAAGCTTTCGGGCCGCTGGTCGTTAACCCGACACAAGGTATTTAAACGCGGGCGGCATACGTGCCGGCCCGACTGTAAGCGGATTCAAACATGAACTTAGCCAACCTGGGTCTTTCTGCAATGAATGCGGCGCAGAACCGCCTGCAAACGGCCGGCCACAACCTCAACAACGCCACGACGGAAGGTTACAACCGTCAAACGGTGCTGGTGCAGACGGCGGGGGCCAAGGCAACCGCCGCAGGCTACATCGGCCGTGGCGTCCAGGCGGTCACCGTGCAGCGCGCCTACGACGGCTTCCTGTACAAGCAGTTGGCCGATGCGCAAAGCAAGGGGGCATCGATCACCTCCTACGGCAACGAAATCGTGCAGATCAATAATCTGTTTGCCGACCGCACGGTGGGCATCACGCCCGCATTGCAGAAGTTCTTCGACGGCCTTCAGGCCGTGGCGTCCGAGCCGGCCGACAGCGCAGCGCGCCAGGAACTCCTGGGCCGCGCCGCCAGCCTGGTGGGCCAGATCAATGATGCCAATGCGTTCTTGAATGAGCAGCGCGGCAATATCAATACCCAGATCTCGACCGTCGTTGAACAGGTCAACAGCTATGTGGTGCGCATTCGCGACCTCAACACCAAGATCGTCGAGGCGCGTGCCTCCTCTTCGCAGCACGAGCCCAATGATCTCCTGGATCAGCGCGACCAGTTGCTGACCGAGCTGAACCAACTGGTCGGGGTCAAGTCCTTCGAACAGGACGGCAGACTCAACCTGTCCATCGGCAATGGCCAGATGCTGCTCGGGGCGGATACCGTTTACCCCTTGCGCGCGCAGCCTTCCGCCGACGATCCGCAGCGCACGGTCGTGGCCTACACCATCGTCGACAACAGCGGCAATGCGCACGGCATCGAACTGGACGAAAGCCGCATCACGGGCGGCAAGCTGGCCGGGCTGATCCAGTATCGCCATGAGGCCCTGGATACCGTGCAGAACAATCTGGGACGGCTTGCCATGGGGCTGGCCCATGCCATGAATGAGGCGCATGGCAATGGGGTCGACCTGGCGGGTGATCCCGCCGCCGATTTCTTCAGCGTGGGTCCCGTGACCGTGCTGCCGTCGGGCAGCAATTCCGCGGGCGCGCCCACCGTTACGGTAACGCTCGATGACGTCAATGGGTTGACTGCCGATGATTATCGGATTTCCGTGCGGCGGGATCCCGCCGGTGTTCCGGTTGCGTTTCAGCTCACCACGCTTCCGGGCGGGGCCGTAGCGGACTTTCCGACCACGGTGCCTGCGGAACTGAGCGTTGGCGGCATCACCATCCAGCTTGCAGACGGTACGCCAGTGGCCGGCTCAGCGGCGGATCGCTGGCTCATCCAGCCCACGCGCGCCGCCGGGTCCACGCTCAAGCTTGAGATCACCGACCCGGCCAAGATCGCCGCGGCGGCGCCGGGAACCGGCACCGCCAATGGCGACAATGCGCTGGCCATGGCGAAGCTGCAAACCGAGAAAACGCTGGGCAACGGCTCCATGAGCTTCAACGAAGCCTACTCCCAGATCGTCAACAAGGTGGGTGTGCTGACCCAGCAAAATGGCACGGAAGCGAAGGCGACCGCCACCCTGATCCAACAGAATTTCTCGGCCCAGCAGGCGGTGTCAGGCGTGAACCTGAATGAAGAATACGTACAACTGATGCAGTTCCAGGAACAGTTCCGCGCGGCGTCCAAGCTGATCGACGTCAGTTCTTCGCTGTTCGATACCTTGCTCAATCTGCGCTAATTTTCAGGATTTCGACCATGCGTATCAGTTCCTCCTTGTTCTTCCAGACCGGTCTGAACTCCATCAACGCCCAGCAGTCCGACCTGATGCATATCTATCAGCAGGTTGCCAGCGGCCAGCGCATGGTCACGCCGGCCGACGACCCCCTGGCGGCGGCGCAGGCCGTGAACATCAGCCAGTCGCAAAGCCTCAATGCGCGCTTCGATGCCAATCGCAGCGTGCTGAACCGCAACCTGGGGCTGGAAGAAAACACCTTGAATTCGGTGACCCTGCTGCTGCAGGACGTCAAGACGCGTCTGGTGGAGGCCGGCAACGGCACGATGTCCGACGTGGATCGCACCACACTCGGCAACGTACTGAAAGAGGCGCGCACCAATCTGCTGGGTCTGGCCAATGCCACCGACGGAAGCGGGCAGTATCTGTTCTCGGGCGCCAAGGGCGACGTGTCTCCATTTCAGGAAGTCGGCGGCAAGGTCGTCTACATGGGCGACAGCAATCAGCGCAAGATCCAGGCCGATCAGACGCGCCAGATCGCCAGCAGCGATGTGGGCAGCGACATCTTCGGGCGCGCCGCGCCCGGCACGCAAGGCTACCTGACCCGCGCCGATTCGAACAATACGGGCTCCGGCACCGTGGGCAAACCCACGCTCACCGACCCGGGCGGCTACGGCGTAGGCAATACCTTCGTCGTGAATTTCACCACGCCCACTTCTTATTCCGTCGATGTCCTGGACGCCGCCGGCAACAGTGTCTACGAGTTCGTCGGTTCCGGATTCACTCCCGGGAAGGTCAACACCATTACATTGCAGGGCGGGGTGCAGGTCGAACTGGGCGGCAATCCGGCAACGGGCGACAAGTTCACGATCGAGCCGGTCAGCGCGCCGGGTTACACCGCGTATCCCACGACTGTTCCCGGTCCTTCGACCGCGCCCATCATGGGCACGCCGAAGGTGGTCGATGCATCTAAAGTCTTGCCCAATACCAGCTATCAGGTCGAATACGATGGCACGAACTACACCGTCAATTACTCGGATCTCGACGGAAATCCGGTCACAAGCACGGCCTCTTTTGACCCTGCGACGAATATGCTGTCCCTGTCCAATGAAGGCCTTGAAGTGTATTTAGGTACAACCCCGGACAGCGGATTCGAGTTTACGATCGAGCCCACCGCCGATGGCGTCAACACCGACCTCAATATCTTCGATACGCTGGATGGCATCATCGTGGCGCTTGAGAACGGTACGGGTGGAACCGCGGGCGGCGCCCAGTTCCAGAACATGCTGGCCACCGCCCTGCAGCGCATCGACGTCAACTACAACAATGTGCTTACCGTCCGCTCTTCGGTGGGCGCTCGCATGAATGAAGTGGACGCCTTGAACGCCAATGGCGCCCAGCGGCATCTGAGCTACACCAACCAGCTTTCCAAGCTGGAAGACCTTGACTACTACGCCGCCACCGCCCAGCTTCAGTTGCGCACGTCAGCGCTGGAAGCCGCCGCGATGGCATTCAAGAAAATCCAGGCCACAAGCTTATTCAACATGACACAATAAAGCACATGCTTTGTTGAGTCAGGTGGAGACAGCACTTGGACATCACCGTTACGGTTTGTTAGGAAAGTGAGAATAATTAATGAGTTTCACAGAGTTGCGGCTTAGAACCAGCCTATCGATAGTGGTTTTCCTGTTATGCCTGTTGACCCTGGGCGCGATATTCACCGGCTGGTACAGCCAGGGGCAGGTCAGCGCGCTGCTGGGCGGCGCGGGCGCCGCGTCGGCGGTGGAGCAGCATTTCTCCACGGTCACCTATGTGTACGCGGGCTTGCTGGTCCTGGCCGTGCTGGTGGTCATCTTGCTGTACTACACCCTTTCCCGCGCCGTGCTGCGTCCGCTGGAACATGTCAGCAGCCAATTCGAACAGATTGCCGCGGGTGATCTCACGCAGCGCATCGAAGTTGTGTCCGACAATGAAATCGGCACGCTGCACCTGGCGCTCAAGCATGTGCAAGATAACCTCGTCCGTATCGTGGGAACGGTACGCTTGGGCATGAACGAAATCCAGAACGGCTCGCAGCACATCGTAGCCGGCAATTCCGACCTCAGCAGCCGCACCGAGCAGCAGGCGGCCGCTTTGCAGCAAACGGCGGCCAGCATGGAGCAGCTTGCCAGCACGGTCAAGCAGAATGCCGACAACGCGCGCCAGGCCAATCAACTGGCCGCCACGGCTTCCGAAGTCGCGCAGCGCGGCGGGCAGGCGGTGGGCGAGGTCGTGACGACGATGGAAGGCATTTCTTCCGCGTCGCGCAAGATTTCCGACATCGTGGGTGTGATCGACAGCATCGCTTTCCAGACCAACATCCTGGCCTTGAACGCGGCGGTGGAAGCCGCGCGTGCCGGCGAACAGGGCAAGGGGTTCGCCGTGGTGGCCTCCGAGGTGCGGGCGCTCGCGCAGCGTAGCGCGCAAGCCGCGAAGGAAATCAAGCAGCTCATCGAAGACTCGGTTCGCCAGGTATCGGAAGGGTCGGTGCAGGTCGAACGCGCAGGCGCGACCATGCAGGAAATCGTGGATTCGGTGGCGCGCGTCACCGACATCATGGGCGAGATCTCCGCGGCGACGACCGAGCAATCATCGGGTATCGACCAGATCAATCGGGCAGTCATGCAAATGGACCACGTCACGCAGCAGAACGCCGTGCTGGTCCAGGACGCCGCGAATTCCGCCGTGTCGCTCAGCGAACAGGTCGGCAGCATCAGTTCCGTGGTGGCGGGCTACAAGCTCTTGGGCAACCAGATCATCGACGTACCGGCCAAGCAAGTGGCGGCTCCCGCCAGGCGCGCACCGGTACTGGATGCGGGCCATAAGCCGGAATCCGCCAAAGCCGCGCATCCCGGCGCCGCCGCGGCGCTGGGCCACAACGGGGCCGCGCCGGCCGCCGCCCGCACGACCGAACGCGTGCGCAAGGCGTCCGCCGTGCAAAAGCCGGCACCCGCTACGTCCGAATCCACTGCCGGCAGGCCTTCCTACGTCATGAAAACGCCCGGCGCATCCAAGCAAAGCAACCAGGCCGATGACGAGTGGGTCGAGTTCTGATGTACCGCGCCTTATCGGTTCTGAGCATTGCATTCGCTTTGGCGGCATGTAGTACGGCCGGGCGCAATTTCGATACGTCGTCGCTGTATTTGATCACCCCTGGCCAGACGACGCTGCAACAGGCCAGTGCATTGATGCACGCTGATCCGGTGGATGTCTATCGGCAGTCGGACGGCTCGGTGCTCGCCAGATGGGCCTACAAGTCCACGCTGGCGACCGATGCCGTGTACTTCAACCGCGAGCTATGGCTTTCCTTCGGCCCCGACGGCCGGTATGAGCGCGTTGTCAATGCAATCAACATCCCACGCATGAATCAGTATGGGTATGACGGCGAACATGCGGCGCCGGTTCGCAGTTTCTAAAGTTCTTAGGTCCTGTTATGTCTACTTCCAAAAAAACCTCGGCTCTCGATAAAAAGAAATCCCGCAACAAGCGCCGCTTTCGTTTGTCCGACGCCAAAGTCAGCACCACGCTCATGCTGGTGCTGGCCATGTTCATGGTCCTGATCGTCGCGGTGGGCGGTATGGGTGCCTGGTTCCTTTCCAGCAACCTGGATCAGGTCAATGCCATGGCGCGCCAGAACAAGCGCGCGCAGCAGGTCTATCAACTCGGCATGCACATGCTGGATGCGCGGGTTTCGCTCCTGGTTGCCGCGCGCTACCAGCAGGAATCAGCCGCGGCCGGCAATGGCGCAAGCGAAGGTGCCCGCAGCATGCTGGCCACCGCCAAAGACAAGCTGGAGCTGGTCAAGAAGGAATACGATGAATTCCGCAAGGACGCCGCTGAAACGGCGGAAGGTCGCCGTCTTGCAACCCGCATCATCAGTTCTTACCGGCCCTACATCGATGACGGCATCGAACCCATGGTGCAGGCGCTTGAAACCAACGACTACACGACCTTCTATTTCGTGAACAACGAATTCGGCATTGCTCGGGCCGCCGCCTTCCAGGAAGGCATCGAGGCTTTCGTCGAACACGTGGATCGCGTCCAGGCCGGTTTCTATGACGAGGCCGAGAAGAGCTTCCATACCGCCATCATCGCGATCGGTGGGGCGGTGGTCATCGGCTTCTTGCTGATGATCCTGATGCGCATCGTCTTTGGCCGCATGGTCGTCCGGCGCCTGGTCGAAGCGGGCACGCATTTCGATCGTATCGCCAACGGCGACCTGACTCAGCGCGTGGACATGCAGTCCCGCAATGAAATCGGGGTTCTGTACGATGCGTTGCGCCGCATGCAGGAAAGCCTGACACGCACTGTAAGCGTGGTGCGGGACGGCGTCGAGGAAATCAACCTCGGTTCGCGCGAAATTTTCGTTGGCAATACGGACCTCAGCAGCCGCACCGAGCAGCAGGCCGCGGCGCTGCAGGAAACCGCCGCAAGCATGGAGGAGCTGGCCAGCACCGTGCGCCAGAACACCGACAATGCGACGGAAGCCGACAGCCTGGCCAAGAGCGCCTCGGAAGTCGCGCTGCGTGGCGGCAAGGCGGTATCGGAAGTCGTGGAGACCATGCAGGAGATCTCCACCAGCTCGGGCAAGATGGCGGAAATCGTCGGCGTGATCGACGGCATTGCCTTCCAGACGAATATCCTTGCGCTCAACGCCGCGGTCGAAGCCGCCCGCGCCGGAGAGCAGGGCAAGGGCTTTGCGGTGGTCGCCGGCGAGGTCCGCTCGCTGGCCCAGCGCAGCGCCCAGGCCGCCAAGGAAATCAAGGTGCTGATCGAAGAATCGCAGCGCAAGGTCCAGGCCGGCGCCAAGCAAGCCAGCGACGCAGGCGAGATCATGCGCGAAGTCGTCGGCTCGGTGCAGGGCGTCACCACCATCATGGGCGAAATTTCCTCAGCCTCGCACGAGCAGTCCGAAGGTATCGACCAGGTCAACCGCGCCGTGACCGAAATGGACGGTGTCGTTCAGCAGAACGCATCCTTGGTGGAAGAGGCCGCCGCGGCCGCCGGTTCGCTGCAGGAACAGGCCAAGCGCTTGGCCGACGCCGTGTCGGTCTTCAAGATCAACGCCAATGAAGTCATCGACATGCCGGCCAAGTCCGTCGAAGTAGCCGGCCCGCGCGGCATCGGAGCGCTGGAAAGCTCTTATTCTTGATGTTGAGGGGTCAGACCCCGTACGGGGTCTGACCCCTTTCAGCGGCATATGGGGTCAGACCCAACGGGTCTGACCCCCGCGTCTTCAGCCAGGGCAATGGGCCAGACCCCCTTCAGCAGCATACGGGGTCAGACCCAATGGGTCTGACCCCTCAGTTCCTCAATGGGGCAGACCACACATTTCAGCGCACCGCGTCGTCCGAATAAATCATCATCCAGCCCTTGCTGCGGCTTTCGATGAAGCGCGCGGATTTCAGGGTGGAGCCTTCGAGCAGGGCTTTGGCTTCCGGGCCGACAATGGACGGGTTCAACTGTTTTTCCACCGCCAGCGTGTAATCGCAAAGATATCCGGCCTTGCCCACGGCAGGTGCGCATCCGAGCTTTTCGAACTGCAGGATCTTGGGCACGGCTGCGTTGGCCGTGATGCCGGTCGTCAGGCCCTTGTATAGCATGAGGGCGGCGCATACCTGGTTCATCATCATGTCGTTGCTGCGCACGCCGCCGCTGCATTGGGCCATCATGTCGTTCTGGCGCTTGGTCGCATCGGCAAGCACCGAATGGACCAGGTCGTACATCACTTCTTCGCTCGGCTCGCCGCCTGCCGTGTCGCGGTCCGTCGTGCCGCCGCCGGATGGAGCAGCGGCGGGCCCGCCGGCCGCGGGCTCGGCTGGAACGGTCGTGGGCCGGCCCAGCGCCAGGCTTTTGTCTATCTCTTGCCGTCTTTGGGCGATCGCAGTCATCAAGGCCGTGCCCGGTGCACTGCGGGCGTCCTCGCTCATAAGGTACTGTGCCTGCAGCCGTTGAAGCGCCTCATGATTCGAAGCTTGATTGATGGAGCGTTGGAAGTCGGGTTCACCGGCCGCGAGCGCCAGTTCACGTTTTCCACGGAAGTAGGAAAGCAGTTCGCCCAGTCGGGAAGCGTGATTGGCATAGGGCGCCACGCGGCTTTGATAGTCGGCATGCCAGATTTTTCCTTGTTCCAGCGCCACCAGGCCCGTGCCCAAGGCGTCGATACGCGCTCGTTCCGTTGCGGCAATCTGGGCAGCAATGGCGTCCATGCCTTTGCGCAGTCGTTCCAGGCATTCTTCGCGCGTCTTGATTCCCGCTGCGTCCATGATGGCTCCCTCGCGATAAAGCCGGGGATTGACGTCGCGTTCCGCCAAGGTTGCCAGGGTACGCAGTCCTTCCAGCCCCTTGGCAGTCGCCATCGCCTCGTCGACTATGCCGGGCAGAACCGGAGCTACTGCAACCGTGTCCGCCTTTTTCATGTTTGCCTGGTAGGCATTGCGGGTGGCTGGCCGAGCTTCGTTCAGCATGGCGTCGGCTTGCGTGGCGATCTCGCGCCAGCGATTGACGCCCGCCTTGGTGGGTGCCAGCGTAAGCGCCTCGTCCGCCAGCTTCCGCAGCGCTGCGTCGCGCGCTTCGAACGAGGCAAGATAGCGCTTATGCGTCGATTGCTGCGTAGGTGTCAAAGACTGCGAGACGAGAGAGCGCTCGCGCGTGGGCATGCTGGTCAACGGCCCGTCGGATCGCAGGCATTGCGAAGCCGAGGCCGACAGTTCCCTGAGCTCGATATCGGACATGTCCTCGTAGCGTGTGCCGAAGAAAGGCTCGAAGCGGTCCGCTCGCAGCATGGCCACGATGGCCGCCGTGCTGGCTCTGCCACCCGAATAGTACGGTATGGCTTCCGCGTCCATCCACTTCTGGATATTGGCGCAGGTAAGCAGGAATTTTTCCCTGGCTGCCTTCTTGCGCGCTTCGTTTTCCGCTCTTGCCTGTCGTTGCTGCGCGGCGCGCTCGGCCTGCGCCGCCCGCCGGGCGTCCTGGGTCGCCTTGCGATCGGCCTCCTGCCGGCGCTTTTTCTCCTCGCGTTCCGCCTGCTCCATCGCCCGCTGAACGGCTTTTTGCGCATCGAGGGCCGCCCGTATCACATCGTTGCTTGCATGAGCGGGCGCTCCCGGAGCCAGGAGGAAAAGGCCGGTCACGGCCGCTCCGCACAGCGCCAACGATATGGACCTGGGCTGAACGGGGCATTGCAGGAAAAAACGCCGGAACATGGTTGCTTGAGCCATGGCGTCCCCCATAGGAAGCGTTGCGGATCGTTACATCGTAGAAACGCCGCGGTGCGCTGTCCATGGGCCGAATGCCGGGTTTGGGGTCCGACCCCGTAGGGGGTCGGACGCCGCAACACACCTGAAGGGGTCAGACCCCATTCGGGGTCTGACCCCAATACGCCTTGAGGGGGGCTGACCCCAGCGCACTCCTTGAGGGGTCAGACCCCGTACGGGGTCTGACCCCCTGCCGCTATCGCCTCATCGTTTCGAGATTGCCGCATACGCCCAGCGATTGTCCGCTGATATGCCGGCCTTTTGCTGAACAGATGAAGAGGACGAGGTCGGCGATTTCTTCCTCGCTTGCTTTTTCGCGCAGGGAGATGGTCTCCAGGTAACGCGTGTTCATGTCCTCTTCGCTGATGCCCAGGCGTGAGGCCTGGGCGGACAGCTGCCGGCGATGCCGTTCTGTGTCGACGATGCCCGGCAAGATGGCGTTGACGCGGATGCCGAATTCGCCCAGCTCCATGGCCAGTGTCTGCGTCAGTCCGATGATGCCCCATTTGGAGGCGGCGTAGCTGCTCCGCAAGGGATAGCCCAGCCGCCCCGCGACCGAGGACATGTTGACGAGGCTGCCGCCGCCCGCCGCTTTCAGTAGAGGCACGCCATAATGGGCACAGTTGAACTGCCCCACCAGATTCACGGAGATCGCTTGCGCCCAGAGTGCCGGATCATTCTCGTCGACCGGGCCGAAGGGGCCGGTAATTGCCGCGTTGTTGATCAGCACGTCGAGGCCGCCGAGCGCGTCCCTTGCACCCGCCATGAACGCCGCCACCGATGCCGGATCGGCGACGTCGGCCCGTTCGGCGCGAAGCTTTGGATCGGTATGCGAAAGCGCGGCCAGCGCCGCATGGTCGTTATCGCACACGAGCACTTGCGCGTCCTGGGCCAGGAAAGCGCGCGCGATGGCCAGCCCGATGCCGCGGGCCGCGCCGGTGACGACGACCCGTTGCGTCTTGCGAATGTCCGGATGTGAAGCATCTGCTGAAGAGCGGTTCGCCTGCATCATTGCTTCTTCAGGTCAAGGCTCTTCACCAGCGCGCCGAGTTCGGCGTATTCCTTCCTGATGTGTTCGGAAAACTCCTTGCGTCGAAGAATTCTCTTTTCCACCCCGGCGGTTTCAAAGAAAGCCGCCATTTCCGGCGAGTCCGCCGCCTTTTCGAAAGCGTCTTCGATGCGCTTCACCGCGGCGTCCGGGGTGTTGGGCGGGACCACGATCCCATGCCAAAGCAGCGTTTGCTTTTCGGGAATGCCAAGCTCGGTAAGAGTCGTCGCGCGGGGCAGGGCCTTGACCGGGTCCGCGCCGGTGGCCAGCAGGCATTTCACGTCGCCCTTCTTTTCCATCGCGGCGGCGGGCGGCACGGAGCCCACGTAGATGTCCACCACGCCTCCCAGCAGTGCCGGCATGGTTTCGCCCGCGCCCCGATAGGGAATGTCTCGCGCTTTGACATCGAAGGACTGGAACACGCGTTCGGTGGCCAACTGGCCGGGGCCGGCGACGCCGTCCGTGCCGAAGGTATAGTGTCCGGGTTTCGATTTGAGTTCCTGCAGCAGTTCCTTGCCGTCCTTCGCCGGGAAATCGGGACGCACGCAAAGTACATAGGGCGCCGCATCCAGTTGAATGACGGGAATGTAATCGTCGAGCCCGTACGTCGTATCGATCGTGTGGGGGGCGACGGTAATGGGGCCCATCCACACTCCCGCCATCGTCAGGCCGTCCGGCTTGGCCCGGGTCAGCTGGCTCACGCCGATCGCGCCGCCGGCGCCTCCGACGTTCTGTACGACCAGTGTGGCATCCAGGTGCGGCTCGGCATATTTGGCGATGGCCCGAAAGAGCGTGTCGGTGCCGCCGCCCGGCGCGGTGGGAATGATCAGTCTTGCCACGTCTTTGCCTGCTGCCGCGCCGGCCCAGGCAATCAGGACGGCGGTGCCGAGAAGTTTATATTTATTCATGGTGTTGTCTCCAGATGAATGAAGCAATGACAAAACAGGCGGCCGGGCAGGCCGCCCGTCTACGGCTTGAACCCAAAAGCTTCATGCGCGTTCAGCGTAAGGATCCGGTTCCGGCTCGCCTCATCGGGAACGCACTCGAACAGCGAGTCTATGCAATGCCGATACGTGATCCGGTCCTCGAAGCCCACCCATGGCCAATCCGTTGCCCAGACCGCGCGTTCCCCGCCGGACCGATCCATGATTGCCTTGGCGAGGGCTGCCGGATTGCTGCCCCGTAGCCTGAAGGGGGCTGAAAGCTTGACCCAGGTATTGCCGGCTGCGAGTGCATCGAGCAATGCCCGGAAGCCCTCGCTGTCGATGCCGCCGGCGCCCGGCGGGTTGCCGAAATGGTCGATGACCGCGCGTGCGCCGCTGGCATTGATGGCCTTGAGCACCGGTGGCAGATGCTCGCCTTCCAGATAGACCTCGATATGCAGGCCGAGATTGCGGGCGTTGGACAGCAGGTTCCGGTATTCGCCGGAATTGATGTCGGGCAGCGCATCGCGCTTGACCCAGTTCAGCCGGATGCCGCACACGCCCTGGTCTTTCATGTCGGACAGGACGGATTCGCTTACGGTTGGCTCGACGATGGCGGTGCCTCGCAGCCGTCCGCCCGACGCTGCCAGCGCATGCAGCAGAACTTCGTTGTTCGTTCCATAGAAGCTGGGTGCGGTAAGAAGCCCGTAGTCGACTCCGTGTGCATCGAGCGTGTCCAGGTAGTCCGAAACGCTCGCTTCGCGTGCGGGCTGAGAGTGCCGGTTGCTGGACAGCGGCTGGTTCATCTTGATGACGTGCGCATGGCAGTCCACCGATCCCGGCGGCAAGCGCCGTGATTCTTCCTGTGGGTCAGCCATGGGCGGCCTCTGCGCCGACCGGCCCGACGGCGTCGCGGCCGTATTTCGCGGCCTTTTGGGCGTCCGTCAGGAAGCTTTGCTCCAGGCGATTGATTTCGCCCATTCCCATGATCTCGTTGAGTTCCTCGAAGCTTACCGCCGCATCGGGACGATCCTCGGGTTTGCCGCTGGTCAATGATTGCGCCAGGATCTCCAGGCCTTTCTTCATGCCGGCCAGCGCGCAAGCGGTCAAGAGCCTGGGGTAGATGACGACCGCCACGCCCAAGTCCTGCAATTGCGCGGCGGAAAGCAGCGGAGTCGTTGATCGCTGGCGAATGCCGAAGCCCATGTTCACGCATAGCGGCTTGGGCACGTTGCCGGCGACCGTGCGGATCTGCTCGGCGTCCAGCAGCGCGTCCGCGAAAAGGAGATCGGCGCCGGCCTCGGCATAGGCGTTCAGGCGCTTGATCACTTCGTCGAGCCCATGCGTGGCCAGCGTGTCGGTGCGCGACTTGATGACGAAATCCTTGTCCGTGCGCGCTTCGCAGGCCGCGCGCAGCTTCTGCACCATTTCATCCTGGGGAATCACTTCCTTGCCGCGCATGTGGCCGCAGCGTTTGGGCCATACCTGGTCTTCGAGCATGATGCCGGCCGCCCCCGCGCGTTCGAAAGCGCGCACGGTGTGATAGGCGTTGATGGCATTGCCGTAGCCGGTGTCTCCGTCCGCCAGGAGCGCAAGGTCCGAGCACGCGGCGATGTTGCGCACCGCGGCGACGTTCTCTTCCATGCCCATTATCCCCACATCCACCTGGCCCAGACGCGTCTCGCTGACGCCGCTGCCGGTGATGAATGCGCTCTTGTAGCCCATATGCTCGACGAGCCGGGTACTGAAGCCATCGAACACGCCCGGTTGCACCAGTATTTCAGGGGCGTAAACGGCTTCCCTTAATTGTTTTGCCTTGCTCATCCGTTCTCCGTCATGAGTAATCGTTGTGGTGACCGATCTATGCTATCAATTGGCATCCTATTAAACTAATTAAAGTTTTCAGGGTTTTTTGATAGGAAAATCTTATGCGACGCTACTCGCTTGCGCAGATCGAGGCATTGGCCGCCATTGCGAAGCTCGGATCCTTCCAGGCCGCTGCGCGCCATATGCATGTAACCCAGCCGACGATTTCACTGAGAGTGCGCGAGCTTGAAGAGGCGCTGGGTACCCGTCTGTTCGAGCGGGACGGCAGAGCCGCCAAGCTCAATGCGGAAGGCGTGGTGGCGATGCATTACACCGACCAGATACTGCAGCTGCTGGATGAGCTGGAGACGCGGCTGCGCACAGGCGATCCGCTGCAGGGAGTCCTGCGCGTGGGGTCCTCCGAGACCATAGCCATTGCCGTGCTGCCCAAGATCATCTCCTTGCTGGGCGAACGCTATCCGCGCTTGACGGTGGAGCTCAAGGTCAGCGACAGCTTCGTGCTGCTGAACGAGCTTGCGGCCAACCGGCTGGACATCGCGATCATGGCCAATCCCGGCCGTCCGGCCAATCTTCAGGTCGAGCCGCTGGCGATGGCGCGCGTTGCATGGATAGGAAGCCGCGCCAAGCCGCTGCAAAGCAGAATCGCCGACCCACAGACCTTGGCGCAATCAACGATATTGGGCATGCCGCAGCCCTCGCCGCTGCACGACATGATGGCTGAATGGTGGGATACCGAAGGCGGAGGAGCGCTGCGGGTAAGCACCTGCAACAGTCTGGCGATGCTCGCGCGCCTGGTGGTAGGCGGCGTCGGCGTCGGGGTGTTGCCGACCTGCATCCTGCGCGACGAGATCCAGCGCGGATCGGTCGTGATCTACCGCCAGCAAAGGCCGTTCGAATCCTTGCAGATCTGCGCGGCTTATCCAAAAGCCATGCACTCGGAAGGACTGGAGGCGCTCGTCAGCATCGCAAGGCGAGTGATGCTCGATTCGAGATACTTCACCCGCTTGGGAAGGGGTCAGGCCCCGCATGGGGTCTGACCCCGATTCAAGGGCAGCCAAGGGGGTCAGACCCCATGCGGGGTCTGACCCCAACTCGAGGCGGCTATGGGGTCAGACCCCGTACGGGGTCTGACCCCCATAACTAAGGCCCCGCCAAAGCATAGATCAGTCTTCCCATGGTGGCGTAGCCTTCCTCGAACAGGCGGGAAAGAAAGGGGGACGACTGCGGCAGGACGACGGTCAGCAGGACCAGGCCGGTCGTCAGGCTGATCGGGAAGCCCACCGCGAAGACGGAGAGCTGCTGCGCCGTACGGTTCAGGATGCCCAGCGCCAGATTGATGGACAGCAGCACGATGATCAAGGGCAGGGCCAGCAGCATGCCGGACACCATGACTTCGGAGCTCCATTGCAGCAGCACGCCCCAGCCGTTGATGTCCAGGGGACCTTGGCGCACCGGCAAGGCGTCGAACGTGCGCAGCAGGCCGCCCAGCATCAGCAGGTGTCCGTTCAGGGCCAGGAAAAGCAGCATCGCCATCGTGTTCATGAAACGCGCCAGCACGGCGGTGTTCGCGCCCGTGGCCGGATCGAAGAACGATGCGAAGGACAGACCCATCTGCAGGCCGATGAACTCCCCGGCCGTTTGAACGGCGGCGAAGACGATGCGCATGACCAGGCCCAGCGCGATGCCGATCAATACCTGTTGCACGGATATCCAGATCCCGGCGAATGAACCCGTGGGCAGGTCGGGCATGGGTGGCAGGGCGGGCGAGATCGCGATGGCGACGAGCGCGGCCAGGCCCACTTTGACCTTGCCCGGAATGGCGGAGTCGCCCAGCAAGGGCGCGGTGCCCAGAAGGCCGAGCAAGCGGAAGAACGGCCACAAAAAGGCGTTCATCCACGTGTAGAGCTGGTCGATATTGAACGAGATCATGACACCGGCGCCGTTCTGCCGCCTACGACACCAGGCCCGGAATTTGCGAGAACAGGTTCTGCATGTAGTCCACCATCGTGGTGATCAGCCACGGGCCCAGCAACACCAGGGCGGCGCCGACGGCGAGCAGCTTGGGAATGAAGGACAGTGTCATTTCGTTGATCTGCGTCGCCGCCTGGAAGATGCTGATCAGCAGGCCGACGGCCAGCGTGACCAGCAGCAGCGGCCCCGCCATGAAGAGCGCAACCTTCATGGCAAGGTAAGTCATGGACATGACGGTTTCGGAGGTCATGGACGCTTATCCCTATTGATAGAAACTGCGGGCCAGCGAGCCCAGCAGCAAATGCCAGCCGTCGGCCAGCACGAACAGCATCAGCTTGAAAGGCAGCGAGATGGTGACCGGCGGCACCATCATCATGCCCAGCGACATCAGCACGCTTGCCACGACCAGGTCGATGATCAGGAAAGGAATGAAGATCGTGAATCCGATCTGGAAGGCGGTTTTCAATTCGCTCGTGACGAAGGCGGGAACGAGCACCCGCAATGGAACTTGCTCGGGGCTCTCGAGTTCGCCGATATTCGCCATATTGGCAAACAGCGTCAGGTCGGCTTCGCGTGTCTGGTTCAGCATGAATGCATGCAGGGGCTTCACGCCGCGATCCAGCGCTTCCTCCATGGCGATGGCGCCGCTGCTCAAGGGCTGGTAGGCGTCCTGGTAGATCTGGTCGAAGACCGGCGACATGGCGTAAAAAGTCAGGAACAGCGCAATGCCGATCAGGACGGAATTTGGCGGCGAGGCGCCGGTGCCCATGGCGTTGCGCAACAGCCCCAGCACGATGATGATGCGGGTGAAGCCCGTCATCATCATCAGCATGGCCGGCAGGAAGGACATCAGGGTCAGCAGGACCAGCGTCTGCACGCTCAGCGACCAGGTCTGGCTGCCATTGGCATTGGTCGTCGACGTGATGGCGGGCAGGGCGGCCTGTGCAAAGCCGTCCCGCGGGAACAGCAGGACCAGCGCCAGCGCGGCGAGCGACCAGAGCAGGGTCCGGGCGAGAACGGGGGGCAGCCCGAAGGCTGCAATGGGGCGATTCATTTCAATGGCGCTTGATGGCCCTGCCCAGGGCGGCGGCGAAGCCTTGGGCGGCCGGTTCGGCCGGCGTGGCGGCGGGATCGGCGGGGGGCAGTGTATGCAATAGACTGATCTGGTTGGCGGTCACACCCAGTACGAGCCGGGCGTCTTCGACTTCAATCATGGCAAGATAGGCGCGGGCGCCCAGGCTTTGCGTGCTGACGACCTTGAAGGCGCCCGGCTGGGCGCCGCGCAGCCAGCCCGCGCGCCGTACCGCCCACATGCCCGCGAGAATCAGCACAATGACGAATACCAGGCTGACGATCAGGCGCAGGGTGTCGGCTTCGGTCATGGCGGGTTCAGCGCCGGCCGTTCAACCGTTTGATGCGGTCGGATGGGGTGATGATGTCGGTGACGCGGATGCCGTACTTGTCTTCCACGGCGACGACTTCGCCCTGGGCAATCAGATAGCCGTTGACGTAGATGTCCATGGGTTCGCCGGCCAGCCCGTCGAGCTCCACCACAGACCCTTGCCCGAGCTGCAGGATGTTCTTGATGGTCAGCCGTGTCCGCCCCAGTTCGACCGACAACTGAACGGGGATGTCCATGATCATGTCGATGTCGCTGTTGCCTTCGACGGCGCTGTCCACCAGGGGGCGGAACAAATGCGGTGCCGGGCTGGCGGCGGGCGGCTCCGCGGGCGCGGCGGCCGGAGCCCGCATGCCGGAGGAGGTGGCCGCGGTCTGTTCGGCCAGCGCGGCCGCCCAGTCGTCGGCGGCATCGGCCAGGCCGTCGGCCTGGGTCGATTGCGTATGCGCAGCCTGTTCCGACAGCGCGGCCGCCCAGTCGTCGTCCAGGTTCTGCCCGGTGTCGTCGTCTTTGTCGAGGTCCTTTTCGGAATCAGTCATTTTTCAGTGCTCAGGAGATATCTGTTTCAGAGGTCGTCAGCATCCGCTTCACGCGCAATGCGTATCGCTCGTTGTAGGTGCCATAGCTGCATTCCATGACGGGAACGCCGCCGACACGGGCGGTCACGGCGGAGGGAATGGCAATGGGCAGGATGTCGTTGACTTTCAGCTTGATCAGTTCGGAAACGGTGGAGTCGATCTGCCCGAACTCGGCGACGAGTTCGACGTCGGCGCTGCGCACCTGCCGGGACAACTGCTGTATCCAGCGCTGGTCTATGGCTTCTTCGCCGATCTCCTGCATGGGCCGCGTGAGCAGGTCGCGCACGGGCTCGATCATGGAGTAGGGCAGGCAGATGTTCAGGTTGCCGCCGCTGGCGCCCAATTCGATGTTGAACGAGGATACGACGACGATTTCATTGCCGCGGGTGATGCTGGCGAACTTGGTGTGCATTTCCGAACGCACGTATTCCATTTCCACCGGATGCACTTGTTCCCACGCGCCCGCATAGCTTTCCAGCGTAAGGTTCACCAGGCGCTGGATGATGCGCTGCTCGGTGGTGGTGAAGTCGCGGCCTTCCACGCGGGTGCTGTAGCGCCCGTGTCCGCCGAACATGCTGTCGATGACCAGGAACACCAGGTTCGGGTCGAAAGTGAACAGGCCCAGCCCGCGCAGCGGCTTCATGGCCACCATGTTCAGGTTGCTGGGCACCGGCAGGTTGCGTTCGAAGTCGGAATACTTCTGGACCCGTATGGTGCCCACCGTGATGTCGGCGTTGCGGCGCATGAAGCTCAGCAGCACGGCCCGCAGGCGGCGGGCGAAACGCTCGTTGATGTGCTCGAGCGTGTGCATGCGGTGGCGCACGACGCGGTCCGGCGAGGTCAGGTCATAGGACCGGACCGCGCCCAGGTCTTCGGCTTTCTTCGAGTCGTCGCTGCTTTCGCCGGTTACGCCGGCAAGTAGCGCGTCGACTTCATCTTGCGAAAGTAAGCTTTGATATGACATTTATTGAATCACGAAGGCGGTGAACAGCACGCCGGTGACCACCGGGCCACGCGGATTGGGCGTGTAGGGCGCCTCGACGTCCTTGGTCAGCGCGGCAACCAGCGCGCTGCGGCCTTCGGGCGTTTGCACGTAGTCGGCGCGCTGTTCGGACAGCCGGCGCAGGATGCGGTCGCGGACTTCGGGCATGTAGCTGGTGATTACCTTGCGCGACTCTTCGTCGGCCACGCGCAGCGTGACGGCCACATACAGGATACGGCTGCTGGTCTCGGTGCGCAAGGTTACCGTGAACGGCTCCAGCGGCGTGAAGATGGGGGCAGGCAAAGGTGCGGGCGGCGGCTCGACGGGCGCGGCGGCCAGGCTGCCCAGTCCGCCGATGCCGCCGCCATAGCGTTCGTAATAGAACAAGGTGGCGCCCACGCTGGCTACAACGATGAGAACGGTCGCCAGAACGGACTTCAAGAATTTGGCGAATTTACTGGGTTCTTTTTTGGCCATGGCCGATGGGCTGAGTAACAGTTAGAAAAGGGCAACATATTGTGCCGTATGCCGGAGATCGGGATCGAAGCGAATAACCCATGGAAAGCTTGTCAACTTGAGCCTTTGCCGGCAGCGCGCCACCGTCACGCAAAGGTATCGACCAGCGCGTCCGGCGCCACGGCCCTTCGGGCGACCGGCGCCGCGGCGGCATCCATGGCTTCGCCGCCGTTCAGCGTGAAGCCGGCGCCGGCCCGTGCAGACCCCGTTCCGAAGCGTTCGTGGAAGGCTTGTTCGGCTTGCTGTCCATGGTCGCTGACGTTTGCCTCGCCCAGCGAGATGCCGGCCTGTGCAAGCGCCTGCTGCAGCTGCGAAAGCGAGTTCTCGACCGTCTGGCGGACGGAGGCATGGGGCGACACGAACACGGCATGGGCGACGTTATCGCTGATGTTGATCGAGATGCGCAAAGGGCCGAGTTCCGGCGGGTCCAGGCGAAGTTCCGCCGTGTGCGGCGCATTCTGCCCGCCTTGGGCCAAGGAGATGAACTGGCGGCTGAAGTCGGCGCCCCACTGCGGGCTGTTCAGCGGCGTGGCAATGGCGGCGTTTGCGCTCACCGGCTGGGTCAGTGCGGACAAGGTGGCGGACGAAGCGCCGTTCAGGCCTGTTGCAACCGGAATTGCTTGCGGGTCCGTCAGCGAGATGTCGGCTTGCCTTACGCGATCGCCCGGCAGGCCGGCAAGCACTTGGGCCAGGGAGTCGTCAAAGCCCATGCCGGCAAGGCCGAGGGCTTGCTGCACGGCCGTGCCTGGCGCCGTGTCGGTGGCCTGGGCGCGTGCCTGCATCGTCAGGACGGCCTGCTTTGCGCCGGCGATGCTGGCTGCGCGGGCGGGGCCGAGCAGGCTGCCGCGCGGCGCGAGCGTCGTGTCGTCGGCAAGGCGCCCGGCAGACGATGCGACGGAAGCCGGCAGGCCGACCAATGCCGGTTCGAACGCTTGCCGTCCTGCGGTATCGAGGTCGAGGCGGCTCGAGGTGTTTTCCAAGCCGGTTGCCGCGCGGGAATCCCTTGCGTCGGAGGGGGCAGGGCGGCGGTCCGCGGCGCTGCGGGCGGTGAGATCGCCGGCGCGCGAGGTCAAGGCGGGGGCAGTGTCCGCTTTGCTTTCCACGATGCCGCGACCCGATACCGCTTGCCGCACCGCTGCGATTTCAGCGGCCAGTTGCAGGGCGATTTGAGGCAATGTCCGGCTGGCCGGCTCGCCGCTTTCAGCGCCTGCTACGGTATGAGCCGGTTCATGCACGGGCGCCGGCCCGCCGGCCAAGCCGTGTTCGGCGGCGTTCTTGGCCAGCTCCGCGTCGTCGTTGCGGCCGCGTGCGGGTTCGGCATCCCGGGTGGAAGAGGGCACAGGCGGCGTCAGCGCCGATTGCTGAGTGTCCAGCACGTTGGAAAAGCTGCCGCCTTCCGCGCCGCTGCTATTGCGACTGCGGTCGGTTCCCGATGGAGCGTTGGGCAAGACGGCGGAAATCGTGGTGGTATTCATGGCACGGCCTGATCAATGGTTGCGGTGCACCCGACGGTGCATGATGGCCGACATCTCGTCGTTGGCGAGCTGTTCGGCCCGGTTGTCGCGCAGCGCCTGTTGGCGCGCCTGACGCGTCTGCAAGGTTTCGAAGGAGCTCAGGCGGCGCTTTTCGGCGTACCAGCGCTGCCGGCCGCTTTCGATCTTGACGTCAATATGGGCGACCACTTTATTTTGCTGCGAAATGGCCTCATCCAAAGTGGCGATAAACTGCCTAAAATTATGATAGTTCGACGCGGAGAGGCCGCTTTCCGTGGCGACCTGCAGGCGCAGCGCGTAATCCTGGCGGTATTCCAGCAGCATGTTCAGCTGGCTTTCCGCGTTTTTGCGTTCTGTTGACAGAAGTTGCAGCTGTTTTCCCGCTTCATCGGCGTTTTCATGCGCCAGTTCGATCAGGGTGTCCAGGGAAGAGGGTTTAGCCATGGTTCATATCCTGCGCCGGCCACTCGGGGCGGCTTCCGGACCGGTTGAACAAGGCGCTCAATTCCCGGGCCGCGGTGGGGTAGTCGACGCGTGTTTCGATTCCTTGCTGAAGGAAGGCCTCCAGGAAGGGATAGCGCGCGATCGCTTCGTCGATTTCCGGGTCGTTGCCGGTGGTGTAGGCGCCCACGGCGATCAGATCCCGGTTGCGCTGATAGCGCGACAGCATCTTCTTGAAGCGGTGCACCATTGAGAACTGTTCGCCGGGCACGATGGCCGCCATGACACGCGAGATCGAAGCCTCGATATCGATGGCGGGGTAATGGCCGGCTTCGGCCAGGCTGCGCGACAGCACCACGTGGCCGTCGAGGATGGCGCGCGCCGAGTCGGCAATCGGATCCTGCTGGTCGTCGCCTTCGGTCAGCACCGTATAGAACGCCGTGATCGAGCCCGCCGGGCGACCCGCCACCGGGGCGCCGTTGCCGGCGCGTTCCACCAGCGCCGGCAGCTTCGCAAAGACGGACGGCGGATAGCCCTTGGTGGCCGGCGGTTCGCCGATGGCCAAGGCGATTTCGCGCTGGGCCATGGCATAGCGCGTCAGCGAATCCATGATCAGCAGCACATGCTTGCCCTGGTCGCGGAAATGTTCGGCGAGCTTGGTCGCATAGACCGCACCCTGCAGGCGCAGCAAAGGCGAGACATCAGCCGGTGCCGCCACGACGACCGCCCGCTTCAAGCCTTCGGGGCCCAGGTTGTGCTCGATGAATTCCTTGACCTCCCGGCCCCGCTCGCCGATCAGCCCCACCACGATCACGTCGGCCTTGGTGTAGCGAGCCATCATGCCCAGCAGCACGCTCTTGCCCACGCCCGAACCGGCGAACAGGCCCATGCGCTGGCCGCGCCCCACGGTCAGCAGGCCGTTGATGGCCCGCACGCCCACGTCCAGCACGGTATCGATCGGCGCACGCGTCAGCGGGTTGATGAATTCGGCATTCAAGGGGGCGGAGCTGACGCCGGCCAGCCCGCCCAGGTCATCCAGCGGGCGGCCGGCGCCATCCAGGACCCGGCCCAGCAGCATGTCGCCCACCGGAAGATGGCGCGACAGGACGGGCGGCGGGCCGAGTTCCTGGCTGGCCCGAAGAGGCAGCGGCACTTGGCTCTGTATGGCGGGCTCGATGGGTACGACGCGCGCGCCGGGCGGCAGGCCCGAGATGTCGCTTTGCGGCATCAGGTACAGGGTCTGGCCATGGAAGCCCACGACCTCGGCATCGGCCCATAGGTTCTGGCCCGGCGAGATCTCGATCTTGCAGGCGGCGCCCACCGCCAGGCGCAGGCCGGTGGCTTCGAGCACCAGGCCCGTGGCGCGCGTCACCCGGCCGCTGATGTGCCAGGACTCCGTGGCCGATACGCGGCGCATGCACGCCTGCAGTTGCGCGCGCCAGCGCGCCGCGGCATCGGGAAGGAGTTCGGCGCCGCTCATGGCGCGGGCTTGCCGGCCGGCGGTGCCGGATGACCCAGGGAGGAGGTCACGCGCTCCCAGCGGGTCTTGAGCGTGGCGTCGATATTGCCCAGTGCGGTTTCGGCCAGGCAGCCGCCGCGCTCGATGGCCGGATCCGCCAGCAGCCGCCAGTGGTCGGATTCGCCCTCATCGCGCAGATAGGCCTGCACCAGCTCGAGGTCCGCTGGATTCACGCGCAGCTTCAGCAGTCCGCCCTTGCCGGTTTCGACATGCGTGATGTCCCGGACGAGATCGAGGATTTTCTCGGGGTGCTCGTCCAGTGTGCTGCGCAGGACCTGTTCGGCGATGCGGATCGACAGCGCGATCAGGGCCTGTCCCATTTCCGCTTCCACTGCCGTGAGGGAGCGGGCGAAGGCCTGGGCGAGACCCGCCAGCTGGTCGGCCTCGCCCCGCGCTTGTTGCCCGCCGGCCTCCAGGCCTTCGGCATAGCCTTTCTCGTAGCCCTCATGCCGGCCGAGCAGACGACCCTCCTCCTTGCCGACGGCCAGGCCTTGTTCATGGCCTTCCGCATAGCCTTCGGCGCGGCCGCGGGCCTGTGCCGCGTCGCGCAGGCGCTGCACTTCGGCGCGCAGGACTTCGGGGTCGGGCGCGGGCGGGGGGGGGGGAGGAGCGACCGGCTCGGGCGCCTTGGGATCCTCGAAGGATTCCATCTCCCATCGCTTCCAGGCCTGAGCGGCCTGAAGCCGGCTCGGCCACTTGTCAGACATATTCGTCGTTTCCTTGTCCGCCCAGCGTGATCTGGCCTGTCTCGGCCAATCTGCGGGCGATCATGACGATATTCTTCTGTTCTTCCTCGACCTTGGACATCCGGACCGGTCCTTGGGCTTCAAGGTCGTCGCGCAGCATTTCCGCCGCCCGGTTCGACATGTTGCGGTAGAACTTGTCGCGCAATTCCTCGGGCGCCGCCTTCAGCGCGATGGTGAGCGAGGTGGTCTCGATTTCCTTCAGGATCAGCTGGATGGCGCTGTCTTCCACGTCCACCAGGTTCTCGAAGACGAACATTTCGTCGACGATCCGCTGTGCCAGGTCGCCGTCCAGTTCGCGCAGGCTGGCCACCACGGCTTCTTCCTCCGAGGAATTCATGAAGTTCAGGATCTCGGCGGCTGTGCGCACGCCGCCCATCTTGCTGCGTTTGGCGCCCTGGCCGGACAGCATGCCATTGAGTACATCGGTCAGCTCGTGCAGCGCCGCCGGCTGCACGCCGCCGAAAGTGGCGATGCGCAGCATGACGTCATTGCGCAGCCGCTCGTTCAGCAAGGCAAGCACACTGGAGGCCTGCATGCGCTCGAGGTGGACGAGAATGGTGGCGATGATCTGCGGGTGCTCGTCGCTGATGAGTTCCGCGACGCTATTGGGCTCCAGCCAGTTCAGCGCGTCGATGCCGTTGCCGCCTTCGCCCGCCTCCAGGATGTCTTCGATCAGTCCGGCGGCGCGATCGGTGCCCAGCGCCTTGGTCAGCACGCTGCGGATGTAATCGTCCGAGCCCAGGGTGACCGCCATGAACTGGTCGGCCTCCTGGCGAAACTCTTCCAGCACGCCGTCCACGTCCGCGCGCGTGACCTGCTTCAAGTTGGCCATGGCGCTGCCGATCATCTGGACTTCGCGGGCGCTCATGTACTTGAAGACTTCCGCCGCGCCATCCTCGCCCAGGGACATCATGAGGATCGCGCAGCGGTCCAGATTGGTATCAACGGTTGCCATCTTTCTTTTCCATCCAGGAACGCAGCACCATGGCCACGGCGCGCGGATCCTTGAGCGCCATGTTGCGGGCCGTGGTCAGGTTGTCTTCGTAGCGCGACATCTCGGCGGCCAGGCGTTCGGCGCTGGCCATCTGCTCGCGGTTCTTTTCCTCTTCCGCCTTCTCGGCCTCGCGGTCCAGGCGGGCCTGGGCGTTGTTTTCGAGCAGGGGCTTGACGATGCTGCGCCATACGATGAACAGCGCGAGCGCGATCAGCAAGTACTGGATCAACTGCAAGGAGTAGTTCAGGTAGACCGGGTTTTCCCAGATCGGCGGCGCCGGCGGCGTGTCGTCGCTGAACGGACTGTTGATCACGCTGACCGTATCGCCGCGCTCGGTCGAATAGCCCATGGCCTGCTTGACCAGTTCGTTGATCTTCTCCAGCTCGCCTTCCGGAATGGGCTCGGCCTCGCCATCGGCATTGTTACGGTAATTGACCACCACCGCGACCGACAGCCGGCGCAGCGATCCGAGCTGGTCCTTCACATGGCTGATGGTGCGGTCCACTTCATAGTTGATGGTGGCGTCGTTGCGCGAGGTGCCTGTATTCTGGGCGGGCGCATTGCCGGCGGTGCCCAGCGCATTCGGCGCATTGTTTGCGCCGCCCGGCTGTGCATTGGGTGCCGCGTTGGGTGCGCCCGGGTTCTGCTGCGCGTTACCCTGGGGCGGAAGCTGGATCTCGGCCGTCGGGTTGCCCGGCGGCTGGTTGGTGAGCGCACCCGGCACGCCCTCGGGCGGCAACACGCCGTTCTGTATGGAAGCGCTCGTCTGCTCGCTGCGTACGGCCGCTTCGCCCGGCTTCTGGTTCGGACGGTAGACTTCCGAGGTCTGCTCGCGTTGCGCGAAATCAACGTCGGCGCTGACTTGCGCGCGCACGTTGCCGGCGCCCATCAAGGGGTTCAGCAGCGTCAGGATGCGTCCGACGGTGCGTTGTTCGATTTCGTTGACCAGGTTGCGCCGCGTGCTGTCCATGCCTGCGTCGCCCGATGGGGACGTCAGCAGCCGGCCATTCTGGTCCACGACCGAGACTTTCTCTGCCGTCAGGTGCGGGACGCTGGAAGAAACCAGCCAGGTGATGGCGGCCACTTGCGCCTCGCTGAGCGTGCGGCCGGGGTAGAGGGTCAGCAGGACGGAGGCCGTGGGCGGCTGGCGGTCGCGCACGAACAGCGACTCGCGAGGAATGGCCAAATGCACGCGCGCGGCCTGGACGGCGTGCAGGCCTTGTATGGAGCTGACGAGTTCGCCCTCCAGGGCGCGCTGATAATTGACCTGTTCCGTGAATTGGCTGGCGCCGAACCGCGTCTGGTCCAGCAGCTCGAAGCCCGCTTCGCCGCTGCGGGGCAGGCCTTGCTGGGCCAGCTGCAGGCGGACTTCATGGACCTTGTCGGCTGGCACCAGGATGGCATTGCCGGTGGCGGACAGCTTGTAGGGCACGTTCATCTGCCCCAGCGCGGTCACGATGGCGCCGCCGTCGCGGTCTTCGATGTTCGAGAACAGTACTTTGTAATCGGGGCCGCGGCTCCATAGCGCAAGCACGACGATCAACGTGATGATCGCGGCGCCGCCCGCCATGAGCGCGGGCTTGGGCAAACCACCGATTCTTGCAAGTGCCGGAAAGCGGGCCAGTAACTGGGCCGATTGGCTCATTGACGACCTCGGTGACTGGGGCATTTCTGCAAGAAGGGACCGGCGCAGTGGTTTGGCAACTTGGACATGCGACAACGTAAAATTAAGGGATGCTGAATTATGGCGTGTTGGGTCAAGACGCCAAGCCTCGAAAAACAAGGCTTTTGGGTGTCATTTAGTACGACTGCTTTGGATGGGGAAAAAAGCGGGCAGGGGGACTATAGCGCCGTTGGGCGGTGGGGGAATCGCTTGAACTGCGGCGGGATATGGCGCTTTATATACCGCTTGCGCGAGCGGGATCCTGTGTAAAGTTGCATGGACAATCCGCAATACCCTTTACCAGAGCAAACATCCCGTCATGGCCATACAACACTTGACCGCTATCGAGAACATGCTGGCGCAAATGCGTGCCGTGGCCAATGCCGCCGCGTCGGTGCCTGCGCGCGGCCAGGCCTCGGCGATGGAGGAAGGCGGCGGTTTCGCGGCCGAGCTCAGCCGTTCGCTGGAACGCGTGTCCGCCATGCAGAATGCCTCCAGCGCCCAGGCGCGCGCCTTCCAGATGGGCGCGCCGGACATATCGCTGAATGACGTCATGATCGACATGCAGAAGGCGGGCATCGCCTTCCAGGCCACCCTGCAGGTACGCAACCGGCTGGTCCAGGCGTATCAGGAAATCGCCAGCATGCCGGTGTAATGTTGCGGGGTCAGACCCCGTACGGGGTCTGACCCTAAAAACAGCACGGGGCCAGACCCCGCATGGGGTCTGACCCCTCAAGACGCCGGTTTCAGCAAATCTGCGCCTTTTTCATTGTTTTCCAGCGCATACAGCCAGGCCAGCAGCTCCGCGATCGCCACATAGAGCTGCGGCGGAATGTGCGCGTCCAGGTCCACTTGCATAAGCAGGCCCACGAGTTCGCGCGATTCGTGCACGTACAGGCCGTGATCCTTTGCGGTGCGGATGATGTTTTCCGCCACGGTGCCATAGCCTTTTGCCACCACGCGCGGCGCCGAATCGCTTTTGTCGTAGGCGACGGCCACGGCCGTCGCGCGATGGTCGGGTGTATGGCGCGGCGTCACGGCTGTTCCTCATCGGAAACGAAAGAGGGCTCCGGCGGCTTGGCCTCGGCCTGTGCGGGCGCCGCCGCCCTGGCTATCGACAATTGGCTGAGCGTCAGCCCCTGCGCGGTATAGCGGCTGCGCAGTGTTTCGGCGTGCTCGTCCAGCACGCCCGCCGATTCCGGTGCCACCACATGCATGACCAGTTGCTGGCCCGAGAGCGTCAGCCGGGCTTCCACCTGGCCGAGGCGGGGAAGATGTATGGCGATGCGGGTCGCCCAGTTCATGTTTTGTCCTTCCGCGCCACCCTCGGCCTGCTCTTCATGGCGGCCGATCTCCCATTCCATGGGCGCATCCGGCCAGGCTTCGCCGCGCCATGCGAAAGTCTGGTTGGCCAGGACTTCCAGCTGCTGGCGCACCAGAAGATGGGTTTGCGGATCCAGCCCGCTCATCGAGGAAGCCGGCGCGGGAGCGGGCGCCTGCCCCGAATCGCCGCCGCGCGCGGCGCCGGCTTGTGTGCCTGTTTCGCCGGCGGCGCCCCGGGTGGCGGATTGTTCCCCCTGAGTGGCCGCTTGCTGGGCGGCGGGCTCGGCCTGCGCCGGCCGGCCGGCCGCAGCCTGGGGTTCCTGCATGAGCTGCTGCGCCGTCATGCGCCCGGTCGCGAGCTGGCTCAGGTGCGATTCATAGAACATGCCGCTGCCTTGCAAGGCTTGCGACAGGGCCTGCGCCAGTTGGCCTGCCACCGAGCCGGCGGGCCCCTGCGCCATGGCGGCCGTTCCCTGTGCGGTGCCGGTGGCCGAGGCGGGCGTGCCGGGCGTCCCTCCGGCGGTGGAGGCGCCTTTCGCGGCGCCCGCATCAGGGCCGGCCGATGTGCCGGCCTGCCCCGACTGGCCCGGGCGTGCTTCAGCGCCTTGAACCGTTCTTTGCTGCACGGAATCGTCCTGCTGTGCCGTGCCGGTGGCGCTCGCACCTGGTCCGGCCGCCTGTCCCGCCGGCTGGCCGAGCAGGGGACGCTTGCCCTGGACGCTTGCCGGCTGATCGCCGTACTGCGTCAGCAAGGTCAGGATCATGCGGGCCGCTTGCCCCAGCGTGGTGGGCGCGGATCGGGTGAACGCGGTATTGGGAGTGTTGCGCGCTTGCAATAGCTCGCTGGCGCGGGCGTCGAGCTTGGCCTGGTCGACGGATTGGCGGCCTTGCTGTCCCGCCTGCGATGCCGCGCGATCGACGGCTTCACGCGGGTGCCGCAGCATTTCATTGCGGGCGGCATTGGCTTGTTCGGGGTTGGCGGCTTGTGTGACGGCGTCCGGCCGGGCGCCGGTTGCCAGGTTCGCCTGCTGCGATAAAGTGGTGCCCAGGACGGCGTCCAGCCGCTGCACCAGCAAGGTGCCGAGGGCCGAAGGGCCGCCTACGCTCATGAGTGCAGGTTAAGGGCCGGAGCGCAATAGGTTTGGAGCACGGCGTGCTGGCGCTTCATGTTGCCCATGAGCGCGCCCAGGCGGCTGAGCTCTGGCGCGGCCAGGCTGCGTATGGTGGCATCGTCGTTCAGTATTTTGGTCAGCAATTCGCGCCTGGCCTGGCGGTCGTCGTCTTCCAGGTGATCCAGTTCGCGCAGCGACTCCACCGCCGTCTGGTACTGCTCGCCCAGGGCGATGACTTCTTCCCAGTGGCTGGCGCGCGCTTCAGACAGCATTTGGCTGGAGATATCGGCGATGGCTTCGTAATAATGAAGGACGGATGAGGTTTTGCTCATGGTAATGTCGCAGGACTATGCCGCCGGTTGGTAAATTGCACGATACGAGCAAGCATAAAAAGATTCAAGAAAACACGCCATAGGGTATATGGCGGACCGGACGGGCGTTCAGCCTGCAAGCCCCTCGTCCCTGATCGGGTCGACGGCGCTGCGCCAGGCGCCGCTGATGTCTTTCAGCATTTGCCCCGCCAAGTCCAGCTTGGCGGCGTCGGCATGCAGATTGGCAAGCATCAGGTTGCGTATGATGAGCTCGTAGCTGGCGACCAGGTATTTCGCGACTTCGCCGCCGGCCTCCAGGTCGACCGATGCCTTCAAGCCCGAATCGACGATGTCGATGGCCTTGGAGATCGCCATGCCGCGGCCTTCGAGGTTGTTGTTTTCCATGTGCAGCTTGGCCTTCAGTATGGCCGCTTGCGCGCCATTGAACAAAAGGGTGATCAGGTGTTCCGGGCTGGCGCTGAGCACTTCGGTTTCCAGGCCTATGTTGGCGTAGGCCTGGACGGAATGCCGCCGCTTCGGGCCGCGTGCAATGGATGAATACGTCATTTGTCGCTGTTGGAGCTAAGGTTGTTGAGCATGGCCAGTTGTTGCGTAAGGTAGCTGCTGACCGAATTCATTTGCGCCATCATGCTGTCCAGGGCCACGAACTGCCGACGGTAGGATTCCATTTTGGCATCGATTCGTTCCGTGGTGGCGTCGTACTGCTTTTCCAGATCCTTCAGTGTCTGCGAGATGCTGTCCGTGGCATTGGCAATGATGCCGCCGCTTTTGGTGAACTCGGTGGCAACCGCGGCCATGCGTGCGCTAAGGCCGTTTTCCCCGGCGAACAGTTTTTGTACGTCGGCCATGTTGTCTTTAAGGGCCGCCGTCAATTTCTTGTCGTCCACCTTCAGGTTGCCGTTGACGGGGTCCGTGCTGATACCCAGCTGCGACAGGTTGGCGATGGCGCCCGAGGCTTCCGAGGAGTTCAGCGCGGCGCGCACTTGGGTCTGCACCCGCCGGGCAAGGCTGTCGCCGGTCAGCGCGGCGCCTTTCTGGCTGTCCACGTCGTAGGCCGTCAATGTCTTGATGATGCCTTGCAGGTTGTTGTAGGCCGACACGAAGGTGTTGATGGCCTTGGACGTTACGGAGTCGTCGCGCGTGATCGACAGCGTATTGGTCTTGCCCGCCTCGGTTTCCTTGCTGAGCGTAAGGGTGACGCCTTCAATGGCGTCTTCGATGGTGTTGCCCTGGCTGACGATGTCGATGCCATTGATGCTGAGTTCGGCATTCTTGGCCGCCGTGACGGTCAGGCTGGTACCGCCGGCGGGCTCGCCCGCGCCGAAACCGATCAGATTTTGAAGCTTGGAAAAATCACTGGCGCCATTGGTTTCGCCCGCGGCCACGGTGATGTCCTTGACCGCCGCCTTCTCGCCGGTATCGTTGGCGGTGATCAGCAGGCGATGGGGCGTGTCCGAGCCATCGTTGACCATGGTGGCCGACACCCCGAGTCCGGATTCGGCATTGATGGCCTTGACCAGGCCTTCCATGGTGGCCTGGTCGCGAGACAGGGTGAAGTCCTTGGATTCGCCATTTTCCAGCGCAATGGTGATCTTGACGGAGCCGTCGGCCAGCTCTTCCTTGCGGTCCGCGTAGCCGCCACTGGTGAGTGTCTGCGCCGTGGCCAACTGCGTGACATTGACGCTGTACTGGCCGGCGATCGCCTTGTTGGAGGCGCTGGCGGTGAAGGCGTCGGTATTCACGCTGGTTTTCAGGGCGCCGAAGGTTTCGGACTTGCCCAGCGCGTCGGACGCCGTCTTCAGGGCTTCGATGGAGCTCTTGATGGTTCCGTAGGCGGTAAAGCGGTTCTGGTAGTCGGTCGCCTTCGACTGCAGCAGCGCCAGCGGGGCATTTTCGCTTTTGCGAAAGTCTTCCAGCAGTTGATCCAGGGGCAGGCCCGAACCGACGCCAATTGATGAAATAGCCATAAGAAACTCCAGTTGTAGGTATTGTGCCGCAAGGCAGGCCTACCCAATGCCTATGTTAGCGGGCTTTAGACTTGTCAATTTAAGCGTTTACCCGGGCCCGCCGCCGCGAGTTCGCTTCCTTGAATGCGGGGTGTCAGGCGGTGGTGTCGACCATGCTGCCCTGCAGCTGCACGATCATCTTTGCCACGCGGATGACGGCGTCGCTGGGCACGGTGCGGATCACATCGCCGGTTTCGCTGTCGATGATGGACACCACCAGGCGCTGCGCTTCGTCGTCCATGTCGAAGCGCATGCCTGTCGCCCAGGCCTTCATGCTATCGTTCAGGGACTCCAGCGCTTTTTCCAGCGACGGATTTTCCGTGCTTGTTTCCTGGCCGTTTTGCTGCGACGTGGTTGCAGTGCCGCTGCCCTGGGCACCGCTGCCGGGCGTTACCTGTACCGCAGGCTCGGGCAGCGACGGCGGCCGTTCGAATTCGGCGGACATCTGCCCGAACTGACCCGAGGGCAGGCTGGAAGCAATCGGATTCACCATGCTGAAGCTCCTGATCAAGGTAGGGGTCAGACCCCGAACGGGGTCCGACCCCAGATATTGCGAATGTAACGGCAGCGGCGCGAAAAACTTTAATCCCGGGAATAGGCGATGAATCATCGCGCTGATTCCCATAACATGGCTCGTCCGCCTGGCGCACAATAAGCGCCTGATTTCCAGTTTTTTCTTTACGCATGCCTCGTACGCCCAGTACCGAAGACCGCCTTGTCGGACAGTACGCTCCCCTGGTTCGCCGCCTGGCCTTGCAGCTCGTGGCCAGGCTGCCGGCCAGCGTCGAAGTCGACGACTTGATGCAGGCCGGCATGATGGGCCTGCTGGACGCCGTGCGCCGGTACCAGGAAACGGCCGAGGCCCAGTTCGAGACGTACGCCGTCACGCGCATCCGGGGGGCCATGCTGGACGAATTGCGCAGCCAGGACTGGCTGCCGCGTAGCGTGCGCAGCAAATCCAAAAGCATAGAGCAAGCCATCCATGCGCTCAGCCACCGCTTGCTGCGTCCGGCGACGGAAGCCGAAATCGCCGAAGAGCTGGATATCCCGCTAAGCGAATACCAGTCGCTCCTGGAAGAGGCGAGGGGCGTGCAGATCATTCACTACGAAGACCTGGTGCGTCAGGCCGGCGACACATCCGACCCCCTGGAAGGCAGGGTGGCGCAGGAAGTCCACGCGCAGGCGCCGCAATGGTCGAACCCCTTGAGCCGCCTGATGTCGCAGGCCCTGCGCGGAGCGCTCGTCGACGCCATCCAGAATCTGCCGGAACGCGAGCAATTGCTGCTCTCGCTGCAGTTCGAACAGGATCTGAACCAGAAGGAAATCGCCGCGGTGCTCGGCGTAACGGAAGGCCGAGTGTCTCAACTGCGGTCCCAGGCCGTCGCCCGCATCCGCGCCGCGCTGGCCGACAGCCACTGGCAGGACAGTCCCGGCGAAGAAGCCATGCATATGCTGCTTTAAGGAGACCGGGAGTCAGGCCCCGTTCAGACCAAGGGGTCAGACCCTATAGGGTCTGACCCCAAAAACCAGCCAGGGTCGGACCCCGCATGGGGTCTGGCCCTTGAAAGAGCAGACCGGGGGTCGGACTCTTGAAAGAGTAGACCGGGGTCAGACCCCGCATGGGGTCTGACCCCTCAACCCCAAAAAGATATATAATAAATGTATCTTTATATGATCAAAGGTGAGTGCCATGGATATCGACCGATTCAAACAGCATCACGTAGACATTCTCAAGGGAATAGCCACGCTGCGCCGCTTGGCGCACGAGGGAATTGCCGAACATGCAAAAGACATTGCGCGCGAGCTGGGGGCCTTGAGTTCGCTGGTGCAGCTGCATCTGGCCATCGAAGATCGCATCCTGTATCCCACCTTGCAGAAGGGCCAGGACGCGCAGTTGGCGGCCATGGGCAAGGCATACCAGGACGATATGAAAGGCATCGCTCATGGGTACATCGCCTTTTCTCGCAAGTGGGGGCTGGCCGCCGCGCTGGCAAAGGCGCCGGAAGACTTCCGGGCGGAAGCCAATTCCGTTCTGAAAGCCTTGCACGCCCGCATGCAAAGGGAAAACACCGAGTTCTATCCTGCTATTGAAAGGGCCGCGTGAAACAGGCAATTGACCGCTTGATTGAGCTTATTTCATCAAATTAAATCTCTTGTAATAAAAATAAAATCAAGTTGGTAATTTCCCTAGGTGCTATGAATCGCACTGCTTAGCCATTCACGGCGCCTTCCATCCCAACAAGATAAGAGAGTAGATGAATGAAGCGGGTCAAGAGCCTGACTGTTAGGACCAAGCTGATTGGCGGTTTTCTGATTGTTGCCGCAGTGGCTGCCTTGATCGGCGTCGTCGGCCTGTTCGCACTGGATCGTGTGGATGCCATGGCCGTCCAGATGTACGAACGGGAAATCATCGGCCTGCGCCATGCGGCGGACACGCGCGGCCAGATGATCGGTGCGGGCGGCGCCTTGCGCAGTGTCATGCTGGCCAAGACGGAGTCCCAGAGCAAGGCGGGCATCGAGCTGCTGAAGCGGCGTTTCGCCAATGCCTATGCCAGCATGGAGCCGCTGGAAGCCCTGTTCGTTACCGATCAGGGAAAGGCGGCATTGAGTTCCGTCCGGGCCACCATAGAGGAATTCGAACGCGCCGCTTTGCAGGCCGTCGCGCTGGATCAGGACGCCTCTTCTGCGCTGGCCGCGCAGCAGGTCGAAAAAGCTCTGGATCTGGTGGCGCAGGTCGAGGCCGAGATGCACCAACTGGTGGATCGCAAACAGGAGAATGCGAAGCGCCTCGACGAGGAAATCAACGAGGTCTACCGCAAGATGCAGGTGCTATCCCTGGCGCTGACGGCGGCGGGCGTGGCGCTGGCGCTTATTCTTGGCTGGCTGCTGACGCGCAGCCTGACTCGGCAACTGGGCGGCGAGCCGGCTGAAGTGGCACAGATCGCGGCTTCCATCGCCAACGGAGACCTGTCCACCACCATCGATCAAAACCGGGCGTCGGAAGGCAGTGTCGTCCATGCCATCGCCCAGATGCAGGCCGCCTTGCGGGAAATCGTCTCGGCGGTGCGCTCTGGCAGCCTCAATATTGCCAGCGGCTCGTCCCAGATTGCGGCGGGCAGCACCGACCTGTCGCAGCGCACCGAGGAACAGGCCGCGAACCTGACCGAAACCGCTTCGGCCATGGAGGAGCTTGCCGGCACGGTCAAGAGCAACGCCGACGTCGCCCAGCAAGCGGCGCACATGGCCCAGTCGGCCAGCGGCGCCGCCCAGAAGGGTGGCGGCGTGGTGGGCGAAGTGGTGCACACCATGGAGGACATCAACGCGGCGTCGCGGCGCATCGTCGACATCATCGGCGTGATCGACACCATCGCCTTCCAGACCAACATCCTTGCCTTGAACGCAGCGGTGGAAGCCGCGCGCGCCGGCGAACAGGGCCGGGGATTCGCGGTGGTGGCGAGCGAAGTGCGCACGCTGGCGCAGAAAAGCGCCGCGGCGGCCAAGGACATCAAGTCGCTGATCGACGACAGCGTTGCCAAGGTGGAAACCGGCAGCCAGATGGTCGATGCGGCGGGCGCGGCCATGCGGGAAATCGTCGAGCAGGTCCAGCGTGTGACGGACCTGATCAGCGAGATCAGCGCCGCGACGAAGGAGCAGACCACCGGCATAGCCCAGGTGAACGAGGCCGTGTTGCAACTGAGCGACGTGACGCAGCAGAATGCCGCACTGGTCGAAGAGTCGGCCTCCGCATCGGCCAGCCTGAACGAACAGGCCGGGGCATTGGTGGATGTGGTGAGCGTATTCCGGCTTGGGCAGGAGCACGAGCAAGGGCATGAGGCTCGCGGCGCGGCGAGTGCTGTTGCCAAGCCTCGCCTTGCTCCGTCATCTGGCGCCAGGCCGGTTCATGTCGACTCGACCAAGCAACCAGCCGCCGGCCTCAAGCCGCTTCCGTCGAAGCGATCGCTGACCATGGGCAAGCAGGAACCCGTGCGCGAAGAAGAATGGGAAGAGTTCTGATCAGCTCTGCGTCAGCGCCACGACTGCCGCTGCCTGATCGGCCACTCGAGCCAGCTTGCGCGACTCCTTGAGTATCGTGTTCGCGTAGCCGCGCGCATTGCCCGAATACTTTGCCAAGGCCTGATGCAGGCTGCCGTCCGCCAGCTCCAGATACTCTTCGAGAATATCGGCGGCTACGCGGACGTTCACCTTGGGGTCGAAAAGCGATTCCGACGGATCCAGCTTGTCGCGGTGCCAGCGGCGGATCACCTGCATCAGCCCCTGCGCACCCTGGCGGCTCTGTACCTTGGCGCTCAAGGAACTTTCCTTTTGCATGATGGCGATGAGCAGCTCGGGATCGAGTCCATCGCGCTTGCCGGCTTCTTCCCAGGCCAGGTTCACGTACTCGCGCACCGTCTTGGGAGAGCGCCCCCATTTGGCGGCGAGGTATTTGGTCTGGGCCTGTTTGCTGGCTTCTTCGGTCAGCGACTGCAGTGCCTGATCGCCCTGTAGGCCGGGCTCTGCGTCCGGCAATGTGGTTTGATCCGGCCATTCATGCAGGGCAAGCTGCGCGGCGGGCGCGATCTCCAGCTTGCCGGTGATGTCCTTGGCGTGGACGGCGGCGGGCGCGCACAGGCAGGCTGCCACGCATAATGCCGTGATGGACAAGTACTTTTGAGTGCTGAACGCTGTATCGTGGGCGAACTTCTGAAAGGCGGTTGGAGTGGTCTTGACTATCATCGATCCATGGCATCCGCGCCCAGTCCGTGCCTTCAGGGGTAATCCCTGAAACCTCGCCTTACTTGATTGCACGGGCGTGGGCGCATGAACAGACCTGCGTTCGCCCATTCAAGCTCAAACGCGGTTGGATGCATTTCAGTATTGACAAACGACGCCCTGGGCGCCGCGCTTTTCCTTAATAATCATAGCACTGTCGGGATGCTTGTCCTGCTTCGCGGTGTAAGAAAAAGCAACTAGCGCGAGAAGCCGCCCAGGCCCTGCGTATTGAAAACCTCTATCGACATGTCGTTCATGATGCCGCCGGGTCCGCCGGAAAAACTCACGGCCGAGCGCGATCCCGCCGGAGCGATTTCACCGTCGGGCTCGAAGACGAAGACGTTGCCGTCCCAGTGCTGCAAGGGAAAAAGCCGGTTGGCGGGACCGATGGCAAGGACCAATTGTCCGTCGCGCTGTTCCACCCGCGCCTCGCCGTAATAGGAGTTGGCATAGGCGCCGACGTAGGCATTCGCCGCGAGCGCCGGCGTAGGGTTGGAAGGGAAAGAAAGGCCGGCGAATTCCCCGGTGGGCGCCGTCAATGCCGCGAACTTGGGCTGGTAGAACGCGAACCAATCCCGCGTAAGGTGTCCGAAGCGCACCATGTCCATGTACATCATGCTGACCGCCTCGGCCGCGCCGACGGGTGCGGCATTGGTCAGCACCACGATGCCGGTGTCGGCGGCCGGCAGCAGGTTGAACGTCGTACCCGCCCCCAGTATGAAGGCGCCGGAATGGCTGAGCTGCTTGCCGCTCGCGGCGGAGCTTGAAATATTGAACCCATAGCCATAATGGCCCGCGGGTGAGCTTTCGGTGGGAGGGGAGGATTCGACCTGCGGCGTCAAGGCGGGCAGCAGGGCATCGCGGGGAATGATCTGCCGGCCCTCGTGCTTGCCTTCATGCAGAACCATGGCCATCCACGCCGCCATGTCGCGTACGCTGGAACTGACGCCGCCTGCTGCCGACTGCGCATCCGGTTGCCGCTGGGGCCCGGACTGGAATATTCCATTGACGAGAATATGCGGACCAGCCCGATTGCTGCGGGCCATGAAGTCCGCATAACGCGAGCTCGTGGCCCGCATGCCCAGCGGACGGTAAAGCACCTGGTCGGACAGGCTTTCCCAGTCGGTGGCGGAAGCCACGGCGACCGCCTCCGCCGCCGCGGTCAAGCCGAAATTCGTATAGGCATAGCGCGAACGCAGAGGCGCCGACGGCAGGAGATGCAGGCGCTCCAGGACTTGCCTGCGGCCGTAGCCCACTTCTTCCAGCTCATCGCCGGCGTGATCCGGCAATCCCGACCGATGCGAGTACAGGTCGCCCACGGTGACCCGAGCCGTCGAGGCGGGATCGTGCAGCGAGAACCATGGCAGATGCTGAACGACCGGGGTGTCCCACGAGACCAGCCCGCTTCCCACCTGAGCCGCGACCACCGTCGCGCCTATGGACTTGGAGACAGAGGCCAGCTGGAACACCGTATCCGGATCGATGGCTGCGGGCTCCCCCAGCCGGCGTACACCGAGACCCTTGGCATAGACGATTTTTCCCTGATGCACCACCGAAATGGCCATGCCCGGGACACCGGAGCGCGTGAATACCTCGGCGGCCATTTCATCGAGCTGCGCCAAGGCGCGCGTGACGTTTTCAGGCGGAATGGAGGAGGTGGAATTCGAGTTTCCGCCGTCGCCGCAAGCGGCCAATACCAGCAAGGACAGCAGCAAGAACTTCTTATGAGTTTTCATCTTGTGTCTCTGGATTCAGTGCGATGGTGAAGCAGGGCGATCAGGTTTGTAACTGAAGTATACACGTGCCGCTAAGGGTTTCTACGGTCTGGATCGCAGAGTCTATTGATATTACGATTCATCCAAAGTGGTATGTACCAGTTTAGAATGGTACGTACCAGTTGAAGGTTGAACACATGTTGCTTCCATCAAACAAGCAGGTAAGGCATAGGAACGAAATCATGGCTTTGTTAGCGAACGGCGGTATGCGCCGAGGTATGGCTTTGTTGGTAATGGGCTTGGCGACTGCGCTGGGCTCCGCGTCGGCGGCGGCCGATACCGTGAGGGTGGGGTCCAAGAACTTTACCGAGCAATACGTCCTGGCCGAGATCTATGCCCAGGCCTTCGAAGCCGAGGGCATGAAGGTGGAACGCAAGCTCAACCTGGGCGGCACGCTCATCGCTCACCGGGCGCTGCTTGAAAACCAGATCGATTTCTATCCTGAATACACGGGCACCATGCTGTTGGCCGTGTTGAAGGAAAAAGTCATGACCGACCCCGATGCCGTCTACGAGCGGGTAAAGCAGGCCTACGCCACGCAGGGGGTCGCCGTTCTCGACCAGGCGCCGATCAACAACACGTATGTGCTGGTCATGATGCCCGAGGTGGCAAAAAAGAACGGTGTCGCCACCTTGTCCGATCTGGCTACCCATGCGCAGAAGTGGACACTGGGCGCCGGCCCGGAATTCCGTGACCGTGAGGACGGCATCCCAGGCCTGAAGCAAAAATACGGCATGAACTTCAAGTCCGATCAGCAGCTTGCCATCGGCTTGCGCTATCGCGCCCTGAAGGACAACCAGGTGCAGGTCGTCAATGGCTATGCCACGGACGGCATGATCAGCGCCATGGGCCTGGTGCGCCTGAAGGACGACAAGCAGCTTTGGCCGCCTTACTTCGTCGCGCCGGTGGTGCGCAAGGATGTCATCGAGAAGAACCCGAAAGTGGCGGAAGTGGCCAACAAGGTCAGCGCGATGCTGAGCGACGAGATCATGTCGCGCTTGAACTTCTTGGTCGACGGCGAAAAGCAGGAACCCGCCGATGTGGCTAGGGATTTCCTTAAGACCAAGGGAATCGCGAAGTAAGCATGATGAGTCCTACGCCAGACCAGCCTTCCTTTGTCCTGGGCAATCGCGATTTGCGCGTGGAAGACGTGCTGCACGTCATGCGCTCGCATCCTCTGATCTCGTTCGAGCCCGCCGTGCTGCATCGGCTCGAGCAAGCGCGCCGTGTGGTAGAAAAGCATGTCGAGTCCGGCACTCCGGTCTACGGCCTGACGACCGCGCTGGGGGCCAATGTGGGCAAGGCCATCATGCCGTCCGAGCTCCAGGCCTATCAGGCCCGTGCCATATGCGCCCGCAGCGTCGGCATCGGGGAGGCCGCGTCCGACGAGCTCGTGCGCGGCGTGCTGTTCACGCGGCTTGCGGGCCTGAGCACAGGCGGATCGGGCATTTCGCCTTCGGTATTCCATGCGCTGCTGGCCCTGCTCAACTCGGGTATCTGCCCCGTCATTCCATCGGTCGGCTCCATCGGGGTCGCCGACCTGCCCGCCATGTCGCATGCCATGCTGGTCTTGATGGGCCAGGGCAGGGCGCGCGTGGGCGGCAAAGAGATCGATGCCGCGCAAGCGCTGTCCGACGCCGGCCTGGCGCCGGCCGTCCTCGGACCCAAAGATGGCCTGGCGCTGATCAGCTCCAACGCCTGGTCCGTCAGTTGCGCGATCGAGGCCTTCGACAAGGCGAGCCAGGCGCTTGCCAACTTGAACCGTGCCGCCACGCTGACCATGGAAGGATTCCGGTCCAACCTGTCGCCGCTGGATGAGCGCGTGCAGTCGGCGCGGCCGACTCCCGGCCAACAGGCCAGCGCAGCGCAGATCAGGGCATTGCTGGACGGCAGCGCATTATGGGAAAAGGGCGCCGCCCGGCGGGTCCAGGATCCTCTCTCGATACGCTGCGTCCCCCAGATTCACGGCGCGGTGCTCTGGGCAAGGCAGGGGCTGCGCGAGCACATCGAATGCGAACTGAACGGCTCCGGCGACAGCCCGCTGGTGGTCCAGGACCCCGACGCGCTTCTATCAAGCAGCAATTTTCACATTCCAGGCCTTGCGCTCAGCCTCGAATCGCTTGGCGCCTCGCTGGCGCAGGCGGCCTCAGCCTCGGTGCAGCGTTGCCTGCGGCTGTATTCCCCCGCCACCAGTGGGCTTCCCATGCAGCTCACCAAGCACGGGCCGGAACACTCGGGGTTCGCAACGGTCCAGAAAACGCTGACCGCGCTATGGAACGAAGTACGGCATCTGGCCAATCTCGCCTGCCTGGACTTCTTTCCGGTTTCTGAAGGGGCGGAAGACCATGCGCCGATGGCGCCGGGGGTGGCCGCCAAAACGGCACGCCTTGCCGAACGCGTAACGATGATTGCGGCGATAGAAATGCTGAGCGCCGCCCAGGCCGTGGATCTTGCGCAAGTCTCGCCCCAGGGCGCCGGCACCCGCGACACTTATGCCCGCATCCGCGAACGGGTTTCCGTATTGGACACCGATCGTCCTCTGGGTATCGACATGGACGAGATCATCGGCATGCTGCGTGAACGGCCCTTTGGCCTGCCTGAGCAGGTGGCGCCATGAATTGGCTGATGCGTAATTGGGAGAACGTAGCCGTCGCCTTGTGGCAGCACATCGCGATATCCGGCTCGGCCCTGGTGATTTCGCTGGCGGTGGCTTTTCCCCTGGGCGTGTTCGCGGCGCGCCACCCCAGGGCGCGCGGCCTGATTCTTGGCATCACCAGCACCTTGTACACCATACCGACCATGGCGCTGCTGGCCTTGCTCATTCCCATCGTCGGGCTGGGGCGCACCAATGCGATCATCGCCATGGTGATGTTCTCGCTGCTGGTGCTCACGCGCAACATCATGGCGGGCATTCAAGGGGTGGCGCCGGACATCGTCGACGCCGCCAAAGGCACGGGCATGACCTCATGGCAGGTATTGGCCAAGGTGGAGCTGCCGCTTGCGATGCCGGCCATCGTCGCCGGCCTGCGGGTCGCGGCCGTAACGGTCATCAGCGTCACGGTGGTGGCGGCCTACGTCAATGCGGGCGGCTTGGGCAAGCTCATTTTCGAAGGCATGGCCAGTGATCACGCGCCCAAGATCTGGGTGGGCGCGCTGACCGCCTGCCTGCTGTCGGTGGTCGTCGATGTGTCGCTCGCGCACGTCGAAACCCGCCTGGGGAGGCGCGCGCTATGAGCCTGCTGCTCGAAACCTTGCACTTCGTGCAGAACAACAGCGATCGCGTCATCGATGCGGGAATCCGGCACATCAACCTGTCTTTCTCCGCCTTGCTCCTCGCCTCGGTGTTCGCAATTCCCGCCGGTATATGGCTCGCCCTTTCAGGCCGCTACACGCTGCTGGCCATCAATATCGCCAACGTGGGACGCACGGTTCCGTCGCTGGCCATCCTCGCCCTGGCGATGCCCTTGCTGGGCACGGGATTCGTTCCGTCCTTGCTTGCCCTGTCGCTGTTGGCCGTGCCGCCCATCCTCATCAACACCTATGTGGGGTTCGTCGGGGTGGACGCCGACACGATCGACGCCGCGCGCGGCGTCGGCCTGCGCGAATCCCAGATCACCCGGCAGGTGCGCCTGCCCCTGGCCTTGCCCATGGTGTTCGCGGGCCTGCGGACCGCGGCGGTACAGGTCATTTCCGGCGCAGTGCTGGCGGCCTACATCGGAGGCGGCGGATTCGGGGAATTCATCACCAGCGGGGTGGCCATGATGGCCATGCCCATGCTGCTCGTGGGCGCCATACCGGCCACCGTCCTGGCCATCGCCGTCGATGCCCTGTTCGGGGCCTTGCAGAAAACCATGACACCCAGAGGAATCAGAACGTCATGATACGCATAGAAGGATTGAAGAAACAGTTCGCGGGCACTCCGCGCCCGGTCGTCGACGGCTTGAACCTCGACATACCGGAAGGCGAGCTGTGCGTGCTGATCGGCTCGTCTGGCTGCGGGAAGACGACCACGCTGCGGATGATCAATCGAATGATCGAAGCGGACTCGGGCCGTATCGAAGTATCCGGCCGCGACGTCAGCCGGCAGGATCCCGTCGAACTGCGGAGGAATATCGGCTACGTCATACAGCAGGTCGGCCTCTTTCCGCATCAGCGCATCGCCGACAACATCGCCACCGTACCCAGGCTGCTGGGCTGGAAGCCCGCGCGCGTACAGGAACGCATCGACGAGCTCCTGACGCTGGTGGGGCTCGAACCGGCCCAGTACCGCGACCGTTACCCGCGCGAGCTTTCCGGGGGCCAGCGCCAGCGCGTGGGCGTCGCGCGGGCCTTGGCGGCGGACCCGCCCGTCATGCTCATGGACGAGCCCTTCGGCGCCATCGATCCCATCAACCGCGTGAATCTGCAGGATGAGTTCCTGAACATCCTGCGCAAGCTCAAAAAGACGATCGTCCTGGTAACCCACGATATCGACGAGGCCCTGAAAATGGGCGATCGCATCGCGATCCTGCACGAAGGGAAAGTGCTGCAGGTCGACACGCCGGACGCGCTGCTGGATTCCCCGGCCAACGACTTCGTAGCCTCGTTCCTGGGCAGCGGCCGATCGCTCAAGCGGCTGGCCCTGCTTACCGCCAAAGACGTATGCATCCCAGGGCCCGCCGCGGCAAACAGCCCCGTGATCCAAGACAGCAGCCCTGCCAGCATCGCATTGTCCATGCTGCTTGAATCCGGCAGCGACGTGCTTGGCGTCCGGGACTCGGCGGGCGGCGAAATCGGCCATATCACCATGCAGGCATTGAAGGCTCATCTGGCCAGGACGGACAGCGATGAGTGACAACGAAAAGCAGAAAGCCATCTACGAGGATGTCGAGTCGGAGCTGCGCCGCGCGATCGAGAACGGCGGCTGGAAGCCGGGCTTCAAGCTGCCGTCCGAGCGCGAGCTGGCCGAACGCTTCCAGTGCGCGCGCATGACCGTGCGCCGCGCGCTGCAGGAGCTTCAGGCCGAAGGGCTGATTGCGCGCAGGCATGGGTCCGGTTCTTATGTTGCGGACCTTCAACCCATGTCCAATATCCTGTCCATCAAGGACATCTACGAAGAGATCGCCAGCCGCGGCCACGTGCACCATAGCGTGCTGCTGTCGCGCAAGACGATACGCGCGAGTGTGGCCGTCGCCGCGGCCATGGGCATCGAGCACAACGCACGCGTGTTCCAGTGCAAGCTGGTCCATTACGAAAACGGCACGCCGGTCCAGTTCGAAGAACGTTTCGTCAATCCGGAGGTCGTGCCCGAATTCATGACCCTGGACCTGGGCAAGCAGACGCCGTCCAGCTACCTCTTCAAGCATGCGCCGTTGACCGCCGCCGAACAGGTGGTCGAGGCGGTCAATGCGGATGAAACGATGGCGACGCACCTGGGCATCGCGGTCAATGCGGCCTTGCTGAAGATATCGCGCCGAACCATTTCGCAGGACAAGGTCGCATCGCTGGCCAACCTGTACCACCCCGGTAACTGCTACCGCATCATCGGAAAGTTTTCCGTGGCCTGACGCGGGCGGCAACACAGCCCGGTCCGCCGGGCAACTATTAAGAGGAAATGCCATGAAGATCATTCCCACCCTGTTGGCCGCCTTCGCGATGGCCGCGCCCGGCGTCGCCGCCGTGCAGGCCCAGGAAGCCGATTACCCGAATCGGGCCGTGACCATCGTCGTCCCCTACCAGGCGGGCGGCGTGGCCGATGCCTTGCCGCGCATGGTCGGCGAGAAGCTCGGCAAGAAATGGAATGTGCCCGTGATCATCAAGAATACGGCGGGCGCATCCGGCAATATCGGCATGGACAGCGTGGCCAGGGCGAAAGCCGATGGCTATACGCTTGCCCTGGCGCCGGCGGGCAACCTGACGGTCAATCCTTTGCTGTTCACCAACCTGCCGTTCGACACGGCCAAGGACTTCACCCCGGTCACCCTGCTGGCCACGTCGCCCAATGTACTGGTCGTCAACAGCAAGCTGGACGTGCATTCGGTCAAAGAATTGGTGGACTATGGCAAGAAGAATTCCGACAGCCTCAGCTATTCTTCTCCCGGCGTGGGCAGCGGCGCCCATCTGGCGGGCGAACTCTTCAACCAGCAGGCCGGCCTTGCCATGCTTCATGTCCCCTATGGCGGCATGGCGCCTGCGGTCAACGATCTGGTGGGCGGCGTCGTGAATGTCATGTTCGCAGGCGTGTCGACCGTCGTGCCCCATATTCAGGCCGGAAAACTGCGCGCCATCGCCATTGCCGGTCCCGACCGGCTGCCTGTGCTGCCCGACGTGCCCACGGTCGCCGAAAGCGGATACCCGGGCTTCGACGTGACGTCCTGGTACGGGCTCGTGGCTCCTACGGGCACGCCGGACGCCGCCATCCAGAGGCTGGCGACCGACATCGGCCAGGTCTTGAAGGACCCGGACATCCATCAAAAATTCGCCCAGCTTGGCGTCACGCCCTCCGGCATCCCGCCCGATGCGTTCGCCACCTTAATTCGGGACGAGACCAAAAAATGGTCGGACATCGTCCGCAAGGCCAACATCAAGCCAATTCAATAAGCAATCCAGGAATCGAAGGAGAATCAGGAACATGCAATCCATTGACATCACCTATCTGAACGGGCCGGACATCGCCGCCCTGGGTCTCACCGACCAGGAAATACTGGTGGCGGTGGAGAAAGTGCTGGACGCCCAGGGGCGCCGCAAAACGGTTGTGGAACCTCGCGTGCATCTCGTGCCGGAATCCTCGGACAAGGGCCATTTCAACGTCCTGCGCGGATACGTCGAACCACTTGGAGTGGCCGGCGTGAAGGTCGTCAGCGACTTCGTCGACAACTACAAGCAGGGCCTGCCCTCGGAGATGGCGATCCTGAACCTGTTCGACCCCGAGACCGGCAAGCCGCTTGCCATCGTCGATGCCACGTCCATCACCGACATGCGCACCGGCGCCATGACCGCATTGGGCGCCAAGCACCTGGCCCGCAAGAACAGCAAGGTGCTGGGCCATATCGGCGCGCGCGGCACTTCGTACTGGAACGTCCGTTTGCTGGACAGCCTGTTCGACTTCGACGAGATCCGCGTGCATTCCCGTCGTCCAGAAAGCCGCAATGCCTTCGGCGAGCGCCTTTCGCGCGATCTGGGCAAGCCGGTCAAGGTGGTCGAGGACTGGGAATCCTGCGTGCGCGACGCCGACATCGTGGTCGAGGCATCGCGCCTGCCCGAGCCGGCTCCCTTGCTCAAGACGGAATGGATCAAGCCGGGCGCACTGGTCATGCCCTACGGCACGATGAGCGCGGTCGAGCTCTCGCTGACCGACATCATGAGCAAGGTCGTCGTCGATGACTGGAGCCAATGCCGCAAGGGCCTGCCTTTCGGGGCGCTTAGGGCCCATGTGGACAGCGACCGGGTCACCGAGGAAAACCTGCATGCCGAACTCGGCCAGATCGTCGCAGGATTGAAACCGGGACGCGAGAACGACCAGGAAAACATCCTGTTCTGGCATCGCGGGCTGTCCATCACCGACATCGCCCTGGGGCAGGCCATGCTGGACAAAGCGCGCGGCATGGGGCTGGGGCAGACATTGAACTTTGCCCGCTACTGACATGCTGATCACCTCTACCCGCCTGTATGATGTCACGCCTGCGGCGCGCGACGCCTGGACGGCGGTATTGAAAGCGGCCTACCTGCAGGCCGGCCTGCAGGTGGAGTTCATTACGCACGGCTGGCCGACGCCTGTCGGCGAGCTTTGGGAGCGGCCCGGCTTATGCGGCGCTTTCATGTGCGGATGGCCGTTCGCCCAGGCATTGAGCGACGGCAAGAGCTTCCAGGCCGTGGCGAGCGTCGTGCCCGCCTGGCCTGAATATGGCGGCCTTGCCCGCTATCGCAGCGAATTCCTGGTGCGTGACGACGCGCCATGGACGACGCTGGAGGATGCCTTTGGATCGCGCTACGGCTGGATGGTGAAGGATTCGCAATCCGGCTGGAACGCGCCTCGCGGTGTGCTGAAGGATCATGCCCGGCGTCGCGGTGCCGATTTATTCAGCGAGTCCAAGGGCCCGTATGGCAATCCGCGCGGCCTCATCCGTGCGCTGCAGGAAGGGGAAATCGACCTGACGGCAATCGACGGCTGGTATCTCGATCTGCTGCGCGCCCATGACCCGCTTGCTTTGCAAGGCTTGCGCACTATTGCCTACACGCCCTGGACCCCCAACCCGCTGCTGGTGTGCTCGCCCGACGTCGACCGGCAAACCGCGTCGGCGCTCGCTGAAGCGCTGACCGCCATGCACAAGGACCCCGACGGCGCCGCGCTACTGCGGCGGGCGCATGTAGAGAAATGCGTTCCGCCCGACGTGGAGGCCTACCGGGTCACGTTGTGCGTGGCGGAGCAGGCGCTGAGTGCCGGCTACCCCGAAATTAGATGATGATTTGCAAGAACAGGATACTGAAATGACTACCGTTGCTACCGAACCCACCAAGCAGGCGGATCCCCGCCATGACCCGCAACGCCGCATCGCGGCGCCCACTGGCAGCACGCTCCATTGCAAGAGCTGGCTGACCGAGGCGCCGTTTCGCATGATACAAAACAATCTGCATCCGGACGTGGCCGAGCGGCCGCAGGACCTGGTGGTATACGGCGGCATCGGCCGCGCCGCGCGCGACTGGGCGTGCTTCGACCAGATACTGGCGACGCTCAAGACATTGGAAGACGACGAAACGCTGCTGGTCCAGTCCGGCAAGCCGGTGGGCGTGTTCAAGACGCATCCCGATGCGCCCCGGGTCCTGATCGCCAATTCCAATCTGGTGCCGAAATGGGCAGACTGGGAACACTTCAACGAGCTGGACCGCAAAGGCCTCTTCATGTATGGGCAGATGACGGCCGGCAGCTGGATCTACATCGGCGCTCAGGGCATCGTCCAGGGCACCTTCGAAACCTTCGTCGAAGCGGGGCGCCAGCACTACGACAACGATCTCAAAGGCCGGTGGATACTCACCGCCGGCCTGGGCGGCATGGGCGGCGCGCAACCCCTGGCCGGGGTACTGGCGGGCGCTTGCGTGCTGGCCATCGAGTGCCAGCAGAGCAGCCTGGATTTCCGGCTGCGCACGTCCTATCTGGACAAGCAGGCCCGGGACATCGATCACGCGCTTGAGCTCATACAGCAGCATACGGCGAAAGGCGAAGCCGTCTCCATCGGCCTGCTGGGGAACGCGGCCGACATCCTGCCCGAACTGGTCAAGCGCGCCAGGGAAGGGGGTCCCAAGCCCGACCTGGTCACCGACCAGACGTCGGCGCATGACCTGATCAATGGCTATCTGCCGTCGGGCTGGACCATAGAGGAATGGCGCGCGGCAGCGTCCGACCCCGCGCAGCACGCAAAGCTGAAGAGGGCCGCGGCGCAAAGCTGCGCGGTGCACGTGCGCGCGATGCTGGACTTCCAGTCCATGGGCATACCCACGGTGGACTACGGCAACAATATCCGCCAGGTCGCCTATGACGAAGGCGTGAAGGACGCTTTCAACTTCCCGGGTTTCGTTCCCGCGTACATCCGACCGCTGTTCTGCGAGGGCAAGGGGCCGTTCCGCTGGGTGGCCTTGTCCGGCGACCCCGAAGACATCTACAAGACCGACGCGAAGATCAAGGAACTGTTTCCGGAGAACAAGCATACCCACCGCTGGCTCGACATGGCCCGCGAACGGATCGCGTTCCAGGGCCTGCCGGCGCGCATCTGCTGGCTGGGCCTGGGCGAGCGCCACTTGGCAGGGCTGGCATTCAACGAAATGGTCAAGAACGGCGAGCTGAAGGGACCCATCGTCATCGGTCGGGATCATCTGGATACGGGTTCCGTGGCCAGCCCCAACCGCGAGACAGAGTCCATGAAGGACGGCACCGACGCCGTATCGGATTGGCCCTTGCTCAACGCCTTGCTGAACACGGCGGGCGGAGCGACCTGGGTCAGCCTGCATCACGGCGGCGGCGTGGGCATGGGCTATTCCCAGCATGCGGGCATGGTCATCGTATGCGATGGCACCGACGCCGCGGCTAAGCGCATCGGCCGCGTATTGTGGAACGATCCCGCGTCCGGCGTCATGCGCCACGCGGATGCGGGTTACGACATCGCAGTGGCCACCGCCAAGAAGCATGCGTTGAACCTGCCCATGGTGAAGTAAAGGTATCCCGCGACATGAACTGGCACGATTTCAACTGCGCCGATCTGCCCGATATGCCCTGGAAGAACGGGGGCGGCAGCACCAAGGAGCTTGCCCGCTGGCCGGCCGGCGCAACGCTGGACGATTTCCTCTGGCGCGCCAGCATTGCCACCATCGCAAGCGATGGGCCGTTCTCCGCCTTTGAAAACGTGGACCGTGTCATCGCGCTGCTGGAAGGGCCGGGCGTGCGCCTGACCGCCGGCGATGCGGGAATCGACCATGCACTCGATCAACCCCTGCTGGCCTACGCCTTTCCCGGCGAAGCCGCCGTCCATTGCTCGATCGGCGGGGCGCCGTCCAGGGACTTCAACATCATGACGCGGCGCGGCCGGGCCAAGGCCGAGGTCCAGGGATTGCGCCGGCACGCCGCCATGCGCATGCCGCCCCAGGGCCTCGTGCTGGTTGCCGAAGGTCGATGGCGTATCTCCTGCGGCGACGGGTTCGCGCAAGAGATCGGCGCCGGGCATGGCGCATGGTGGCACGGCGCGGAAGCCGGCGCCTTGTTCGATCTGGTACCGCTGGAAGAGCAATCGGCCCTGCTGTGGGTGGCCATTGAATTACAAGGGGACGATGCATGTCCATGATGCAATCCGAGTCCGGCGCGCCCAGCGCCGATGGTATCTGGCACTCCTTGCGCTTGCTGTCTCACCCCGGCGCAGATGCGCTGGACGTGCTCCACGATGCCGTCATCGTCGTGCAGGATGGGTCTGTCGCCTGGACCGGCGTCCGGTCCGATCTTCCCTCCCGGTTCGAAGCGTTGCCTCGGCACGACGGCGGCGGTGCGCTGGCGACGCCCGGGCTAGTCGATTGCCATACCCACCTGGTGTATGGGGGGCAGCGTGCCAACGAGTTCGCCATGCGCCTGGCGGGCGCCAGCTACGAAGAAGTGGCGCGGGCGGGCGGCGGCATCGTGTCAACCGTGCGCGCCACGCGCGATGCGTCTGAAGACGAACTCTTCGCATCCTCGGCACGGCGCCTTCAGACGCTATTGGCCGAGGGCGTGTGCGCCATCGAAGTGAAGTCCGGCTACGGGCTGGCCCTTGAGCACGAGCGCAAGCAGTTGCGCGTGGCGCGACGCCTGGCGGACGCCTTCGGGATTACCGTCAAGACGACTTTTCTTGGCGCCCACGCGCTGCCGCCCGAATACACCGGGCGCAGCGGGGAATACATACGCATGGTGTGCGAAGTCATGCTTCCGGCGCTGGCGCGGGAAGGCCTGGTCGACGCCGTAGACGTCTTTTGCGAGAAGATCGCCTTCAATCTGGACGAAACCGAACAGGTTTTTCGCGCCGCGCAAGCGCTGGGCCTGCCGGTCAAGCTCCATGCCGAGCAGCTGTCCGACATGGACGGCGCCGCGCTGGCCGCCCGCTACGGGGCATTGTCCTGCGATCACATCGAGCATCTTTCGGCCAAAGGCATAGAAGCCATGCGCCAGGCCGGGACGGTTGCCGTGTTGCTGCCCGGCGCCTTTTACACCTTGCGGGATACCCAGGTCCCGCCGATATCCGCCCTGCGGCAGGCGGGTGTGCCCATGGCCGTGTCCACCGACCACAATCCCGGCACGTCGCCCGCCTTGAGCCTGTTGCTGATGGTCAACATGGCGTGCACGCTGTTCCGCCTCACCGTACCGGAAGCCGTGGCGGGCGTCACCCGGCATGCCGCGCGGGCGCTGGGCCTGCAGCACAGCCATGGCGCCGTCATTGTCGGCCAGGCCGCGAATTTCGTTCTTTGGAATCTGCAAGACCCTGCCGAGCTCGCCTACTGGTTCGGCCAGCGGCCCGTCCGGACCATCGTCCGCCAGGGCAGGATCCGGACCGTAGACAGTACGGAGGCATCATGATCAAGCAAGCATGGACCGAAGCCGCCTTGCTGCCCACCGGCTGGGCCAAGCGTGTTCTGCTCGAATGGCAAGCAGACGGCGCCTTGGCACGCATCCAAGCCGATTGCGACGCGCCCGACGGCTGCACCGTGCTGCCCGGGCCCGTGATCCCGGGCATGCCCAACCTGCATTCGCACGCCTTTCAGCGGGGCTTTGCCGGCCTGACCGAATTCAGGGCTCAAGACGCCGACAGCTTCTGGAGCTGGCGAGACCTGATGTACCGCTTCGCCGCCCGCATCCAGCCGCAACAGCTGGAAGCCATCGCCACCTGGCTGTATGTGGAAATGCTGGAAGCCGGCTATACCTCGGTCTGCGAATTCCACTACCTGCATCATGACCCGGCAGGCCGGCCCTATGCGGAGCCGCAGGCGCTCAGCCAGGCCCTGTTGCGGGCGGCGCGCCGCGCCGGCATCGGCATGACCTTGCTGCCGGTGCTCTATCAGCACAGCAACTTCGGCGGCCGGGCGCCCACCGAAGGCCAGCGCCGTTTCGTCCAGAGCACGGATGACATGTTGCGGCTGCTGGAGCGCTTGCTTCCCGAGTGCCAGGCGCAAGACGCGCAGCTGGGGCTCGCGCCCCACTCGCTGCGCGCCGTGACACCGACGTCCTTGCGCGAATCGCTGGCGGGGCTGGATGCGATCCATCCAGCCGCCCCCATCCACATCCATATCGCTGAGCAGACCAAGGAAGTCGACGACTGCATCGCCTGGAGCGGCCGGCGTCCCGTGCAGTGGCTGCTGGATGCGGCGCCGGTGAACGAGCGGTGGTGCCTGGTGCATGCCACGCACATGACCGGCGACGAGGCGCTTGCGGCGGCGCGCAGCGGCGCCGTGGCCGGCCTTTGCCCCACGACCGAGGCGAACCTGGGCGACGGCATCTTCGACCTGGCGCAGTGGCGGCAAGGAGAAGGGCGCTGGGGCATAGGATCCGACAGCCATGCGTGCGTTAACGCCGCCGAAGAGCTGATGCTGCTGGAGTATTCGCAGCGCCTGGCAACACGGCAACGCAATATCATTGCTGACGAAGCGCAACCGCAGGTGGCGACGGCCTCCGTGCTGGCGGCCGTCGCCGGCGGGGCGCAGGCGGCGGGAAGACCCGTCGCCGGGCTGGCCCCGGGCCAGTCGGCGGATTTCGTCGTCCTGGATGCGCGGCACGTTGCGCTATCGGGCCTGGATCCGCAAGACATGCTGTCGGCGCACGTGTTTGCCAGCGCCCGAAGCTCCGCCGTCCGCCAGGTCTGGCAAGCCGGAAACTGCCGTGTGGACGACGGACGGCACGCGCTGCACGACGACGCAGCCGCCGGTTTCACCGCCGCGCGTAGCGCGCTTACCCAGTTTCAATAAGGCATAACTCATGAAAACCTCCATTACCGACAAGCCGGCCTTCATCCTTCGCCAAGGCACGGCGCCGCTGCTGATCTCGATGCCGCACGTCGGCACCTACGTGCCGGCCGGCATTGCCGCCCGCATGACGGACGAAGCGCGCCACGTGCCGGACACCGATTGGCATCTGGAAACCCTGTACGACTTCGCCGACGAGCTGGGCGCATCCGTGCTCGTCGCCACGCACTCGCGCTACGTCGTCGACCTGAACCGCCCGCCCGACGGATCCAGCCTGTATCCGGGCCAGAGCGTCACGGGCCTGTGCCCGGTGGATACCTTCGACGACACCCCCGTCTATCTTCCGGGCCAGGAGCCCGACGACCAGGAAGTGCAAGCCCGCCGGGAAGCCGTCTGGCGGCCCTATCACGAGGCGCTGGATCGCGAACTGACACGGATCAGAGCCAAGCACGGCGTGGCCGCGCTTTGGGATGCGCACTCCATACGATCCGTGCTGCCCCGTTTCTTCGAAGGCAAGCTGCCCGACCTGAACCTGGGGACCGGCAAGGGATCAAGCTGCGACGACCGCGTGGTGCAGGCCGTGCTGAAGGTCGCCAAAACGGCGGAGCAGGGCGGCTACACCGCCGTACTGAACGGCCGCTTCACCGGCGGGTACATTACCCGGAACTATGGGCGCCCGGCGCAGAACATACACGCCATCCAGCTGGAAATGACGCAAAGCAGCTATATGCAGGAAGCACTGCCGTTCGATTATTTGCCAGCCACCGCTGCGGGGATTCAACCCTATGTGAGGGGGATGGTAGAAGCGATGCTGGGTGAGTTGCGTCCGGTCTAGGTGGTGCTGACTAAACAGCACCACTTATGGGGTTGCTGCAGCAGGACTTGGCCGCTTTGGCCGGTGTTCATCGCAATACCATGCGAACCCATCCAGAATCCCCAAAACTGCAGGCCGCGCTGCGGGATTTGATGCGTGTGTTGTCGGCGACCATGGAAGTGCAACCGGACGCAGAGCGGGCTTTTTTTCTCATTAAAAACCAGCCCATCCCAGAGTTTCGTCATAAGACCATCTGGCAACTGTTACAGGAAGGACGTACCGAGGATGCGATCAGCTATCTGGAGTCGATTACTTCAGGGTTCGTTGGATGATGCTGACTCATCTACCTGCTGGAACAACACTTTATCGCGCACACACGCCCAGATGGGCCAGCAGACCTGCCAGTGGCGCGGGGGCTGCCAACAGAGGGGGACGCTTTAATCGCGAAGGCGTTGAAGCGCTGTATCTGTCCCTGGAAGAGCTGACTGCTTTGCGAGAGTACCAACAGACATCTCCGTTCCTTCCGCCGTGCACGCTCTGTTCTTATACGGCGACCCTTGAGAATCTGGTCGATCTGCGGCAACTTCATCATGGTGAGCCTTGGGACGATCTTTGGCACGATTGGCGTGAAGACTGGCGTCGTCCGCATCGTGCAGGCACGCCGTCGCGTAGACGATCGCGTCGGCATGGCTAGCTTGTGTTCGCGATGCAGGTCGGCCGCAGGCAGTGCGATGGCCGTATCCAGAGGCACGACGATGCACTTCTGCGTGTAGGCGATTGCCTGATTGACTTGGCCTTCGCCCACTTCGCGCGTCAGCCACTTCGACAACTCAAGTTGTACGATGGTCGGCACGATACATCTCGATTTGTCTGGATCTGCTTACTGAGTCTGCTACCCAGCGTGCTGCCTGTAAGCCATTCGATCCAGGCCGAGGTGTCGACTACGCGTAATGGCTGGGTCATCAGTAACGGTCCTTGTGATCGCGGAAATCATCCTTGCGCGCACCCTTGGCAATGCCGGCCAACTGGTCCAGCTCGGGCACGGGCATGATCAGTACACCTTTGCCTTTAGGAATAAACACGAATTCCTGTCCTGCTTCCCAATGCTGATTCTCTCGGACGGCTTTGGGGATGGAAATCTGAAACTTGCTTGACAGTGTTGCCGTGGCGGTCATTTCATACTCCTGGTATATCGATAGGCATATTGTAAGAATGAGCGGTTCTTCCTCTGGGAGCCAGTCGCGCTCTGCGGACACGCGCGATGCTGTTTCAAGCATAATCAATTAGAATCATTTCGTATAATTCAGGCATGAGAACTTCTTATACCAAGCGTCAGATGCTTATGCTGGGCCTGATGATCTGCTTCGGCATCTTCGGGGTGTGGCTCATCGCAATCGTGGTCGGCCTGCAACCGGAAATTCGGGTCTATACGCAACAACCATTTTCCGATGCCTTCAGCGGAATCAATGCCTTGTTCGCGGGATGCGCGTTCGGCGGGGTCATCCTGACTATTTGGCTGCAGATTCACGAGCTCCAGGAAACTCGCGACGAGCTGCAAAAGACGGCATCGGCCAACCTGATGATGGCCGATGCCAGCCGTGTAATGGCCATGCATGCCGACCAGAAAGCAATTCTTGATGTCTTCCAGACCTATTGCAGTGAATATTTTCAGGGCGTAAAAAATGACGCCATGAGCGTCTTGATTCCTTGCGTTGCCAGCAGCCGCTATTGCGAGTTTGTAGTCAGCCGATTCTTTGTCGCCGACCAGCAGGCATTTCCGGCCGAGTGCTGGGAACGGGTCTCGAAAGCCAGCTATTGCAAGACGCTGGACGAGTTCCTCGCTAAAGAACAGGCCTATCGCTATAAGCTGGATGAACTGATCAATTTTTTCACCATGCTTTCCAGCCAGGAGAATTCCAAGAGCATCATCGCAAATTGCGATTTTTCGTACTCATGGTGGCGGCCACTATTATGGATGATCGCTGTCCAGCAGGAAGAACGTTATGCCAATAATGAGGCCGTGCGCAAATACGGTACCGTTCCATACTTGTTGAACGTGGTCAAGCGCCTGGACGACGCCTACGGCCTGGTGCCGTTCAAAACTACTGAAGCCTTCTGGCGCTTCTTCGTTGGTCATCCGAAAGTTCGGCAGTATGGGATGGACGAAGCGTATCACGCTCGAACTGGGTAGCGTGGCGACAGAGAATCGCTAGGCTGATACGGAGTGGGCAGGTTCCACCTCCAGTGCATCGCCCGATTGCTCTGCCTGCCAAAGCTCATAGGCAACCTGGCCGCGCAACCAGCTTTCCGCGCTTGGGCCGCAGCCTTCGGGCTTGCGTAACCATGCTTCCAGCCGGCGAGCCAAATCGATCGAAATTGCCGCGTGACCATGCAGCACGCGCGAGAAGGTGACGCGGCTAATGCCCAATTGGCGAGCGGCTTCAGCCACAGACAACCCAAGAGCAGGAAGAACGTCTTCTCGCAGAGTCTCGCCCGGGTGAGGGGGGTTATGCATGCGCATGTTGTTTCCTAATGATAGTTCTGCCATATCTTCCGGACCCGCGGCGTCGTTCAATTGTCGACGCTGGCGTGCCAGCTTTGGGGCGTGCGCCGCTTGGATTCCGGGCCATTGGTCGAACACTTCGCCGTCTACGCCTTGGATGAACAGTTCTTTGCGTCGGCGATTTCCTTGATATATATAGAGCTTAGTTCTATAGTTTAACAAGCTTGAGGGAAGAGGCTAGGTTTGAGAATATTCAAGACGAAGAATGAACTGGATAACATCAGCAAGGCGGAAGAGCGGGATTTCAAGAAGCTGTCCAAAATTATGTTTGCTCTGACGGATAAGCAGATAGATGCCTTGCTGGCTTCCAAGAAAATTGAAGAGGTGAAACCATGACTAAAGCCAAGGTGTACAAGAGTAAGGTTTCCGCGGCTATCCATGAAATGGCGGCGGATCTCCACGATGCCGACGTTATCGATAAAAAAACGATGCGTGAGTTTGATGATAGTTGCCTGACACCGATTCACGAGTTTACTCCGGACCAGATCCGGGCGCTGCGTGAGCGTGAACACGTCAGTCAGACGGTTTTTTCTTACTATCTGAACATATCAAAAGATTCAGTTAGTCAGTGGGAGCGAGGAGAAAAGCGGCCAGCAGGAACGTCTTTGAAATTACTGTCCTTGATTGAAAAGAAAGGACTTGAAGCGATTGCTTAGTCGGTTCTAAAAAACCCACTGAAGCCTTCGTATTAGCCGCATGAACGGAGCAGAAAACTCTGGGTCAATACAGCCTCGCCGTTCAGCGCGCAACGCTAACCCACTCGCTTCTGCAACACCGCACGCCCGATGATGGTCGCGCGGACACGATTCCGCCCCAACTGCTTGGCGGTATAAAGCTGGGCGTCCGCTTGCGCAAACAGTTCCTGCGCCCCTGGGTCGCCTTCCAGGATGGTTGCCACGCCAATACTCAGCGTCAGGTGAGGCGGAACGACCGACGCATTGGGAAGATTCAGATCCGCGACACCTTGGGCGATACGCTGCGCCACTGCCCAGGCGTCCTCCGGCGCCGTGTCGGGCAGCAGGCAGGTGAATTCCTCGCCGCCGTAACGCGCCACCAGGTCGGTAGAGCGCGCCACGCTGCGCTCCAGGACCCCGGCGACGGCACGCAGGTAGTCGTCACCCACGGCATGGCCGTACTGATCGTTCACGTTCTTGAAATGATCCACATCGATGACGAGCAGGCTAAGGGGCGAACCCGTGCGCCGGTAGCGCCCGTATTCATGGGTCAGCATCTGGTCGAAATGCCGGCGATTGGACAGCCAGGTCAGGCCATCGGTCCGGCTCAGCGTCTGCAGCTTCTTGTATGCCTCTTGCAAAGCCTGTTGCTGCTGCTGGATATGGGTGTTGCGTTCGGCCAAAAGCTTGGTCAGTCGGCGATAACGAAGCAGCGCCAGGCAAAAAACCAGCGCTAGCAAGGCCGCCGCTGCGCTGGCCGATTGCAGCAACACCCGCTGATCGCGCTGCGCCATGTAGCGCTCGAAGAAATGGCGTTCGCCTTCCTCGTGGATCATTACCGACGCCGAAACGTCGATGACAGCCAGGTAACGGTCGAACGCCTTGACCAGGCTCTCGTGTGCGGGCGACCGGCTGAAATAATAGCGGTAAGCGCGCGGATACTCGTGCAGAGTGCGGACCACGTCCAGATCGAAGAACTCCTGGCGATAGCGCTTCTCGATAAAAATGACCTTGTTGAACACCGCAACGTCGATTTCGCCATCACGAACCGCCTGGAAGATCACGTCGCTGGTCGTGTCGTTGTAGGTGATCAATTGAGCTGCGGGAACGACCTTCTGAAGCAGGGGCTGCAGCGACACCCCTTGCACGACCCCCACCTTATAGTTGGCCAGGTCCGCCACGCTATGCACCGAAACGCGACTTCCATGACGCGCAATGACCGCATAGTGGCTTTCGTAATAGGGAAGGGTGAACAAACCCCGCTTCTCGCGTTCGGCCGAATGGCTTAGCGGAATGAACACATCGGCAAGCCCTTCCTGAACCTCCCGGATCTTCTCGGCCACTGTTTGGTCCCGGCCCGGGGTAACTTCGAAGCTTAAGCCAAGCTCCTGCGCAATAAAGCAGAAAACATCTATGGCAATGCCGCTATAGGTCTGACCGTCTTCATCGTAGCGCGCCATGGGCGGCGCACCCACTGCCGACACCTTCAAGGGCGGCATGGCTCGAAACTCCGCCCGCTGCTGTGCGGTAAGCTCCACCGGTTTCAGCAAGCGAATGTTCTGAGCCTCATCGCACGCGGTGGCGGAATGGGCCGGCAGAGCCCAAATCGCCATGCACAGCGCGATGATCGGGGTCAGACCCCGTACGGGGTCTGACCCCATGCCAAGTAGAGCCCCTATCGAGCGGCGCGGGTCTGCAAAAAACATGGATGTAGTTCAGAAGCCAGAATCAGAATTGCCTGGTGGGAATGCCAGCGATTCTACTGCGTAGCGCGATGCGCCCTAAAGAATCGCCCACGACATCCGTAAATGGAGCCAACAGGGTATCAAACAATGCCCAGATTCTTGCAGCGAAGTTCGTCAAGCAGTGTAAACGCCGCCAACAACCCGAAAGTTTGACCCACCCACCCTAAATTTTGGCTGGTAGGCACCGTAAACCAGGCTGTACAGGAAATACCGGGCCTGCCCAACACACAGGTGAAGGGCCAGGATTCCACCCGGCAACGGGTTTTCCTGGTCAACCGGCAGCAGAGATCGCTGTCTTTTCACTCACAGGAGTAAATCCATGTCTGTCATTAACACCAACTATCTGGCTCTGGTCTCGCAGAACAACCTGACCAAATCGCAAGGCGCCCTGGGCACCGCTATCGAGCGCCTATCGTCCGGCATGCGCATCAACAGCGCCAAAGACGATGCCGCTGGTCAGGCCATCGCCAACCGCTTCACGGCCAACATCAAGGGTCTGACTCAGGCGACTCGTAACGCCAACGATGGTATCTCCATTGCTCAGACCACTGAAGGCGCGCTGAACGAAATCAACAACAACTTGCAGCGCATCCGTGAACTATCGGTGCAGGCAGCTAACGGCTCCAACTCGCAGTCCGACCTGAAATCCATCCAAGCTGAAATCAGCCAGCGCCTGGAAGAAATCGATCGTGTCTCCGAGCAGACACAATTCAACGGTGTACGTGTGCTGGCTGGCGACAATAGCCTGAAGATTCAAGTCGGTGCCAACGACAACGAACTGATCAACGTCAACCTGCAAAAAATCGACTCCAAGAGCCTGGGTCTGAGCGGTTTCTCCGTTGATGGTGCTCGTCAAGCCACTGTGGGTGATCTGGTATCCGAATTCGGCGCTACCGGCACGGACAACTACAAAATCGGTGCTGATACCTATGAAGTGAATATTAATACCGGTGCGGTAACGAAGGGTGGTGCCGCAGCTTATGTCGAGGCAGGCACAGGTGCTCTGGTAACCACGACCACAAAGGCCAACGTTGCTGCAGCTGCCGCTACAGGCTTTGATGGCAACGAGTCTGCCGCCGACTTAGCTAATGCAAAAGCCCTTGCTGTCGCGGCTGTTGCAGCTAACGGTAACGATTTCGATTGGAATGGTTTCTCGTTCACGGGTAAAGCTACTGACGGTTTTGGTAATGGTGTGTACACGTCAAGAGTTGACGGTGTAGATGTTACCTTCACAATTTCTGCGTCTACTGCTGCAGATGGTACTTCTGCGAAGATTGAAACCAGCGCTGCACTCTATACCTCTGTAGTTCACAGCGGATATACCACCAAAGCCACTGAAACCAACAGGGCGGCAACGCTGACGGATCTGGATCTGCTGGACGCGACCAAAACTGGCAGCACGCTCAAGTTGAACGGTGCTGACTACACGGCAAACGCAGATGGTACGGAAATCAAGAACACCGCCGGTGATGTCATGTTCCGTTCCTACACCGCTGCTGGCAACCCCACGCTGATCAACGAAGATGCGGCTGCCCTGTTGCAATCGACTGAAGACCCGCTGAAGACGCTGGATGATGCTCTGCAAAAGGTTGACTCCCTGCGCTCCGAACTGGGTGCTGTTCAGAACCGTTTCCAATCCACCATCGCCAACCTGACCAACACTGTCACCAACCTGTCTGCCGCTCGCAGCCGTATTGAAGACGCCGACTACGCAGTCGAAGTCTCCAACATGACTCGTGCGCAGATCCTGCAGCAGGCTGGCACGTCGGTTCTGGCACAAGCCAACCAGGTTCCGCAATCCGTGCTGTCCCTGCTGCGTTAATTCGCACTCGCATGGCAGCAGCGCCTACTTTGGTGGGCGTATGAAAACAGCCCCTTGGAGTGATCCTTGGGGCTGTTTCAGTTCAGAACCACCGAGCGTCCGAGAACTACGCCAATACGTAACCCCCCGTGTCAGACTAGGGCGTGTTAACACAAACTTCGGAGCCCATCGGCCACGAGGACGAAGCTGAGGAAGCCCAGAAACATCGCATCGAGTTTCTCGAACCGAGAGAAGATGCGCCGGTAGCCTTTTAGGCGCCTGAACAGGCGCTTCACCTCGTTGCGTCGCCTGTACATCGCCCGGTCGTACTCCCAAGGGTCAAGCCGTTTGGCAGATGGCGGAACAACAGGAATGAATCCCAGATCCAGAGCGAGTTGACGCGTCTCGTTGCCCTCATAAGCCCGATCCATCAGCAAATGCACTGGCCTGCTGGTAGGCCCAAGACTTTCGATGAGTCGCCGTCCTACAGGCGCATCATGCGCCTGGCCTGGCGACAGGCAGAACGTCACGGCCGTTCGAGCATCCGCGGCAACCATATGAACCTTGGTGTTCCATCCACCTCGGGATTTGCCGATGGACTGCGGGCCGTTTTTTTTAAAGCGCCCGCCGCATCCGGGTGAACCTTGATGCTCGTGCTGTCCAGCGAC
>JACCEN010000030.1 GCA_013416435.1 Alcaligenaceae bacterium | reverse complement strand
GGTGGCGGGTGTACTCCTCGTCGATCAGCCGCATGTACAGCAAGTGTTCATCACTGGCCAGATTGGCGGGCCTGCGGCCATAGAAAGTTGCCCGGGGCACCTGCGCGAGCTCGCACTGGCGAGTAATCGGCAGGGACGTGTCCTGCATGACCCAGTTCATCCGTACGTCTGCGTTCATAGTCCGGACTTTTTTTTGAGCCAATCCAATTCCATCTTCAGGCGCCCGATCTCGCTGTACAAGCGGTCCTTGTCGGCGTGCTCTGCAGGCTTTGGGCCACGCTTGCTGGCAAACAGCGTGGCTGCCTGTTCCTGGATTGCCTTCTTCCACTGGCTGACCACCACGGGATGCACACCGTACTGTTGTCCTATTTCGTTGAGCGTCTTCTCCCCGCGGATCGCTTCCATGCCCACCTTCGCCTTGAATTCTGCGCTGTGAACCTTGCGTTTCTTAACCTCTGTCACGCTGCTTTCCTCATCGGATTACAGCTTAAACCGCTGTCTCGATTCCGGGGTCCACTTTAAGCATCGGAGACGAGCTCGCCGCAAGACTGCAAGCATTACGAAGCGATTTTGATGACCCTGAGGCGATGACAGCGCCTTTGGAGCGGTGGATGACTCCGACTTTGCTCACACGCTACCAGGAAGCGCTGCTTGCAGGGCATGAGCTGCAATGCCAGGCCATGCTGCCTAACGAACTGAGCTCCGCTGAAGCGGCTGACCCCTTAAAACGGGCTGCGAACGAAAAAGCCGAAGACGCGGCTTTTGCTGCGATGGAAGAGGAAACCCGGGAGCTTCCCGCCCGAGGTGCGCAAAGTGATCTACACCACCAATGCCATCGAAAATATCAATGCGCAACTGCGCAAAATCATCAAGACCAGAGGTCATTTCTCCAGCGATGACGCCGCCACTAAACTGATCTGGCTGGCATTGCGCAACATCACCGCTGAATGGGGGCGACCTGCCAGAGACTGGAAGCAAGCTATGATTCTGTTTGCCATCCTCTATGAAGATCGCTTCGTCAGACCCGCACCGTGATTCTCAACACGCCTTGAACACGGAATTTCTGACAACCCCGCTGTTAGAAAATTCTACCTTTAAGACCGTTCCTTTTCTGGGGGGATTACCGAGCGAAACCGCCTGAGAGCATGGTCCGGGATTCGTCGGTGACATTGGTGAGCGCAGCAATGTGCATCCCGCTTCAGAGATAAAGTCGATTTCGACGCGGACGCGACCGACAACACCTAGGGGAATCCCGAAAGGCGACGTTCATTCCATCGAGCAGATCTGGAACTTTGCAACGTAATCGAATGAGGCAGAGGATGGTTGTGACATCAATCATGAGCGCAACTAATCGTTCAATGAAATCAAATCATTTTTAATCGATCACCACCGCAGTATAAAATTTCTGATTAACTATGAAAATATGACTATCGCTGACTAAGATGGCCGGAGAAAACAGGGAAACCTAAAAGAATTTCGGTTTTATCATAGAAAGCAAGGCAACAGATCACCATGAATAACGATTTTACATTTGCCATCAAGAGCATTTGTTTCGATGAGAATTATCAGCCTTCTGAAAATACGCGCGTCACTACCAATTTTGCCAACTTGGCTAGAGGAAAGAATCGCCAAGAGAACTTGCGTGCCGCCCTAACCATGATCAACAATCGTTTCAATGCCTTGGCACATTGGGACAACCCTAAAGGCGATCGTTATGCTGTAGAACTTAAAATCATCTCCGTTGAGATGAATATCGATGTTGAAAGCGGCGGTAACGCCCTGCCCTTGATTGAAATATTGAAAACCAGCATTATTGATCGAAAAACGAACGAACGCATTGAGGGCATTGCAGGAAATAATTTTTCGTCTTATTTGCGGGATTATGATTTTAGCGTATTACTGCTGAACCATAATAAGGAACAAGCCGAGTTCAGCATTCCGGAAAATTTCGGCGACTTGCATGGAAAGCTGTTTAATTGCTTCGTTAACTCAAAGACTTACAGAAACAATTTTAGTAAGCCACCTGTCATATGCCTAAGTGTTTCAAGCAGCAAGACCTATCATCGGACTGAAAACCGGCACCCTATACTGGGTTTTGAGTACCAGCAGGATGCATATTCCTTAACCGATGAATATTTCCAAAAAATGGGATTGCGGGCTCGCTACTTCATGCCTCCAAATAGCGTTGCGCCTTTGGCTTTTTATTTTTCCGGCGACTTGCTTAGCGATTACACCAATTTCGAGCTTATCAGCACCATCAGCACGATGGATACCTTCCAAAAGATTTACCGGCCCGAGATTTACAATGCGAATTCTGCGGCAGGAAAATCCTATCAACCGAGCTTGAAGCACCAGGATTACTCGTTAACTCGAATCGTATATGATCGAGAAGAGCGCAGCCAATTAGCCATCGAGCAGGGGAAGTTTGCCGAGGAGCACTTCATCAAACCATACCAGACCATTCTTGATCAATGGTCTGCAAACTACGCTCTTTGATTAACTAAGAACACAAGATATCCATCATGAAAAAACTGTTACCTACCTCAACTGCCGGCAGCCTGCCTAAACCCTCTTGGCTTGCACAACCCGAGACGCTTTGGTCACCTTGGAAATTGCAAGATGAGGGGCTGGTTGAAGGAAAACAAGATGCTTTGCGTTTGTCTCTGCAAGAACAACAACAAGCAGGCATCGATATCGTCAGTGATGGTGAACAAACCCGTCAGCATTTCGTCACTACATTTATTGAGCACCTCGACGGAGTCGATTTTGAAAAACGTGAGACCGTCAGGATTCGTGATCGCTATGACGCAAGCGTGCCTACGGTCGTTGGTGCCGTCACTCGCCAAAAACCCGTTTTTGTTGAAGATGCCAGGTTTTTACGCCAGCAAACCAAACAACCCATAAAATGGGCTCTTCCTGGTCCTATGACCATGATCGATACGCTTTACGACGCCCATTATAAAAGCCGTGAAAAACTAGCTTGGGAATTCGCAAAGATCCTCAATCAAGAGGCCAAAGAATTAGAAGCCGCTGGTGTCGATATTATCCAATTTGATGAACCCGCATTCAATGTTTTCTTTGATGAAGTGAACGACTGGGGAATTGCCACTTTAGAAAAGGCAATTGAAGGCCTTAAGTGTGAAACTGCTGTGCATATTTGCTATGGCTATGGCATCAAAGCCAACATAGATTGGAAAAACACTCTGGGATCGGAATGGCGACAATATGAAGAAGCATTTCCCAAGCTGCAAAAATCAAATATCGACATAATCTCCCTGGAATGCCACAACTCTCGTGTTCCAATGGACCTCATCGAGCTCATTCGGGGTAAAAAGGTGATGGTAGGGGCCATTGATGTGGCAAACAATACCATCGAGACGCCGGAGGAAGTAGCCAGTACTTTACGAAAAGCACTCCAGTTTGTAGATACCGACAAGCTCTATCCTTGCACCAACTGCGGCATGGCTCCTTTATCCCGCGCGGTAGCAAGAGGCAAGCTAAACGCCTTAAGTGCAGGAGCAGAAATCGTCCGAAAAGAACTCTCGATCCAGCCCTGAATTAGAAGTCGGAAGTGGCGAGCGGAGGATCGCCGAACGGCTTTCTGCGGACAGGCGAAGTCAGGAGCCAAGTCTTGAATGTTGAAGCCAGCGGCGCAGTGCCGCCCCGCTGGCACTTTTTCAGGACGATGCCTATCTGAAATATCCAGTCGTGCCGCCAGGCGCCTGTACGATTGTTCCGTCCAGGTAACGCCAACAGGAATGCACGCGCCGAAGCTGCCGCGTGGATTGGTGTTCGATCCTTGTGCATTGATTTCATGCAGTACCAATCTTGTACATGTAACCAATGACTGCTAGTCTTGGCAATCATCCCGAAAAGCAACATGAAATGGATCGAATATGAGGCGGACCCTGGCAATACTGCTGTTTGGCTCGGCTTTAACCTTGCAGGCAGCGGCCAATGCGCACGATGGGGTCGAATGGCGGCCCTGGAAAGGCCGGTTGCCCGCAAACGCCGTTAGAGGCGGCGTGGATCAAAACGGCAGGGTTCCGTTGTACATATGCCGAGCCCACTACATCAATGGTGTTCATCCGGGCAAACTTCTAAGCGGAAAATGCAACATCGGATGGGGCGGCCAGGAAGTCGTGCTTCACCACTTCGAGGTCCTGGTCTTGACCGGCCGCTACTACCGCGAACGGGATCGCGAACGCGATCGATGACATCCGCCATCTAAGCTTATACAATTTATTGGCGCACGCTTTCACGTGCGTACGGTCTTTGCACAAGTTGTCTCGAGACCCTCCAATTTGAAAGGCGATATGGCAGACATCGACGCACCCAATCCCCCGTCCGACTTACGCCGCTCGGTTTCCAACACCATCAAAGGCTCTGCCGGAAATCTCGTCGAATGGTACGACGTCTATGTCTACTCGGTTTTTGCCGCGTCGTTCGAGCACCATTTCTTCAGTCCGGACAACAAGAACGCCGACATCTATATCTGGGCAATTTTTGCCCTGACCTTCCTGATGCGGCCCGTTGGCTCCTGGTATTTTGGCCGTTATGCCGACCGCAAGGGACGCCGCGCAGCGCTGGCGCTGTCGGTGACCATCATGTCGCTATGTTCGTTCGTGATCGCCTTCACGCCCTCGCGCCTTTCCATTGGCGAGTGGGCGGCTGTAATCCTGATTCTGTGCCGGCTGCTTCAGGGCTTTGCCACCGGCGGCGAGTACGGCACGTCGGCCACCTACTTAAGCGAAGCCGCCGTTCCCAAGCATCGCGGCTTTCTCGCATCGTTTCATTACGTCACGCTGGTGGGCGGACACGTGCTGGCGCAGGCTCTGTTTCTGGCCCTCATGCTGTCCACTTCGAAAGATGCTATTGGCGACTGGGGCTGGCGCCTTGCATTCGCCATCGGCGGCGTCGGCGCCCTCGTCGTTTTATGGATGCGCCGCACCATGGACGAATCCATGAGCCAGGATGCCATCGAGTCGGCCAAGAAAACCAAAGACTCGGGATCCATGGTCGAACTGCTGCGCCATTACTGGAAAGAGCTTGCCGCCTGCTTTCTCGTGACTATGGGCGGAACAGTTGCCTTCTACGCCTATTCCATCAATGGCCCCAACATCATCAAAGCCACCTTCGCGCAAAGCGATCCGGTCACCGGATCCGTCATTTCACTTGTCGCACTGACCATCCTGATGGTGCTGCAGCCCATCGGGGGCTTTATTTCAGACCGCATCGGACGACGCACGCTTCTGGTGTTCTTTGGGGTGGGCGGCACGCTGTTCACCTGGGTGATTTTCACGGTCCTTCCGCATACCACCAACGCGATGCTCTCGTTCGGCATCCTCACCGTCGGCTTCATAATCCTGACGGGTTATACGTCGATCAATGCCGTGGTCAAGGCGGAACTCTTCCCGACTCACGTGCGCGCGCTGGGCGTCGGGTTCGGCTACGCAATAGCCAACTCGGCCTTTGGCGGCACCGCGCCAGTATTTTATTCGGCAGCCCTGCATAGCGGTCAGGTGCCATTATTCATCACCTACGTCACCGTTCTGATCTTCGGCTCCCTGCTGGTCTATTTGTTCCTGCTGCGCAACCGGGGGGTCAACTGGCTGGATCATCCGGAAGAAATGCGCCGCCGCAAGGACAGCCCGGGTCACCGCGTATTTCCGATGGGCGTGTGATTCGTAATGTAGACTATCCTGCCGGTGGCGCCGGCGCCGCGGCGCCCGTCGGAACGGACGCCGCAGGCTCCGCCGGCGGCAATGAATGCAGTTTGATGTCGCGCTTGCGCAAAGCGCCCAGTATCTCGAACATCAGCTCGCTGCGCACCTTGCCGGCATGGCGGGGCGAGATCACATAACAGGTCGCTGAAAACGTCAGCGCCGCTTCGCTGAAGGCCTCCAGGGTGACGGACGGCGCCGGGTCGCCCAGCACGGCCGGCTGCGCGCGTATGGCGTCCATCATGATCTCGCGCACCGCCTGGGCATTGACATCCAGCGGCATGTTGAACTTGAGCGTGACCACGCCCAACGGATTGGCCATCGTTACGTTGCGCACTTTCTTGGTGATGAACTCCGAGTTGGGAACAATCATCGTCGATCGGTCGAACATTTCGATTTCCGTGGCGCGGGCGCTGATTTTCCGCACGTTGCCCTCTACCCCATCAAGGCTTACCCAATCGCCCACCTTGATGGGCCGCTCCGCCACCAGGATCACGCCGGATACGAAATTCTGGACCACCGCCTGCAGGCCGAAGCCGATACCCACGGACAAGGCGCTGACGATCCAGGCCACCCGAGTTCGACAGTTAAAATCGTAAGTCGTTGATTTATAACAACTCGGCTTTAAAACGCTCCACTACAAATTCACATACGCCACATCAGCGGCTGGTTTTTTGACCTTCAAGCTGGCCAGTACGGCGGTTTGCTCTGCATCCATTGCCGAGATGCCGGTAATCGGCATCTGACCTTCAAATGTCACCTTATGGGTTTGAATCCGGCGCAGTACCGACAAGGCTCGCTCGGGCGAACGCACGTCGGGC
>JACCEN010000029.1 GCA_013416435.1 Alcaligenaceae bacterium | reverse complement strand
GCTCGGACTGGTCGAATACTTCGCGTTCTACAACGGCGAGCGGCCCCATCAGGGACTGGGAAACCGCACTCCTGACGAGGTCTATGCCGATGGTATTGGCGGCGGCGCCAGGATTGCTAATCACTTTGACCGGGACGGAAATCCTTCCAGCCCGGTCGCATCGGGGCAGCGCCGTTCGGCTGCAGTAGAAGCAATGGATTTAGCTTAAACCCGGATGAAATCTGTCTTGACAGATGGGTCCACTTTATACCTCTCCTTGCGTGCCCACGATGTAGCCACTCTCAGCGATGCCGAACTCTTCGGTCGCCTGGCTTCACATTTGCCCTTCGCACTGGAGCCCGCGCAGCGCGCCGCGTGGAATTACCAGATCCAACACTTACGCGAACTAGCGCGAGAATTACCCGATGCCCATGCCTTCATGGAGTTTCTAATCCCTCGTATGGGGCGTCGGGCTGACCTGATCTTGCTGACCAATGGCATCGTGTTTATGATCGAGTACAAACTCGGCGCGAGCCAATTTGATCGCTCTAGCCTGAACCAAGTCTATGGTTATGGCGATACGGTGGCGACTTTCGTGGCGCCATCCAGCTTGCGGTGAATCAGCGACACCAGCGTCAGGATGTCCAGTGCGTCCTGCTCGGACATAGGCCAATTCGTCTTGGGTGCATGGGCCAGCGGATTGCGCACGGCACCGAACAGGCCGATCAGCAGGTTGGCAAAGCCTTTCTGCTCACTTTTCTCCGAATCAGTGATGAGTGCCCCCAAGGCGAGAACGGGCTGCTGCCCCATGAACGCCTTGTTGACCAGCTCTGCGCCGTCGCCGTTCAGGCCCGACATCAAGCGAATTCGCTCTGCAACGCCTTTTGTCGCCTCGAACACAGCATGGAAGTAGTTTTTGTCCAGCAGCTCTGCTCTGCAGAAGTTCAGTACTTCCGCATGGACAACGCGACTTTCCAGCGCGGCCTTGAGTCGCCCCGCACGAGCGCGGGCGGCATCGAGGGTCGTGGCTTTGTCAGCGTGTCCGACTTTGCCATCTTCGCGTACGTAGAAGCCGGAAAAGGCAAGAACGACATTAAGCTCATCGCGGCGCCAAGCAAACGTCGCAGGATCACGGGCATAGTTCACCGGGTGCATGGCACGGTTAATGAACATAATGAGATGGTTCCCGACCTGATGCCGATTTTGTGCGCCAGCCAATGCATTGAACAAGCGCTTCCATTTGGTGATGCCAGGCGACGTGTCGGCAACCTCGATTTCTTGCAGCAAGCGCTCGATCTGCGTTCCGCTCAGACCTCGATCTGTGTCCGCAAGCACACGACAAGCGGCCTCAAGATGCTGTGAGCTAAAAGGGTCAATTCGCGTCGCCAATACTTGTCTCCCTCGTCAGGCATCAGATGATGGCCTGCAAGCCGTTGTCTGCGATGATGTTGAGCAGCTTGAGGGCCGGACTGCCCGGATGAGTCTCGCCTTGCTCCCATTTGCGCACTGTAGAAGCTGTGGTGTGCAGGTGAAGGCAAACACCGGCTGACTGAATCTCAAGGCTTCACGCAGGCGCTTGATGTCGGCAGCATCGAACTCCCGCACTGGTGGCAGGCAGATCGCATCGAACTCGCGCATTGTTACCTTGCTGATCGCACCAACTTCGTGAAGAGAAGCCAGGTCGCCACGCAACGACTCAATGATTTTGCTCACAATGCACCTCCACTAAAACACCCGACAGCAACACCTTCAACAAATCTGCAGCAGACAATTCCAAAAACACCTTGCCGGCGAATTGAAGCGCCCTCTTTTCATCCTGCGCGATGCTCGCCTTGTCGCTTTTGGGAAACCCATGCAGGAACACATAACGACTGCCGATCTTGGCCGATACCAGCATGCGGTAGCCGCCGCTTTTGCCACTATCTGGGTGAGCCACTCGCTTCTTGACTCCAGCAGACGCCGAGTGTTCTCCAACTCTTTGCAATAATTCGGCATCCAGCCACACCGTCCGATAGTTGGCCTCCACTACATTGGCCTGCAAACTATCTAACACATACTTGGCCAAACCAAAGGCGTCAGAGGTCGGCGTCGAATAGCTGTGATCGGCACGACCTATCGGAATAACCGTGAGTACAACGGCGAAATACCGAGATGCACTTTATGTACCCACGGCCACAGCGTTAGCCAAACGGATCTTCTGTGCAACTGCAGAGTAAAGATCTACGTCTGTCTGCGGCGTTCGGATTGAGACCACAAGGCTGTAACGCGCAGGCAAGCCGTAACGTTCAAGTGCAGGCCGTGTTCGCCACCATCCGGCTGCGGGATACACCGCGATGAATCCACGGCTAGCTAATTCGGCAGCCGTGCCGTTCCAAACATCTTGATGCAAAGAACCACGGTGTCGCCGCTGACCACCCAGTAGCCATTTTGGATCAGAAGTGTTGACCGGATCACCGTCACCCTCATCCTCACGTAAAGCAGCCGCGTTCAGACGCGCAATGAATTGATCAGTGGATGCGTCCAGCGGGCGCTGCACATCGAAGCGCAGACGATGAGATGGGTAGTGGTACTTCGACGCCACACCCCGAGCCGACGGATTAGGCTCAACGAAATACGACAATGTCACGCGCATCTCGACAGGAGTGTCTTGCAATGCCTCCAGTTCATCTTTGGGCCACGGCAAGGAATGAAGACTCATGTCGCGCGTTACAACCTTACCTGGAACTTTTTGATACGGATGCACGAAGCCCTCAACGACTAGGGTCAAGGAATCCCCTGCGCTCCATAGGGCGCGCTCCAAGCTAGGTTCTCCCCATCCACAATGGCGGATCAGGTTGACGTAGTGATCCTTGTTCGGAGCCGCGGGCAAGAACATCTCTCGCATGGAATCGCTCCATTGCGCAGAATGCACAAGTAAAGCACGCACCGTCTCTGCCCGAAGGTGCGGATAGGCAGCCATTATCCTGGCCGCCATCCCCGCACACAGCGCCGACGCGGCGCTGGTGGCGTTGCTGGTCGTAAAAAGGCGGTCCAGCGGCTGGTTGTGAGTCGTCAACAGACTCAGGCTGGTCATCCACGATGCACCTAAATTATCCTTGGCCGCGTTCCCGCCTTCCAATACGACATCTGGCTTGAGCGGCCACGCACGATCCCAAGTTTGCGTCGTGGTGGTGAACGGGCTAAGGCCCCCTGCTTCGGCAATGGGACTCAGAGAGGGATGGCCCTGGGTGTCGATCTTGTTGGTACAAGCGCCCACCGTGATGGCATTCCATGCCTGGCCAGGATCATGCACAAGATTAGTCGCCAAGCAGTCAGGGTAAGTGGCCCATGCCGCGACATCACGCGTGTTGCCTGCAGAGAGCACAAACAAGCGCGAGCTCTCACCCGCGCCATCCGCGTCCGCAGCGAGGCTATCGACGGCGGCTGACCATGAAGAAGGCCGACCTCGGTCCCGATAGTCTGAAGCCGTCACGGCTGACGTGAATACGCGAGTGCAGTGCGGCGCAGCAATTTCCGGGCGCGCAACGCCTTCCATGAAAAGGTATGCGTGATGGCGGGCATCGCCCTCATTGGCGCCTTCCGCCGGCACCAACTTAACGGACTCCAAGCGATGCGAAACGGTGATCCCATCCATCGAAGCTAAGGCATCAGTGAGGTCTCCATAAGCAGCCAAACCTGCCAAACCCGTGCCGTGGTCCACTTCATCATCCACGCCCCAGTTGGGCTCGACGGTATGCAAGTCACCCTCGTCCATCAAGGGTTCCAGCAATGGGTGTGCACGGGTCACACCTGAATCCAACAAGCAGACCCGAGGCGCATCACCCGCTGGCTGAACTCGAATGCGACGCAACAGATCATCCGCCCATTCGCGCTGCTCCCCGGCTTCCATACCGTCAAAGAACTCAGCAGTTTCCTTGGCATAGCGAAGCTCAGCCACACAGTTCAAAGTCATTACCGAACGTGCAAGTTGTTGCTGCGAACCGTACATCAGCAACACAGTACGCTCGGGAAAATCGACCTGTTTGTCACTGATTACGCATTCCGCTAGACGAGCCAGCTTCTTGAAATCCTCGACCACGACCTGTCGATGCTCTGCTTCCCGAACCGGAAGCCACACTTCCCACCAAAAGGCAGTGGTGGGATCAGTCGGCAGAAGTTCGGGTGCATCGGTCCACAGCCCTTTAATCTCCGCAGCACGAATGGACTCAATCGCATCGAGAAGTTTTCGATGATCAAGCGCTTGCCCGTTGACTCCCTTCTTTTCCGCCAAGTAGTCCGCTACATACTGCTCAAAATGAGCGAGACCACCATCGGGAACAAAAACGTTGGCGAGCGTGCGGTCACCTTCTTCGCGGATGCTAAGAAGTTCGATCTTCTTGGTCGCGTTCGCCAGACTCTCGAATGCCAGCGCCACATCCGGCTGGCTAGTGAATTGGATCTGCAGACCCAGACCGCTTTCAAGTTGCAGCTCTCGCTGAACACGCACGGCTTCAGTCGCTGCCGGCTTCAGATCCTCAATCTGCTTTTGGAGCGACACTCCATGCTGCTGCCTGGGTTGCGCAGGAACAACCTTCTGCTTCACAGGCGTTGTCCTCGCCGTGAATCCAATGGCGCGCGATGTGTCTTGCAGGATGAGATGTAGACGTTTAACTGGTGGTTGATCCGGCATGGTTCGGCACGGCCTTCTTATCGTTCATTCTGATGCTGAATTTCCGGCGTTCATCGAAAGCACGCGCAAGCGTTGCCGACACAACACGATCATTGCCATGCATTACCGCTTCCTTGATGGATTCGTCAGCGGCACGCCTGATTTCCGCATAGCTCAACCCTTCAGCTTTCGCTGTGAGTGCCTTAAGCGGAAAAGGCTTAGGGGCAAATTTCCCAAGCCGTGTCTGTAGCAGCTTGGCGGCCTGCGGCCCTGTGGGCAACTGATACTCGATTACGTCGTCGAAACGACGGAAGAGTGCGTAGTCGAGTATTTCAACGTGGTTTGTTGCAGCGACGATCAGACTGTGGGACTGATCACTCTCGATCATCTGCAAAAAGCTGTTCAGCACACGCCGGATCTCGCCCACATCGTTGGCCATCCCCCGCTGGGAACCGATTGCGTCGAATTCGTCGAAGAAGTAAACGCCACGAACCTCGCTGATGGCGTCGAATATCTGGCGCAGCTTGGCCGCAGTCTCCCCCATGAACTTGGTAATCAGAGCATCGAGCCGCACAGAGAATAAAGGAATGCCAAGCTCGCCCGCCAGCACGGACGCCGTCATTGTCTTTCCCGTACCAGGCGGACCGACCAGTAATAGTTTGCGTCGTGGCGACAGCCCATGTTCGCGAATGCGTAAATGATGCTTCTGTTCCTTCAGAATGCGATCAAGCTGCCCAGCCACTCCCTCATCAAGCACCATGTCCACCAATCGGCTCTTTGGATAGGTCACCGTCAAAAGGTTTGCCAATTCACCACGCGGGCGCGCCAGTGGCACCAGCTTACTTGTTGCATCGGCCTGTGAGAGACGAGCCTTGGCTGCGTCGATCATGTCACGCAGTTCTTGGGCAAGCTTGCCGTGCCCCACCTTGGCTTCACGAGCAGCAACCTGCATGGCAACGGAATAGAAGTGCCGGTCATCCCGCTCGATGTGGGATTTCACCAACGCCTTGAGTTGTTCGGCATTAGCCATAGTGGCCTCCCACTTGCGCTGTCGTATTGGCCGATGTCCCCAATGATGCCAGCGCAGACTGCATCAATTGATCAGCGATATGCTCGTCGATTGCCCCCAACTCATTCTGGTCAGCGGCCAACACAAACAGCAAGCCGACTGGCACGTGCAACGCCTGTGCAATCTTGGTGACCGTCGAAAGGGTCGGATCGCGCTTGTTGTTCTCAAGCATCGACAGATACGAGACTGAGCAATTGGCACGGTTCGCAATGGCACTCTGCGATGCGCCCTGTTGGGTTCGGCAAAGTCGAATGGCTTGACCTACATTCATGGTGCTTGCTTTCTCATGTCGTACGACGAGCGTGAATATCAGTTAAATTTTACCACCAGTGAACCCCCTTCACCAGTCCGTGATACCCAGTAGCCTGCTCGCCACCAGTTCGACACCGCCCCGCACCGGCTTACTCCATGCGGACGTAGCGCATCAACATAACCACGCTCTTGTCGCCCGCCGGCTTGATCCCCTGCATGGTCAGTACCCCCGATCTGTACACGTCAGCCGTGACACAAGGCTGGGCCAGGTCGTTGAACATAGCCAGTAGAGCCTTCCCAGCGCGACGCAGCACTCTCACTCATCGGCCTGTCCTACGCCCTTCCTTGCTGCAGCGAGTTGTCACGATCACCACCGATAGCCACCATGACATTTATCGCAATACTCATGGAATCGGACCAATGACTACCTTGGAAAAACACAGCGCAGCAGCAGAGCCGCATACCCCACTGCCCCACCCCGGCACCGAACAATACGACGAGCTTCCCCAGTTTCCGAAAGCATCGCCACTACCTTTTCGCCGAACGATCCGCCGCCGCGAACTACATCAGATCGTGCCGCTGGCAGAAACCACCATTTACGAAATGGAGCAGCGTGGCGAGTTTCCCCGCCGCTTTCGACTGACGCCACGCTGCGTGGTCTGGGATCTCGAAGAAGTCGAGACCTGGATCGAAGCTCGAAAACAGGCCTCGCGAACCATCAAGAGCGATCAATGCACAGGCCCAGACGTCAGACAGCGCCGATACCGTCCTGTCCTATGAGTGATGGAGCTCACCAGACGAGCCGCTGACACAAGCACATCAACGGTAAATGGCCCGCTTCCATTCAGGATAAATCGCTGGCGGTTTGAAAAATCATAGAAATGATCACTCAAAGTGCCCTTTCCGTGAAAAATTCAAACAAAGCCAGGATTCTGACGATGCCCCATCAAAGAGCCCTCAGAGACGGCCCAAGAATGTTCCGGGGCACCAGCTTGGGCACATAATCCTGCCCGCCGCTCCATGCCTCAATCAGATTGCCCCACTCTTGCAGCATGTGGCGCCTTTGTTCGGCGTATTCGGCCTTGTTGTAAACCGAGCGCGAAGAACGACCGTCCTCATGCGCCAGGCACTTTTCAATCCAATCCCGATTGAAGCCGATTTCGTTGAGCAGCGTAGATCCGGTACGACGCAGGTCGTGAACAGTAAATGGCTCCAGCGGCAGGCCCTTGCTCTTCGCGGCAGCCACCACCAGTTGCGTGATGCGGTTCAGAGTCGCATTGGACATGCACCGCTGAGCGTCATAACGCGACGGAAAGACGAACTTTGAACCTGCCGCGCAAGCATGCAGCGTAACCAAAATATCAAGAGCCTGACTCGACAGATACACCACATGCGGATTACGTCCTTTCATCCGCTGCTTCGGAATAGTCCAGATGGCCCGCTCGAAATCGACCTCATCCCAGGTCGCATGGATCAGTTCGCTCTTTCTGACCAGCGTCAACAGAATCATGCGCAGCGCCAGCCTGATGGTTGGATAGGTAGCCACTGACTCCAGTTCTTGCATCGCCAACTTGATCTCCAACGGTGATAGCGCTCGATCCTTCGGCACGAACGTGGCGATCGACGACGCCCGCACGCTGTCGGCTGGGTTTGCCACCTTCTCGCCGTTGGCGATGGCATAGACATAGACCTGTTTGACGATGTCGCGAATCTGGACGGCGGTCGCCGGCGCCCCGCGCTCCTTGACCTTGTTGCACAAGGCGCGCAAATCCTCAGGCTCGATTTCTGTCAGAAGTCGATTTTGAAGTACCGGCAGGATGTCACGATCAATGATGTGCTTGCGCATGGCGCGAGTACTGTCAGCCAGCCGTGCATTGGTAAACCATGCCTCCATCGCCCCGCCGAAGGTCTGAATCTCACCTACTCGGCGTTTCTCGCGCTGCTTCTCAAGCGCGGGCGATATGCCAGCCTGGACAGACTTGCGCGCCTCGAATAGCAACTCACGCGCCATGCCCAACGAAATACCGCCAGAACCATACCGTCCTAGTGTCCTGTCGCATAAATACATTTCATAATATAAAATATACTCCGGATCAACGGACTGGAGTACGACGATGGCCTTGCGTGAAGATGCGAAGATCGAGTTAAGTCCAGAGCAACGTGCCGAGTTGGAGAAGGCCGCCCGATCACGACGCACCGCGCAAGCGGTAGCCCAGCGAGCGCGGATTGTGTTGCTCACGGCTGAAGGTCTGAGTCCTAGCGTCATTGGGGAGCAATTGGGCGTGTCCCAGCCGACTATTCGCAAATGGCGC
>JACCEN010000028.1 GCA_013416435.1 Alcaligenaceae bacterium | reverse complement strand
TCCTCGAACATCTTGTCCAGCACGCCCGCCTTGGTCCAGCGGCGCATGCGCGTGTAGATGGTGTGCCAGTTGCCAAAGCGCTTGGGCAGGCCACGCCACTTGCAGCCGTGCTCGGCGACATACAGCATGGCGTTGACTACTTGCAGATTGGACAGGCTGACATTGCCGCGCTGCAAGGGCAGGCAATGTTCGATGCGAGAGAACTGTTCAGGTGTGATTTCCATGCCCGCAGTTTCCCATCAAATTGCAGTATTGGGAATTAGTGTTAACACGCCCTAATCATCGACGAGATCGGCTATTTGCCCTTCGGGCGGGAGGAGGCAAATCTGTTCTTCAACGTGGTGGCTCAGCGCTACGAGAGAACCAGCATCATCGTCACCAGCAATCTACCCTTTAACCAATGGTCATCATGCTTTGCTGACGACCAAACCCTCACCGCCGCCTTGCTTGATCGGATGCTGCACCATGCCCATATCGTGCAGATTGCTGGCGAAAGCTACCGGCTCAAAGACAAACGGAAGGCTGGAAACATTAAGGTTAGAAACTAAATTTCGGGATGCCGGGGTGGGTCAGTTTTACTCCGATGGTTCCGACGAAAGTGGGTCAGATTTCAACCGGCGTTGACAGCTACGAGTTTCGAGCTCGACCGACCCGGGCACATGATGGCCATCTGTTTGTGGGATTCAATCCGGCGGCAAGTCCGAGGGCGTTGAAGGCGATGTTGGCGACCGTTCGAAGCTGGCAAGGCAATTGCATAGACGTGTTCGGAATACTCTGGAGTCTTTGGCGCGGGAGATCAACCCGGTGCTTCGTGGCTGGATCGCCTACTATGGGCAGTTCACTCGTGCGGCACTGAGTAGGCTGTTCTAGCGCCTTGAGGCCAGGCTTGCCCAATGGGCGCGATGGAAATACAAACGGATGCGGCGGAATCGGACGAAATCCTGGGAATTCATGCGTGCGATGCTTGTGCGTCTGCCCGGGCTGTTCGAGCACTGGCGCATCATGTATCCCTGTCGCGATGGTTCAATGACAAGAGCCGTATGACGCGAGAGTGTCACGTACGGTTCCGTGAGCGGCTCGGGGGGGATGTTCCCCGATCCGACTCGACAACCACCGCCTGTTAGGTCGAACTACTCCACGAGCGACGTGGAGAATGCATACTGATGAATTATGAAGTTGTGTTCAAGGTGGTTTGCCCGGACGCTTACATACGTTCGTCTTGGTTTGTTGCCATCGCGCAGCCACCGCCGATATCGGGCGCCTGTCATGTTACTTTGACACATCGATGAGTTATGGATGGGTCTGCAACTTAACCGTGACCAAGCGCTCGCGCGGTTCATGGACGATGGACGCATCGAGGTGGATAGAGTCGAGATCTGACGCGATGATTCGATTTTGCATGCGCTCGAGCTGTATCGGAAGGTATGCTACGCCAGTGCCGTCTCGGAGCGCCCGTTCCGCACCCTGGTCATCGAACCGGGTGTGCTGATTTCCCGCATCCGGCTCTAATGCCCCATTGCATCCCAAGTATGCGGGAGAACTTGCCAGTTTCCCCGCCAGCCTTAGCTAAACGTCCTGTTAAACCAACACCCCCTGCTGTTTCAGCAGATCCAGCAGCTTCCCGACAATTTTGTCCGCCGTCGCATCCAGGTTCCGCTGGCCCTTCAACGACTTCCCGTCCGTAGACACCACATCGCCCCGGTTCAGGGCGTCGCGCAGGATGGTTGCCAGTTGCTTGCGGCTACGCTGGCCGTCGATGTTCTTCAGCACCAGGGCTTCAGCTTCGCGCAGCCTGATGTTGATCGAGTCATGCCACAGGTTGAACGTACCTACGCCGAACTCCAGGTCGGCGCGCCGCGCTTGGATGTGTGCAAAGCTCGGGATCAAGGTGGGCGCTTCACGCCCGACGGCATGGGTCGCATCATACGGACTGAGTTCCAGCGCGTAGCGTAGGCTGTTCAGGCGGAATAGAGTCTGCAAAGTCTCCAGCAGCGTCTTGCGAGCGGTGGCATCATCGTCAACCCCGACCAGCACTGGGCGCACCCGTTCCAACAGGCTGTCGAAATCAAGACTAGCGGGCCAGGCTTCGCTCAGGGTGCGAACCACCTTCATCACTACGGCATCATTGGTATACAGGGGATGGTTCTTGTAGCTGCGGAAAGACACTCGGCCCTTGGGTGCATTGGCCTCCGGCTCGACTTCCGTGAACTGGCCCGCCCAGCGCAGGTCGGCCAGGCGCTTCATGTCGGGTGCCGCCTGTATCTGCCCGGCCCGTGCCTGATGTATCACTAGACTTTTGCGGAAGTTTCTGCCCACGGCGAAATCCAAATACTGCTGACGCATTTCACGGGGCTGACCCAGCGCCACCAAACTGTGGTTCAACTGCACGTTCTGACCGTAGGTGACTGCCATTTCGACGTGCGGGTCGGCATCGCCCACATGCGTCAGGCTGTGCTGGTCGGCCAGATTGACAAACTCCAACAAGTAGCAGGGGTTGTTGAAAGTCTCCAAGTACTCATGCGCAATATAGTAGTCGGAATGCTGATGCAACTGCGCGACGGCGGCGCGCAGCGAAGACGCTAACGGGTTGCTGGAGGCAATCCCTTGCGACAACAGATTCAGCATGGCCTTGGCGCTGGCAAGCTTGTCGTCCTCGGTCTGCGCGCTATGGCTATGCAGCAGCATGGCATCGCGCACGATGTCGCCCGCCTTCCAGCCGGGATAGGTGTTATAGCTGATATAGCCGATACCGTTGGGCGAAAGATTGTTGCGCAAGATACGCAGCATAGCTTCACGTACTTCAGGCGGAACCCAACTGAATACGCCATGGGCGACAATATAATCGAACTGCCCGAAATCGGGCGTGATGTCTGTCAGGCTCATAGCGTGCAGATGCAGATTCTGAACACCCAGCGCCTGCACCACTTCCTGGCCCTGCTTCACCTGAACGGAAGATAAATCGATACCGACGACATGAGCCTGCGGATAGGCCACCGCAAAGGGCAGCAGGTTGCCGCCACCCGCGCAGCCCAACTCCAGTACACGGGCGTTTTCAAGGGGCACGGACTCCAGGCCCCAGATATGCGCTGCGGCTCGTAGATGACCTGGCGACGAAAACGGAAAAGCGTTGGAGGTATAGACCCGCTTATCGTAGGCTTCGGTGATTTCCTGATTTGCCCGCTGGGTGGCGTCGTCAAGGTTCACGTTGGATTCGTGGTCGGTAGTCAATTCGGGCTCCTGCTGAGGAAAACGGATATCAATGCTGGAAGTATGAAATACGGTCTGGAGAGCATCGCCCAGGACGGTTTCTCAGACAAATGATAAGTGTAATGAGTTTGCTATCCATCAAAAATGGAGAACAAGGCTGCTTTCCGGGGCCTCATGACTCTGTGGATGCAAATTTATGAAAAAGCCGCCAATCCCGTTGTCAGGATTGGCGGCTTGTCTTGCCAGACCCGCTCCCCGTAAGACCACCGGGAAGCGGTTGCTGTGGCTGCGAATTAACGCAGCAGCGACAGCACGGTCTGCGGAACCTGGTTGGCTTGCGCCAGAACCGAGGTGCCGGCCTGTTGCAGGATCTGCGCGCGGGTCATATTGGAGACTTCGACGGCGTAGTCAGCATCTTCAATACGCGAACGAGCTGCGGACAGATTTGTGACGGTGTTGCTCAGGTTGGTGATAGTCGACTGGAAGCGGTTTTGCACAGCACCCAGGTCGGAGCGCAGGTTATCAACCTGCTGCAGAGCTTTGTCAATAGCGGCTAGCGGGTCAACCGTGAGTTCTGCGGCCAAGGTCACTTTGCCATCCGTCTCATCCACTGTAGCAGCGAAGGTCACTGCATCACCGTCGGCATTTGTGCCCTTGACAACATAGCCGGAACCATCCTTCAAGGCGTGCAGCGCTGCGCCGCTCACTCCGCTGACGCTGCTGAGGTCAACGGTAACTGCCGCCCCAGGAACCTCGACCTTGGTCAACGCAGTACCCACGACCGGATTAGTAGCTTCCTTCGTGGCAGCGCTGTTACAAGTGATCGTTCCAGCGTCAGTGTCTACCGTCGCTGTCCGATACTCCGTACCCGTTTTTACGAAGTAATCGCCAGCTGCGTTCAGATGCAGAGTGCTGGTGGCAGCAGCATTTGCATCAACGCGGCCGGTAATATCATCAGCAGCGACAATCACGCCGCCACCCACGTGGATATCTTTGCCCGCCGCAGCAGTTACAAGTGCATCAGTAGCCGTTGCGTGCTTAGTCGTTGAATCAAACTTCAATGAATTTGTTGCGCTGTCGTAGGTGGCTGCGTAATAGGTGTCGGCAACGCCTTTGCTAACCAAAATTGTGTCGGGGTTAGATGTAAGGGTATGAACCGTCCAGCTGGCAGCACCAGCTGTATCGTTCCAGGTCAAGCTCGTGACATCAACGGTAGCGGCGGCAAGCTCAGTGGTGGCGGCGGTTTCAATGCCAGCGCTTTGAGCAACCTTGCCCAGCTCAATCGAAAATTTGCCCAGACCCAACGTATCGGAATTGATCTGCTTCAGGTTGACCGAGATGGTTTCGCTATCGTGTGCGCCAACTTGGACGGTCAGGCTGTTTTCCTGAGCCAGAACCCGAACGCCGTTAAACTGAGTCTGCTCCGAGACACGGTCGATTTCGCCCAGACGCTGGGAGATTTCTGCCTGTATGGATTCCAGATCGGTATCCGAGTTCGAGCCGTTGGCCGCCTGAACCGATAGCTCACGAATACGCTGCAGGTTGTTGTTGATTTCGTTCAACGCACCTTCAGTAGTTTGGGCAATCGAGATGCCATCATTGGCGTTACGCGAAGCCTGGGTCAAGCCCTTGATGTTGGCGGTGAAGCGGTTGGCGATGGCTTGACCAGCGGCATCATCCTTGGCGCTATTGATGCGCAGACCCGACGACAGGCGCTCAATAGCGGAGCCCAGGGCGCCTTGCGATTTGGTCAGGTTGTTCTGCGAAACCAGAGCCAAGTAGTTGGTGTTAACAACGAACCTTCTTTTGTGGCAGGCTCCTCTGAGGAGTACCAAGGCTGACTGAGGAATTGTGTATTTTGCTGGCCGATTTCCCTTCCAATGGAGGCTACCGAGTCGGTTCTGAACAACGCTGGCTACGGAGCATCCATGCGGCTTTAGAGCACTTTTGTTCCCGCCGGAATTGCAGGATTTGAGATAATAGAGACTCATTTTCCTGCAAATTCTGTCTGGGGTTTTCATGGGCCGAAGCCATCGACGCCGCAAAGCGGCGAACTGTTCCGCCGGAGCTTGCGTGAGCAAATCAGCCTGAAGCAACCACTGGTGCGTCTGAGCGATCTGATCCAATGGGATCGCGTCGATGCGATGGTGACGCCTCAGTTCCAATCCCGAACGGGACGTCCAGCCACTTCGCCACGGTTGGTCGCTGGCCTGCTGTACCTGCAACATGCTTTTGACCTGTCCGACGAGGAAGTGGTGTGGCGGTGGGTGGCGAATCTTTACTGGCAGGTATTCACCGGCGAGACGTATTTGCGAACAGAGCCGCCCATTGATCCATCGAGTTTGACGCGCTGGCGCAAGCGTCTGGGCGAGGCAGGGGTGGAGGAATTGCTGGCGATTACGCTGGAGGCCTCAGTGCGTTGCCAGGCCATCAAGCCAGGTAGCCTGAAGACGGTCATTGTGGACCACCGTGATGCCCAAGGCGGTGGCGCATCCGGCTGACTCCCGGTTGCTGGAACGAGCGCGTGGGCAGTTGGTCAAGGCAGCTGCGCAGAACGGTTTGAAGCTGCGCCAGAACTACAACCGGGAGGCGCCACGCTTGGCGATACAGATCGGGCGTTACGCGCATGCGCACCAGTTCAAACGCATGAACAAGGCCCTGCGGACGCTGCGAGGTCGTGTGGGCCGGTTCTGGCGCGATATTGACCGTCAGCGAGATCAGGTGGCCGGCGAGGCTCGTAATCGGCTGGATGCATTGATGGCGCTGGTACGCCGCGTGTTGGATCAACGCCCCAAAGACAAGAGCAAACTGTATGCCCTGCATGCGCCGAAGTCGAGTGCATCTCGAAGGGCAAGGCGCGGATCCCTTACGAGTTCGGGGTGAAGGTCGCGATCGTGGCTACAAGGGTGTAGAGGTGCCTGGTGTACGCATTCTGCGCTCGGGCCAGAAGCGGGGCGTGACCCGCACGCTCAAAGCGATGATCAAACGACGCAGTGCCATCGAGCCGGTCATCGGGCACATGAAATCCGATGGGAAGCTGGGCCGTAACTGGCTCAAAGGTCGTGCAGGCGATGCGATCCACGCAGTTCTGTGCGGCGCCGGGCACAACATTCGTCTGCTGCTGCGCTGGCTGCGGCGTTTTTACGCCTGGACAGTGGTGCTGTGGGTGGCGACGTTCGCGCATCATCAACACGCAAGGGCATGACCGAATACATCATCGTTACCTGAGTGCTGAAAAATCTAGTTGTTCAGGACGAACAAGTACCGCAAGGCGTTCTGTCCATGCTGCGTTAATTCGCAAGCATGGCAACCGCTCTCTGGTAAGTTCCCCAGGGAGTGGCGCATCAAAAAAAAGAAACCGCCATCCTGACAACGGGATTGGCGGTTTCCCCGTTTATGCGCGGTTGTTTCCAGCCGACGTGTCTCCCTTTCGTTCTTTAAATGACTCAGGGTTTCTCAATACTTTTTGATTTACCACAATTGTAGTAAGCTTGTGGAGTCAGAGAACCGTGATCCAGTTGAGAGCGACCATGAGCACTTCAATATCCATCCGTATCGACCAGACCCTCTACGATCAAGCGCGTAGCGAAGCCGCCAGCGAGCACCGGAGCATCTCCGGCCAGATCGAATACTGGGCCAAGGTGGGGCGGGCCGCGCTGGACAACCCGGATCTTCCGGTAAGTTTCATCGCTGAGTCGCTGGCCTCGCTGGCGGAACCGCGTACCGAAGCCACTGATTTTGTACCGCGCTCGGCCCAAAGACCCCGCCGCCCATGACTTACGCCCTCAAGCAGACCCGGCGCTTCGCCCGCGCTTACAAGAAACTGCACGACAATGTTGCCTTGGATGTCGATACGGCTACGGGGGTGATTGCGGCAGACCCCAGGGTAGGCGAGCGCAAGAAAGGGGACCTATCCAACCTGCTGGTTTACAAGTTTCATAGCCAGAATCAGCTTTATCTTCTAGGCTATACCGTCGATGACGCGCTGCGGCTGGTTTATCTTGAAGCGGTCGGGCCACATGAAAATTTCTATCGGGATCTCAAGAACTCATAGTTCCGCCCAGCAAGGCATACGACAGATAATCAGGAAATTCCGCCCTGTTCCATGCTTTCACTGACAACAGAAACCGTTACTCTCTGTTCTGTCTACCTATAAGCAGATCAGCTTTTCCGCAACCGCCGTAACGCCTGCCTGCGCAATCATCACTCCCAGGAGCACCTTTGGGCACTGAGCGAGGACCCAGTATCGAGATCAAGACAGACGACGACAACCTGCAACAGGCCAATCGCGAAATCACCGAAACCTACGACAAGCAGATTTACCTCGAATGCCTTTCCGTTTTCCTCGCCCGGCCATCTGCGCGCCGCCGCGCACCTGTGGGGGCTGGAATCCGTGCCGCTGGAAAACGCCCGGGTGCTGGAAATGGGTTGCGCCGGCGGCGGCAACCTGTTGCCCTTCGCGGTCACTTACCCCAATGCGCATGTGGTGGGGGTTGACCTTTCAAGCAATCAGGTGGAGCAAGGCCAGCAGATAGTACGGGCGCTGGGGCTGAAAAACCTGCAGCTGCATGCCATGAGCCTGACGGGCATCACGACCGAATTCGGCCAGTTCGACTAGGGCGTGTTAACACAAACTTCGGAGCCCATCGGCCACGAGGACGAAGCTGAGGAAGCCCAGAAACATCGCATCGAGTTTCTCGAACCGGGAGAAGATGCGCCGGTAGCCTTTTAGGGACAGTCTGATCAATAAGCCGGCCGAACGGAATTGATCAAGCCGGAACGGCGAATTTCCAGGAAAACCGGAAATCCGTTTAAAAACCCGTTTTTTCGGCCCATTTACCCTAAAAGCGACCCTTTTCCGGGCTCTTGGGCGCCTTATGGGCGCACCTCTGCCATCAAATACCGACGCGCCATCCACAGATTGCTCAACTTAAACAGCGTCAGCAACTGCGCCGTGTTCTTGGCCAGCCCCCGATACCGCACCTTCGTATAGCCGAACTGTCGCTTGATCACTCGAAACGGATGCTCCACCTTGGCCCGCAGACTGGCCTTGGTGTGTTCATAGGCGTTTTGCAACGACTGCACTGTCTTGCTCAGCGTCTTGCGCAGACTCGGCCGTAGCGCAATATGCCATTGCACCTGGCGCCCCTGGTGTTCTGCACGTTTGCCCACACCCTGATAGCCTGCATCGCCCAAGACGAGTTCTTCCTCCCCGTGCAGCAGGCCATCGACCTGCGTGACATCGGCCACGTTGGCTGCCGTGCCCACCATCGAATGCACCAGGCCCGTATGCAGATCGACCCCGATGTGCGCTTTCATGCCGAAGAAATAATTATTGCCCTTCTTGGTTTGATGCATCTCGGGATCCCG
>JACCEN010000027.1 GCA_013416435.1 Alcaligenaceae bacterium | reverse complement strand
CCTTGCGCGCGGGCAAACGTGCCGCTGCGATCATGAGCCTGATTCAGTCAGCCAAGCTCAATGGCTTGAATCCGTACGCCTATCTGCGCGATGTGCTCGAGCGCTTGCCGACGCATCCGGATAACCGGATCGATGATCTATTGCCGCACAACTGGACGGCGCCTGTGACCTTCGAAACTGGCCCCGCTTCTCAAAAAAATTCCATCTGAAGTGGGTGGGGGGATGTAGTTCCCCAAACGCTTACGATCATCATGCAATCCTTTAATCTGATGCGACAGTGGTACCTCGAACAAACGAATATCGACCTCTGGCTCTTCCAGACGGCACTGTGCCAACAAGGCGGGCAAGCGCCACGGTGTAATACCGTCGGATAGCGCAATGCGCAACTGACCATAGAAGCCATTGGCAGCAGCCCTTACGCTGTCACGTGCTTGCTCAAGTGCGGCGAAAACTCGAGGCACATGCTCTAGGAACAGCATGCCTGCACGGGTCAATCGCGTACTCCGAGTGGTGCGTGCAAATAGCGACACACCCAGCTCTTCCTCTAGCTCCTTAATGGCACGTGATAATGGTGACTGCTCGATGTGCAGCCGCTCGGCAGCACGGGCGAAGTGGAGCTCTTCCGCCACTGCGACGAAGCACCGAAGGTGACGTAGTTCCATTTAGATCTCATCGGACTGATGGGGTACGTGCTTACCTTCCTCTAAGAAGCACCACAAGTCACATCTATATTCACTTGAAACTAACTTAAACCCTTTGTTCAAAATGACGAATTTGTGATTCATGACGGGTTCCTTTTAGCAAATTCTGAGTACATTTAGTTTTTATTTCATGATATGCTAGTAATAGATTACTTTCTTTCGGAAACACAAGCAATGAGTAGACATCCCAGGCATCTCCCCGCCGACGAACGACGCGCAGCCACCGTCGAGGCGGTGGTTGAGTTGGCGGCCGAGCAAATCCCGAGCGACATCACCACCACAGCAATCGCCGAGCGCATGGGATTGACTCAGGGTGCGCTCTTTCGTCACTTTTCAAGCAAGGACGCCATCTTGCAGACTGTGATGACTTGGGTCACAAAGCGCCTACTCGCCCGGGTGGACAAGGCTGCAAAAAGCCTTACATCGCCAATCGCCGCTCTTGAGGCGGTCTTCATGACCCACATCGATTTCGTGTCCGAGCACCCCGGCGTGCCGAGGATGCTCTTCGGTGAATTGCAGCGACCAGGCGAGACGCTACCCAAGCGGATGGTGCAGACCCTGATCCATCATTACGACGAGCGGCTGCGCCGCCTGCTCGAAGCTGGCAAGGCGCAGGGCGAACTGGATGCGGAGCTGGATGTCGATGCCGCCGCCATCCTGTTCATCGGCACCATTCAGGGCTTGGTCATGCAGTCTCTGTTAGTCGGCGACGTGGCAGGCATCCGACGTGACGCGCCGAGAGTATTTGCCATCTACCGCCGTGGTATCAAAAGCAGTACATAAAAACATCCGTCTGCTTCGCAAGTGCCACGACGATCCGTAAACTTTTCAAAAGAACCGGAGCAATAACTATGACAGCACACAGTCAACGCCATATCTGGATGCGTGTGATTTCCCTGATTGCCATCGGCTTCGGCCTGCTGACCATAAAAGAAGGCGGCGCTGTCCTGTTTTTTGACGGCGCGGCGCGTGATGCAGCCGGAAACTATGTGCCGTTTGTGCTCTGGTTTAACTTTTTAGCGGGATTTGCTTACATCACTGCCGGAGTCGGGTTGTGGTTGCGCCGACGCTGGGCGCTGGTGCTGGCCAGCATCATTGCCGCTGCAACCGCGCTGACGTTTGTGGCATTCGGCGTATTTGTGTATTCCGGCGGCACCTGGGAACAACGCACGCTCATCGCAATGAGCGTGCGCACCCTTGTGTGGGCAGGTATCGCGTTTGCGGTATGGCGCCTGTCGGCTCCTCCTGTTACCGAAGGCCGCACACAATGAGCCTCAGTTCACTCGATTCGGCCCACGAAACGGCCCAGAAACATCGAAACCCCAACCATATCGAACCAGCCCTTCGACTCGGAATTCACTCATGAGCCCCAAAAGACTTCCCTCCCGCAAGATCCGCTGGATCGTGATGGTTCTCGCCGTCCTCGCGGCGGCGGGCGCCGCATGGTTCTGGACGCAGCGTACGTCGCCTGACCACGACCTGTTGCGTCTGTACGGCAACGTCGACATCCGCGAAGTACAACTGGCCTTTCGCCAGCCCGGACGCGTAGCGCAGATGACATTCGACGAAGGCGATACGGTCAGTGTGGGCGCGCGCATGGCGCTGCTGGATGACCAGCCTTATCGGGACGCGCTGGCGGTCGCCGAAGCCTCGGTGCACGTAGCACAGGCGGAACTGAGCAAGCTGCGCCGTGGCCTGCGCCCGCAGGAAATCGTCCAGGCGCAGGAGGTTGCCAATCAGGCATTGGCTGCTGCCCGCGACGCCGAGCGCAATTATCAACGCCAAAACGGTCTGCTCGCATCCGGCGCCAGCAGCCAGCGAACGGTCGATGCTGCGCGTGCTGTGAAGGATCAAGCAGTCGCTGGGGTCAAGGCGGCCGAGGCCGCGCTGTCGCAAGCCAAGGAAGGCTTTCGTAGCGAAGACATTGCCGCAGGCGAAGCCAAACTGGCTGCAGCGAACGCATCGCGGGCACAGGCCGCCACTGCCCTGGCAGATACCGAGTTATTGGCGCCAAGCAACGGCACGGTGATCGCACGTGTGCGCGAACCTGGCAGCATGATCGCCAACCACAGCACTGTCTATAGCTTGAGCCTTGACGCGCCGGTGTACGTGCGCGCCTATGTCGGCGAGCCGGATCTGGGTCGCATCGCTCCCGGGACGCGGGTGCGCGTGCGCAACGATTCTTCCGACAAGGTCTATCAAGGCCAGATCGGCTTCATCTCGCCGCGTGCCGAGTTCACGCCCAAGACAGTAGAGACCACGGATCTTCGCACCGACCTCGTCTACCGCTTACGGATCGTGATTGACAACGCCGATGCCGACACTGGACTGCGCCAGGGCATGCCCGTGACCATCGAGGTCGATACCGGGACTGTCGCCGGCACGCAAGCAAAGAGCTCTTGATATGCTCGCCAGCGCCCCTACCTCATCTGCAAACAGAGATGTTGCCGTCGTCATCGACAGCGTGGACAAGCATTTTGGCCGCATACACGCCTTGCGCTCCTTGAGCGCCCGCATCCACTACGGGCAATTGACCGGCCTGGTCGGCCCGGATGGAGCGGGCAAAACGACCCTGATGCGCATCCTGACCGGCCTGCTGGCTCCGAACGCGGGTCGCGTCACCCTGGCCGGCTTCGACGTCGTGGACGATAACGACGCCATTCACGTTGTAAGCGGCTACATGCCGCAGCGGTTTGGCCTGTACGAAGATCTGTCAGTCATGGAAAACATGCGTCTATACGCACGCTTGCGCGGTATGGACGCCAACCAGCACGCTGACCTATTCACCGAGCTGCTCGATTTCACCCGCCTTGGTCCCTTTACCAAGCGCCTGGCCGGAAAGCTGTCCGGCGGCATGAAACAAAAGCTGGGCCTGGCCTGCGCCCTGATGGCGCGCCCGAAAGTGCTGTTGCTGGATGAACCCAGCGTGGGTGTCGATCCGGTCAGCCGTCAAGACCTGTGGCGCATGGTGCAGGCGTTGACCGACGAGGGCATGGCTGTGGTCTGGTCCACCGCCTACCTCGACGAGGCCGAACGTTGCGACAGCGTACTGTTGCTGAACGACGGGCAGCTTGCCTATGACGGCTCGCCAGCCGGATTGACCGGGCGTCTTCAGGACCGCAGCTTTCGCCTGGAGGATGTCGGCGAGCGGCGCCGTGCAGTACTCGCCGAGGCGCTGGATCTCGAGAGCATCGGCGACGGCGTGATCCAGGGCGCCGGCGTTCGTGTGGTGCTGCGAGCCGGTTCCAACGCTGAACAGATCCAGACGCTGGCTGACCGGGTCGGTGCGCGCCTGGCTGCGGTACCGCCTCGTTTCGAGGATGCCTTCATCGATCTGCTGGGTGGCGGCCCCGGCGGCACATCGGCACTGGCCGAACGCCTGCCGCCGGTGGAGCTCGATTCAAATATTGCTGTTTCCTGCCGCAACCTGACCAAACGCTTCGGCGACTTCACCGCCACCGACAACGTCAGTTTCGAGGTAAACAAAGGTGAAATCTTCGGTCTGCTCGGCCCCAATGGGGCGGGTAAATCAACCACTTTCAAGATGCTGTGCGGACTGCTCAAGCCCACCCACGGGGAAGCGCATGTAGCGGGGCTGGATCTGCGTCTGGCCACCGGCGCGGCCAAAGCCCAGCTTGGCTATATGGCGCAGAAGTTCTCGCTCTATGGTTTGCTATCAGTGCGGCAAAACCTAGAGTTCTCCGCAGGCGTGTACGGACTGGAAGGCGCCGTGCGGCGTACGCGCATCGACGAGATGATAGCCACTTTCGATCTTGAATCTTGGTTGTCCGCTGCGCCCGACTCGCTGCCATTGGGTTTCAAGCAACGCCTGGCGCTGGCCTGCGCGGTCATGCATCGCCCACCCGTGTTGTTTCTGGATGAGCCGACCTCGGGGGTTGACCCGATCACGCGCCGCGAATTCTGGACTCATATCAACGGCCTCGCCCGCAAGGGCGTAACAATAATGGTCACGACCCATTTCATGGATGAGGCCGAGTATTGCGACCGGGTGGCCATGCTATACCGCGCCCGGCTGATTGCCTTGGACACGCCCGATGCACTCAAGCGTGATACGGTCAGCAAGACCCGGCCCGATCCAACCATGGAAGATGCGTTCATCCACCTGGTCGAGTCCGCTGACCTGGCCGACGAAACCCGCATCAAGGCGGTGGCATGAGCGACCTGAACAACCCGCGCCGCGTCGATCCGGTGTCTGCCGCCGCCATGCGGCGCTTCGACCCGCAGCGTTTGTGGGCACTGGTACTCAAGGAAAGTCTGCAGGCGATACGCGATCCGTCCACGCTGCTGATTGCTTTCATATTGCCGGTGGTGTTGCTGTTCCTGTTTGCCTATGCGGTCTCGCTGGATGTGCGCGACGTGCGCATCGGCGTGGTGCTGGAGTCGCCATCCGCGTCCGCACAAGAACTCGCCGCTGCTTTTGCCAGCACACGCTATCTGGATGTGACGTTTGCGCATGACAGGCGTGAAGTGGCTGAGCAAGTCGTATCGGGCAAGCTGCGCGGTTTCGTGGTGATTCCGCAAGACTTTGAGCAAAGGCTGGCCAAGCGCGACGGCCAGCCGCTGATCCAGGTTATCACCGATGGTTCGCAACCCAATACCGCGAATTACGTTGCCAACTACGCGCAAGGGGTCGTGCAGACCTGGCGCGCCGGGCTCGGCGCCGAAACACCTTCCGCCGCCGTGGTGCTGGAGCCGCGCTACTGGTTCAACGCCGAGCTGGAAAGCCGCCGTTCTCTTGTGCCCGGCGCTATCGCCATCGTCATGACCATCATCGGCACCATGCTTACCGCGCTGGTGGTGGCGCGCGAATGGGAACGCGGCACCATGGAGGCGGTGTTGTCCACCCCGGCTTCAGTGATGGAAATCCTGATCGGCAAGCTGCTGCCCTATTTCGTGCTCGGCATGCTGTCTACGTTGGGCGCTGCAGCGTTGGCGGTGTTTGTGTTCGATGTGCCGCTGCGCGGATCATTGGCCGCACTCCTGCTGCTCTCGGCCGTATTCATGGTGCCCGCGCTGGGCCAAGGTTTGTTGATCTCCTCGGTGACCCGCAACCAGTTTCTGGCGGCGCAGATCGCGCTGTTCTCCGGCTTTTTACCCGCTTTCATGCTGTCGGGCTTCCTGTACGAAATTGACGCCATGCCGTGGCCGATCCAAATACTTACCTGGTTCGTTCCGGCACGTTACCTTGTCTCTTCCTTGAAAACGGTGTTTCTGGCTGGCGACATCTGGGCGGCATTCCTGCCGAATCTATTCGCCATGGCGGCGATTGGTGTGTTCTTTTTTCTGCTGGCCAAGCGCGCCACGCGCAAGAGCCTGGAGTAAACGCCATGTCACATATATCCGGTACCTTCTCTTTTACCCGGTTGCGCGCCCAGATTGTCAAGGAAGTGCTTAGCATCCTGCGCGATCCGCGCAGCCGAATGGTGGTGTTCGTGCCGCCCCTGCTGCAGTTGCTGGTGTTTGCCTTCGCCGCCACGCTGGAAGTGCGCAATGTCGATATTGCCGTGCACAATCAAGATGCTGGCCGTTGGTCGCACGAACTGGTAACACGCCTGGACCGCGCCGAATTCATCAACCAGATCCACCACGTGGCCAACAATCAAGAACTGCGCCGCTTGATTGATCAGGGCAAAGTAATTGCCGCGCTTAATATTCCAGTGGATTTCTCCCGTGCCATCGCTGCGGGTAACAGTGGCCAGGTGCAGGTACTGATCGATGGGCGGCGCAGCAACTCAGGTCAGATTACAGTCGGCTATCTGTCAGCCATTGCCGCCGAAGTTGGCACCCAGATAAACCCCGAGATTACGCCTGCGACGCCGCTGGTGGTACGCAACTGGTTCAATCCTAATCTGATTTATCGCTGGTTTATCGTACCGGGTCTTTCCGGCATCTTGGCACTTTTTAGCGCCCTGCTCATCACCTCGCTGTCGATTGCTCGCGAACGCGAGCTGGGCACCTTCGATCAGCTATTGGTTTCGCCCACCTCAACGCCGGAAATCATTATTTCCAAATCACTGCCGGCACTGGCCATCGGCACGATGCTTGGCTTAATGATGATCGCTGCGGCCATCGTACTGTTCCAGATTCCTTTTAGCGGTTCGTTCTGGCTGCTTTTGATGAGTCTGGTGTTATTCATCCTTTCTGTGGTGGGTATCGGCCTGATGATCTCCGCCGTCAGCGCGACCCAGCAGCAAGCCATACTTGGCGCTTTTGCCATCGGCGTGCCGGCCGTGCTGATGTCGGGCTTCGCCACGCCGGTTGAAAACATGCCGACGCTGCTGCAATGGCTGGCTCAGGCCATTCCACTGACTCATTTTCTGATCATCGTACAAGGCAGCTTCCTTAAGGCGTTGCCGCTGGGCGACATCCTCGCCAGCCTCTGGCCGCTGGCGATCATTGCGCTGGTATCGCTCACGATGGCTACCGTTTTCGTTCGAGGGCGTCTGCAATGACACACACTGACCGCACTGACACAACCATCATGGTTTACGCATTACATCCAGCGGTTTGGCGCTTGCGCCCCATCATGCTACTGCTGGGCAGCATGCTTCTGACGGCCTGTGCGGTCGGCCCCGACTATTACGCACCACCGCCAGTTACCACTGGCGATGGCTGGAGCCAGGCCGACACAGTCACATCGGCACCGACGGATCTGGCACACTGGTGGTCGACGCTGGGTGACCCGGTGCTCGAACGCCTGATTGACACCGCGCTGGCCGCCAACCTCGATCTGCGGGTTGCAGCAGCGCGCATCGATGAAGCACGCGCATTGCGCGATCGGGTCGCCGGTGAGCAGCTTCCTGTCGCTGGCGCGAGCGCCAGCGTTAACCGACGGCGGCAAAGCGAAAATGGCCCCTTGCCGGTCGGATCCATGCCCGGCCTCGAAGCCACGCAGACGATTTACGACGCGGGCTTCGATGCGGCCTGGGAGGCCGACCTGTTTGGCGCCAAACAGCGCGCCCTGGAGGGTGCCGGCGCTCGGTTGCAGGCGGCCCAAGCCGATGCGCAAGGCGCGCGCGTGCGTATCGTGGCCGAGGTCGCCCGTGCCTGGTTCACCGCCGCCGGTGCTAGGCAAGAGCTGCAAACCCAACAAGCCATGCTGAAAACCCTGGAGCACACACTCAAACTGGTGCGCCAGCGCCAGGCGCTAGGCGATGCGTCCGCTGCGGATGTGGACGCGGCCTATGCGCAGTGGGCCGCCGCCCATGCCACGCTGCCGGGCATTCAGGCCCGCCAGCGCGCTGCCGTGCTGAGTCTGGGCGTGCTGTTGGGCGCACCGCCCGAGCGTGAACTGGCCCTGCTGAATACTGCCGCAACGCCGCTTACTTTATTAGCCTTACCGGTGGGCGAACGCGCCGATGTGCTGCGCCGCCGACCGGATGTGCTGGCCGCCGAGCGACGCCTGGCAGCCAGTACAGCCGACATCGGCGTCGCCACCGCTGAACTGTTCCCGAAGCTGTCGATCGGCATTGGCGGCGGCTTCCAGGCACTGGCCACCGGTGATTGGTTCAATTCCTCCAGCACGCGATTCTCCATCCTGCCGCTGATTTCCTGGCGGCTTTTCGACGGAGGCCGCGTACGCGCAGAGATCCGTGCCCGCGAAGCGACCGGGCAACAAGCCGCACTGGCCTATGAACAGGCCGTACTGACAGCGCTGGGCGACGCCGAACGCGCACTGAGCGACTACCACGCCGGTCTGGACACGTTGAACCGTCGGCAGGCGACGCTGGACGCCACCCGCCGCAGCCACGCTCACGCCAAGGCGCGCTACACCGCCGGCGACATTGCGCTGGTTGAACTGCTAGCCGCCGAACGCGTGCTGTACGAGGCCGAAACCGCAAACGCACAGGCTCGCACAACTGCCGCCGTGCAGCTGGTGGCACTGTACAAGGCTCTAGGCGGCGGATGGGATGCGCCGGCAACCAGATCAGTCACGGCAAACCAACCCGAGGTCCAGTGATATCCATACTTATCACGCGCTGTGAACACGCCTGCGACTCCACGGCCATAGTCTGATTTTCTCGCATAACGAAGGAGATATCATCATGCGAATCAACGTTGGAAAACTCGATCGTATTGCACGTATCATCATCGGATTGACGTTGCTCAGCCTACCGTTCTGGCTCGACACGCCATGGCGCTGGTTGGGACTCATTGGTTTGATGCCCTTGATTACGGGCTTGGTCGGCCGCTGCCCAGGCTATCATCTGTTCGGCCGAAACACCTGCTCTTTGCGTAAACCAGAGTGAACATATCATGCGACTTAGCTTTCTCGGCACTACACGCGAGGCTACAGGCTCCTGTGTTCTGGTAGAAGCTGCGGGAATGCGCTTTCTAGTGAATTGCGGCATGGTTCGGGGTGGTTGCGAGGTGACAGCGCACAATCACCAACCTTTCGCGTTTGATCCATCACAGATTGACTTTGTCCTGCTCTCTCATGCCCATATCGACCATAGCGGGCTGCTGCCCAAACTCGCGCGCGCGGGCTTCAAAGGCCCCATTTATACCACCGAGGCTACAGTTGAACTGCTGGGCGTAATGCTACTCAACAGCGCCGACATTCAAGAATGTGATGCTAAATACCAGACTGAGCATCCAGTGAGGCAGCACCCGCTGTCAATGCTCTACACACGGCAGGATGCACATAAAAGCCTGGCGCAGGTACGAGGCATTCCCTACAACCACGAGTTTGAGCCCCACAAAGCTGTTCGCTGCCGTTTGCGCGATGCCGGCCATACCATTGGTTCGGCCATCATCGAAATCTGGGTCAGTGAGTACGGTCTGGCGACTAAGCTTGTTTTCAGCGGCGATCTGGGCCAACCGGGGCGCACCACCGTACGTCAGCCAACGCCAATTGACGAGGCCGATATACTCGTCATAGCGTCCACATATGGCAATCGTCGGCACAAGAGCCTGGCAGCGGTCGAAGATGAGATGATCGCAATTATCGATCAGACTCTTTTCAAGCGCAGCGGGAACGTTATCATGCCAGCGTTTGCGGTTGGCCACACACAAGAAGTGATCTATCACCTGCAACGCCTGACACGCGAAGGACGCCTACAGCAGCCAGAGATCTTCGTCGACTCGTCGATGGCCACCGACGCTATGCGCATCACGCGTAAATCCATAGATCAGTTCGACGACCAGCGCAAGCACTGCGCGGGTCACCTTACGTGGGACAAAGGCTGGTCACATCTACGGTGTTTGTCAACAATGATGTCCGTTTTCTTCATGCCGCGTGACTCAATTCTTTAGGTGCTGCGACATGTTCTTTCGGCGGGTTTAACCACACCTCGCCAACTGGGTTCCAATCCCGCGTGTGGCGGCCTTTCCAACGTTCAGGCATGGATTGTTTTGCCGCTTCGTAGACGCGGCGGCGGCGCTCAAGAATGACGTGCTCCTGCCCATAATGGCGCTGCGTGGGTGTCACGAACTTGATGCCGCTA
>JACCEN010000026.1 GCA_013416435.1 Alcaligenaceae bacterium | reverse complement strand
TCGGCTATCGTGGACTTGTTGGGCACGACATATCCTTTGGCACGAAACTGCTTCTTCCAGTTGTACAGAGTCGCCTCTGAGACCCCAATCTCCCGACTCAGGCTGGCCACCGTCCGATTGTGCGGCGGCATCAATTTCCTGACTGTCTGTTCTCTGAATTCTGCGCTGTAGCTGGCCACTTCTTCACTCCGTCCGCTCCCTCAAATTTCCAAATCAACCGAGCGGACATCTATTGTGACAGAGGGGGGCACCGACCCGCCTACCCCTCGATATATGCATAGCGAAGCAGGGGTTTCCGAGCAGATTTTAGCCACATTTCTCGAACAAATCGCACGGGAAAAAATTGAGATAAAGAATAATTTTTTAATGTACTCTGAGGAAGCAAAAATCAAAGCTCAATGCCGGATGCCAAAAGGCCCGATTGAGGAAGTCCTCGCAGTACACGCTCGTTCTTGCGACATGCTGATCATGAGCCAAACTGACATCGCCCAATCAACGTGGGCGATCCCGCCCAGTATTGTCGACTCAGTTATTACTTCAGCGGGCCGCCCTGTCTTAGTCACTCCGTGTATCGGAGAAATAAAGCAGCCTATTGGCGCGCATGTTCTTTTTTGCTGGGATTACGGTCGCAGAGCGGCCCGAGCCCTGGCTGATGCTGCCCCGATACTCTGCGCAGCCGCCACGCTCACTGTGCTAACTGTGGACCCGCAGCCTGAAATGCTGAATTCGCTGGATATTGAACCTGATGACTTGCCCGCTTACTGCGCTGCACGCAGCTACCCAAAACCGAGGATAGTGCATTCGATAAGCGAAGGCGTTGGGATCGGCAATTCCATATTGAACACAGCCGCCGACTATGGTTGCGATATGATCGTAATGGGCCTCTACAATCGTAGCCGGGTACGTGAATGGATACTGGGAGGCACTTCGAAAACCTTGCTTCAATCCATGACTGTCCCGATTTTATTTTCGCATTAGGCCGACTTTGCGATTCGTAAAGAGCTTACGCCTGCTCCACCTGCATAAGAGGCGTTGTAAAAGTAAATTGTGCTGATGCCTCAAACCCATCACTCGGGCTAACCGCAGGCGATAAGAGCGTCAGTTCGGCCCCCACTCCATGAGCAATCGTGGAGGCAATCGCCAGACCGAGGCCAAAGCCCTCTGCCTGACTGGCACCCCGCATATTTTCATATTTGGTTGTTTTGGTTTTTTCCTTTAGAGTATTTTCAGAGCATAAAGAACACATTAGGCTTACCACTTATGGAACTTCACGATTTGTCATCTCCGGAAGGCCTGAGCGCCGCCGAAGCGCAGCGCCGCCTGACCACCGAGGGACCGAATCTGCTGCCAGGAAGCATGCCGAAATCCATGCTGGCCATCGTGTACGGCGTGATCGTCGAGCCCATGTTTCTGATGCTGTTGACGGCGGGGGGCATTTATCTGGCGCTGGGGGACCGTGCCGAGGCACTGTTTTTGCTCGGCTTCGTGTTTGTGGTGATTGGCGTCACGCTGGCACAAGAGCGCAAGACACAGCGTGCGCTCGAATCTTTACGCGACCTGTCAGCGCCACGAGCGCTCGTCATTCGCGACGGCCAGGAGCAGCGTATCGCCGGGAGCGATGTCGTTCGAGGCGATATCCTGATATTGCGCGAGGGCGACCGTATTGCCGCCGACGCGCGCCTGCTCAAAGGTCAACTTGATGTCGATGAATCGCTCCTCACAGGGGAAGCCGTGCCTGTCACCAAATTGGCATCGGCCGATACCGAAGCGGTAGATACTATAGAGACCAACGCGTCTAACGAAGAAAGTGCCGCCAAGTTATTTGCAAGCACTGTTGTCACTCGCGGCCTTGGCCTAGCCAGGGTGCATGCCATAGGCAGCGCCACTGCTGTGGGGCGTATCGGCCTCGACCTAGTTGCCACAGTTGAGCCGCCGTCCGCGCTGCAACAGGCTTCGCGCAAGCTGGTCAGCGTGCTTGGCGCGAGCGCAGTCGTGCTTGCCGGCGCCTTAGTTCTGCTGGGCTGGTTGTGGGATGGCCGCACCTTGCTTGAAAGCCTGCTGTCAGGCATCGCCCTGGCGATGGCAATTTTGCCCGAAGAAATTCCGGTTATCCTCACCGTCTTTCTGGCACTGGGGGCCTGGCGCATTTCAAAGCAGCATGTGCTGACGCGGCGGATGTCTGCAGTTGAAGCGCTTGGTGCAATTACCGTGCTGGCCGTCGACAAGACGGGTACGCTGACCCAGAACCGGATGGCCATTGCTGAACTCGTCAGCGCTGGCGAGCATTTTGTCGCCGAAGGGACAAGCGAATTGCCCGAGCTCTTTCACCAACTGACTGAGTTCGCCATGCTGGCGACACCGGGCGATCCGTTCGACCCAATGGAAAAAGCCATCCAGAAATTTGGTCACCATAGTCTGGCCGGCACAGAGCACCTGCACGATGACCGCGTTCCCGCGTTCGAGTATGCACTGTCCAGTGAAATATTGGCGATGACACGGGTATTTTCCAGCACTAACCCGTCGCAGTATTTGCTGGCGACCAAAGGCGCACCCGAGGCGGTCGCCGATTTGTGTCACCTGGATCCGGATGCGCTCGAAGTGATCCGGCGTCAGGTCGATTCCATGGCTGAACGTGGCTTACGTGTGCTGGGCGTGGCCCGCGGACGCTGGCGTGCCGCGCCAGACGCGGTATTAACCTGGCCTAGCAGCCAGCATGACTTCGATTTTGAGTTTCTAGGGTTGCTGGGGCTGGCCGACCCGCCACGCCCCGAAGTGCCAGCCGCCGTGGCCGAGTGTCAACGCGCGGGCGTGCGGCTTATCATGATGACCGGCGATCACCCCGTTACCGCACGCGCCATCGCACGCCAGGTAGGTCTATCTGACCGACCCGAGGTCCTCACTGGAACCGAGATTGCCGCACTGGATGATGCGGCACTGCTTGATCGGCTAAGGCACACAGATCTTTGCGCGCGCCTGCAACCGGCGCACAAACTCAGGTTGGTGCAGGTGTTGCGCGCTGCTGGAGAAGTGGTGGCAATGACGGGCGATGGCGTCAATGACGCGCCAGCGCTCAAGGGCGCTGACGTGGGCATTGCAATGGGCGAACGCGGCACCGATGTGGCGCGTGAAGCCGCAGCGTTGGTGCTGCTAGACGATAGTTTTGCGCGTATCGTTACCGCGATTCGTCAGGGTCGGCGAATCTACCAGAACATCTGCAACGCCTCGCGCTTCGTGTTTGCCGTCCATGTACCAATTATCGGATTGGCGCTAGTACCTGCGTTGCTGCAATGGCCGGTACTGCTTTTGCCGGTACACATCGTGTTGCTCGAACTGCTCATCGACCCCGCCTGTTCAATTGTTTTTGAGGCAGAACCAGAGGCTGCTGACTTGATGTCCCATCCACCCCGCAAGCGCGGCGCCTCGCCGTTTTCAGGCGCCAATCTGCTCAAGGGCGCGATCCAGGGGCTGGGGCTGACGGTGATTCTTCTGCTTGGCTACGGCGTATTGCAAGCGGGCAACTTCAGCGTGGAGCATAGCCGCACCGTCATCTTCGCCACTTTGGTGCTCAGTGTATTGCTGTTGATTCTCGCAAACCGCAACGCAATACGTGTTACTGCCGACGGCGGCAACCCCTGGATGAAGCGTATGGCCCTTGCGGTCGTGTTGGTGCTCTTTCTAGTGGTCGGGCTGCCCAGTTTGCGTCAAATCATGGGGCTGGCCATACCCAACCTGGCAGTCCTGATCGCCGTTGGCTTGCTTGCGGTTTTATGCGCTGCTTGGCTTGTGCTGGCTCGCAGGACGGCGTTAACAGCTCCTAGCCCTATAGACGCTGTCCTGCGGTGATGGATATTTCCTCGAATCCGTCGCCGTCATGCAATACGAACAAGGCGTCCATGCCGCGTGCCTGCGCCAGTTCGATTCCGGCCTCTTCGCCCAAGACCAGCAAGGCGGTCGCCCAGGCATCCGCTAGCATGCAGCTTGACGCCACCACACTGACCGACGCAAGCCGATTGCGTAATGGTTCCCGCAAGGCGCTGCTCATGGTGTGGGCGTAGTGCTTGCCTTGGAACGAGGTCCAATGGCGATAGTCTCCCGAGGTCGCGATGGCGGCATCACCAAGCTCCATCACCCCCATGACCTCACGTTGATCTCGAACGGGTTTTTCAATGGCAATCGACCAAGGCCGATCATCGGGTTTCGTACCGCGCGCCCGCATTTCACCATCTATTCCAACCAGATAGCGCGTGATGCCAAAGGTATCAAGGCAGCGGGCCAATTGATCGACGCCGTAGCCCTTGGCAATGCCCGAAAGATCCAGCGTAATGGGTGCCCGCTTGCGAACCTGGTTTTGTGCGGCGTCAATCTCCAGGACGTCGGTTGCAAGCCAGCGTTCTTGTGACTTAAGCACGTTAACTTGCTGTTCGTTTATCTGTTGTGCATTGGAGCCAAAGCCCCAGGCGTTGACCAGGTCGCCGACGCCGATATCGAAAGCGCCCCCAGACTGCCGACTGATGCGCAAGGCGGCTGTCAGCACGCAAATCAATGCTTCAGGTACCTTTTGCCAGTGATGTTCGGGAACCCTGTTCAGGCGGCTTAGGTCGGAATCGGGTTTCCAGGTGGACATCTGCCAGTCTACTTTATCTACTGCAGCAAATAAGCTGGCGCCAATCGCTGCGTCATCGATGTCCGGCGCAGCAAAGAATACCGCGCTGTACCGAGTACCCATGGTTTCGCCGTGCAGGTTATAACGCTGCAAGGCAATGGTGGGTGGATCTTGTCGTTCAGAATACGTCTTCACGGTAGCGTCCCTGTAGCTTCAGAGTTTCGACGTCCAAACCCAAAGGGGCGAGGATTTCATTGATGGCCTGCATAATGCTTGCCGCCATGGCGCGGCTGCCACACACGAGTATCTGTGCGCCGCTCTCTATCAATTGGCGCATTTGCATAGCGTCGTCCATGAGGCGGTCTTGTACATAGGCGCCATCCTTGACACGTGAAAAGGCGGCATGCAGTTGAGTCAGCCTGTGATCAGCCAGATACTCGTTGAGTTCCGGCTTATACAGGAAGTCTGAAGCCGGGTCGCGCCCTCCCCAATATAGATACATTGGGTATTTGCCCTTATTGTTGCGAATAAAGCCTGCCAGCGGACCAATACCGGTGCCTGCGCCGATAAGGATAATGGACGATTTTCCGGATGCTGGGCGGAAATTAGGATTGAGCTGGATAAAAGCATCAATGCGTTCACCCGGCTGCAAGTCGTGCAGCATCTGGGAGCACAGCCCCTGAGGGTGGCGACGTACGCAGATCTCCAGGAAGCCATCTTTTGAGCCGCTGGCCAGGGAATAAAAACGTGGCACGGGACTACCGGATGGGACAATTCCGACCAGGTCGCCAGCTTCAAAATGAGGCAAACCGTCGAATCCAATTAGGCGCTTGAGCTGACCGATGATACCTTGGCGCGCGACGGCCGCAAATCGCAGAATGCTGGTAGGCGCCCCGACTTGCGTGCCATAGTCGACCCGGCTGACCAGTTCCAGAACATGGGTTCGTGGATGCTGGGGCGTGTACTGCAGCGTCAGCTCCCGATCGAACAACCTACCGACGACCTGACCCCACCGGGCGAACTCTTGCGCCGACTGCCGATCTATGGTGTCCAGCTCCAGGAGTTGCCCCCACCCGCGAGCAAGCAGAGCATCCTGGGTGTCCCTGGCGAATTGGCAAAATTTTGGAAACTGGCGATCACCAAAACCGAGCACCGCAAAACCGGGTTTGTGGGCACCAGATGCCTTATCCAGGCGCGCAAGGAATTGGTTCGCTGATGCAGGCGCATTGCCATCGCCGTAGGTCGATGTCAGGATAAACAGATGCTGCGCCTGGCGATACTCTGTCGCCAGCAGGTTCATGGGCGCCGTGTGCACGCGCTGACCGGCCTGTAGCAAGGCATTGTGCAGGGCCTTTGCAAAACCCCAGGTGCTGTTGTTTTCGCTACCGACCAGAATGACGGTATCGGCCGACTGCGGTCCACTATTGTTAGCTATTCGAGGCATAGAGCGGCGGCGTTGCCACCACATTACAACTCCGGTTGCGCTCATCACAGGCACGCTTAGTGCGCATAGCCCCAGCAACAGGCCCAGCCACCATAAGCCTTCGCCCGTGTGCAAGCGGTAGATCAGTTCATAGATGCTGCGGATGCCATCATGGGCCTGATAAGACAGTAGCGTGCCGGTGGCCTGGTCGACATACCCGTCGCCCTGAGCGGTACGCAAGGAATATACGTCCTCGGGGCTGTCTGGACGAGGGTATACCAGCTCGCGCAAGTCATTCACATCGGTAGCGAGCAGCGCAGGCAAGGTCGCTATGGGGGCAGCGGGCCCCGCCGTGATCTGAACGGGAAAATCAGGTTCGCTCTTCAAGCCGTCAGATATCAGACCAAAGGTTGCCGCTGACATATACATGCCAGTCAGTGCAGACAACAGCAATCCTATTATCGCGATACGCCCCAGTTCCGCATGCCAGCGCTGGCTAAAACTACCACGCAGCGGGCGCGCCATATGCCGCCAGCCACCTTGTCGTTTGGCCAGCAATGCCACACCCGACAGACACAGCACGAGCATGGCCAGGGCCGTCATGCCAGCCACTGCACGACCGGGCGTTCCCGCGAGCAAAGACCGATGCAGGTTTTTCATCCAGCGTGAAAAAGCAGAGAGTGCATAGGGAGCGATGCCTTGTCCGCTGAGCGGATCGATACGGTCGGCTCCGGTCCGGTCACCCTGGCTGTAATACACGATGATGGAACCCGATGACGTGCGCTGGATCTGTTCGACATTGGGGTAATGTTGCGCCACCCGGTCGGCCAGCGTAGCGACGCTGATCTGGCCATGAGCCGGGATGGTGGTCGCCAGTCTTTCCAGTGCGGGATCAACCGAGAGAATGGCGCCACTGAGCGCCAGCGCCGCCAGCAGTATGGCGGCAATCAGGCCGGGTAAGGAATGAAGCTGGCGCAGCATGGCAGTATGTGCTCCTGTGGTTACGGCTACGACTACATGTCGTAGCGAAAGGACTGGATATAACCGCGTCCCGTAGCTGGCTTGCCGGCCCCAGCAGTGGTCAGCGGCACGCGCACCTCTGAGGGGTTGTCGCGCCCGTCTTCAACGGCAGAGTCCACGCGTATTTCGTAGCCCGCGTCAATGAGCGCATCGGCCAGATCGACGGTTACCGTCAAGGTGCGTCCACTGCCCACGCTTGCGCCGCTGATGCCGTCGAATTCGCTAGGCTTCAAGCCGCTGGCACGGGCCCAGTCACGCAGATTCTTGTAATACTTCGCCTTTTTGCCTGATACCCATAAGGTTTTCTGATACTGGCCTTTGGCGTCGGTGACGTAAAACGCCAGATAGGCACCGTCGCCACCGTAGTTTTTCAACTGAGTGGTCAAGGTCAGCGGCCTGGCCTGAGCCAGGCCAGGCAGTGCGATCACGCTGGCAAGACAGAGTGACAGAGTGGTTTTCTTCATGGTGATTCTCCGGATGGGTCCTGGTGGTGTCTTAATCAGTAGGTTTTCTGGTCTTTATCGAGATAGTCGGCCGCATCGCCACCATCTTTGAACTCAATCTCCAGTTTCTGAATACGCAATGACGCTGGCGCATACTTGGCTTTGAACTTGTTGCCCTTTTTGTCCACGCCTTTGACTTCGTAGCAGCCGTCATCGACCTTGATGCGCTGTATGGTCCAGTCGTGCTGTTCCAGTTGTTGGCGCAATACTTCGCGAGGTTGCCAGTCGGCGACCGGGTCGGTGCAGTCGTTGTCGGCAAGGGCTGCGCCGCTGACCAACAAGCTGGTTAGCACGGCGCTTGCAAGAATGGCAGGTTTCATGAATGTGCTCCTCGATAAGTGTGAGTGGGTAAGGCAGACTGTAGGGGGGCATGCTGACGCCTACCTGAAGGACATGCTTCTTTCAGATTAAACTTGCAAGATCACCATGTTTCGTGGCAAAGGACGATGGAATGCGGGTATTGCTGATTGAAGACACGGTGGGCCTGGGTAGGGCCATTCGTGAACAAATGGCCGATGACGGCCACGCCGTGGATTGGGTGCAGCGACTTGATCATGCCGTTACTAGCGCCCAATCAACCGCCTATGATCTGATCCTGCTCGATTTGGCCTTGCCTGATGGGCATGGGCTTGATTTTTTGCGCAGGCGGCGAGCCGCTGGCGACACCACCCCCGTGATTATTCTGACGGCGCGGGATCAGATCTCGGACCGCATCGCAGGTCTGAACGCCGGGGCGGATGATTACCTGGTCAAGCCTTTCGATCTGGCTGAATTATCGGCGCGGGTCGCTGCCGTTGCGCGACGTTACAGTGGCAATCCCAATCCGCATATTCAATTGGGTGAGCTGTGCATTAACCGGGCCGATCACACGATACAACGCGCAGGCATGCCGGTGGACTTAACGGCTCGCGAATGGGCGGTGTTTGAAGCACTCATTCAACGTCCCGGCGCTTTGCTGTCGAAAGCGCAGCTCGAAGAACGGCTGTATGAGTTCGGCGCCGAGATCGAAAGCAACACGATTGAGGTCTATGTCAGCCGCCTGCGCAAGAAATTGGGGTTCCATGTCGTGGAGACGGTCAGGGGTCTGGGCTATCGTTTAGGCCCCGCATGAAAAAAGCAATAAGCTTGCAGAAGTATCTGGTCTATGGCCTGACGCTAGGTATTGTTGGTCTTTGGCTGGTGGCCATGGGGATATCCGGGCTAGTCGTGCAGCACGAACTGAATCAAACCTTTGACAATGCCATGGAGGAAACCGCACAGCGGCTGCTGCCTTTGGCTGTCCTCGATATTCTGAATCGTGAAGACACCAGCACACCCCAAAGGGTTGCGCCGTTGAAAACACAGCAAACAGGGTTCACGTATTTGGTACGCGATAATGCAGGCAATATTCTGCTGCAATCCTTTGGCGCTGATCTGGCGGTGTTTGGGTCCCGGCCCATAGAAGGTTTTATGACTACGACGACGCATCGGGTGTATGGCGCCAGCGCCTTGCGTGCAACCGTCTTTATCGAGATCGCCGAGCCGCTCGCACATCGTCGTGAAGCTATCCTGAATACAGTCATTGCACTAATCCTGCCATTATTGTTTCTGATTCCTGTCAGCCTGTTCGGAATTTGGTTATTGGTGCGTATCAGCCTGCGCAGCGTCTTGTCGTATGGCCGGGCCATCGAAACACGCGGCGCTGGCGACTTGTCGCCCATCGTCGTGGAAAAATTACCGACGGAAATCAATCCCATCGCTGATGCCGTTAATCGCCTTCTAGAGCGTTTAAGGCTTGCCCTTGAGTCTGAAAAAAGGTTTACGGCTAATAGCGCACATGAATTACGTACTCCGCTGGCGACGACGCTCGCACAGATCCAGCGTCTACGTCAAGAAGCCCCTGAGGGGCCTTTGCAGGTACGCGCCAAGGAAATCGAAGCTTCCCTCAAAGAGTTGTCGCGATTGTCAGAAAAACTGATGCAGTTAGCCAAGGCAGAAGGAGGCGGATTGCTGTCTGATGCACCACAGGATCTGGCTATGCTTCTGGCCCACATAGTGCAGGATGTGTGCCGCACAGCCAGTGCTCCGATTGTGCTGACCTTGCCGCCGACTGAGTCGGTATTGTCTAGGATCGATCCGGATGCATTTGCGATTCTTGTACGCAATTTGATCGAGAATGCCTTGAAACATGGGGCCCCGGATAGCGCTATTGAAGTCAGTTTGTCCAACGATGCGCTTTTAAAAGTAGTGAATGCGGGCACAGTCATAGAGGCCGCCAATTTGGCACAACTGACCCGACGTTTCGTGCGCGGTGGTAGCCGGGCCGAGGGCTTTGGCCTGGGTTTGGCAATCGCCTCTGCGATTGCCAGCGGAGTAGGCGCCGAGTGGACGCTTGCATCGCCTGCAACAGGAAAAACAGATGGGTTTGAAGTATCTGTGCAATTTATCCGTTACATAAAATAAGCGTAGTGCTTACAGCCATGTTCCATATTAATTATGCTGTTGCTTGCACTTTGTCAGCAGAACTTGGCTTCAGTGCTTAACAAATAGTTTTGTTTGCCAATACCCTAAGAGTCGGTGCGTAGCATTTGCTTTTCTCCCAATGATCAATAATTAAACAAGGGAAACGCAATGCGTAAGGTTCCATAGCGCACTATTGCGCTGATGTTATTCATTGCCGCTTTTAGCTTATTATGATTCAGCAACCGTCAAGGGATAATGTTAGGCGCCATATGGATTTCTCTTTTCGGAGTCGTTTTAACAAAGAAAGTGTTTCGGTAATCGACCACTGAATGTCCAACCATATCGAACAGCACAAAGGGAAGCCCGCAGGCTTCCCGAAGACGATCTAGACAAGACCCTGTTCAGCCATCGACAGCACTGTTGCACCAGCCACGATGAAGTGATCCAGCAACCGGACATCGATGAGTGCCAGCGCCTGCTTCAGATGCTTGGTTAGCGCGATATCCGCTTGGCTGGCTTCTGCCACCCCCGAGGGATGGTTGTGTACCAGAAAGACAGACAGCGCGTTCCTGTGCAGGGAAATTTTCACGATCTCACGCGGATAGACCGATGCTTGGTTGATGGTGCCGCGAAACGGCTCCAAATAGTCGATCAGCCGATGCTGGCTATCGAGCAGGACCAACCCACACACTTCGTGCTCCAACGCCGCATTCAACCGCAATCGTAGAAAGTCTTTGACGAGTCTGGGCTGAGACAGATCCTGCCCATGCAACTCATCGACATTGACCATTTCACGCGCCACCGTCAGAATTTCCTTTCGGCTGGCCGCACGCACGGCACCATCAGCCTCACGCACCAGCAACGCGCCGGCATTCAAGGTATCGGAATCAAGGGAAAGAGAATATTGCGTCATAACTGCCTCCGGTTCAGAGTCAGGCGGAATTGCCTGGAACCGAAGGGGTCACGCCGCAGCGCAAGCCGTCACAGGGTCAAAAACGGCCACAGGCCGCAAGCGCAATCCTGCGCGCCGCCCTTGACGGCGAGAACGACGTGACACACTGAGAGGAAAGCAATGCCGCCCCTCTCCCAACAGCCAGAGACCTTAGGGGTTAGGCAAGTGCCCAATGGCACGCGGCAGGCGTCAGCGATATGCAAGGCGGGCCACGCCCGTCCCGTCAGGGATGAGCGCATAGCAAACCTGAAGCAGCGCGGCCCGGCCTAGCCGGGAGACGTCCATAGGGAGTGGGTATCTTGAGTTCGACACTTTGATTTCCCATTTCTGACGTAATCGCAGTATTCATGCGGGTTTCGGAGAGTTGCGAGTTATTTTTTGTAATGGCACGTTTATATAGATAATCGTTGACATAAATTATTATTGAGGTTTATAGTAATGGCATGTTCATCAAGGTCACCAAATCAGGTCCACGGCGCTATGTACAGCTGGTCGAGGCCTATCGCGACGACACGGGGCGCCCCAAGCAGCGCACTGTGGCCACG
>JACCEN010000025.1 GCA_013416435.1 Alcaligenaceae bacterium | reverse complement strand
TGCCCAAGCGCTTTGGCAACTGGCACACCATCTACACGCGCATGCGCCGCTGGACCAAGGCGGGCGTGCTGGACAAGATGTTCGAGGAGCTGCAGCGCGAACAGGTCATCCGCATCAGGATTGAAGCTGTGTCGCTGGACAGCACGAGCATCAAGGTTCACCCGGATGCGGCGGGCGCTTTAAAAAAAACGGCCCGCAGTCCATCGGCAAATCCCGAGGTGGATGGAACACCAAGGTTCATATGGTTGSCGCGGATGCTCGAACGGCCGTGACGTTCTGCCTGTCGCCAGGCCAGGCGCATGATGCGCCTGTAGGACGGCGACTCATCGAAAGTCTTGGGCCTCCAGCAGGCCAGTGCATTTGCTGATGGATCGGGCCTATGAGGGCAACGAGACGCGTCAACTCGCTCTGGATCTGGGATTCATTCCTGTTGTTCCGCCATCTGCCAAACGGCTTGACCCTTGGGAGTACGACCGGGCGATGTACAGGCGACGCAACGAGGTGGAGCGCCTGTTCAGGCGCCTAAAAGGCTTCCGGCGCATCTTCTCCCGGTTCGAGAAACTCGATGCGATGTTTCTGGGCTTCCTCAGCTTCGTCCTCGTGGCCGATGGGCTCCGAAGTTTGTGTTAACACGCCCTAGAGCTTGTTAAAATTGGGGCTTTCGGTATCTGCAGCATCACGAATCCAGATACCCAACTCTGCCGCGCTCGGCTTTCAACTGCGCCAGGTCCGTTGGCCCCAGTCCCCCAGAGTCAGGCTCATGGCCTCGCACTGTTGTCACCGGCCAATAACTTTGACCCACTGGTAAGTTTAGTCAACCATTAACAGACAAAGACTGTATCCGGCGGTGCGGCACAGTCATGCATACGGAATCACCTTGACAATGAGCCCTGGTAGCTTAAGCGTGCGCGACCGATTGCCGCGAGTGACATACAGGCGTCCCTCAAGGGGTCTTGTGTCATGACCGCTGCGGTAGCTCACCACCCCATCGGGCAGCAGGTGGCTGACAATGCTGGACCAATGGCGCAAGGCTACCGTTTCCGGAGGACTTTCCAGGTTGCTGGTGTAGACCCCCGTATGGAGCTTTAAAAGCTGCCCCGCATTCGCCAGCCGGAGCATTTTGCGGTCTGCGGCAAGGTCACCCTCGCCGGTAAAGATGACTTCTGGCAGTGAGGTGTCAATTTGTTGTTTGATTGACACGCTGAAATCCGCTGTTTTGTCTGAAACAGTGTTTATTGTCACATATTTTGTCTGAAATCGTGTTGATTCTCTCGTTTGCGGATGAGGTCCGACCCCGTACGGGGTCGGACCCCAAAAGAAAGGACAGGGGTCAGACCCCGCATGGGGTCTGACCCCCACCCGCCTGCGTTGAGGCGTCGCGCCGAATCCGCGGCCATGCTCATCAGGCTCTCGGCAATGAACGAGGCGGGCAGATCCAGGTTGTCGAGCGCGGCTCGCCCCACCTTGGCCCAGAACTCCAGCTGACCCTGCACGGTACGGAACTCGGCTTTGGCGGCAGCGCGTGCCGCACTGACCAGGCTCAAACGACTGGGGTCGGACCCCGTACGGGGTCCGACCCCTTGCGCTGCCTTCGAAGGTCATGGCGATGGCTCCCACGGATTGACGATGGTCACTCCCGTAGGCTTGAAATCGTCCACGTTGCGCGTGACCACCGCCATGCCGTGCACCAGTGCCGTCGCAGCAATGAGCGCGTCACGCTCGTCGCGCTTGTTTGGCACATGCAACCGGGCGCAGCGCTGCGCCACAGTGGTATCGATAGGCAAGGTGCGTTCGGAGAACTCGGGTAGTACGTACTGCTCCAGCCACGAGCGCAGCATGGCCCCCTGAACAGGGTCCTTGCGCTCAATCGACAGAACGCCGAGCTCCACCTCCATGATGGTGACGGCCGATACAAAGAGGTCGGCGGCATCGACGCCGTTCGTCCATGCCGTCACGTTCCCATCGGCTTTGCCAAGTCGTACCTTGCGCAGCTCGGATAGAACGTTGGTATCGAGCACATACATCATGAGAGATCAGCCGGCCGGACTCCAATGATTACTCGCGGTGGCTCGAACTCGATGTCCGCAACACCCGGCATCGCCAGCGCATCTGCAATGTTGCGCCGCTGCTTCGTCAACCGCTGATAGTCCTCGAAGCTCAAGAGCACGTGAGCAGGCTTACCGCGATCCGTAATGAACACCGGGCCGTTCTTAGTGGCTTTCTTTGCTCGCGTCACGTCCTGGTTCAACTCTCGACTGGATAGAGTCGTGATGGTCATAGAGCACCTCCAGTACAACTGTTGTGGTAACATTACTACAAAGTTGGCCAAAAGGCAATCGGCTTATCAAGGGTGCGAGCAAGGGGTCAGACCCCATGCAGGGTCCGACCCCAAAAAAAGGGTCGGGGTCAGACCCCGTACGGGGTCAGACCCCGTACGGGGTCTGACCCCCCTCGTTCACCAAGCGTAGCGGGTGGCCCGCCTCAATGCAGATCGGCTGGGGCACCACAGCATTTCTTGTACTTTTTCCCCGACCCGCAAGGGCAGGGCTCGTTGCGCCCCACCTTTGGCTGCATCGCGCGGGCAAGCTGTTGTTCATAGGCAGCGACGCGCAGGGGCATCCAGTAGTCCAGCATCGCCAGGACGGCTTGGGGAATCTCCTTGGCGATCTTTGCCCGGCGAGCCGGCGTCTTGGTCAGCTCATCTTGATCCGGTGAGAAATCATCCATGGCCAATAGACCAACCGGGCGAAACCAGGCTTGCCCCTCGGCGGTGTCGAGCATCGGCTGCCAATCATGCCAGCACAGTCCCATGCCTTCCATAAACCCATAAGCCCAGGCATCCGCGTCCATGTACTCCCTGCCGCGGTACTTGTTCAACATAAAGATGGGTGCGACCGTTCTCGGTTCGCTTTCGAAACCGGAAATAATTCCGTTGAAATGACCTACCACCAAACCCACAATGTGGTTGATCCGGTCGAGGGAGTGTGCTGGCGGCAGAGCGGTTTCGGTGCCCCAGATTTTGGGCAGCCATTGAGGAGGAAAGATGGAGACAGGCCCGATCGCGATCGCATGCAGAAAGCCATCCAGGATGTCGATTGTCATCCCTTCGTCTGACTGCAGCTCGTAAAGCAAAAACATTTCAAGCTCTTCCAGCTCGTCTTCGGATAGTCCATGAAGCGCGTCAGGCATGGCGGCAGTCCAATCAGGCTAAAAACAGTATTATGACCTGCCAGTACTTAAAGTAGTGACATCAGGGTCAGACCCCGTACGGGGTCAGACCCTCATCCGGGGGGCTGACCCCCAACCGCTTCAGTTCACCGGCGCGCGTCAGCTCAAAAGCCATAGAGCGCGGCCGGGTTATGGACCAGTATCCGGTGCCTGGTGGCCTCGTCCGGAATCCATTGCGCCAGCTGGTTGCGAAGTTCGCCGGTATCCACCATTTTTGGGATCGCAACGTGGGGCCAGTCGCTTCCCCATAGGCATCTGCTGGGCGCGGCTTCTACTAGGCTTTGTGCACGCCCCATGGTGTCATCGAATCCTCGGCTTTCGTTGCTGATCCGGTAGGCACCAGACAGCTTTACCCACCAACCGTAATCGGTAAGAAGATGAAGCATGGCTTGATAGCCGGGACTTGTCTTCCCTTCCGATACGGGCATGTGTCCCATGTGGTCCAGTACGCCCGCCACAGGCAAGCGCCGCATGACGGGCAGCAGTTCAGGCAGTTGCCGCGCATCGACAAGAAACTGCATGTGCCAGCCCAGCTCTTTTATGCGGTCGGCGATGCGATTGACCTCGTGAAGTCCGACCCCGCCCTTGTACAGGACATTGACGCGCACACCGCGCACGCCGGCGGCGTGCATGGCGTCCAGCTCTGCATCGCTGACATGCGGATCGATGACCGCCACGCCCCGCAACCGGTCGCGATGGCGGCCCAGAACGTCGAGCATGTATCGATTATCGGTGCCGTATACACTGACCTGTACCAGCACGCCATAAGTCATGCCCTGCGCGTCGAGCATGGCCAGGTATTGATCTTCTGTTGCGGGCACGGGTGTGTAGCTGCGTATCGGCGACAGTGGAAACCGGGAGGTGTCCGCGCTGATGACATGAGCGTGTGTGTCGCAGGCATTGGCCGGAATGTCGAAGCTTGCGGGTGCAAGTTCCTCGAAAGGAGCAACACAAAGAGAGTCCGGACTCATGCTACAGGTACCCCCAGTCCCTCGCCCATTGCAGGCCTTGGTCGGTGTCGCTTTCAGGCAGGTATTCGCATCCTACCCATCCCGCAAAGCCCAACGTTTCAAGCAGCTTGAAGAGGTAACGATAATTGATCTCGCCATTGGTGGGTTCGTGTCGACCCGGCACGCCGGCAATTTGCACATAGCGGATGTCGTCGAAGTATGCGCGCGTGATCGCGGCCAGGTTTCCCTGCTCCATTTGCGTGTGGTAGTAATCGACCTGCAGGCCGACATTGAAAAATCCTTGGGACGTCAGCCGCTTGCACCAGAATGACGCCTGTTCCACCGTGGTCATGGAGTAACGCGGTAGAACATATTTGCTTAGGGGTTCAAGCAACAGGGCAACCCCTGCATCGGCGAACCGCTTGGCCGCATGGATAAGGTTCTGCTCCAAGGTGCTGTGGCAAACGCTTTCAGGGACACCGGAAGGCATATTCCCGGTCAAGACATGGATGCTTTGGCATCCGGTGGTCTTGGCGTAATCGATGGCCTGTTCAATGCCCTCGCGAAACTTCGCCTCTTGTCCGGGTATGCAGGCCAAGCCGCGCTCGCCGCCCGCGTAATCGCCGGGCGGCGCGTTAAGAACCGTCAGCTCCATGCGGTTGGCGCCAAGGGCGTAAGCCAGTTCGGTTGCTGGCGTATCGTACGGATACATGACTTCAACTGCGGTGAAACCGGCGCGCGCTGCGGCACCGACCCGGTCGCACACACCGAGTTCGGGAAAGAGCAATGAAATATTGGCGGATAGCTTCAGCATTTGGCGTCAGTTGATCTTGACGCCTGCTTGCGTGGCGATTGTCTGCCATTTCTTGAGCTCGTCGGCGGTAAAGGATTGCGCTTTATTCAAGTCGTAGTCAGTAACGTCGGCGCCCAGCTGTTTGATCTTTTCGATTGTCTCGCTTTTTTCCAATGCCTTGGCCGCTGCTTGGTGCAAGGCCTGGACGGTTTCGTCGGGCGTACCCGACGGCACCAGAACGGCCCACCACGATGTGGTCACAAAGTCGGGATACCCCTGTTCCGCCACGGTTGGCACGTTGGGTAATTCGTTCCATCGTTTCTCGGACGTGACGGCGACCACCTTCAGCTTTCCGTCACGAATCAGCGACATGGACGACAACGGTTGGTCAACCATAAAGTCCACGCGGCCCGATACGAGGTCGGGGTAGGCGGAAGCGCTGCCCTTATAGGGGATGTTGATCATTTTGGTAGAGGACATCGATTCCAGCCATTTTGCATTTAACAGGTGCATGGTGGCGCCGGTGGCGTAAGCCAGGCTTTCGGGCGCTACGCCCGCATTCTTGACAATGTCCTGTATTGAAGCCAGTTTCGATGTCGCGGGCACAAGGAACACATTCGGTGAGGAAGCCACCACCGAGACCGTCTTGAAGTCCTTGCCCGGAGAATAAGGGATCTCGCTGAATATGGCGGGGTTGATGGCGTAGACGCTGGTGGTCACCATCATTAGCGTTCGGCCGTCCGGGGCGGCTTGCTTCAGGTCGCGTGCCGCGATGAATCCCTCGGCGCCGGGCTTGTTTTCGACGACGATGGTTTTATTTAAGACCTCGCCCATCTCCTTCGCCATGAGCCGGGCGAGAATATCGGTGGAACCGCCCGCGGAAAATGGCACCAGCATGCGCAAGGGGCCGTCCGGCAGGGCCTGGGCGCCAGCAATACTGCTTGAAAGCGCTAAGCCCAAGCCGGCGTACGTAATGAACTTGCAAAATGAACGCTTCTTCATGTTTTATTTCCTTCGTTTCAGGCCTGGAACTGCGCAATGTGGGCTTTCAGTGCGGCAACACATTCGTCTGGGACAATGTGCTGGATCATGTGATAAGTGGTGCTGACATGTTGAACGTCGAGGTTCTTGATTTCGCGCTCAAGAGTTTGGCGCTGTTCGTTATTGGCGATTGCGCCTTCATGCGGATAAAGGCAAAGCACGGGCGCCGTAATGTGCGACAGATGCTTGGTGGCATTTGCATCGAGCGCAAACTGCGCAACGGCCGCCAATACATCGGCACCGGTTTTTTCGACGGTATTCGTGTACCAGCGCAAAAAGTTGGGATCCATATCAGGAGGGAAACGCGTCGAGGCATTGGTGCGATCAAGCCATTCGCGCGGGCCCAGTTGTCGGATGGCCTCGGCCCACGATTTTTCGCCCAGTGCGTAAGCAGTGCGCGCCCCCTGCGAAATGAAGACGGGTCCTGACACGTTCGTGAGCGTGGCAACCCGGTCGGGGTAACGGCCCGCCGTCGCCAGTCCCACCAGTCCGCCAATCGATTCACCTGCGTAGTGGAAGGTCTTGGCGCCTAATGCATCTGCAATCGCGATCACGTCGTCGCTAAGCGTCTCGAGCGTGAAGCCGGAGTCCAGATCAAACTGCCGTCCAGATTGCCCGTGCCCGCGCAAATCCGGGCACACCACGCGAAACTGCCGACACAGCTGTGGAATCCACTGGTACCAGAAACCGCCGTTTCGGCCATAACCATGCTGCAGGAAAAGATAAGGCGCGTCGCCCCATGGGTCAGTGCAATCAAAAATTGAATAATGCAGCGAGGGGGCATTGGGTCGTGTCACGGTTGGCATGGCGCTCTTCTAAAAAAGTGCACTGAAAGCAGTGCTTTGCAAGATAGTAAGAGCGGGTATATCATTTGTCCAATATATGAAACCTATACATTCATCTGTTGAAGATATCGAACTTCGCCACCTGCGATACTTTCTTGCCGTGGCTGAAGATCTCCATTTCACGCGTGCGGCGCAACGGCTTGGTATCGGCCAGCCGCCGCTCAGCCAGCAGATTCAGCAGTTGGAACGAAAGCTGGGGGTCGTTCTTTTTATAAGGGGCCGGCGCGGTGTAGACCTCACTGACGCGGGCCATGCATTGCGCGGCGAGGCGATGCGCGTGTTGCAGGGCGCGCAAAGGGCGGTAGAGTCTGCCAGACGTGCGGGGCGCGGCCAGCTTGAACGGCTTGTCATCGGCTTTACTGTCTCGGCAAGCATTCATCCCTTCGTGCCGCGCGTCATACACGCATGCCGCGAGCGCTATCCACATGTGGACATCACGCTGCTCGAGCAAACCACCAACGAACTGGTGCTTGCCGTCAGAGACGGGCACGCTGATCTTGCTTTCGTTCGCGCGCCGGCGCCGACGACGCAGAACGTGGAAGTGGAGACACTCTTACATGAACCGTTGGTGGGTGTGCTGCCGAGCACACATCGTTTGGCGCGAAAAAAGTCCATCAGCCTGCGCGATCTGGACGGCGAGCCGTTCATCTTCTATCCGCGTAAAGTCGGAACGGGCATATACGATGCCGTGGTGCATGCCTGTCAGAGCTGTGGTTTCACCCCCGAGATGCGGGTGGAAGTGCCGCAGATGACCTCTGTGGTCACTTTCGTGGCCGCGGGGATGGGCGTGTCGCTGGTGCCGTACACAATGCAGCAATTGCGGGCGCAAGATGTCGTATACATGCCATTGTCCGACATCGAAGTGCCTCAGGCGCACCTGGCGGTGGCGTACAACCCGAAAGCCTTGTCCGGCGCGCTGGATCAGTTCATCGCTCAAGTGCGTGATGCTGCACGGGCGACAGGTGCTTCAAACACCGCATCAATGTAAGTCCGCGTCCTACCCGCAGTACCGATGCGACTGCGTGGCCGGCCGGGCGCAGCAAGAGCTGAACGCCGGGCGCCTCACGCCGCGAAGCATCGCCGAGAAGAACTTCTCTATTACTGAATGCGTAGACAGACAGCTGACGGCGCAGCGTTACCTGGCTTCATTGTCGGTCACGCCTATGTTCGACCGGCAAATTAAGAAAGCCGGGGGTGATCCCGACGGGCTCAAGCGCTGTTATCGACACACCATCGAAAACCTCATTCCCTTGGCAAGTCTGGAGAACTCCGGCTCGTTTCGCAGAGAACTGAAACGGCATTGCCGGGCATCAGGAAGCTAACGCTATGGGGCACGGGTTATAAGCTGTGCTTCACCTGTTGGGGGCACGGCCGGGTGCAGGAATAACAGGCGAAACGCCCCCCTTGGCGGCGGTATCGCGCCGTGCGCGGACGCGATTGGATATCATTGGTGCTTTGATCGGGGTCGGCAACCTCGACGTGTTACACACAACCAAGGACATCTCTTGCAAACCACCGCCGACTCGGCTCCTGGCGCACTGGTGTGGCTGCGGCGCGACCTGCGCTGCGTCGACCATGCCGCGCTGTATCACGCCCTGCGCCGTTACAAGAAAGTGTATTGCGCTTTCGTGTTCGATACCGATATTCTCGATGCGCTGCCCAACCGGGCGGACCGGCGGGTAGAGTTCATTCACAAGAGCGTGCTGGAACTGGACGCCGCGTTGCGCGAGCTGGCTGCCCGCAATGGCGTTGACGGCGGCGGGCTGATCGTCCGTCATGGGCGGCCGCTGCAGTGTATTGTCCGGCTTGCACAGGAACTTGGCGTTCAAGAAGTCTTCGTCAATCGCGATTACGAGCCAGACGCCATCGAGCGCGACCAAACGGTAATGGATGGACTGCGAAAGGTGGGCGTTGGGTTCAGCGATTACAAAGACCAGGCGCTGCTTGATCGCGACGAGGTGCTGACCCAGCAGGGTCGGCCTTACAGCGTGTTCACGCCCTATCACCGCGCCTGGCTGCAAAAGCTGGATGGTTTTCAGCTCAAGCCTTACCCCATCGAACGCCATGCCCGACACTTGGCGCCGTTGCCGGTCGGCCAAGCGTTACCCTCGCTGGCCGACCTAGGCTTCATGCCCACCAACCTGCAGGGCCTGTCTTTGCCGGCCGGTGCAATCGGTGCGCAGCGCATGCTACAGGATTTTTTGCCGCGCCTGCACGGCTACCACGAAACGCGCGACTACCCTGGGGTGAAGGGTGTGTCGTATTTGTCGGTGCACTTGCGCTTTGGCACGATATCCATACGCCGGTTGGCTGCGCTGGCCGCCGAACAGGCGGCGCGCGGCAGCGCCGGCGCGAAAACCTGGTTGACTGAACTGGCTTGGCGCGACTTCTACTTCATGATCCTATGGCACCACCCGCGCGTCGTCACGGCAGCATTCAAGCCGGGCTATGAACGGGTGCAATGGGACGAGGCCCCTGATCTGTGGGAAGCCTGGGCCCAGGCCCGCACGGGCTATCCGCTGGTGGATGCAGCAATGCGCCAGTTGCTTCAAACCGGCTACATGCACAACCGCTTGCGTATGGTGGTGGCCAGCTTTTTGACCAAAGACCTGGGCATCGATTGGCGCCGGGGTGAACGCTTCTTCGCCCAGCACCTTAACGACTATGACCTGGCCGCCAACAATGGCGGCTGGCAATGGGCGGCGTCCACCGGCTGCGATGCACAGCCATGGTTCCGCATTTTCAATCCGGTGACGCAGTCGCAGCGCTTCGACCCCGACGGGAAGTTCATTCGCCGCTACCTGCCCGAGCTGGCACAGGTTCCCACAGCGCGCATTCATTATCCCGCGGCGATGAAGCCGGCGGAGCTTGCCGCTTGTGGCCTGCGCCTGGGGGTGGACTACCCCTTGCCCGTGGTGGAACACGCCAGCGCAAGGACGCGCACCTTGATGCGCTTTTCGTTTTTATCGGAGCCGTGACGCCCACGCGCCACGGGTGTTGAGCGCAACGGCTGAACCTGCGGATCAAGCAGCCACATAGAAGGCGATGCCTTCATCTTGCCAGTACCCGGTGAGCTTGACCGCCTCGGCTTCGGTCGCGTCGGCCGTGTAGAAATGCGCGCCTGTTTCGTTGTTGGAGAACCGGTGCAGCGCTTTGAGCGCGCCCGGTTGGCTTCCGTAAGCCTGGAAGGCCACGCCTTCGTACTGGTAGCCGCCGTCGAGGGTCCGTAGATAATCCGCCTCGTTGGTGTCAGCGGTAAGGAAATGGTCTCCATTGGCGCTGTTGTAGAAGCGATGCACGGCGACGCTGTCGGGCACATTCAGCAGGCGTCCGAACGCCAGGCCTTCGTACTGAAAGCTTCCCATGTCCAAGACCGCCGCGGCCTCGTCGTTGTTGGACGTGAAGAAATGCGTGCCCGATTGCGTATCGAAGAAACGGTGTACCCCGGGGGTGATCTCGTTGACGTTGGCGTTGTAGTCCTTGAAACCGGCCAGTTCGACGTTGACGAGTACGTTCGAGCCGTCGGCGCCGGTGTTGTCGGCCACCGTATATTGACGGTTGTTGAGGTTGTAGCCGATCTTGTAGTTGTCGAACTCGCCCGAAAAGAACACGCGGTCGATGCCCGCGCCCCCGTCGACGACATTGTTGGCGGCGTTGATGATGATGGAGTCGTTTCCGGTGCCGGTGATCACGTTTTCGATCAGCACGTCGCGCGCAATGCCAATGTTGTTCGTCATGCCGTTGGCGGATGAATAATGCCCCGGACGCAAGTTGACATGGCTATCGCTGCCCCAGCCGCTCAGGTTCAGCGTGTCCACGCCGCCGCCATCGTAGATGGTCAGGATGGGGTTCAGGTTGACTGAGAAATCGTAGATGTCGGCGGTCAGCCCGGTGACGGTGGAGCCAAAGCCATAGGTGGTATTGCCGGCGCGCGCGTCCGCAGCGCCGTACATATGCTGTATGGCCATGATGTCGTTGATCATCGGCGTTTGCGGCCAGTACAGCTTGCCGTCCATACCCATCCAGTCGGCCCAGGCCACATCACCGTGGCCGGCGCGCTCGGAGGGGCCGTAGTAAGACATCACCGACCAGACGGTGCTGTCTTGCCACGACGACGCGCCCTTGTTGTCGGTGCCGTTGTAGTCGCCCATGTGGTCCAGGCCCAGCAGGTGCCCAATTTCATGCACAAAGGTCAGAAAGCCGTTGCCGCCGATATAAGGCTTCCAGGTGTCGGAATTCGTATTGAAATAGGCGCTCCCGTTCTCCGGCATGTAGGCGTGGGCGTACTCGATTCCGGTCGTGGTGTTGGAGAAATCGATGTCTGCCTTTGGGCCGCTGGTGAACTGCAGCGTTTGCGGAATCAACTCGTCCCACAGGGCCATGGCAATATGCGCCAACTGTTGCTGCGCGGGATTAAAGGCGGTGAAACCCTCTGCTTCGCCCTGCTCAAAGTTCAGCTCGGTCCCGTTCTGCGCAAAGCGATAAGTAATGAGCGCATGTTTCCATGTTTCGCCGCTGTTGAGTTGATTCAGTACTTGTTGATCGGTCCAGATAGGCAAAGCCATCGAGGTCTCCTGAGGTGGTTTTGAACGATGCCATTCATGCACGGGATATTAGCAAGAAAATGATGAATTTGTAGCAAAATATGTCACGGATGGCTTTGAGGTGGTGCTGGATCCATTGCGGACGCCTGGCGTGCCGCAGGAGTATGTTGCGTAAATAGTCGCCCCTGTTCGACGCTCAATCGCTGGTCATCAAAGGTTTACCGGCCGATGACTCGGGCGTTGGCGAGGAGGACCGGGTGGTGGACGAGAAACGTCTGCCCAATGATTTAGAGAAGATTTTGGCGTTTTTGCAGCCCTGCAAGGCGCAGTTGTCGGGCGTGGCGGTTGAGTCGACGTTCAACTGGTACTGGCTGGTCGATGGTTTGCAGGCAGGTGGATTTAATGTGCATTTGGCCAACCCCGGCGCGATCAAGAAGTATGAGGGCCTCAAGCACAGTGGCGATGAGTCTGATGCGCGCTACTTGGCACATTTGCTACGGCTCAATATCTTGCCGACAGGCACGATCTTGGCGCCGCAACACCGTGCGTTGCGCGACCTGGCGCGCCAGCGGGGCGCGCGTTTGCTCAGCAACCAGGTAAAAGGCCTGAGCGCTGAGCGCATTGAACAGATGGGGCTGCATGAGGATGTCGCCTTTGCGCTGAAGGCTAACCTGGCGGTGATTGACACGTTATCCGAGCAGATTGGGCTGCTGGAAAAGCGTCTGCAGGAGAAAGTCGGGCAGCGTCCTGAATACAAGCTGCTTACCAGCGTGCCAGGAATAGGCCAAGTGCTGGCCACCACCATTTTGCTGGAAACCGGACCGATTGAGCGATTCGCCGCAGCCGGTCAGTTTGCCTCCTATGCCCGTTGTGTCAACAGCGTTCATACCAGCAATGGCAAGAAAAAAGGCGCGGGCAACACGCGTAATGGCAACAAGTATCTGGCCTGGGCTTTTGTAGAAGCTGCGTACTTTGCGATGCGATACTGCGCCCAAGCCAAGCGGTTTTATGCAAGAAAGAAGGCCAAGACCAACACGGCGGTGGCGATCAAGGCGCTGGCGCATAAGCTGGCGCGCGCCTGCTTCCATATTCTGAAGGAGCGTAAACCCTTCGATGTGACGCGCTGTTTTGCTTAAGCTTTGACGGCACCAGGCAAGCCCGAGAAGGGGTCTGGAGTTTGAGCCACTGGGTCTGAATGGGAGGCCTGGTCGCCGTCACCGATTTGCAGTACAAATGAATCGCCTGCAACGTGAGCCAGCT
>JACCEN010000024.1 GCA_013416435.1 Alcaligenaceae bacterium | reverse complement strand
CGTTGATTTATAACAACTCGGCTTTAAAACGCTCCACTACAAATTCACATACGCCACATCAGCGGCTGGTTTTTTGACCTTCAAGCTGGCCAGTACGGCGGTTTGCTCTGCATCCATTGCCGAGATGCCGGTAATCGGCATCTGACCTTCAAATGTCACCTTATGGGTTTGAATCCGGCGCAGTACCGACAAGGCTCGCTCGGGCGAACGCACGTCGGGCACTGGCGTTTGGTGCAATCGGGCACGCATGACACGCGCCAATACCAACGCAATAAAGCAGATATATGCGTGAGCGCGGATACGGTCAGGCAGGCGATGGTAGACCGGGCCGATCTCAATGTCTGACTTAAGCATTTTGAACCCGCGCTCAATATCAGCCAGCGATTTATAACGTGCAATGACATCGGCGGTGCTTAGCTGCGCAGTGTTTGTCACCAGCAGCAGCTTGCCATCCATTGAACGGGCCAGCGACAAGGCCTTCTGATCAATGTCGTAGGTGAACAATTCACTTTTCAGGTCGACACGAATAATGCGGCGTAACCGGTGCTCGCACACTTCGTGATAGAAGCGGGCCCGTACGCCACCGTCCGATAGCGCGCGACCTGGACTGCGTTGGCCTTGGTCTTGTGAATCGAGTTTGCCCACCCACTGGGTCGCCTGAGCCTCAAGCGCCGCAATGGTGGCATCACGTTGTGCGCTCTGCTCTGCGGCTCTGTGTGGGTCATGCGCGATGACCAGGCGCAGATCGTTCCATGTCTCTTCGCCGATAACCTCACCACCGTCTTCACACGTGTCTRCCCGTTGATTGAATGGCGCCAACAGGTCTGCAAATTCGTTATAACGTCGGCCGGGAACCGCCAGAATAAATTCCAGCGGCACGCCCGAAGGCAAGACGATTTTTTGCAACTCTTGCAAGTTATCCAAYGAGAGCAGGCCGCGATCAGCCACGGCAATCACCYTGCGGATCGGGAAGCGCTCGAGCACTTTGAGCAGCGATTGCTTCAAGGTGCCGACCTCGGCGGTATTGCCGGGGAACACCTCATGATAGAGCGGAATACCTTCGGCTGTCTGCACCAACCCCAGCATGAACTGACGCCCGATACCGCCGTCCTTGGATTTGCCGAACTGTCGGATGTCAYCCTCGCTTTCAGAGGTGCCTTCAGCCCGAATGGTGGTCATGTCGTAAAACACGACCGACAGATCCTCATTGACCAAAGGCCCAACGGCATCGGCCAGGAGTGTGTCTATGACGTCTTGATGCTCGAGCAGCGCGTCCATGGTACGCAGCAATTGCTGGTGAGTAATTGATGTCAGGTCGATGTCTGGCAGGCTCACCGTTTTAAGAATACGCGAGAGCCCCTCGTGCATGGACTTAACGGAATCACCCAGCTGATCAAGGCGACCAAGCGTGGCCACAGTGCGCTGCTTGGGGCGCCCCGTGTCGTCGCGATAGGCCTCGACCAGCTGTACATAGCGCCGTGGACCTGATTTGGTGACCTTGATGAACATGCCATTACTATAAACCTCAATAATAATTTATGTCAACGATTATCTATATAAACGTGCCATTACAAAAAATAACTCGCAACYCTCCGAAACCCGCATGAATACTGCGATTACGTCAGAAATGGGAAATCAAAGTGTCGAACTCAAGGGGCATGCTTGCTGCGTGGCCGACGTAAGCGCACCATAAAGCACAGGGTTGGCAACGCCCCGATTTCGGGTTGGTGATTTTTAAGGGTTTCTGCCCGGGGTGGGCGCGACTCAGTCGTTCAGCAGCGCCAGCCCATTGGTCAGCACTTCAATCGGCAACTGGTTCCAGGGCAGCAGGGCCTCGTACGCATCGACCGTCGTGGCTTTGGGCAACTCGCGCAGCACACGGCACAGCCAGGTGTAGGGTTCCAGGCCATTGGCCTTGGCCGTTTCCACGAGCGAATAAATGACGGCACTGGCCGATGCACCCTGCGGACTTTGGCTAAACAGCCAGGCCTTGCGTCCGACGACGAAGGGACGGATTTTTCCTTCGGCACTGTGGGAGCGACCCTGTCATGGAACTGGCGCAATTGCACCAGCAAGGGTTTGCTGATGGCCTGACGGGCATTCAGGCGGTCCGCATCGCTGGCATCGCGCAGTTCTTTTTCCACCTTGTACAGTTGGCGAATGAGATCGAGCGCCACGTCGGCATGGCCGGGCTTGCCTTGCTTCAAACGCTGGGCATCAATGTACTTGCGTCGCACATGCGCCCAACACGCGAGCAAGGTAATGCCTTCCTTTCGGCCCAGGCCGTTATAGGCACGGTAGCCGTCAGTCATCAGATAGCCCTGCCAGCCTTCAAGCAAGGCATTGGGTACCCGTTGGGCACGACTGGGGTCGTAATCGTAGAGGACGACCGGCCGTTCAGGTGGCCCGGCCAACTGAACCCACATATAGCTTTTGCTGGTGGCCTCGCGCCCGCCTTCCTTGAGCACCTGAACCGTGGTTTCATCGATGTGCAAGATGGGTGAGTCAAGGGCGTGATCGCGCAGCAGGTTGTACAGCGGCTGCAAGGCCTGGGCCGTGCCGATCACCCAGCGCGCCAACGTTTGGCGCGGGACAATGACGCCGCTACGGGCCAGGATGGACTCGAACCGGTAAAGCGGCAGGCCGTCGACGTATTTGGTGACCAGCAACATGGCCAACAAGGCGCTGCTGGCATTGCTGCGAGGCAGCACCTGCGCGGGCACCGGCGCGATGACCGGGGCGGTATCTTTGGAAGGACAGGCGTAGCGCCTGCGAATGTGGCGCAGCACCCGAACCTGCATGGGGATGATGTCGAGCTGCTCGCTGACTTCCTCGCCGATGTGCACCATGGGCGTACCGCACGGGCAAACGCGCTCGGATTCCGGTACGTCGTGCACAACATCAACGCGTGGCAATTCCAGGGGCAGCGGCCCGCGTTTGCCACGGGCCTTGAGCGGTGTGGCTTTCTTGGGGCCAGGGGCCGCTTCAGGCGTGGCGGTATCGGCGGCGGGCAACTGGGCCAGGTCATCGGCCTGGGTGGTGCCAAGCGCCAAGGTGTCGGCTTCGTCGAACAAACGCCCCTGGGCGGTGTCGGCGCTGGGGCCGAAGTAACGGCGCCGTTGATTTTGCAGTTGCTCGAAGAACGCGAGCATTTCGGCCGCGTGTTCTTTCTTGAGCTCGGCGGTGACTTTCTCGGTGACATCCTGCGTCACTTTTTCGGTGACTTCGCGCGTCACGTGCTCGGTGAGGTCACGCGTGATTCTCTCGGTCACTTCCCCGGCCACTTTGGCCGAGACTTGCCGGGTGATGTCGTCAATGACCTGGGCACTGATGTGCTGGTACAAGTCGTTGAGCAGTTGATTCATGGCCTGCGGTGACGCCGCTACACCGTAGCTGGCCGGGTCAACGGGCAGCGTGCAAGCAAGGGGCGACGGGATATCGGAAGGCATCCCGAATTATACCCCGAAATCCTACGTAATAGACTGATAATTCAGGGTTTTATGCGGATAATTCGCCCATAAATCAAAGCCTTCGAGCAGCCATTCCAGCTCTTTGGGCGTGAGCGTTACCGTGTTGCCCGAACCGGTGGCCGGCCAGGCAAAACGCTGTTTCTCCAGACGTTGTTGCCATAGGCAAAACCCGTTGCGATGCCAATACAGAATCTTGATTCGGCTGCGCTGGCGGTTGGCAAACACGAACAAGGCATCACCAAACAGGCTCAGGTCCAACTGGCCTTCCACCATGGCTGCCAGGCCATCAATCTGTTTGCGAAAGTCGACCGGCAAACAACACAGGTACACCTGGCCAATGGTTGCGCCCGGATGCATCAGCGCACCTGCAAGGCCAGCGCCTGACTGACCTGCGCCAGCCACTGCGGGCTGGGCAAAGACGGCAGTTCCAGCCGCACGCCACTGGTCAAAATCAAGAGGCAGCGACCCGACTGGGCTGCTGTCTCTCCCACTGCCACAGGCACGAACAGCCGCTCTGGCGAACGACCCGGCGGCGTCGTTGCCAGCGTGTCACCAGCGCTTTGCAGCTTCAGACGTCGGCGCCAATAATACAGGTTCGAAACCGCCAGGCCCTCGCGCTTGGCGTAGGCGCTGGCATCGATCCCTTCGGCGTCAATGGCATTCAGATGGGCTTTCCAGTACGCCTGGCCCGGCCCGTTCGTGGTTGGCATGTGCGGTTCTCCGTCATTCGCAAAAAACCGAACGATGACGCATTCGCTAAACCCCGACAAGCCTGTGGTTTATGGCGCGCTTACAATATCATTTGCGCGGAGTACAGCAGTGCGTCGCAGCACGTGAAAGCAGGAAAATTGCGTCCCCTGGCCGTGCTATCGGACAAGCGTATCGAGGCATTGCCGGATGTTCCCACGCTGGCCGAGCTTGGCTTCCCCGCATTCGAGGCTTATGCATGGCAAGGTCTCGTTGTGTCTGCTGGAACGCCTGAGCCTGTCGTGGCAAGACTCAATACAGCGTTGAATCATGCGCTCAATAGCAAGGAAGTCACAGAGCAGCTTGAAGGGCTTGGTATCGAGCCGACACCCAGCACGTCCGAAGAGCTGGCTCAACAGATACGCCAGGATGAGGTTCTTTGGCAGCCCATCGTTCGCTCGGTTGGCGTGACGCTTGATTAAGCCTGTCTCATATTCTCATTTACTGCTTCGCATGAATCGCGTTTCTTTCCGGTGATTGCAAGGACGAAATATGGTTGCCTATGTGATTTCTCTGGTCGATGTGTCCAAGCCAGATTGTTATGCTGAATATGTTGCCCTGGCTGGGCCGGTGGTTGCAAGGTATGGTGGCAGATTTCTTGCTCGCGGTGGAGAGCGTCGCATACTTGAAGGGAATATGGATTTTTCACGAGTGGTTGTTGTGGAGTTTCCGACGATGGATGCTGCAACCCAGTGTTATGGCTCGCCCGAGTATCTTGATGCGCGACAGAAGCGGTTGGGGGCAGCCGCTTTCCATTCGCTGGTCATCGAAGGAGTATAAGTGCCGAGCCAGCATCTCTCGGGATTTGCATCCTGGATCCATGGCCCACTGCTGGCCAGCCAACGCATCATCTATCTCATGCAAGCCCTGGCGTGACCCGTAGGGCCACCGTTCAGGCTCTTGCCTTGCCGCCCTTCTTGCCGGCAGCGGCTGGGTCGAACATCCAGGGCTCGCGGGGAAACATCCTGTCGATGATCGCGATGAACCCGGGCAGCAGTGCCTGTTCCTCGGGTGACAGTCGCTGCATGCGCCAGTGCAGTGTTTGATTGCGCAGCTTGGCGGTCTGTGCCGCCGCGCTGCGCCCCTCTTCGGTGATTTCGATCAGCACGACCGAGGTTTCGGCCTGCTGAGTCTTGCGCACCCAGCCCGACAGCATCATCCGGTTGATGACCTGGTTCATGGTTGGCAACGATACCGCCTCTGCCTTCGCCAGGTCCGTCAGCCGCATGGGTTTGCCCATCATCAGCGCGGACAGTACCGCACTTTGCGACTGCGTGATCGGTAGCGTCTTGGTTTCTCTGCGCATCGCCTGGCTAATTCGCAGGAGCCGGGGGCGCAATTCGTTCAGAAGCGATTCCTCGGTTTTGGATGTCAAGTCGGGATTCTCCTGGTTCGGCCGTGTGTCGCTATTTGTGGATGGTTGGCTCATATGGGTATTGGGAGTCAATAAAAATGTCTGGTTTCATGGTTCATGAAATGTCCGCTGGCTTGCCCTGTGTTCGGGACGGGCGGCGCGCAGACGCGATGGCTCGAACCATGCACCGTATCCATCATAACGCGCCAGGCAGCGTGGTCCGTGGAATACCGCCAGCGTGTCATGGGCAAATCATGAACGCCTGACGACACTCACAACAACATGGTTGTTTTTCTACTAAATACCTGATACACTATTAAGTGTGCTAACCTAATTAGATGCTCACGATGAATTCTGATCAAGGCGCTCAGGCGCAAAAACAGAACGAGCGGCAATGTCCCTTCGGCGCGGGCGCCGATCCGGCCTTTCCTCCGCCGCGACGCAACCCCACGGACCCCCCGCCGTACTACGCCGAGCTGCGGGAGTCGGGCAAGCTGGCGAAGGCCAGGCTCTGGGATGGCAGCGAGGCCTGGCTCATCACGTGCTATGACGATTTCCGAGCCGTCCTTGGCGATCGTCGTTTCAGCGCCGACATCAGCAGGCCGGGCTATCCGACCGTCAACGCAGGAATGAAGGAAGCGCGCGGCAGCTATCCAAGCTTCATCACCATGGACGCTCCCAGGCACACGCAGCATCGCCGCATGCTCACGGGGGAATTCGCGGTCAAGCGCATGGAGGCATACCGGCCTCGAATCGTCCAGATCGTGAACGAACTGATCGATGCCATGGAGCGGCGGGGCGGACCGCTCGATCTGGTGGAGCACCTCGCGCTACCCATTCCATCGCTGGCGATCTGCGAGCTGCTCGGTGTCCCCTACGAAGACCACGACTTTTTCCAGGAGCAGGCAAAGGTCATGGCCTCGCACAACACCTCGGTCGAGCAGGCCAAGGCAGCGAGCCATGCCTTGTGCGAGGGCTACCTGCGCAGTCTCATCAGAAAGAAGCGAGCCGACCCGCAGGACGACATTCTCAGCCGCCTGGTCGTCAACCAGTTGTGCGCAGGCCATCTGTCCGAGGACGAACTCGTCAGTCTGTCGCGCCTGTTGTTGATCGCCGGGCACGAAACGACGGCCAACATGACTGCCATGGGGAGCCTGCTGCTGTTGCAGCACAGGGAACAATGGGAGTTGCTGAGGGAGGATCCGGGACTGCTGCCCCAGGCGGTGGAGGAGATCCTCCGCTTCCTCGATCCCACGCACTCGGGAAGGCGCCGCGTCGCGCTCGAAGACGTCGAACTGCGGGGAGAAACCATCCGTGCCGGCGAAGGCGTCATCGCGCTGAGCCTGTCGGCGAACCGCGATCAGGCCGCCTTCCCCGAACCCGACACCTTCGACATACGGCGCGAGGCGCGGCATCACGTGGCCTTCGGCTATGGCGTGCATCAGTGCCTGGGGCAACCGCTGGCTCGCATCGAGCTGCAAACCGTGTTCAGCGAACTGATCCGGCGGCTGCCTGGGCTGAGGTTGGCTGTCGGCAAGGAAACGCTTCGATTCAAGGACGAGATGTTCATCTACGGCATCAAGGAACTACCGGTCGAATGGTGATCGGAGCAGGAGAAAGGGAAGTGAAAATCCTCGTACACGAAGAAAAATGCTGTGGCGCCGGCTTGTGCGTCATGAACGCCCCCCAGGTTTTCGACCAGCGGGAGGAGGACGGCATTGTCGTGCTGCTGACCGACAACCCGCCCCAGGACGAACTGGAAAACGTGCGTCGCGCCTGTCGCATCTGTCCGGCCGCTGCGATCGAACTGCAGGAGTAGTCCATGCGGCACGAACGTGGCATGCTCATCGTCGGCGCGGCGGCTGCGGGCCTGAGTGCCGCCCAGGCGCTGCGCCAGGCCGGCTACGCGGGCGGAATCACGCTGCTGGGAGGGGAAGCCGAGTTGCCCTACGACCGGCCTCCGCTGTCCAAGCATTTCATTGGGGGCGACTGGACCGCCGACCGTCTGTCGCTGTCTGGCCGTGCCGAACTGGAGTCGCTGAATGTCGATCTCCGGCTTGGCGTACCGGCGGTGTCGCTCGATATCGGGCGCAAGGCGGTCACGATCCAGGATGGATCGGTGTTCGAGTACGGCAAGCTGCTGATCGCCACCGGCGTGCGGCCCAGACGCATCAATGGACTGGCCGGACTGGTCAATGTCCACCATCTGCGCACGATTGGCGACGCGTGCCGCATCAAGCAGGCCATTGGACCTGGCAGACGCATCGCTATCGTGGGCGCGGGCTTCGTGGGAACGGAGCTCGCAGCGACGGCAAGGCAGATGCGCGCCGAGGTGGTGTTGATCGAGCAAGGTGCTGCGCTCGCTGGGGGCCGCCTGGGCGCGGTGGCCGGAGCGCGGCTGCATCGGCTGCACGAAGACTATGGTGTTCGGATGCATTTGGGAAACCAGCGCTTCGCGCCGGTGGTCCGGCAGGATCGCGTCGTCGCGCTGGCGCTGGATTCCGGCGAGGCACCTTGCGATGAACTCGTCGTCGCGATCGGGGCGCAACCATGCACCGACTGGCTGGCGGGCAACGGACTGGATCTTTCGAATGGCGTGCGTTGCGATGCGTTCTGCCGCGCGGCCCCCGACGTCTACGCGGCGGGCGACGTGGCGTGCTGGTTCCACCCCGGATACGGCCGGATGCTGCGCATCGAGCACCGCACCAACGCCACGGAGCAAGGGGCCGCAGCGGCCCGCAACATGCTGGGAGAGATGGCGCCGTACGCGCCGCTTCCGTTTTTCTGGTCCGACCAGTACGACGTGAAGATCCAGTCGTTCGGGGTCTTGTCCCCCGGCGCCCGGCAGCGGCTGCTGCACGGCGATCCGGATGGGGCTTCATTCGTCGTCGGCTGGTACGAGCAGGAGCAACTGGCGGGGGTGGTGGGATGGAATGCCTTCAGATCGATCAGGCAGTATCTTCCATCGCTCGATGCCTGCAGGCAGGTGCAGCCCATGGCGGCTGAATGACAATCAAAAATCAAGGAGACATCCATGAAGAAACTTTTCGTCCGACTGGGCATTGCCGTCCTGCCCGTCGTCATGGCCGCCGCGCCGGCCCAGGCGCAGCACCAGCCCCCCGGCCCCTCGCGCATCATTGTCGGCTTTCCGCCGGGCGGCAGCAATGACATCGCCGCTCGACTGCTGGCGCAGCATCTCGGCCAGAAATGGGGGCGGCCCGTCGTCGTCGAGAATCGACCGGGCGCAAATGCATCGATTGCCAGCACGACGGTCGCAGCATCAGAACCCGACGGCAGAACGCTGCTTCTCACACCACCCAGTTCGATGATCATCGAGTCGGCGCTGCGCCCCACGGCGTTCGATCCGAACCGTGACCTTGTGCCGGTGAGCGGCGTCGCATCGGTTCCCTATGTTCTGGTGGTGAATACGTCCGTTCCTGCACAGACCCCGAAGGAACTCGTCTCCTATGCCAAATCCCAGCCCGGCAAGATCAACTACGGATGGGCCAATCCAGGTATGCGGATCGCGACCGAGATACTATCCCGGACCACGCAGACGGAGCTTTTCGCGGTCGGCTACAAAGGCGGCAGCCAGTCGGTGCCGGCGCTCCTGGGCAATGACGTCCAGATGCTGCTGATAGACGCAGCACCCGTGGTGAGCTTGATCGAGGCCGGCAAGCTGCGGGCGCTGGCAGTTTCCACGCCCAACCGGACGGCAGTTTTGCCGGATGTGCCGACGATGAGGGAGAGCGAGATCGATTTCGACTGGACGGGTTTCATGGCGCTCTATGCGCCCAAGGGCACGTCCCGCGCTACCGTCGATCAGATCCACGCCGATGTCGCCGAGGTTCTGAAGCGCCGCGATGTCGCCGACCGGCTGCTGGCGGTCGGTGTGGACGCCAATCCCCTGTCGCCGCAAGACTTGGGACAGTACATGGAGCGGGAGAGCAAGCGCATCCATGACGTCCTGGACTCCGGCGTATTCAAGCTGGACTGATCCCTCCATGCGCGGCCTGCTTTTCCCGACGGTTGTCCGTGAGGCGATCCTGGAGCGCATGAGAGGAAGCGGTGCCGATATCGAACTGGTCGACGATCCGGTGCCGCCGCCAGCGGCCCTGGAGGATGCGGCGATGCTGATCCTGCCCGCGCATGCCTACTCCGCCGCGTTGGCGGACGGCATCCGCACGCATGGCCGGGCACTGCGTTTGATCCAGCTCGTTTCGGCCGGGTACGAAGAGCTCAGCCAGTGGGGCGTTCCTCCCGGGGTGGCGGTTGCGAACGTCGGCGCCAGCTGGGCGCCCAACGTAGCCGAGCATGCGCTGGCCATGATGCTGGCCTTGGCCAGATCGATTCCCGCGCTTGTCGCCAGCCGCGCCGAGCGCCAGCATGACCTACGTATCGTGCGCGCCATGCGCAGTGTCGAGGGGGCGACGCTGCTTGTCCTGGGTTACGGCCACATCGGCAAGGAAGTGGCCAAACGGGCCTTGTCGTTCGGGATGCACGTGAGAGCCGTTACCCGGACGGCGCCCCGGCACGTCGAGGGACCTGTGCGGATCGAGCCCGCGTCGATGCTGACCGAGTTGGCGGGTGATGCGGACTTCGTCGTCGTTTGCGTGCCGTCCAGCCCTTCCACAGTGGGGTTGCTCGATCAGCGTTTCTTCAGCGCCTGCAAGCCAGGATGCGTCATCGTCAACGTCGCCAGAGGGAATGTCGTCGACACGGATGCGCTCGAGCAGGCGCTGGCTTCGGGCCATCTGGGCGGTGCGGCGCTGGACGTGATCGATCCGGATCCCTTGCCCGCGAGTCATCCGCTGTGGGGAATGGAGAACCTGATTCTGTCTCCGCATGCCGCCATTGCGGGCGGCCAGGCAGCCATGGCGCGCGTTGCCGAGATCGCCCACGAAAATCTGCACAGGCTGCTGCGCGGCGAAGCGCCGCAGCATCTCGTAAAACCTTGACCAGCTCGCGCCGGCCTTGAAATCGGACTCCCGGAATGTCGCTGGAGTCCGATTCGCAATGAGCGTCTGGTGAACCATCCAGCACTCACACCGCCCCGAACGCCTCCACGTAGAACGCATACAGCGAATGGCAACTGGCCATGTACAGGCGGTTGTTCTTGGGGCCGCCGAAGCACAGGTTGGCGCAGCGTTCGGGCAGGGCGATGTGGGCCAGCGCCTCGCCTTCCGCGTTGAAAACCATGACGCCGTCGAGTGCTTCGGACTTGCCTTTCAGTTGGTAGACCTTTCGGCCGCCCTGATCGACGGGTTTGTCCTGGAGAGTGCCGTTGCTGCCCCAGCCGCATCACAGATTGCCGTCGCGGTCGACCTTGAAGCCGTCGATGGCGCCATGATCGGAGGCGTCGATCAGCTTGGTCTTGTTGGCGACCGTGCCGTCATCGTTGACATCGTAGCTCCAGATGCTGCGGTTGGGCGTGCCCTTCCATTCCACCACGTACAGTTTTTTCTCGTCCGGCGAGAAGGCAAGGCCGTTGGGGTTGACAAGATCGGTGATGACGGCGGTCAGGTTGCCATCGGAGGCAATGCGATAGACATTCGTCGTCGCCTGTTCGGGCGTGGCGCGAAGGCCTTCCCATTCACCGTTGATGCCGAACAGGGGATCGGTAAACCAGATCGTATCGTCGGACTTGACGACGACGTCGTTGGGCGCGTTGAGCCGCTTGCCTTCGAACTTGTCGGCCAAGACGGTTTGCGAGCCGTCCTTCTCGGTACGCACCACGCGGCGGGTTTCGGAGTGCTCGCAGGTAATGAGCCTGCCCTGACGGTCGCGCGTATTGCCATTGGCCCAATTGGCCGGCTGCCTGAAGACGCTGAAACTGCCGTCTTTTTCGCTGTACTGCATGATGCGGTTGTTGGGGATGTCGCTGACCAGGACATAGCCGCCCGTCCTCGGGGAAATAGGCCGGCCCTTCGGCCCAGCGCATCCCCGTAGCGAGCTGTTCGACGGTGCTGCTGTAGATACGATACTTTGCAAAATCGGGGTCGAGTATCTGTACGGCGGGATCGGGATAGCGCTGGTTCGGCTTGAAATCGAATGTCTGCGCAAAGACGCCGCCCCCCCATGGCCGCGGCTCCCGCGCCTGCCGCCAGCTTCAAAAATTCCCGGCGGGTGTTGGGTTTTCTTGCGTGCATCGTGGTCTCCTCGCTTGAGTCGGTCGCGCGCGGGATGCTGTCCTGCTCAATGCGTGACTGTTCCGCCGCGCTTTTCGCATCACGAGATACTACCTTCGGCGTCCGGGCTTGAACAGCTTTGTTGTATGACAACATATGACAAAGGGAAAGGACGCCGCTCACAGTCGCCAGGCCGACGCCTGATTTCGGCGTCATTCTTGGCGAAGAGGACATTGCCGGCCCGGCCGGCGATGCCGACTCTGCAACGGAGCAGCCAATGATCAAGGAGAATCATGATGGCTCACTGGCGGCAATCAGCCCGCCGGCAGCGATTTTCGTACTTCGCTCGCCAGCAGGCCCGCAGTCGCCGCCGACAATGTCCAGCCCAGATGCCCGTGCCCCGTGTTGTAGAACACGCTGGGCAGCCTGCCTCGGCCGACGCGCGGCATCATGTCGGGCATCATGGGGCGCAGGCCGGCCCATGGCACGACGCGCGAGGTGTCGAGATCGAAGTGGCGCCGCGTCCATTGCACCAGCGGCTCGATGCGGTCGGCGCGGATGTTGCGGTTCTCGCCGTTGTATTCCGCGGTGCCCGCGACGCGGGATCGATCCTGGCCCAGCCGGCTGGTGACGATCTTGGCCTTTTCGTCCAGCAGGCTGACCCAGGGGGCGTTCTTCCGACTGTCCTCGTCGTCCAGGTGCACGGTAATGGAGTAGCCTTTGACCGGATAGACGTTGATCCTGTCGCCAAGCTGCGCGGCAATGGCGCGGCTGCCCACGCCCGCGCAGACGACGACGGCATCGGCCTGCAGCAGTTCGGTGGCGGCGTTGAAACACTGATGATTGGGGCAATTTCCGATACCCGGAACTCCCGGCTTGTTGTCCAATAGAGGTTGTTTTCTGGGAGTTTGATCGCGATGTTTGCCTGCCCTGCCACCGATGACTTTTTCCGTGCCCGTATCGACCAAATGATCGACCTGCGCCATCCGCTGGCAGTGCTGGCCTCGCGCATGCCGTGGCAGGAGATTGAGGCGGCGGTGGCGCACCGGTTCTTGCGCAAGGCGCACGACGGCGTGGCCATGCCGGACCTGGATTTGTTTGGCGAGAAGGTGCAGCGCCAGGTGTCGCGCAGCAATGCCGGGCGCCCACGCGTGCCTCTGCGGATCATGATTTCGCTGCTGTATATGAAGCATGCCTTCAATGAATCGGACGAAGGCGTGGTGGCCCGTTGGGCCGATACGCCGCGCTGGCAGTTCTTTTCGGGGCAGAGCTACTACGAGGATCGCCCGCCCTGTGACGCCACCACGCTGGTGAAGTTTCGCAAACTGCTGGGCGAGGACGGTGTAGAAGAGTTGCTGGCCCAGACCATCAATGTGGCCGTCGAGCTCAAGCTCATCGAGCCGCAGGAGCTCAGTCGAGTCATCGTGGACAGCACGGTGCAGGAGAAGGCCATCGCCCACCCGACGGACAGCCGGCTGCTGGAGATCGCACGGATCAAGCTGGTGGGAGCAGCCAAGGATGCCGGCATTGCGCTCAAGCAGACCTTTGCCAAGGAAGGCGAGCAACTGAGCCGCCAGGCCGGGCGCTTCGCTCATGCACGCCAGTTCAAGCGGATGCGCCGGGCGATCAAACGTCAGCGAACCATCGTCGGGCGGCTGGCCCGCCCCGGAGGTCAGCTGTATCAGCAAGGGCAAGGCGCGCCGGCCTTACGAGTTTGGCGTGAAGGTGGGCATTGCCAGCACCTTCAAAGGCAACCTGATTGTGGGGGCTCGGGCGTTTCATCGTAATCCGTATGATGGCCACACGCTGAGTTCCCAACTGGAGCAGGCCACCATTCTCATGCAGGACTGTGCCGCCGCGCCTGAAACGGTCTTTGTTGATCTGGGCTACCGGGGCGTCGATGCCGAGAATCCCGGCGTACGCGTGGTGCACCGGGGCAAGCCCAAGCGCTTGACGGCACAGGAAAGGCGGCAGCTCAAGCGACGCCAGGCCATCGAGCCGATTATCGGACACCTGAAAGCGGATCACCGGATGGACCGCTGTCACTTGAAGGGCGAATTACAACATCAAGTGGCTGCTGCGCATGATCGCCAAGAAGGGCGTGCTCTTCCTGAGGGCGCTTTTTTTGCGCCTCGTGAAAGGCACGATGCCACGCTGGTTCTGGCTAGCCTTCGCCGCGAGTCGGCCTATCGAGCGCTTCAATGACAGTCTCGGCGTTCGAAAGAAGTGGCTATTGGCGGCGTGAAAAGGGGCGCTGAGCGCTCAAATGAATATTTCAGGGACGACGAATTACGTCACGCGCAAAGGATCGGCATATCCTCACTTAGCCGCTGAACTTGTCCACAGTTCGTGTGGAAAGTCCAGGGGATAATCAGTGGGCACTCCAACAAATCATAATAAAGACGCGGAGTTGCATTCCGTGACCATAGAATCGACGTTGCAGTCCGCGCAAATACGGGCTCGAAGCGCATGCTCCTCAGGCTCTTTGTATGAGACCCAGTTCGGGATCGCCATTAGGGACGGTCTGATCAATCAGCCAGCCGACCCAAATTCCCCACTGGTTGTCGCCTGATTTCAGAAAATCAGAAAAAAACGTCCAAAATCCCGATTGTCCGTCGTGTTTTCGCTCAGAATAGCCCTTTTCCGGGCCTTTTGATGTCCTATGGGCGCACCTCTGCCATCAAATGTCGTCGCGCCATCCACTAAAGTGGACCCCGGAATCGAGACAGCGGTTTAAGCTGTAATCCGAGGAGGAAAGCAGCGTGACAGAGGTTAAGAAACGCAAGGTTCACAGCGCAGAATTCAAGGCGAAGGTGGGCATGGAAGCGATCCGCGGGGAGAAGACGCTCAACGAAATAGGACAACAGTACGGTGTGCATCCCGTGGTGGTCAGCCAGTGGAAGAAGGCAATCCAGGAACAGGCAGCCACGCTGTTTGCCAGCAAGCGTGGC
>JACCEN010000023.1 GCA_013416435.1 Alcaligenaceae bacterium | reverse complement strand
TTCGTGCTCCTGAACCCAGCGGCGTAATAAGTTCGGATTTAAACCATGATCGATTGCGATGGAGGCCAGGGACGCCCCACTTGCCAAGCAAAGTTGAACCAGTTCGGCCTTGTATTGCGGGGAATGTTGACGTCGGTGGCGACGCCCTTGGGATGTTTGGTGCATACGTGTCCACGATAAAAATGATGGACACGTATGCTCTAACAGGGTCGGGCGCGATTCAAGATGGAGTTCGCAGAACGCTTACTGATGATCTGTACGATGTGGGTTTTGCACAGTCTGATGAAGTAGGCGATGGTATCCTCGCAAAGCCGATCTGGCGTGATCCGCTGATGGTCGTGGTACCCGCACGGCATCCGATTCTCAGCCACAAGCGTATCCCATTGGAAGAGGTGTTGCGTTATCCGTTGGTGATGTGTGATCCCGTGGTATGTGAAGGTCATGCGCGTCAGATCGCCCGCGTACTGCGTGCCGTAGATGCGGAGCCGCTGGTGGCCGAACAGGTTGCTTCTTTGGACTTGATGATGGCGCTGGTGTCCGCAGGCTTTGCACTGGGGTTATCGGGGGCTTCACAAATTGCCGCCAGTCGCGAACCGGGTATCGTGGCTCGCCCGCTGGCTGGGCGTTCGCCAATGCTGATCACCTATCTGTTGCGCTTGGATGGCGATCCTTTTGAAACCCTGTCGCGCTTCATTCAGCGGGTCGGCCTTATTGACTCACACGCTGACAGCAAGCGCAACGCATCTGCCATGCCCGATATCCAGGAGGAAATGGAACCGTGAAGAAAATCATACTACTTTTGTTCACAGCTATGCTGGTAGCCTGCGACCCATCCGAACCGATCACCACTGAAACGATAGAGTCACTCGCCGCCGATCCTCAGCGATTGAAGGAGCTACGCCAGCAGTGCAAGCTGGATCACGCGAAGTTGAGCGACGAGCTGTGCAATCGAGTGGCGCAAGCAACCCGCAAGCGTTTTTATGGCGATGACAACGTGCCATACACACCACCGGAGAATCCGCCTAAGTTCTGATTGTTGGCGGTTCGCCTCAAATTTTCTGTTTTCTCGCCCGACACGCCGCAACGCGCCTTCGCTTGCGGCGTTTTTCTTGCTTTCGCCCCTGTGCGAATTCATGCTTTTTTCTAGACCTTTGTCCTGATAACGGTCTTTGACCGGCACTGACCCGGCACCGATCCTGACCTCAGCGGCACATCGTTGTGTCGTCTTTTGAGCGCAGTGCAGCGCAGGAGAAATCGGAGGCCGGAAATGCAAGGGACGAACGTGCTGTTCGGGCAGATCGCCGTGGTATTCAGTATTGTGACCGCCGGTGTGTGGGGCCACACAATGGACAGCTGCCGCTCTGAGCTACCAACTACGCCTGGGCTCGCCCTGGTTCGATTTCCTCGGTACGCCAGTCTATCACCCCTGGAAGCTGTTCGAGTGGTGGTTTGTCTTCGATGCATATGCGACGCAGGTGTTTGACATTGGCGGTGCCATTGCGGGCGGTAGCGGTTTGGTGGCTGTGGTGGTCGCCATTGCCATGTCCGTGTGGCGTTCGCGTCAGTCGAGGCTGGTCACAACCTACGGCTCCGCCCGATGGGCCGATGCCGCTGAAATCCGCAGGGCCGGGCTGATCGATCCTGCGGGTGTTTTCCTCGGACTGCATGGCGGTCAGTACCTGCGCCATGAAGGGCCGGAACACGTCTTGACTTTCGCGCCCACGCGCTCGGGCAAGGGTGTGGGCTTGGTCGTTCCCACGTTGCTCTCCTGGCCCGCCTCCGCCGTCATCCACGACATCAAAGGCGAAAACTGGGCCATCACCGCCGGTTGGCGCTCGCGCTTCTCGCACTGCCTGCTGTTCAATCCCACCGATCCCCAGTCCGCTGCCTACAACCCCTTGTTGGAGGTACGGCGCGGCACGCATGAAGTGCGCGACGTGCAGAACATCGCGGATATTCTGGTCGATCCTGAAGGCGCTCTGGAGAAGCGAAACCATTGGGAGAAAACCTCGCACGCGCTGCTGGTCGGTGCCATCTTGCATGTGCTGTATGCGGCCGAAGACAAGACGCTGGGGGGTGTGGCTAATTTTCTGTCCGATCCGGCGTGTCCGTTCGAGCTGACCTTGCACCGAATGATGACTACGCGCCATCTGGGCGAGAGCATCCATCCTGTTGTTGCATCGGCCGCCCGTGAAGTGCTTAACAAGAGTGACAACGAACGCTCGGGCGTACTGTCCACCGCCATGAGCTTCCTCGGCTTGTACCGCGACCCCACGGTAGCCGAAGTCACCTCGCGCTGCGACTGGCGCATCGCCGACCTGATTTCTTCCGAGCATCCGGTGTCGCTGTACCTGGTGGTGCCGCCTTCGGACATCAGCAGAACGAAGCCGCTAATTCGCCTGATCTTGAACCAGATCGGACGACGGCTCACCGAATCGCTGGACGGCAGCGATGGCGTGGAACGCAAACACAAGCTGCTGCTGATGCTCGACGAGTTTCCGGCGCTCGGGCGTCTCGACTTCTTTGAGTCGGCCTTGGCCTTTATGGCGGGCTATGGACTGCGCGCCTTCCTGATTTCGCAATCGCTCAACCAGATCGACAAAGCCTATGGGCAAAACCATTCGATCTTGGACAACTGCCATGTGCGCGTGACCTTCGCCACCAACGACGAACGCACGGCCAAGCGAATTTCCGAAACGCTGGGCACCGCCACTGAGTTGCGCGCGCAGCGCAACTATGCCGGGCATCGGCTCGCGCCTTGGTTAGGCCACCTGATGGTGTCGCGCCAGGAAACGGCAAGGCCTTTACTGACGCCGGGCGAAGTGATGCAGCTGCCCGCCGATGAGTCGGTGGTGATGGTGTCAGGTCATGCGCCGATCAAAGCAAAGAAATTGCGCTACTACACAGATGCCAATTTCAAGCAGCGAGTGTTGCCAGCGCCTGTGCTCTCGCTGGGCGGATACGCTGATGTCCCGCCCGTTCGCGCAGACGACTGGAGTGCATTGACTGTCCCTGTCATGCCGGCCGCTCCTGCGACGACTGGGTCGAGTGAGTCTGGCGATGACGGCGGCCCGCGCCAGCAGCCGGAGCTGTCCGAGGTCGCGACCTACAGCCCTGAAGCCGAACAGCCCAGCAGCGACTTGTCACTGCTTGATGACGACGACTTTCCGCTTTCCCTCCCGAGCCAGCTTGATCCGACGCTACAGCGCAGGGCCCGGCTGGTATCCCTCGATCCTGACGATGGAATCCAGTTATGAGCCAATACCGATTGAACCTCTTTATTCAACCCGAACACGCCAAGCGTTTAGACGAGTTGGCCGCCAAGAAAGGCGTCTCCAAGTCGTCCATCGTTGCTGCCGCTCTGGCATCCTGGTTGTCGCCGGACGCGGGCGACCAGCGCGAGGCCGCCATCGCCAAGCGGCTGGATCGCCTGTCGCGCCAGACCGAACGCCTGGAGCGTGACCAGAACATCCAGATCGAAACCCTGGCGCTGTTCATCCGCTACTACCTAACTGTCAGCACGCCGGTGCCAGAAGCCCACCAGGACGCTGCCCGTGCTCACGGCAAGGCGCGCTTCGAGCAGTTCGTCGAACAGCTTGGCCGCCATCTGCTGCGCGGCCGCAGTCTAGTGCGTGACGTGGTGGAGGAGCTGCACCCCGACCCGATGCGGATGGATGACGCCGCACTGTCGGCTGAAGCCAGGGAGCGTAGCCCATGAACGCCGTGCCGCAGTTCTCGCCGGAACCCCGTTCATCCGCTGCGACCTCACTGGATCGCCGCATTCAGATGCTGCGCACGGCGATGGGGCCATTGATCGCCGCCGCGCTGGAAGACCCGGACGTGGTGGAAATCATGCTTAACCCGGATCGCACGCTTTGGGTGGATCGCCTGTCATCGGGCCGTGCGCCGCTAGGCGTGGAACTGTCGGAGGCCGATGGCGAACGCATTATCCGGTTGGTGGCCGCGCACGTCGGCGCGGAAGTGCATCGTGGTCAGCCACTGCTCAGCGCCGAGCTACCTGAAACCGGCGAACGTTTCGAGGGCATCCTGCCCCCGGCTGCACCGGGGCCGGCCTTCGCATTACGCAAACGCGCCGTGGGCGTGATTCCGCTGGAGCGCTACGTCACTGACGGGATGATGACCGCCGCCCGGGCGGACTTTCTGGTGCGTGCCGTGCACGAGCGGCAAAACATCCTGATTGCCGGCGGCACCAGCACCGGCAAGACGACGCTGGCGAATGCCTTGTTGGCCGAGATCGCCGCCACCGGAGACCGTGTGCTGGTGCTGGAAGACACCATCGAGTTGCAATGCGCCGCTCGCGACCACGTGCCGCTGCGCACCCGCGCCGGGGTCGTGACCATGCAGGAACTCGTACGCGCCACGATGCGCCTGCGCCCGGATCGCGTGATCGTCGGCGAGGTGCGCGGCGGGGAGGCGCTGGACCTTATCAAGGTCTGGGGCACCGGCCACCCTGGTGGGATTGCCACGATTCACGCCAGTTCCGCGCTGGGCGCGTTGCTGCGCCTGGAGCAACTGATTCTCGAAGTGGCTGTGAATCCGCCGCGTGCGCTCATCGCCGAGGCGGTGAATGTCGTCGTCTACATCGCCGGACGCGGCCGCAAGCGCCGCATCGACACCATCGCGCGCGTCGTTGGCTTCGACGGTGCGGGCTACCGCCTGGCGGATGCGCTGCAAGCGCCGTTTCCCGCGCTGCCGCCTGTTTCAGATTTTCCTACCTCACCTCCCCACCACTCTGGAGAACTGCCATGACGCCCGTTGATGCTTTCCGTATTTCCGCCAATCCGTTTTTCAACTTGGCACGGCTGTGCAGTCTGGCCCGTCCTGCGGGGCAAGGGCTGCTGCTGGCTGCCCTGATGCTGCTTCTGGCCGGCACGGCACAGGCCGCCGGCTCCTCGATGCCCTGGGAAGGGCCGTTGCAATCCATCCTCGACTCCATCCAGGGGCCGGTGGCGCGCATCGTCGCGGTCATTATCATTATTGCCACGGGCCTGGCGCTGGCGTTTGGCGACACCAGCGGCGGTTTTCGCAAGCTGATCCAGATCGTCTTCGGCCTGTCCATCGCCTTCGCCGCCTCCTCGTTCTTCCTGTCGTTCTTCAGCTTCTCCGGCGGAGCCATCGTATGAATGCGCCCGAGGAGTTTGCCGCTGGCTTTGAAGTGCCGCTGCATCGCTCGCTGACCGAGCCGATTTTGATGGGCGGCGCGCCGCGCACCGTGGCGATCGCCAACGGCACGCTGGCCGCCGCCATCGGACTGGGCCTGCAACTGTGGATTCCAGGACTGGTGCTGTGGATCGTCGGTCATTCGCTAGCGGTCTGGGGCGCGCGGCTCGATCCGCAATTCATGGCCGTGTTCGCCCGGCACATCAAGCACAAAGCGCTGCTGGACGTGTGAGGGGAATGCCATGTTGAATCTTGCCGAATACCGCCAACGTCCCGCGCTGCTAGCCGACTGGTTGCCCTGGGCCGGGTTGGTCGCGCCGGGCATCGTCCTGAACAAGGATGGATCGTTCCAAAGAACGGCCCGTTTTCGCGGGCCGGATCTGGACAGCGCGACGCAAGGCGAACTGATCGCCACATCGGCGCGCCTCAACAATGCGCTGCGCCGCTTGGGCTCGGGCTGGGCCTTGTTCGTGGAAGCCGAGCGCCGAACAGCGGCGGACTATCCGCGCTCGGACTTTCCTGAACCGTTGTCCTGGCTCGTGGATGAGGAACGCCGCGCTGGGTTTGAAGCGTCGAGCAGCCACTTTGAAAGCACCTATCACCTGACGATGGTTTTCTTGCCGCCGGAGGAATCCCGGGCCCGTGCAGCCAAACTGCTGTACGAGAACACGCCGAGCACCGGAGTGGATTGGCGCGAGCGCCTGGCCGCTTTTGTCGCGGAAACAGATCGGGTCTTCGATCTGCTCGATGGCGTGATGCCGGAGATCGCCTGGCTGAATGACAGCCAGACGCTGACCTATCTGCATTCGACCATCTCGACGCGACGTTATGCGCTGGCAGTGCCGAAAGTGCCATTTCATCTCGATGCGTTGCTGGCTGACTGCGCGCTGGTCGGCGGCCTGGCGCCTATGCTGGGCGACCAGCACCTGCGCGTGGTGTCGGTGCGCGGCTTTCCGACGTCCACCTGGCCAGGATTGCTCGACGACCTCAACCGCCTTGGCTTCGCCTACCGCTGGAGCACACGATTTCTGTGCATGGACAAGGCAGAAGCCGAGAAAGAGCTGGGACGCCTGCGCCGTCAGTGGTTCGCCAAGCGCAAGAACGTGGTCGCGTTGCTGCGCGAAACCATCTTCCAGCAGGAAAGCCCGCTGGTCGATACCGATGCCAGCAACAAGGCGGCCGATGCGGATGCCGCCTTGCAGGAGCTGGGCAGCGATCAGGTGGCGTTCGGCTATGTCACGGCGACGGTGACGGTGCTCGACGACGATGCGGCCCGCGCTGATGAAAAGCTGCGTCTGATCGAGCGCGTCATCCAGGGCCGGGGGTTTGTCACTATCCCTGAGACGCTCAATGCCGTCGATGCCTGGTTGTCGTCGATTCCGGGCAATGCCTACGCCAATGTGCGCCAGCCCATCATCTCGACATTAAACCTGGCGCACCTGATGCCGGTGTCGGCGGTGTGGGCAGGGCCGCAGCGCAATGACCATCTGGAGGGGCCGCCCTTGATCGTGACCCGCACCGATGGGGCGACGCCGTTCCGGCTGGTCACGCACATCGGCGACGTGGGCCATACGTTGGTGGCTGGCCCCACCGGCATGGGCAAATCGGTACTGCTGGCGATGCTGGCCTTGCAGTTCCGCCGCTATCCCGGCTCGCGCATCTTCGCCTTCGACATGGGCCGTTCGATGCGCGCGACCATCCTGGGGCTGGGCGGCGAACATTACGACCTGGGCAATGACGGCGAGATCGCTTTCCAGCCGCTGGCCCGCATCGACAAGGAGGGCTATCGCACCTGGGCAGCTGAATGGGTCGAAGGACGGTTGCTGCACGAGGGCATGGCTGTCGGCCCGGACGAGAAGGCGGCCATCTGGTCGGCGCTGAACAGCCTTGCCGGTGCGCCGGTGGAGCAGCGCACGCTCACCGGCCTGTCGGTGCTGCTGCAATCCAATGCGCTACGTCAGGGACTATCGCCCTATGTGCTGGGTGGCGCCCACGGCAAGCTGCTCGATGCGGATTCGGATCGCCTGGGTTCCGGTTCAGTGCAGTGCTTCGAGATGGAAGAGCTGATGTACAGCAAGGCGGCGGTGCTGGCCGTGTTGGGTTATCTGTTCACACGCTTTGATGAACGTTTTGACGGTGCGCCCACGCTGTTGATTCTCGATGAGGCCTGGCTGTTCCTTGATGACCCGGTGTTTGCCGCGCGCATCCGCCAGTGGCTCAAAACATTGAGGAAGAAAAATGTCAGCGTGATCTTCGCCACGCAGAGCTTGGCCGACATCCAGAACTCCAGCATTGCCCCGGCCATCGTGGAGAGCTGCGCGAGCCGCATTTTCCTGCCCAACGCCCAAGCGACGGAGCCTCAGATTCGTTCGATTTACGAAGGCTTCGGCTTGAACAGCCGCCAGATCGGCATCGTCGCCGAGGCGGTGCCCAAGCGCGATTACTACTACCAGTCGCGGCTGGGAAATCGGTTGTTTGACCTTGACCTAGGGTCGGCGGCGTTGGCCTTTGCGGGCGCGTCCTCGCCGCAAGCACAACGCGACATCGACCGTGTCGTGGCTGACACCGGCGTGCCCGGGTTTGCCAGCGCCTGGCTCCGACATAGCGGTCTGGATTGGGCAGCCGACCTGTTGCCTACGTTTCCGATCCCTACGCAAATTGCTTCCCCTTTCTTTGCCAACCCTACTCAGGAGCATCTGTCATGAAACTCTCTTCCCGTTTAGCGTCGATTACCTTTGCCTTGCTGGCTAGCCTGCTTTTGACTTCGCCTCCTGCAGCGGCGTGGAAAACCGTGTTTGATCCGTCGAACTACACCCAGAACACGCTGACCGCTGTGCGCACGTTGGAGCAGATCAACAACCAGATCAACCAGCTGCAGAACGAGGCGCAGATGTTGATGAATCAAGCGCGCAACCTGATCAGTCTGGATTTCAACGTCGTCAACCGCCTGCGCGCCACGTTGGCCACCACCGAACGGCTGATGGCCGAGGCGCAAGGACTGACCTATGACGTGACGAGCATGGATCGGGAGTTCGCACGGCTCTATCCCGATCAGTACGCCGCCACCGTTAGCGGTGATCAGATGGCGCAGGACGCGCGGGCTCGTTGGAAGAATACGCTTGACGGCTTGCACACCGCGATGCGCATGCAAGCGCAGGTGTCGCAGAACCTGGCGCAGGACGAAAGTGCCTTGACCGACTTGGTAAGCCAAAGCCAGTCCGCGACCGGCGCGTTGCAGGCCATGCAGGCGACCAACCAGCTCCTGGCCTTGCAGGCGAAACAGTCCATCCAGGCGCAGCAACTCCAAATCACGCAGGGCCGTGCGGCGTCGCTGGAGCTGGCGCGGCAAGCGGCGGCGACCGAGCGCGCCCGCGAGGTGCGCCAGCGCTTCATGGGTGGCGGCACGCCGTACACGCCGCATTCCGTGCAGTTCTACGGCAACTGACGGGAACCGGCCATGAACGACGTAACGGTGATCGACCGTTTCCTTGATACGTTCTCGCGCTACATCGACTCGGGCTTCGGGTTGCTGCAAGGCGAAGTCGCATTTCTCACGGCCACGCTGATCGTCATCGACATGACCATCGCCGGGCTGTACTGGGCCATGAGCCATGCCAGCGGTCAGGGCGATGACGTGATCGCCAAGCTGATCCGCAAGGTGCTCTATGTCGGCGCCTTTGCCTACATCATCGGCAACTTCAATTGGCTTGCGGGAATCGTGTTCCGGTCATTTGCTGGCCTGGGCTTGGCGGCTACCGGTTCAACCTTGAGCATGGGGAACTTCCTGCAGCCGGGAAGGCTGGCCAAGATCGGTATTGATGCGGGAGCACCGATTCTGGAGCAGATCGGTGATCTGGCTGGCTTTCCCGAGGTGTTCGTGAACCTCGACCCCATCGTGGTGCTGTTCCTGGCCTGGTTGGTGGTGACTCTGTGCTTCTTCGTATTGGCGGTGCAGCTTTTTATCACGCTGATCGAGTTCAAGCTGACCTCGCTCGCCGGTTTCGTACTGGTGCCGTTTGCACTGTGGAACAAGACGTCGTTTCTCGCCGAAAAAGTGCTGGGAAACGTCGTGTCGTCGGGCGTCAAGGTGTTGGTGCTGGCGGTGATCGTCGGCATTGGCTCAGGCTTGTTCGCGGAATTTCAGATCGTGCCGGATGAGCCCTCCATCGACCATGCGCTGGTCGTGATGCTGGCTTCGCTGGCGATGCTCGCACTCGGCATCTTTGGTCCGGGCATTGCTACCGGGCTGATCTCTGGCGGACCGCAGCTTGGTGCGGGGGCCATGGCTGGAGCGACGGTAGCGGCCGCCGGAACTGCCGTTGCTATTGGCGCTGCGGCCACCGGTGTTGGTGCGGCGGTAGCCGCTGGGGCGCGCATGGCCCCCGGCGTGGCTCGCATGGCTGCTGGCGGTGCGCGTTCGATGGCCTCGACGGCCAGCAGCGCCACCTCCGCATTCCAGGCTGGCTCGGCAGGGGCCGGAGGTGGTTTCAAAGGCGCAGCCGCAGGCGTGGGCAATGTTGCCAAGACCGGCGCGCAGGCGACAGGACAGAAGATCGCCGGTGGCGCACGTTCGTTCAAGGAACGTGCCGCTGCGGCCGTAGCGCCCGATGCACCGGCCTCCGGGACGGATACAGGTGGCCCAGCCAATGGGTCTGCCGTACACAGCGGCGACAGTTCGCCCGCCAAGACGGCACAACCCGCTTGGGCCAAGCGCCTACATCGCCGTCAGCAGATCACCCAGGCCGCCACGACGACCGCACACACGCTGCGCGGTGGTGACGGCGGCGGCTCGGGTTCCGGCCCGAGCCTGCGCGATTCCGATTCATAAAAGGAGAAAAGAACATGCGATTCAAACGACCTCAGGTGCGCTATGCCAATACGCCGCAGCCTGCCACTCCGTACCAGTCTGCCGCCCAAGTCTGGGACGGGCGTATCGGCTCAGCCCGCGTGCAGGCGAAGAACTGGCGCTTGATGGCCTTCGGCTGCCTGGTGCTGGCCTTGTTGATGGCGGGCGGCCTGGTCTGGCGCTCGGCGCAGTCCATCGTCACGCCCTACGTCATCGAGGTGGATCAGGCCGGCCAAGTGCGCGCCGTGGGGGAAGCGGCCACGCCGTACAAGCCCAACGACGCACAGACAGCCCATCATCTGGCGCGCTTCGTGACGTTGGTGCGCTCGCTTTCCATCGACCCGATCGTCGTGCGGCAGAACTGGCTGGATGCCTACGACTACACCACTGACAAGGGCGCGGCGGTGCTCAACGACTACGCCCGCACCAACGATCCGTTCGCCCGCATCGGCAAAGAGTCGGTGACGGTGCAGATTACCAGCGTAGTTCGCGCCAGCGACACGTCATTTAACGTGCGCTGGACGGAACGCCGCTACGCCAATGGCGCGGCCGCCGGACTGGAGCGGTGGACCGCCGTGGTGTCCATCGTCCTGCAAACTCCGCGCAGCGAAGAGCGCCTGCGCCGCAACCCGCTGGGCATCTACGTCAATGGCCTGGCGTGGAGCCGTGAATTGGATTCATCTGAAGGAGTAAAACCATGAATGTGGATTTCCGTAAATGCGGCTTGCCGCTGATCTTGTTGGCCCTATCGGGCTGCGCCACGCAGGGCAAGCCGCCGCCAGCCATCTCGCTGGATGAATCCGTGCAGGCACAGGTGCTGCCAGAGCCACCCACGCCCATTGAGGTGGTGGCGGTTCCTGAACCCTTGCCTTTGCCCGCGCAGTTGAAACCACTGCCGGAACTGGATGAATCCAAGCCAACACCGGAGCCCGCCGACGAAAAGGTGCGCGTCTCGCGTGCCAATCAGGAAGCGCGCATCGCACCAACCCGTGAGGGTTACATCAATGCGATTCAGGTCTGGCCGTATACCGATGGCGCACTGTACCAAGTCTATGCCAGCCCTGGCCGCGTGACGCTGGTGTCCTTGCAACCTGGCGAGGAATTGGTGACGGTGGCGGCGGGTGATACCGTGCGCTGGATCGTGGGCGACACGTCCAGTGGCAGCGGTGCCGATCTGCGTGTCAATGTGCTGGTGAAACCCATCCGCTCGGGGCTCAAGACCAATCTGGTTATCACCACCAGCCGCAGGACGTACCTGATTGAGCTGACCTCGACCGAAAAAGCGTGGATGGCGTCGGTGTCTTGGGACTACCCTAAGGACCGCATGCTGGCCTTGCAACGCCAAGGGCAGGCTGCCAGTGCCGCTGCTCCGGTCGATACGGGCCTGTCGCTGGAGAGTATTCGCTTCCGCTACGCGATCAGCGGCAGCAATCCACCCTGGACACCGGTACGGGCGTTTGACGATGGTGAGAAGGTCTATATCCAGTTTCCGACGGGCATCGCCCAGGGCGAACTGCCACCGCTATTTGTGATCGGTGCGCAGGGCGATGGCCAACTGGTGAATCACCGCTTTCGCTCGCCGTACTACATCGTCGATCGGCTGTTTGGCGCGGCTGAATTGCGCTTGGGGGCCGACAAGGGCGATGTGGTGCGTATCGAGCGCACCGATGGCGTGGCGCGGAGGAACTGACCATGAACCAGGATAATCCCGCTGATGTTCCAGTGCCGGGTGTGTCGCCCAAGACGGCCCCGGACGCCGTCGCGCTGCGAGCTCAGCCGCGTTCAGTCACGCGTCTGAATCGACGCATGCTTGCCGCGCTTTCCGGCGGTTTGGCAGTCGCCGTACTGGGCGCACTGATGTGGTCGCTGCAACCGCAGCGGCGTGGGGCCAACGAATCGACCGAGCTTTACAACGTGGATCACGTCTCACGCTCCGATGGGCTCGACCAGCTTCCCGCCGATTATTCCAAGCTGCCGCCGACCCTGCCGTCCAGTGTGCCTGAGCTGGGGCCGCCGCTGCCGGGTGACTTGGGGCCGGCCATCGTGAGGTCGCAGCAGCCGGCCGTAGCCGCGTACGCGGCTCCTGGCCATGACTCGGCCGAGGCGCAGCGCCTGGCGCGCTTGAAGGAAGCCGAGGAAGCGGCAGCATCCTCGGTGTTCTTCCGCACAGGTACGCAAACGGCCGCGCCGGTGGCGCAGTCGCAGGTGGCTGTGGCTCCCGGCTTTGCCGCCAATGCAGCCTTCGACCCGCTGGCGGCTGGCCCGGCTTCAACGGCGGCTCAATCTGTTGATCCGACCGCTGTGCAGAACCGGCAAGATCAGAAAGAAACTTTCCTCGCTGGCGGCTCTACGGAAACCCGTAATTCTGGGAATCTGCAAATGCCAGCCTCGCCGTATCAGGTCATGGCCGGAACGGTGATCGCAGGTGCCTTGGTCACAGGCATCAAATCCGACCTGCCGGGCGATGTGATCGCCACGGTGACGGAGCCGGTCTACGACACAGCCACCGGCAGGTTCCTGCTGATTCCACAGGGCTCGCGCATCCTGGGCAAGTACAACAGTCAGGTGAGTTACGGCCAGAGCCGGGTGCAGGTGATGTGGAACCGCATCATCCTGCCGGATACGTCCTCGCTGACACTCGACAACCTCGTGGGCATCGATGCCGCCGGCTACGCCGGTCTGGAGGATGATGTCGATTGGCACTGGGATCGTATCTTTGCTGGTGCCGTCATGACCACCTTGCTGGGCGTCGGTGCCGAGTTGGCCGCGCCGGAAAACCGCCAGGATGGCGATCGCGTCATCATTGCCGGGCGCGACAGCGCGCAGGACAGCATCAATCAGGTCGGGCAGGAGATGACTCGGCGCAACCTCAACATCCAGCCCACACTGACCAGTCGTCCCGGCTTGCCTGTGCGCATCATCATTAACAAGGATCTGGTATTGCGACCCTATCAGCCGCTGTTTTTCAATAGAGGCACATCCCGATGAGTACACCAACCAAGAAATTACGGCTCGGTCCATTGCCCCGCCAAGAGGTCACGAAGCTGACCTTTGCATGCCCGGTCAGCCTGAAAGCCGATCTTGACCGCTACGCCGCGCTGCATGCGCAGACCTATGGCGAGGCGGTGGATGCCCTGACGCTGATTCCACACATGCTGGAGGCATTCATGGCGGGGGATCGGGGATTTCGACGGACGACTATCTAGATCCCTGAGCCCTGTGCGGGCTTCATCATCTGTAGCCTTGTCTCAATCCAGTTAGTTCTGAATGTACATGACCACCTGATCGCAGATCAGTGCGAATGCGATGGCATAGCTGTGCAGGACTATGGGCAATGCCACCCCGTCCGAGCGGATGCGTGCCAAGGAAAACACGACGCCGAGGGCGAACAGGAGCAGGTAAGTAGTCAGGTAGTCGTAGTGCCAGTGCTGTACCGAAAAGAGAACTGCAGTCGCAACTACAGCGATCACTGCAATCGTGCGGTTTGCCTTGAACGGTAGTACCGACAATAGGAAGTGCCTGAACGCGAGTTCTTCCACGATCGGGGGTAGCATCAGCAGACTGATGATCATTACAACACTCTGGGTCGGCGTCTTCAGGCTATAGAGCGACACCATAGTCGCCTCTCGCGATTGCCCGAGCCAGAACGCTACGCCATGGGCGGTGATGTAGAGTAACGAGACGGCCAGGACGCCGCGAACCACATACTCTCGCCGGATTAAAGTGGACCCCGGAATCGAGACAGCGGTTTAAGCTGTAATCCGAGGAGGAAAGCAGCGTGACAGAGGTTAAGAAACGCAAGGTTCACAGCGCAGAATTCAAGGCGAAGGTGGGCATGGAAGCGATCCGCGGGGAGAAGACGCTCAACGAAATAGGACAACAGTACGGTGTGCATCCCGTGGTGGTCAGCCAGTGGAAGAAGGCAATCCAGGAACAGGCAGCCACGCTGTTTGCCAGCAAGCGTGG
>JACCEN010000022.1 GCA_013416435.1 Alcaligenaceae bacterium | reverse complement strand
AAGAAGGCCAAGACCAACACGGCGGTGGCGATCAAGGCGCTGGCGCATAAGCTGGCGCGCGCCTGCTTCCATATTCTGAAGGAGCGTAAACCCTTCGATGTGACGCGCTGTTTTGCTTAAGCTTTGACGGCACCAGGCAAGCCCGAGAAGGGGTCTGGAGTTTGAGCCACTGGGTCTGAATGGGAGGCCTGGTCGCCGTCACCGATTTGCAGTACAAATGAATCGCCTGCAACGTGAGCCAGCTAGGGCCTGTTAACGCTAAAAGGTAGGTGGCACTGGCCGTTCATTGGGGGGCAGACTAGGCGCGGGCGAGGCGGCGTGGTTGATCCACGTAAGGAGCCCGCAACAACGTATGCCCCCCCAATGGACGGCCAGCCCGAAGGGTGAACGCGAAAACCGTCGCCCTCCTGCGTTGCGAATGCTCGCCGGGGGCCSGCCACGACTGCGCTTCGCGCCTTGTTGTTCAACGGTTTTCGTGTTCATGCCGYCTACCTTTTAGCGTTAACAGGCCCTAGGGATTGGAGCCGGATGCTCGGCAGCCACAGGTCTGTGAGACACCCATTGGACGCGTTGCGGCACCAACGTTCTTCTGGGGCAGCCAAGCTGCCAGGGCGAACGGCGCATTAAGCGCCCACCGCTTGATCCTGATGGGTGACTGGCGCGATTCATCGCAGCCATACATCGAAGAAACGGGCGTGATTCAACGACTGCAAACGAGTAAAAGTTAAAACGGGCGGCGGGAGCCGCCCCGGGTAGGTGTGCGCTGTTGACAACGGCCGGCTAATGGGTGACCCCTTAAACAAATTTGTGTAAGTAAAGGTGTCTATAAGGGTATACTGCGCGGATCAAGTCAAATCGGGGCACGGTCCCATGCCATTTGCCTGCGTATTTAACATCCATGACGCCCATGAAAACAACAACTTCCGTACGCTGGACGCTGCTTTCCTTTCTTTCAATCGTGCTTGCCGCCTGCGATGGTTCCGGCGGATCCGACGTGCCGCCGATTCCCGACGTCGTCTGCGCCGAATCCGGCCCCTATGCATGCAAGACAGGCGCGTCGGAACCTTTGTACGCGTTCCAATGGGCGTTAAATTATCAAGACAGCTATTTCAAGGACTACCCAGACGTTTTCGCCGGCGGGATGGACTTGAACGTTGAGCCGGTACATAGCCAGGGCATCAAGGGCCAGGGCGTGAACGTGCTGGTGGTCGATTCGGGCGTCGACCTTCACAACGAAGACTTGGCTCCCAATGCGGACTTCTCGCTATCCTGGAACTTGGGTTCGGATACGCAAGATCCTTATCCCATCGCTCCGACGGAGGGTGACGGTCCTCATGGCACGCCGGTGGCGGGCATCATTGCCGCTGCTCAGAATGGCAAAGGCGTGATGGGCATCGCTCCGCGCGTCAGAATCGGCGGTGTCAACTTCCTTGAATATCAAAGCGTGGCGGGCTGGGCGGCGGCAATGGGCGGAGCGCCGTGGTCCAGCTCTGCGGATGTCATCAACGCTTCGCTGGGATACTCCGGTGCCCCCTTTTCATACGACTCCGAAGACGATAGCTACACGCCGATCATGCGCTCTCTGAAGAAGCTGCGCGGCGGCAAGGGGGCCATTTTCCTGAAGGCGGCGGGCAATGATTTCCACAGCTTCGAATGTGGGCTTGGCGCAGCCTATTACGATTGCAGCAACCCGGGCAACGACGAGCTGGGCCCAAAGGAGCCCAACACCATCGTGGTGGCGGCGGTCAATGCGTTCGGCGAATCCAGCAGCTACAGTAGTGTGGGCTCGGTCAACTGGATCAGTGGCCTGGGCGGCGAATATGGCTCCGGCGGCACTTACGGCGAAGCGGCCACCGACAACTACAGCGGGCCTACCATATTCTCCACCGATATCCGAGGCTGTACATTGGGCTTTAGCACCAAAAGCGCGGAAACTCCCTTCATGCGTGGTGAATCGCAGCGTAACGGCGTGCCTGACAACCCGGATTGCGACTACGCTTACATGAACGGTACATCCGCGGCGACGCCCACCATCTCCGGCGTGGTCGCGTTGATGCTCTCTGCCAATCCTGATCTGAGCTGGCGCGACGTTCGCGACATTCTGCGAATGTCGGCACGCAAGGTCGATGCCGACTACGTGCAGGGCTCGCCGCACCCGCAGGGCTTGATTCCTTATGGCGCGCGCATGGATCTTGTCACCAATAAATTGCTCGAGGAATTGGGCGGCAAAGACGACATTCGGCCTGGCTCGAAGGTGTTCCCCATCGACCTGGGCTGGCAAAAGAACGGCGCCGGCCACGAGCATTCGAACTGGTATGGGTTCGGGGTGCCCGATACGGCGCGAGCCATAGAGCTGGCGCAAGAATACAAACGGAATCCACGGCTTGGCCGGCTCGACGATGTCAAGATACCCGAATTCCAGGACATAAGCGCCTGGTATCAGGGCGAGCAGTATGCCGAACTCTTCGAGGGGAACGGCGTGGCCAATGCACAAGCGCGTGATCTTCCCTATCGGGAAATCGCGCTTCTAGGCACACTGAGCATGACCGGGCAGGTCGCGGACACCGTGCAGGTCCGCTTGTCGGGCGTTAACGTTTGCCTCGGCTCCGTCGGTATTGCCGTGCAGTCGCCATCGGGCACGATGTCGCTGCTGAAGCTGCCCAACGATATTTTTCGTTCGCAAGAGATCACGGGCTTCGAGGACTACGGCATGAGCAGCGTGGCTTTCTACGGCGAGGCTGCGGCCGGCGATTGGAAAGTCTACTTGGTGGCGGCCAATCCTGAGCTTCCCCTGAATTACGCCGCGAAGAACCAGGCGGGGATGTATGAGCGCGCTGTTTCCCTGAGCTGCTTCGGCGGCGCCGCCGCCCCGGCCGGCTATCTCTTGCATGCGCAGGCTCGTATCATTACACAATAGGCCTTGCCTGACACAAGGACACATCATGAAATGGATCAACGGTATTTTGGGCGGCGTGGCTGCGGTCTTGCTGGCTTTTGGCGCTCAAGCCGCCGGCACGTATGCGCCCGGCAGCAGGATTCCTGCCGATCAGCTTGGCCAACTCAGCAATCTGCCGGTCTACAGCGTCGGCAAGCAATCCTATCGGCTGCTGCCGCAGAAGGGCGCGGATGGCGCCAGTCTATTGGTCGACGGCCAAGGCCTGGTGGTAAGCAGCGCAAACGAAATTCTTGTCACGGGAGCATCGGAAGCCGAGGTTCGTTCAAGCACCGGACCCGGCCCCGCCCCGGTGTCGATCCAGTACCTCGCCGCCACCGGCATCGCGCTGGTGCGCTATGCCGATTTCCCGACAGCGGTGGCCGCCTTGGCGCCGCTGCAGCAGCGCCTGCCGGGAGCATCCGTGCGCCTGGCCATCAGCCGCGGAACGGCTCGGGCGTATTAGGAGGCGGGGTCAGACCCATTGGGTCTGACCCCTTCATCCAAGCAGCCCGGGGTCAGACCCCGTACGGGGTCTGACCCCAATCGCACAGAAGGGTCAGGCCCCATGGCAAAATTTGGCAAAGTCGATATACTCGGGCTATGAGCACGATGAATATTTCATTGCCCGAAAGCCTGAAAGCCTTCGTCGACCAGCAGGTCGATCGGCACCACTATGGCACAAGCAGCGAATACGTACGCGAACTGATCCGCAAAGATCAAGATCGCCAACAGTTGCGCGACTTGCTGTTGGACGGCGCGTCGTCAGCACCAAGCATCGTGGCCGATACGCAATACCTTGATGGTTTGCGTGCCAAGGTGCGCCAAAGCAGCGGTTCGTGACAATAAAGCCGGTTGTTCTACGACACCGTGCGCGTCAGGATGTGGACGATGCCCTGGCGCATCTCGTGTCTCAGGGGGCGCCAGCGGCTGCGCTGGCTTTCATCGACAGACTTGAGCAAGGGCTTGTGCATGTTGGCCGCCATCCTGCTACTGGTTCCACGCGCTACGCTCATGAACTAGATCTGCCCGGGTTGCGGTCTTGGCGCATAAGGCGCCATCCCTATCTGATTTTTTACGTCGAGCAGCCCGATCACATTGACGTCTGGCGTATCCTGCACGGCAGTCAGGATATCCCCCGCTGGATGCAGGGAAGCGACCAGGTATAGGCGTTTGATTCCCTGGGGTCAGACCCATGGGTCTGACCCCATCATCCAAGCCGCCCGGGGTCAGACCCCGTACGGGGTCTGACCCCCACCCTCGCCGGCGGTCGCCCGAAGCAATGCAAGGAAACTGCGCGCGGCGGGCGAAAGCTCGAAGAGCGCGCTATGGGCCACCGAGATGGTCCGGTCGATCTCGGGTTCCACCAGCCTGAGCCGTTTGAGGTCAGGCGTCATCGCGGTCAAACGCGTGGCGGCATAGCTGGGCACGATGCATACCCCCTTGAATGCCTGGGTCAGCGATACGACCGAGGTCCAGTTGGCGACTTCGATGATGGGCTGGTAATCGGCCCGCGCCAGTTCCCACACGGTTTTTTCTATCAGCTTGCCGACGCTGCTGGTGCGCGTGATGGAGATCAGAGGCAGGGACAGGAGGGATGTCCAGGGACAGGTCGAGGGAGCATCCAGGCTGACATGGGCAAGAGCCACGAGCGGGTCGTTGAACAGTGGGGTGATGATGAAGTCCTTGTCGGACTCGTCGAATGTGCCCAGCGCCAGCTCGATCTCTCGGGAACGCAGTAAGTTGGTCAGCGACTCGGTGGCCCTGTCCTGTATCCGGATGCGGATGGCGGGATGGCGCTTGTTGAATTCGCCCGCAAGATCGGCAAGCAGGCTGCCCGCCAGGAGCGGTGTGGCACCGACGGTCAGCACGCCTCGTTGCAGCCGATTGACCGACGAGGCCGATTCGATCGCCCTCTGAAGGTCCTCCAGGACGTTACTGATCGACAAGAGGAACTCCTCGCCGATTTCGGTGAGCTCGAAGCGCTTCGTGGTCCTCTGGATCAGGCGCGCGCCTACGGCCTCTTCCAGATCGCGGACCGCCGCACTGAGGCTGGATTGGCTGGTGTGCAGGCGCGCGGCGGCGCCGGTGAAGCTGCGTGCGCGCGCCACCTCTTGAAAACACACCAGTTGGCGCAACGTGACATTTATCAAAATAATCGATTTATATATCGTAAATAACTGTTTGAAATATAAGTCTGGCCTTCCGATAATGTCAATCAGCAAATTAGGAAGGGTAGTCAGGCATGGAAACGCATACAGGTTTTGCCGGGTCCGACGGGGCGAGCATTTACTTTGAAGTCACGGGCGCAGGCGTGCCCATCTTGTTCATTCACGAGTACGCGGGGGACCACCGCAGCTGGGAGCCGCAAGTCAGGCATTTTTCACGCAACTATCAATGCATCACCTACAACGCGAGGGGATATCCGCCGTCGTCCGTACCGCAGAATGTGTCGGACTATTCGATGGGCCAGGCGGCCCGTGACGCTGTTGCCGTCATGGATGCGGCAGGGATCGACAAGGCCCATATCGTCGGCCTGTCGATGGGCAGCTTTGCATCGCTGCAGCTGGGCATGGATTTTCCCGAACGCTGCCTTTCCTTGGTGCCTTCGGGTTGCGGTCATGGGGCGCATCCCGATGAATATGAAAAAAGCCGGCAAGGGTTTCATGAGTCGGCGGCGCGGCTGAAGGAAATCGGCATGGAGGCTTATGCAGAAGCGTACGCCGAGGGACCATGGCGGAACATATTCAAGGTCAAAGATCCCCGGGGTTGGAACGAGTTCAAGAAGCAACTGGCCCAGCACAGTGTCGAAGGATCGGCCGGGACGCTGGGCGGCGTCCAGGGAGGGCGGCCGTGTCTATGGGACTTTGCCGGCCCATTATCCAGGATCGAGTTGCCTGTATTGGTGGTTGCGGGAGACCTGGACCGCCCGACCTTGCTGCCCAGTCTGTTCCTGCATCAGACCCTGGCGCATTCCAGCTTGTGTGTATTGCCCCGCACTGGGCACACGATCAACCTCGAGGAGCCGGCCAACTTCAACCGGATCCTGGAGCAATTTTTTTGCTCTGTCGAAAAAGGCCGCTATTAATTTCCTTTGGATGCATATCATGACTGAAGTTTCTCTTCGCCCGTTGGCCGGCATCAAGGTGCTGGATCTGACACGAGTGCGTGCCGGCCCTACAGCGGTCAGGCAGCTTGTCGATTGGGGCGCCGATGCAATAAAGATCGAAAGCCCCGCGGCGCTTGCGGAAGGTACCGACATGGGTGGCCCCAGGGACACTTCCGATTTCCAGAACCTGAACGTCGGCAAGCGTAGCCTCACCCTCAATCTCAAGGATCCCGCCGGCCGGGAACTGTTCTACCGATTGGTGGAAACGGCGGACGTTGTCGTGGAAAATTACCGGCCTGATGTGAAAAGCAGGCTGCGCATTGATTATGACTCGCTTGCGGCGGTCAATCCCCGCATCGTCTATGCGAGCATTTCGGGCTTCGGCCAAGATGGGCCATATGCGAAGCGTCCCGGCTTCGATCAGATCGTCCAGGGCATGAGCGGGCTCATGAGCATCACCGGCCATGCCGGCACGCCGCCGGTGCGCGTCGGTATTGCGATTGCCGATTCAGTGTCCGGTCAGATGTGCGCGCAAGGTATTATTCTTGCGCTTTACGAGCGCATGCGCTCCGGCCGGGGGCAATGGGTTCAGGTCTCATTGCTGGAAACCCTGATCAACCTGCTGGACTTCCAGGCGGCCCGCTGGCTCAACGAGGGCGATCTTCCCGAACAGGTCGGAAACGATCATGCGACGAGGATGCCCACCAGCGCCTATGCCACCGCGGATGGTTACCTGACGATCTGTGCGGCTGCGGACGGGATGTGGAAGAAGCTGTGCCGGGCCATGGGCCGCAGCGAACTGCTTGAAGACGAGCGGTTCATCGATCAGCATGGCCGGTCGTCCAACCGGGCGGCCTTGAACGCCGAACTGGCTAGAACCTTTGCAACGCAAGCAACAGGGTATTGGGTCGACGTGCTGAATGAAGCCGGCGTGGCTTGCGGGCCGATACTGCGTATCGATCAGATGCTGGAAGATCCGCATGTCCGGCATCTCAATCCGGTGCATTCGATCGATCATCCTCGGTTGGGCGAGATGCGGGTGCTTGGCCAGCCCATACGGCTGTCGCGCTCGCCACAGACGCCCAAGACGGCGGCGCCCGATCATGGCGCGCATACCGACGAGATCCTTCGTGAGCTGGGCCTGAGCGACGAGATGATCCAGGGCCTGAAACAGCAGGTCGTCGTCTAGGCCCGGGGTGCTTTTATGACCGATATGAACAGTCCCGCCATTCGTGTGCTCGTGGCCGGAGCGATCGGTACGATCGAGCTGTGCAACCCCGCAAGGCGCAATGCCGTGTCCACCACGATGTGGAGCCGGCTCGCGTCGGCGGTCCAGGCGCTGAACTCCGACGACGGGGTCAGGGTCGTGGTGCTTCGCGGCGCCGGAGGCGAGGCTTTCTGCGCCGGTGCGGACATGTCGGAGTTCGACGGCAAACGGTCCAATGCCAAGCAGGCCGCCGCCTACACCGAGCTGACGGAGCGCGCATACAGCGCACTCGAGGCTTGCTCCAAGCCAACGGTGGCGATGATAGAAGGACCCTGCATAGGCGCGGGCCTGGCCATGGCTGTCTGCTGCGATCTACGCGTGGGAGACCCCCGCAGCGTCTTCAGCGTGCCCGCCGCCAGGATCGGGCTGGGATACTCCTATGAGAACGTGGCGCGGCTGGCGAATGTGGTCGGGCCGTCGCATGCCCGCGACATGTTGCTCACCGCCCGGCGGCTTGGCGTGGACGATGCCCTGGCGATCGGGCTGCTGCATTACAGGCTGCATGACGCGCAAGACGACACCTTTACCAAGCTGTTGGAGTCGCTGGTCAATAATGCGGCGCCTTCCATGGCCGCGTCCAAGCTCGCTCTGCGCGCATTTTGCAGGCCGGGTTCTCCGGGGCTGTTGGACGCTGCTCGCGAGGCGGTGGCGCTCTGTTCGGACAGCAAGGAATATGCTGCGGGGCGGCAGGGCGGCGCCGTGGGCTCGTCCGGGACGCTTCCTGCGCCGTGATCTCGCGCTTATGCTCGCAGCCGATTTGATTTTTTTGGTTTATCTCAGGGGAAGTTATGGATATCGATTTGCAGTCCTTGGATGACAAGGCGCGCTACAAGCTGCTGATGAGCAGTGTCGTGCCGCGCCCCATCGCGCTCATTACCTCTTTGTGCCAGGACGGTACGGTCAACGCCGCGCCATTCAGCCTTTTCAACATCATGTCTTCCAGCCCCCCGATCGTGGTGGTGGGCATCGATACGCGTGAAACGGGCTTTTTGAAGGATACCGGCCGCAATATCGAAGCCAACGGAGAGTTCGTCGTCAACCTGGTCAACGAAGAGCTTTCGGCGCAAATGAACCTGTGCGCGACCGGCCTTCCTTATGGAGCCAGCGAGATCGACTACGCAAGCCTGGAGGTCACGCCTTCGGTGCAGGTCGCGCCGCCCAGGATCGCCAAGTCGCCGATCGGCCTGGAGTGCAAGCTGGAGAACGCTTTGAAGATCGGCAATGGCCGCGTGATCGTCATTGGAAGAATCGTTCACTATCACATCGATGACCGCTATTACGACGCAGAAAAGCAGTATGTGCTGAGCGAGAACATCGGGCTTGTCGCACGCATGCACGGCCGATCCTGGTACGCCCGCACAAGCGATCTGTATGAGCTCGCGCGCCCCGAAGCGCCCGTCAAGGCATGACGAATCAACACTGTCAGAAGAAGTACAACCATTAAAGAGGAGAGCAACCATGAACCCATCATTCAACCTTCCGCGCATTCTGTGCAGTGCCATCGCGATGGCTGCGCTTTACATGGCGGGGCCTGCCGCGGCGCAGTCCAATACCGACTATCCGACTCGGCCCATCACGATCGTCGATGGATTCGCGCCCGGAGGGTCCACGGATGTCCTGGCCCGCATCATCGGGGAAAAACTGAGCCAGAGCTGGGGACAGCCGGTGGTCGTGCAGAACAGGCCCGGAGGCGGCGGCGTGCTTGCAACCGCCACGGTGTCCAAGGCCGCGCCGGATGGCTATACGATACTGCTGGCGTCCATAGGCCCCATCGTGGTCAACCCTAACTTCATCAAAGACCTGCAATACGCGCCGCAGACGGACTTTGCGCCCATCATGTCGCTGGTCGACGTCGAGAACGTCCTGGTGGTCAATGCAAGCAGCTCGATCAAGTCCGTTGCGGATCTCATCGAGCAGGCGAAGAGGAAGCCGGGGGAACTCAACTTCGGGTCGTCGGGCGTCGGCACCACCGGCCATCTGGCGGGAGAGGTTTTCAAGCAAGAAACAGGCACCAACCTGACACACGTGCCATACCGTGGCGGGGCGCCCGCGATGACCGCATTGCTGGGTAACGAAACGGACATGATTTTTTCCTCCATCCCGACCGCCGTCGGTCACATAAACGCGGGAAAGATACGTGCGCTCGCTATTACCGGCAACCAGCCCCAGGAAGCCCTGCCGGGCATCCTGCCCTTGAAGGAAGCCGGCGTGCCAAGCTATGCGCTGTCCGCCTGGTATGGCCTGCTGGCGCCGGCCGGCACGCCGCCCGAGGTCATCAACAAGCTGCAGCAGGAAATCAAGCGCATCGTTGCACTGCCCGAGGTGCGCGCCAAACTGGTAGCCCAAGGACTGGTTCGGAACCCGACCTCGCCCGAGGAGTTTTCAGAGCGGATCAAAGCCGACGCGGTGACCTGGAAAGCGGTCATCGAGAAAGCGGGAATCAAGGGCTGACGTGTGTGGGTTGGGGTCAGACCCCGGATGGGGTCTGACCCTTTCACCTAAGCAGCCGGGGTCAGACCCTATAGGGTCTGACCCCTTCCGCTCGCTTGGCGGGCTGTACTTGCTTGCGGGTTTACTGGGATAATAAGCGCCATGCGCCGGTTCTTACGCCTTCCGTCATGTCCAAGTCTGCTCGCGCCACCCGCGGAATGAACCGTTATGGTAAAAAAAGTGCCCCCTGTCCCATCTTCAGATGCCATTCAGGCGCTTGCCCCAGACTCGTCCGTGCCCATTTATCAGCAACTGAAGCAGATGATCATCCGGCAGATCGAAACGGGGGCGTGGCCGCCCCATCATAGGGTTCCCTCAGAGAACGCCCTGGTCGAACAACTGGGTGCCAGCCGCATGACCGTCAACCGCGCATTGCGTGAGCTGACGGCCGAGCGCCGGCTGGTAAGAAAACGGGGCGTAGGCACTTTCGTGACCGAGCCCAAATCTCATTCGCCGCTACTGGCCATCAACAATATCGCCGAAGAAATCGCAGGGCTGGGCCATACGCATCGTGCCAAAGTAGTGCTGCTGCAAGAAGAGGCCGCTGGCCCGGAGAGGGCGGCGAGCATGGAATGCCGTGAGGCCGAAAGGCTGTTTCATTCAATCATCGTGCACTATCAGGACGACGTGCCCATCCAGATCGAGGACCGTTACGTCAACCCCGCGCTGGCGCCTGCCTACCTGGAGCAGGACTTCAGCAAGAAAACCCCCAATGTCTACCTGCGCGATGTCGCACCCTTGACCTCGGGCGTGCATATTGTCGAGGCGGTGCTGCCCACTCCGGAAGAGGCGCGGCTGCTGCGTATTGCGCGCACCGAGCCGTGTTTGCTGATCCGGCGCCGCACCTGGTCGGGCAAGCAGATCGTGACCTATGCCAGGCTGCTCCATCCCGGTTCGCGCCATTGCCTGGAGGGCGATTTCGGCCCCTAGCGTTAACAGGTCCTAGCCTAGCGCAGGAACCGCGCTTACCAGCCGACGAGTGTATTCATGCTGCGGCGTTGTCAGTACTGTTTCGGCGGGACCCACCTCTACCAGATCGCCCTGCATCATCACGGCCACGCGGTCGGCAAATGCGCGTGCAATGGAAATATCGTGCGTAATCATCAAATAGGCCACGTCGCGGCTGCGCTGGATGTCCAGCAGCAGGTTCAGCACTTGGCCACGAATGGACACGTCGGCGCCCGACAAGGGTTCGTCCGCAATGATCAACTGTGGTTCCATCGCCAGCGATCGGGCGATGGACACCCGCTGGCGCTGGCCGCCGCTCAGTTCGTGGGGATAGCGATCGATGAATCGCGCCGCGGGCCGCAGTCCGACGTCTTCCAGCAAGCCCAGGCAACGCTGGGCGTGATCGCCCGGCTGTTTCCACAACGCTTGCTCCAGTAGTTCACGAACGGTGCGGCGCGGGTTCAGCGAGGCTGTGGGGTCCTGAAATATGGGTTGCATGCTTGTGCGCAGCGCCCGGAACTGTGCGGGTGGCATATTGGTCAAGCACTGGCCGCCGAAGGTGACGCTACCGCCATCCGGTTGCATCAAGCCCAGTGCGATACGGCCCAGCGTGGACTTGCCGGAACCGCTTTCGCCGACCAGCGCTACGATTTCCCCGGCATGGACGGTCAGGCTAACGGACTTCACTGCATGAAACAGCCCGCCGCCGGCCACGCGGAAATGCTTGCTGATGCGGTCCAGCACCAGCAGCGGCTGCGGCGCGTCGGATGAAGAAAAAGAAGAGTGCATGGTCATGGCAATGGTGAATCCGTAGTGGTGGAGTACTCGCCTTCGATGGTCTCGAACCGGCCTTCGCTGTTGCGCGCAGCCTTGGCGGCCTTGACCAGGCCGGCAGTGTACGGATGGGTCGGGCTGGCGAAGACTTCTCGGGTTCGTCCGGACTCCACCAACCGGCTACGGAACATGACGTAGACGCGTTCGCATTCTTCCCAGACCACCCCCAGGTCATGACTGATGAGCAGCATGGCCATGCCCAACTGCTGCCGCAAGTCGCGCAGCAGGCTGAGGATTTCCGCCTGAGTGGTGACATCCAGCGCCGTAGTGGGTTCGTCAGCGATCAGCAGGCGGGGCCGGCAGCCCAGCGCAATGGCCAGCAAGACCCGCTGTCGCATGCCGCCCGATAGCTCGTGCGGATACGCACGGGCGGCAGACGCGGGCAGGCGCACCAGTTCCAGCAGTTCGGCAACACGGCCGCGCACGTCGAGTGTGCCACGGTCGTGGCGCTTGACGCTTTCGGCGATCTGCCGGCCGACCCGCATGACCGGGTTCAGATAGCTGAGAGGATCCTGGAAAACCATGGCGACGGGATGGCCCCTGACCTGCTCCCACTGGTCGTTGGTGTACTGGGTGACGTCTTGTCCAGTCAGGACGATGCTGCCGCCGGTGATGCGCGCAATGCGTTCGGGCAGCAGGCCGAGCATGGCCCGTGCCACTGTGGATTTGCCCGAGCCCGACTCGCCCACCAAGGCCACCGATTCACCTTCCCGCACGATCAGGGACAGATCTTGCACCGCCAGCACGGACTCGCTCCGTGTGCGGTACTCCACGCAAAGTCGGTCCGCTTCCAGCAAAGATTGTGCGCCGTCCTGGGCGACACCATGATCGGGTTGATACGCTTCGTTCATGGGTTCATCTCACGTTGCGAGGGTTGAAAACGGCGGCCACGGCGTCGCCGAACAGATTGAACGCCAGTACCGTTACGAAGATAGCAGTGCCGGGGAACAGCGAGAGCCACCAGGCGTTGAATAGGAAGCGTTGGCCGCTGTTCAACATGCGGCCCCAACTGACCAGTTCCGCGCTGGACAGGCCCAGGAAGCTGAGCGAGGCCTCCAGCAGGATGGCTTGACCCACAATCAAGGTGCCGACCGCTAGCACCGGCGCGACGGCGTTGGGGATGACTTCGCCGAACAGTACGCGCCATTCGCTGATGCCCAGGCAGCGCACCGCGTCCACGAACTCCAACTCTTTGACTCGCATGACTTCGCCGCGCATGACCCGCGCCACCTGCGGCCACGCCAGCAGGCCGACAACGGCAATGATCTGGCCCAGGCCGGCACCGGTCATGGCGACGATGACGGCGGCGAGAACGAAGCTGGGGATCACCTGGAAGAACTCCGCGATGCGCATCACCAGGGTATCGAACCAGCCGCCATGAAAGCCGGCGGCCGCGCCGATCAGGATGCCGAGCCCAGTGGCCATGAGCGCGGCGAAGAAGCCCACCGTGAGCGAGACCTGCGTGCCGTGCAGGACGCCGGCAGCGACGCTGCGGCCCAGCTCATCCGAACCCAGCAGGAACTCGGCGGAGGGCTCGACGAACGCCGTGTCGCTCAATACGTAGGGGTCGAGCGCGGGAATGAAGCCCACACCCAGCGCCACCAGAATCAGCAGTGCGATGAACAGGCCGGCGACTACACCGCTCGGATGGCGGGCCATGCCCTGAATGAACCGTTTACCGTGCTTCATGGCGGGTCCTCACGCGGGGGTCGAGCAGAGCATACAGAAGGTCAGTAACAATGTTGATCAGCACTACGGAGACGGCTGCCAGCAGGAAAATACCTTGCAGCACCGGATAATCCCGATTGGTGATGGACGTGATGAAAAGGCTGCCGATGCCGGGCCAGGCAAACACGGTTTCCACGAGGATAGCGCCCGTTAGCGAGTGTCCGAAGTTATAGCCGATGACCGTGATCACCGGGATCATGGCATTGGGCAATACGTGCTGCCACAGGATGGTGCGCCGCGATAGCCCCTTGGCCTTGGCCGTCAGGACATAATCGTGATGCAAGGCTTCGGCCACGCTGGCCCGGGCCACGCGAGCCACGATGGCAATGTAGAAAATCATCACGCAGAACGCGGGCAGGACCAGGTGGCGCATCACGTTCAGCACCCCATCCAGGCCGGTCAACTGTTCGCGCGCGCTGCGCATGCCTTGCACCGGCAGCCACCCCAGATAGATGGCGAAGACGATCACCAGCATCTGCCCAAGCCAGAACACGGGCACGGAATAACCAAAGAGCGACAGGGCGGTTAGGGCACTGTCCTGCACCGAGCCTGCGCGCGGAGCCGCGGTAACGCCCAGCACCACGCCGACCACGGCGGCGCAAACCAGCGCCGGCACCATCAGCAGCACGGTGGGCCCCAGTCGCGCCAGAATCAGGTCGATCACCGGCATGCGGTTAGCGAACGAGAATCCCAGGTTGCCTTGTAGCAGATTCCACAGATACAAGCCCAGTTGGGTGCTCAAGGGTTTATCTAGGCCGAAGTCGCTGCGGATCTGCTCGGCATAGCCCGGAGGGACCGGGAAGTCGCCCAGCAGCGCATCGAGTGGATCGCCAGGCACCATGTGGATGATGATGAAGTTGAGTACCAGGATGGCCAGGACGATTAGCGCCCCCCACCCCAACCGAGAGAGGACATAGCGAAACATCGGTTGTCGTTCCTTTCTTACGCAGTCGCCAGTCCGGCGGTGATATCGCTGAAGTCGAGGCAGTCTTCAAGAGACCACACCGCGTCGACCCATGCCTGGGCGGCGGCCGCGCCCAGCACCGGCTGCAGCAGCGTCATGGCTTTATCGTTCAGTTCCTCGTCGCTGATTGGCGCTTCCGGCGCGCCTTTGGCAAAGGGAACGTCGCGGTACTCGCGACGGCCGTCGTGGAACACCACCTCGATCGAGGGGTAATCCGTGGGCCCCAGCACTCGATCGCTGCGGATCTCGGTCAAGGCCATGAGCCGTTGGACTTCGGGGTCGGACATACGCAGGGGCTGGAATTGCTCTATGGTCGCACGGCCGCTTTCGGCTGTGACGGCCAGGCAATACGGCATGCTGAACTGTGCCTCCAGCAGGTTGCGCACGTGGGTGCGCTCGAATTGGCGACGGGTTTGCTGGTTGCCGTGCACGATCAGCCTCGCAATGGCGCGGCTGTCTTGTGCGGTGGCGGAGAGGATATCCAGCAGCCCGTCGAGTGCCGAGTGGATGGTGCGGCAGCAGGCATAGGGCTTGATGCCCGAGTTCAGAATGTGGAACTGCTCGCCCAGGCCTTCCACCGCGCGCTCCGGCGTGGAGACACCCGGGGCGTAGGTGTTGTAGAACCCGCCCCATTCGGCATCCAGCACCTGGGCTGGGCCGGTGAGGCCGGCATGCGCCAGCAGGGCTGCGCTGACACCGGTTTCGGCGGCCTTGCCGGGATGGAAGCGTTTCACCATTGCCCCGTCGGCCAGAAAGGCCCAGGTGCCGCCGGTGAAGGTGCCGGCGATACCTAGCGCGTGGACGAAGGGTTGTTCTGCCAGCCCCAGCAGTTTTGCGGAGGCGGCGGCTGCGCCGAAGCTGCCGCAGGTGCCGGTGGAATGCCAACCGCGCTCATTGTGCGGGCGATAGCCGCCGCTGCCTTCCAGTACGCGCCCCGCCAGGTCGTAGCCTGCGACAATCGACAGGATGACTGCGCGGCCATCGGCTCTGGTCAGGTTGGCCAGCGCGCAGACCGCGGGGATGACGACGGCTCCTGAGTGCCCGCAGCCGCCGAAGTCGTCCAGTTCCAGCGCATGGGCCGCCGTGCCGTTGACCAGGGCTGCCGCCGTTGGCGGCAGCGTATCGCCACTACCCCATAGCACGGCGTCGCCCCGGCCTGCGCCGTTTCGAGCAGAGGCGGCCACGATCTTGACGACCTCGGTGTCATTGCCGGCGGCGCCTGCCGCCGCAGTATCGAGCAGGCAACGCTTGGCGGCATGCACGACCTCGGCCGGCAGTGAGTCGAAACGTGCTTGCGCCCAATATCCGGCCAACTGTTCGGTCAAGGTCGGCATGACCGTCACTTCATCCATACACTGCCCCACCACTGCTGATTCGCCGCCTGCCACAAGCCCTGCAGACGCGAGCTCGCGACGGCAAACTGGGGTTGCTGGTGCAAGTTAAGCACGGGCAGGTCGCGCGCCAGGATGGCCTGAACCTTGTTGTAGTAGCCTTGGCGATCAGCTTGCAGCGGAGCATCCCGGCCGGCATCGAAAAGTCGGTCCACTTCGGGATTAGAGTACTGGGACACATTGTTGAAGGTGGTGCCCTTGACGATGGACTCGGTGACGTAGGTGCGCGCAATGCCCAGCGCAGGGTCGCCCAGTGTTGTGTAGGTCTGTAGCGTGGCCTCGAAGTCGTAGTCGCTGTATACGCGCTTGAGGATCACAGGCCGCTCCGCGCCTTCCAGGACGACTTTCACACCCACTGCCTGCCAAAATCGCTGCAGCGCCTGCGCGGCCGGCAGCCATTCCGGGCGTCCGGTCTCGAACAGCAGCCGGATGGTCATGCGCGTACCGTCGGGGCCGGGCTTGAGGCCGGCGTCGTCGAGCATTTTGCGTGCGCGATCCGGATCGTAGGCGTACATTTCCTGGTAGTTGATCGACTTGTCGTAAGCCCACAGCCGGGTGTCGAAGGCGCTTAGCGGTATGCCGCCCAGGCCATAGTAGACCTTGTCGTGGATGAACTCGCGGTTCAGGGCGATGTACAGCGCCTGGCGCACTTCGGGCTTGGACAGCGCAGGATGCGCGTTGTTCAGGATGATGATGTCGCTGCCGGGGTAGCTGACCTGCTGCACTTGAAATTGCGGGTTTTTCTCGAACATCTGTACCGCGTTCAAGGGCATGTAGTCAGGCACGATGTAGTCGACTTCTCCGGCACGCAGGGCCAGCACCCGGGCCGCGGCGTCAGGCATGGTTTTTATCATGACGCGGTCCAGGTAGGGCTCGCCCTTGCGCCAGTAATCGTCATTGCGCACAAGGGCCACATGACTGCCGCGCACCCACTCCGAGAACTTGAAGGGGCCACTGCCTATCGGCTGGTTCAGGATGGCCGGGTGACGGAGGATATCCTGGCCCTTCAGAATGTGTGCCGGCATGACGGCCGCATTCTGTTCGCACGCCAGCGAGAACAGCATCGGCGCGAACGGCTTCTTGAGCGTGATGATCAGGCTCTGCGGGGTAGGCGCTTCGATGTGGTCGATGAATCGGCTTGCCGCGTTGAAGCGCGGCCCGAATTTACTGCTGACCTCTTCGAGCGTGAACTTCACATCTGCCGACGTCAAGGGCTGGCCGTCGTGCCAGTTGGCTTTCTCGAGTTCGAACTTGTAAACCAGGCCGTCAGACGAGATATCCCAGGACTTCGCCAGGCCGGGGACGATCTCGAAACCGGTTTTGAAACGAACCAGGCCGTCGTAAATCAGGCAGCTCGCCGCCACATCCGGTACGGAATTGGTGGTGTTGGGGCTAAGGCTCAGCGGGTCGGTGCCGAGCACCATGATTGCGGTGCCGCCTTGCTTTGGTGTCTGGGCTTGGGCCGGGGTTGCAATGCTTGCCGCTGCAAGCAGGCTGCTTGCCAGCAGCATACCGGCCGGCGCTCGCCGGCGCAGCGCCGACAATACAGAGGAAAGGTCACGCATTGATGTCTCCATATGGTTATAGGTGTCGCCGTCGTGGATCAGGCACGATGTTGGACGACGGCAATCGTACGCAGCATCTCGTTGGTCAGAATCATAAGGCCTTCATCGGCGCCGATGCCAGGTTTGGACAACATGAAATCGGGGCTGGTCGCCAGAGCGATCTGGGCGGTCATGCGGGCCGACAGATCCGTTTCGTTGGCCGTTCCGCCCAGGCAGCAACCCATGCCTTGCGACCGGCAAAACAGCACGGCTTCAATACTATTGTTGATGCCGCCCAGATCCGGAGTTTTGATCTGCACATAGTCGCTGGCCTGAGCTTCGGCGAACAGCCGAATATCCTGGAGGGTATTGCACCACTCGTCGGCAATCAGGCCGACGCGGCTGCCGCGCGCGGCGAGCCGCTGCTTCAACTCTTTGAAGATCTCGATCTGCCGCTGCTGGGTCGGCGCAATGATCGGGGATTCCAGCAGCAAGTCGAACGGTTCCACTTCCTTGGCCAGCGAGGCGATGTAATCGGCCAGGCCGTCCAGGTCATCACCGAACAGGTCGCCCAGGGTGCCGTACAAGTCCAGATGGATGCGCGGCTTATAGTCGGGCTCGCCCACTTCCTTGATGCGGTTGGCGATAGACCGGGCATAGTCGGTCAGGACTTTGGCGCCCGGCCCGAGGTCCACCGCCATGGTGAACGAGGCGTGCGGTAGCACCGCGGCGCGCTTCATAATGACGCGATCCAGCTGCAAGGCATCGCCCCGATGGCAGGAGGCCAGGATGTCCACGGGTTTGTCGCGCAGCGTGGAGCCGTATTCGGCGGCGATGACCTCGGCCGGGGTGCGCCGGCCGGCTACCGCCGACGCGGCCAGCAAAGCCTGGGTCAGGCCATAGCGCAGCGAGGTGTGCAGGCGCTTGCCGTCGGCCTGCATGGCGTCGATTTCTTCGGCATTGGCGCGGAACGTTCCGACGTCGCGGCCGACCAGCCACTGACGCACGGTGGACTCCAGCAAGGGCAAGTGCTGCTCGGGCACGAACAGAGGATCGCGGCCGGCCAGTCCAGAGAAAATCACGTCGGCGCATTCGCCTACGGCAATGCTGCCGTCATCCAGGACCAGCATGATCGACAGAATGGAGCCGGGCTGCACGATGGCACTATAGCCGGGGGTAACCGGCTTGCCTTCGACAAAACTGCCATTATTGCGTCCATGCGACTTGACCGCGACCAGGTCTTTATTGAAATAGCCCGACAGGCCGGTGGCATAGATAACGTGTTGAATCTTCATCTGACGTGTCTCAAAGGGTATGCTGTAAGAACAATATTTTGCTGCTGAATCAGGAAAGCGCCAGTGCGCGCAGCGCCGGCCACAGACCGTCGCCATCGCGGCCAAGGTCGCCTGCCAGCACTCGTCGCTGCATCGCTATCATGTCCTGCGCCAGGCTGCGATCCGCCATCATAGCGGCAGAGACCTCTCGCACCAACTGAATAATGCATTCCAGAGGTTCGGAGCTGCGCATTGGTCGCAAGAATTCTATGCCTTGTGCCGCCGCCAACAGCTCGATGGCAATAATATATGCAGTATTGTCCAGCATGGGCCGAAGGCGGCGCGCGGCGAAGGTTGCCATACTGACATGGTCTTCCTGGTTGGCTGAGGTGGGCAGGCTGTCGACGCTGGCGGGATGGGCCATCGATTTGTTCTCCGAGGCCAGAGAGGCTGCCGTTACATGAGCGATCATGAACCCCGAATGCAGACCGGCATTCGGAGTCAGAAACGCCGGCAGTCGGGAAATGGCAGGATCCACCAGCATCGCTATACGGCGCTCGGCAATGGCGCCCACTTCGGCGACAGCCACCGCCAGGCTATCGCAGGCCAATGCAACCGGCTCGGCATGGAAGTTGCCCCCGGATATCAGCGCATTATCATCGGCGAACACCAGCGGGTTATCCGTGACCGCGTTGGCCTCTATAACCAGAATGCGTGCCACGTGGCGGATGTGGTCCAGGCAGGCGCCCATTACCTGGGGCTGACAGCGCAGGCAGTACGGGTCCTGGACGCGGTCGTCCCCTTCCATATGCGACCGGCGAATCTCGCTACCAGTCAGCAGTTCGCGGTACGCCGCCGCAGCGGTGATCTGTCCCGGTTGACCGCGCACGGCATGAATGCGCTGATCAAAAGGGCCATCGCTGCCACGGGCAGCATCCAGGGTCAACGCTCCGGCGACCACGGCCGCAATGAATACGCGCTCCGCGCCAAACAGCGCGTCCAGCGCCAGGGCGGTCGACGCCTGCGTGCCATTGATCAGCGCCAATCCCTCCTTGGCCTGCAGGCAAATCGGCGCCAGCCCGGCGCGCGCCAGCCCCTGGGCCGCGGGCATACGTTCGCCGCTCATGAACACCTCGCCCTCGCCAACCAGCGGCAGGCAAAGATGGGCCAGGGGAGCTAGATCGCCCGAGGCGCCTACCGAACCCTGTTCGGGCACGACCGGCAGCACGTTGGCGTTATACATAGCCAGAAGCAGGTCGATGACCTCCTGGCGCACGCCGGAGTGCCCCCGCGCCAGGCTGGCCGCCTTGAGCAGCATCAGAAGGCGCGTGACTCGGGTCGGCATGGGTTCGCCTACGCCGACGGCATGCGAACGCAGCAAGTTCAATTGCAGGGCGGCCAGGTCATCTTGCGCAATGCGCTGGTTGGCCAGCTTGCCGAACCCGGTGTTCACGCCATAGATTGCGGCGTCACCGCCAGCGGCGCGATGCACCATCTGTGCGCTCTGGCGTATGGCTTCGTGGCTGTCGTGGTTCAGCGCAACGGGGATATGAGCGTCGAACAAGCGCCGTAATTGCTCGACCGACAGTGCACCGGGATTCAGGATATCAGCTGATGACACGTTCTATGGCTCCCGCATACTTGCTTCTGGGGTAGTGGAAGGTTGACTGATTATCCCGCTTTGCCGATCGGCACAACGCAGTTCACTGCCTCGCGGAACCCGAACCATGCGGACTCCAGCCAAATGGTTTGTCATTGTTATTCCTGGGAGATGCGTCTGTACAAAAAAGCAAGATGTATATACAACAAGTGTAGATGTATATACAACGGTGCATCAACTCGTTTTTCAGCGACTCATGGAAAACACTAGTAGGACGTATCGGGGTCAGACCCCGGACAGGGTCTGACCCCTGATTGATCCTCAGATCATGGAATAAGCGCCACAAGCCCGTCCACCAGCGCAGACTCCGGCTTCAGTGGATGCACACACCAAATGATTGACTCTGACTCGCTGCACCTCAGCGGCAGCACGCATGTTTCCGGTAGCTGGAGTCGAGATTGAGATGCAGGCAGCACCGCGATACCGATGCCTGCCGCGACCAAACCTAAAAGCGTGCTGTTGTCGGTAACCTCCTGCTCGAGCCGGGGCTCGAATCCCGCGTCCTGGCAAAGCGCTATGAATTGATCGCACAGCGCGTTGCGATGCCGTGGGAAGTGCACGATGGGCTCATGGGCGAGCTGGCGAATATCGATTTCACTACCATCCTTTGCCAAAGGATGATCCTTGCGTAAGCAAACAAGCAGCGGCTCCCGGATAATCTCGCGAGCAGTGAAGCCTAAAGGCAATGGCGGTTTACCGCGATAGCGGACAAAGGCGATGTCCACATTGCCATGGTGAATTTCCGATAAGGCTTTCATGGGCGGTCCTTCTTTGAATATCAAACGGACCCCGGGCCGGCTTCTACGGAACTCCGAGATGATTTGCGCCACTGCCGCAATGAATAGTGCCGAGGGAAACATCGCCACTGCGATTTCACCAATCTCCCCGCGTTGTGCCCTGGCGGCGATGAGCTTTGCGCGCTCCACCCTTTTAAGAATGTCTTCTACTTCGACGCGAAATAATCGGCCGGCTTGAGTCAGGGATACGTTGCGATTGTCTCTATCGAATAGCTTAGCGGAAATCTCGTCTTCTAAGGCGCGTATCTGCTGACTTAAGGGCGGTTGCGAGATATTCAGGCGGCGGGCCGCTCGACCAAAGTGAAGCTCTTCCGCTAGGGCCATGAAGTAGCGCAAATGCCGTAATTCCATGATTTGTTTTTCATATTAAACAATATCAAATGAGTATTATACAGAATCAATCTACGTCAATATAGTGAGTAAACGCATCGGCCGAACATTAAACAATCTTGATAAACGCACGCTGGAAACCATGAAACACAGTACAGAACTCGATCCTATTTCGTTAGGGCGCCTCTGAACAATTCCCCTGTTCGTCGGTAAACTTCATCCATCAGCCATCACGAACCTGTTTCCCCATGAGCCAACTGAGTTTTTCTGAAGCGGAATTTGCCGGCAAGCGCAAGCGGACACGCCGCGAGAAGTTCCTGAGCGAGATGGATCGTACCGTGCCGTGGGATTACCTGGCCGGCGAGATTGCCAAGCACTACCCGCAAGAAGGTAAGGTGGGTCGCCAGCCGTATCCCATTGAGACGATGCTGCGGATTCACTTCATGCAGCAGTGGTTCAATCTGAGCGACCCGGCGATGGAAGAGGCGTTGTACGACAGTTTTTCGATGCGTCAGTTTGCCAAGTTGCCCGGTGGTCGCGTGCCGGATGAGACGACAATCTTGAACTTTCGCCATCTTCTGGAGAAGAACAATGTCGCCCAAGAGATGTTCGAAGGCGTGAACCTGCTGCTGCAAGACTATGGGTT
>JACCEN010000021.1 GCA_013416435.1 Alcaligenaceae bacterium | reverse complement strand
AACCCATAGTCTTGCAGCAGCAGGTTCACGCCTTCGAACATCTCTTGGGCGACATTGTTCTTCTCCAGAAGATGGCGAAAGTTCAAGATTGTCGTCTCATCCGGCACGCGACCACCGGGCAACTTGGCAAACTGACGCATCGAAAAACTGTCGTACAACGCCTCTTCCATCGCCGGGTCGCTCAGATTGAACCACTGCTGCATGAAGTGAATCCGCAGCATCGTCTCAATGGGATACGGCTGGCGACCGACCTTGCCTTCTTGCGGGTAGTGCTTGGCAATCTCGCCGGCCAGGTAATCCCACGGCACGGTACGATCCATCTCGCTCAGGAACTTCTCGCGGCGTGTCCGCTTGCGCTTGCCGGCAAATTCCGCTTCAGAAAAACTCAGTTGGCTCATGGGGAAACAGGTTCGTGATGGCTGATGGATGAAGTTTACCGACGAACAGGGGCATTGTTTCAGAGGCGCCTAAAAGGCTACCGGCGCATCTTCTCCCGGTTCGAGAAACTCGATGCGATGTTTCTGGGCTTCCTCAGCTTCGTCCTCGTGGCCGATGGGCTCCGAAGTTTGTGTTAACACGCCCTAGAGCTCCGTTGACAGCAGCATAATCGCCAACGAATTAAAGTCTCGTTTCATTTCGTTGATTCATATTAATCATTTCTTTAATAAACCCATACATCCAATCAACCCAACAAATGCAACGCAATAGCCGGGAATGCCATAAGCAGCGCAACCGCCAGCAACTGGATGCAGACGAAGGGAATGATGCCGCCGTAGATGTCGCGGATGCTGACCGAAGGCGGCGCCGACCCTTTGAGGAAAAACAGCGCGAAGCCGAAAGGCGGGGTCAGGAAAGAGGTCTGCAGGTTCACCGCGACGAGTATGGCAAACCACAGCAGCACGGTGGATCGCTGCTCGTCCGGCGACAACTGTTCGATACCCAGGGCCGGTGCGAAATCGGCGGCAAAACCCGCGACGATGGGCGCAAAGACCGGCAGGATGATCAGCGTGATTTCCAGCCAGTCGAAGAAGAATCCCAGCAGGAAGATGACGGTCAGCAACAGCACCAGCAGGCCCCAGTGGCTCAGGCCCATCCATCGTATGAAGTCGAGAATCAGGTCTTCGCCATAGAGCGCCCGGAACACATACGAGAACGCGGTGGCGCCGCCTATGATCAGGAAGATCATGGCCGACGTCAGCGCCGTTTCCATGCAGACCTTGTCGAGCACGCGGCGATTTAGCCGGCCATTCAGGGCGGCAAGCAGGATGGCGCCGAAGGCGCCGATGCCGGCAGCTTCGGTAGGGGTGGCCCAGCCTGCAAAAATCGAGCCAAGGACGAGGCAGATCAGGAAGGTGACCGGCACGAAGCCCTTCAGCAGCATGACGACCAGGTTCATGGCGCCGATCTCGTCGTCCCTGCGCTCGAGCGGCGGCGCGAGGCGGGGATTAAGCATCGAGATAAACACGACATAAACGCAGTAAAGGCCGGCAAGCATCAGCCCTGGCACGATGGCGGCCAGGAACAGGTTGCCCACCGAAATAGACATGAGGTCGCCCATCACGATCAGCATGACCGACGGCGGAATCAAAATGCCCAGCGTCGCGCTTGCGGCGATGACGCCGGTGCTGAGCCGGGCATCGTATTTCTGTGCAAGCATCGCGGGCAGGGCCATCATGGTCAGCATGACGACTGATGCGCCGATGATGCCCGTCATGGCCGCGAGAATGGTGCCCAGCAAGGCGACCGACACCGCCAGGCTGCCCGGTATCCGGCGCAGCAGGATCTGCATCACGTGCAGCAGGCGCTCGGCGACGTTGCTTTTCTCCAGCATGATCCCCATGAACACGAAGCACGGCACGGCAACGAGTATCTGGTTGCTGGCGGCGTTCTGCCAAAGGCGTTCCGCAAAAAGATAGAGCTCGGCGGTGTTCATCACGCCCAGGCCGATGCCGCCCAACGCGAACAGCAAGGCAATCCCGCCCAAGGTCAGCCCGACCGGGAAGCCGCTGAAGATGAGAAGGGCGAGGGCGATGAACATGTACCCGCCCAGGTAATCGTACAGGTGGTTATACAGCGCGTTCATGCGATGCCCCGGCGTGATTCGTCATTGCGATCCGGTGTTTGATCGGCATCGGAAGGGCTTGAGGGCAGCGCCACCATGCCCAGGCGTCTCAACGCCTCCGGGCGCACGGCCTTGGGTCCGAACAGATACACTGTAAGGCGCAGCAGCGTGGACAGTAGCGCGCTGAACAACAGTGTCGTTCCAAAGAACAGGAAAGACTTGATGATCCAGCGGTTGGACAATCCCGTCATGGACGGCGAGCCTTCGCCGTTCAGGAAAGCCTTGACCGTAAACAGCCAGGAGTGATAGATGAGGATGCCGCAAAAAGGCATCGCCAACAGCAGGATGGCCAGAAGCTCGACCCAGCCCCGGGTGCGTTCGCTGCGTTTCTCGCGCCAGATGTCGACCCGCACATGCGCGCCCACAAAGTAGGCCAGCGCGTAGGCCAGAAGAAAGATCACCGCATGCAGATGCCACTCCATTTCCTGGAGCTTGGTCGGCGAGATATAGTCGTACAGCCAGCTATTCATCACGAGTTGCTGGATGAAGACGAACTTGCGAGTGACCACGTCGTAGACGATGATCAGGATGAGCGGCAGGATCAGCCACGCTCCGATACGCGCAAATACCGCGCAGATTTTTTCCAGGAAGTCTGAAAATGCCAGGATCGGCCGCATCATGGGTGTCCACGAAAAGATGGGAGTCATGTCGCCCTTGCCGTGTGGCTTGCACGGCAAAGGAGCGCGAACAGGGGCGCCCTGCGGCGCAGATGGTGCCGCAGGGCGGCGGGTTACTTCAAATAAGCGCGCGTGCCCCAGACTTTATAGTCTTCGCGGAATTTCGTGAGGCTGTCCCAGACGCGGGCGGAGTCGGGATTTTGTGCCGTCTCGTCGGCAATGACTTTTACCCAGCCCTTGTGGAAGGCGTCCAGCATGTCTTGCGGCCATTCCTTGATGGCCACGCCGTCGGCTTCGTTTTTCTTCATGATGGCGTACTGGCCTGCTTCGCCATCCGCCAATTGTGCAACCGTTGCCCGATCGCACGCCATTTCGATCATGAGCTTCTGGGCAGGATTGAGTTTGTCCCAGCTTTTCTTGTTGATCAAAAGCTCCTGGACCGTGGATTGCTGGTGCCAGCCCGGAAAATAATTGAACTTGGCGATCTGATAGAAGCCCAGGCCTCGATCGATGGCCGGAACGGACTGCTCGGCCCCGTCCAGTGTGCCCAGCTCCAGGGCTTGGTAGACTTCGCCCGGCGCAAGAAGCTGTGTGGACACGCCGAATTGCTCCATGACCTTCGCGCCCAGGCCCAGGAAGCGCATCTTCAGGCCTCGCAAGTCGTCAAGCGACTTGATTTCCTTGCGGAACCAGCCGCCGCTTTCCGGAGGCAGGATGCCGCAGGGAAGCATGTGGATGTTGTCCTTGGCGTACATTTCCTGGGCCAGGGCCAAGCCACCTCCGTGGCGCAGCCATGCCAGCATTTCGCCGGCCCCGGGGCCGAACGGCACGGCCGCAAAAAAGGCATAGGCGGAATTCTTGCCGACGTTGAAGCCGGGCGAGCCGTAGGCGGCGTCGATGGCGCCTTCGGAGACGGCCTCATAGTATTTGGCGCCGGCCACCAGGGCGCCTGGCTCGTAGACCCGGATATCGAATTTTCCGTCGGTCAGCAGTTTGACTTCCTTTCCGATCTCGAAGGCAGTGGCCCCCGCTACGGGCATGGCCTGAGGATAGGCGGAGTGCATGCGCCAACGAGTGCGCTCTTGAGCGCCGGCGGCTTGAGACAACCCCATGGTCAGCGCAAGCGCCAGGCCACCCATTGCAATGATTCGCTTCATGTCGTGCTCCTTATACTTGGTTTGTTTTCGGCGCCGCCGATCACGGCTGGCCGAACTCTTGCTCAAAATCGTGGAAGTCCTGCAAGCCGACCATCTCCATGAACTCGTCATAGCCGGCCATGTCGGAGGAGGCGGATAGGCTGTTTCCGTCGCGCCGCAAGGTAGCGAGAACGCGTGCCGAGGCGCGCGCCGCGGCAAGCAGTGTCGTCAGGGCGTAGAAGGCGACCCGAAAGCCCAGGTCTTCGATATCTTTGGCGGTGAGCTTCTGGGTTTCGTTGCCGTCGACGATGCTCAGGACTTTGGGAGCGTGTACCCCACGGGCAATCGCCTCGGCTTGGGCGATTGTCTTGACCCCGTCCACGAACACCAGGTCCACCCCCGTTTCCGCATACAGATTGGCGCGGCGCACCGCTTCCTCGATGCCATGCACCCCCAGCGCGTCTGTGCGGGCGATCAACAGCAGATCGTCACTGCCCCTGGCCCGCACGGCTCCTCTAAGGCTGCGTGCCTGGTCATTGGCGTCGGCGAGCCGGATGCCGCCCAGCTGGCCGCACTTCTTGGGCAGCAACTGGTCTTCGAGGTGGATGGCGGCCACGCCGACTTGGGCATAATCCCGGACAGTGCGCAGCAGGTTGTTGATTCCGCCATAGCCGGTGTCCGCATCCGCAATCACGGGCAGAGCGGTGGCGCGAACCATGCGTCGCGCGTGATCGATCATTTCGCTGCCGGTCATTAGACCCAGATCCGGCATGCCAAGCGTGGTGGCCGTCGCACCAAACCCGGTCATGTAGACGGCTGGAAAGCCGGCCTGTTCGACCAGCCTTGCGGTGAGGGCATCGGACGCGCCGGGCGCCTGGATGAGTCCTGGCTTTTCTAGAAGCTTTTTGAGTGCAGACATTGGAATCCTTATTGCCCATTGATCCGCGTCATCATGTCACTGCGCTTCGCCACCGATACTCCTCCGGTAATACTTTGTTCTTTTTGAATTGAGGGGCAGGATAGCAGAACAGCCACGGAGGTGACAACTAAGGTTAACGTTGGCGTGGCTGTGGCAAGCGAGTCCATGCGCCATTTCCACAGCGGTATTTTCGTCCACACTTGGCGGTATTACAGATTCGTTTGAGCCATGATGGCTTCCGGATATCACACGGAGGCCTGCATGAGCCGGCAAGACGCCATCTATCGACGCTTGCTCAAGCATCCTCGAATGCTGCGCGATCTGCTTGCCTGCGTAATGGACGCCGACTGGCTGCAGGATCTGGACTGGACAGGCCTGCAGGAGCTCGATACGCACTATGTGGCCGAACGCCTGCAGCAGCGGATAGGCGATGGCGCCTGGCGGATCCCATATCGATCCGGCCAGGCCGCGAATTTGTACGTTTTGCTGATGCTAGAGCATCAAAGCCGTGCCGACACGTACATGGCGCTGCGCATGGCCACTTACGCCGGCTTGCTGTACCAATCCCTGTTGCGTCAGAAGCTGATCGTCGGGCGGCTACCGCCCGTTCTGCCAGTGGTGCTTTATAGTGGGCGGCGGCCCTGGCGAGCGCATCGGAATCTGGCCGATCTGATCGAGCCATCCGCCACGGAACTGTCCAGCTATCAGTTACAACTTCGATATCTGCTGATCGACGAAGGCGAACTACTGCGAGCAGGCGGCTTGCCCGACCGAAACCTGGCCGCGCTCTTGTTCCGCCTGGAGCACAGCACTGCCATTGAGGAAATCCCGGAATTGCTGCACACTTTGATGCGTGTGGTGCAGGGTACGGGCTTTGAAGAACTGAACCGCAGTTTGACCGCCTACATACAGCACTTGGTATTGTCCCGGGCCAAACCCATGGAACCGGTGCCAACCGTCACTACTTTGCAGGAGCTTGCCATGTTGATCAGTGAAAAGCCGGGCATCTGGGCTCGGCAATGGGAACAGGAAGGGATTCAGAAGGGGCGCAGGGAAGGGCGCAAAGAAGGGCGCAAAGAAGGGCGTGAAGAAGGGCGTGAAGAGGGACGCAATCAAGGTCGTCAGGAAGGCATGCAGGCCGGACAAGCGGCATTGCTGGAGCGCCTATTGATTCGCAAGTTTGGCTCTTTGCCCGAGGCGCTCATCCGCCGAATTCGCCAGGGGACGCCCGTTGAACTAGAGGCTTGGTCCTTGAATCTGATTGATGCCGATTCTCTGGAGCAGGTGTTTGCTACGAAAAACCTCGATTCTCACAACCGCCCATAAACCCGCCCGCAATACTCCAAGCATTCCTTCATCAGCAACCCGCTTGGGCTCAAATCCTTTTCTCTCCAAACCGCATGCACGCGGCCAAGCACTGACGAGATATCCAGCGGCACAATGAAAAGCTTCCCGTTGGAAACATGCTCGTTCGCCAAGGTCCTCGGCAGCAGCCCAATCAGCGATGTGCGTGAAATCAAACCAATATTTGCGATAAGGGACACCGACTCCACGCTGCCGCTCGGCAATTCCAGTCCGTGCTTTCGAAGCAGTTCGATCAGGGCATGGTAGACCGGGGACGTTGTGGTGGGCACGATCCATGGATTGCCCTTCAGGTCTTTCCATGTCGGGCTCATGCGGGAGGCCAAGGGGTGCTGCCGGGAGACGACGATCACCAGTGGGTCGCTGGCAATGGCCGTGCTGCGCAAGACGTGGCTTTCCGGCGGCGCGGGGTTACGCGCCACGACGAGGTCCAGGTGGCCATGCTCGAGCCGGGGAAAGAGCAGGTCGGCGGTGCCTTCGGTGATGATGACCGACGTGTTGGGTGCCCGGGCGCGGAAGGCGGCGATGGCCTCCGGTATCAGTACCGGCGTGACGGTGGTGACGACGCCCAATGACAGGCTTGCGGCATCGCCCGACAGCAGGGTGTCGAAGTCTTTGCGCGCATGATCCAACTGATGCAGGATCTCGCGCCCACGGTCGACCATGACGTTGCCGAATGGCGTGAAATCAACGCCTTGTCCCGCGCGGGTGATCAGATCTATGCCCAGCGCGGCTTCCATTTCGGCGATGCGTTTCGATATGGCCGGCTGCGACACGTTGAATGCCTGCGCAACGGCTTTGATCTGCTTGAGATCCGCCAGGGTGACCAGAATGCGCAGGTGCTGCAGCTTCAGTCCGGAATCGAAGAAGCGTTCGATGGTGTCGGTGCGTTGCATAGTGTGTTGAGGGTCAGACCCAGTGTTTGGGGTCAAAGCGTGTTGGGGTCAGACCCCGTACGGGGTCTGACCCCATTGAATTACCAAACAGTTATGAATTTAACCTGAAAAGTAATTTTTCAGTAATGTTTGTCGCTGCTATAGTGGCCAACTGACTCAGCCACACCATCATGCAAGGACCACAATAATGACCACACGGAGACAATTCCTTTCGTTCGCCGCGGCGGCTGCCGCGGGCTCTTCTTTGGGTTTGAGCCGGTTTGCCGCCGCGCAGTCCGGGGTCACCAAGCTGATGGTCGGCTTTCAGGCGGGCGGCGGGTTCGATGCCATGGCGCGCATCGTGGCGGAGCAATTGCAAAAGCATCAGCAGAAGACCTTCATCGTCGAGAACAAGCCCGGCGCGGCCGGCCGCTTGGCGGTCGATACGGTCAGGCGCTCTGCGCCGGACGGCTCGGTGCTTCTGGTGACGCCGTCGCCGGTGCTAACGCTGGCGCCCCATACGGAAGGCGATGTCGCGTTCGATCCCTTGCGCGATCTCACGACAATCGCCCGCCTGGCGTCATTCGACTATGGCTTTGCCGTCAGCGCTGCGTTGAATATTTCGACGCTGCAGGAATACATCGATGCCGTGCGCAAGGACGGCCGGCTGGGTGCGTACGGTTCGCCGGGCGTCGGGCTGACGCCGCATCTGGTCGGCATGATACTTGGCCGCGAAGCGGGAATCGAAATGCTGCATGTTCCGTACAAGGGCACGGCGCCCGCGCTGCAGGACGTGATGGGCAACCAGATTCCTGCGGTGTGCGCAACCGCTCCAGCGCTGGTTGCCGGCCACAAGAGCGGGCGCATTCGCGTCCTGGCGACCACTGGCTCCAAGCGCAACCCCGATCTTCCCGATGTGCCCACCTTTACCGAAGCGGGACTCAAGAATCTGACCATCGAGGATTGGGCCGTGCTGAGCGCGCCGGCGGGAACGCCGGCGGAAGTGGTCGATGCGCTAAGCCAGGCAGTGCAGGCATCGTTGACGGATTCCAAGCTGCAGCAGCAATTCAAGCAGCAGGGCTTCTACCCGGCCGGCTTGTCGGCTGACGCGGCTACGGCGTTGCTGAAGTCCGACTACGAGCAATGGAAGACGCTCGTCAAGGCGGTGGGTTTCAAAGGTAATTAGAGCATTATCATGAGTTCCAGGAACGTTATCGTCTTGCTGTCGGACGAGCACAATGCCGACGTCATGGGCTGCGCGGGCCATCCCATGGTCCGGACCCCCAATCTGGATGCGCTCGCAAAACGAGGCACCCGCTACACCGCGGCCTATACGCCGTCGCCGATCTGTGTGCCGGCGCGCGCCAGCATTGCCACCGGCCGCCATGTGCACGAGCATCGTTGCTGGGACAACGCCATTGCCTACGACGGCCGCAGCCCCAGTTGGGGACATCGCCTGCAGCAGGCGAACATGCGTGTCGAGTCCATAGGCAAGCTCCATTACCGCAAGGAAGAGGACCTCACCGGATTCGATCGGCAGCAATTGCCGGTGCACATCATGGATGGGATTGGGCAGGTTTTTGGGTCGGTGCGCGACCCGTTGCCGGAAAGTATCGGCAAGATGCCTCTTTTCGACAAGATTGGCGCGGGCGAGTCGAGCTACAACCGTTTCGATCGGAGCGTGACGGAACTGGCCGTGCAGTGGTTGCATGATCGCGAACAGGTGGACGACGGCCGGCCGTGGGTATTGTTCGTCGGCCTGGTCGCGCCGCATTTTCCCTTGATCGTGCCGCAGGCCTACCTGGACCTTTACCCGCTGGACAAGATCCCCATGCCCAGGCTTTCGCCCAAGAATGGCTATGTGCGCCACCCTTGGGTGGAACGGCAGGTCAGGTATTCGGATCACGACGCGGCGGTGGGCCCCGACGAGCGCAAGCGGCTTGCCATTGCGACGTATTACGCACTGACCACCTTCATGGACGAGCAGATCGGCAAGATCGTCACAGCGCTGGACGCCTCGGCTTTCGCGTCCAACACCACCATCGTGTATTCCAGCGACCATGGCGACAATATCGGCGTGCGCGGCACGTGGAACAAATGCCTGATGTACAGGGAATCGACGGCCGTTCCCATGATACTGTGCGGCCCCGACGTGCCGGCGGACCGGGTGTGCGGCACGCCCGTCAGCCTGGTCGATCTGTACCCGACCATTACGGACGAGGTTGGGCTGAGCCGGCATGCGGACGATGCCGACTTGCCGGGCAAGTCCCTGGTAAAAGTGGCCAATGAAGAAATGGACGCGGATCGCCTGGTTTTGAGCGAATACCATGCCATTGGCTCGGACTCGGCCGGCTATATGATTGCCGATGCCCGGTACAAGTATCACGAATATGTCGGTTATCCGCCCGAGCTTTTCGACCTGGAAAACGACCCGGGCGAAACCGTCAATCTGGCGGATGAGCCGCAGTGCAAGGCAGTCGTCGAATGCTATGCCCAAGAACTGCGCGGCATGCTGGATCCCGTTGCAACCGATGCGCAGGCGAAACGGGATCAGGCGGCGCTGGTCGCCTCCTTTGGCGGAAGGGAAAAAGCGCTGGCCATGGGCACGCCAGGAGCCTCGCCGGTGCCGGCGACATAGGGGTCAGACCCCGTATGGGGTCTGACCCCGAATCAAGTGATCTCCAGTGCAACGCCCGTGCCGGTATTAGATCCGCGGGTGCGAACCGCCTCAGGCGTCTTTCCTCGATAGCGTAATCGCAGGCCGCGCCACCACCGGGTCCTTAGGCACGGACAGCAAACTGTCTTTCAGCGCGTCGATCAAGGGTTGCCGTTCATTGCCCATTTTGTAGACTACGCCGATCTCGCGCGCCACCCTGGGCCTGGCCAGCGGCATCACGGCCACCCGCTCGTCCAGGTTCCATCTGGCGGGCGTCAGCGGCAGAATCGATACGCCGAAACCGCGCGCCACCATGCCGGCAATCGTTTCAATCGAATCCAACTCCATGGACTCCCGCACGCGCAGGCGATATTGCCGCAAAAGATTGTGAATCAGTTGTCCCGTCCATGATGTACGCGTGATGCTGATGAACGGATGGCTGGACAGCACCTCGGGCAGCGGCTGTTTCGTAAAGGGCGCCGGCGCCAGCAGCACCAGCGGCTCGTCCGAAACTTTGTTCCAGGCCATGCCGCCATGCAGGCGATGCGGCGGTGGCCCCACGATGGCCACGTCCAGTTCTCCGCGCTCGACCTTGTGCGTCAGTTCGCTTGATACGCCGGTTGATACGTGCACGGTGATGCCGGGATGGCTGTCGCGCAATTTCAGCAAGGCGTCGGGCAGCAGGCCCGAGAAGGTAGGAGGAATGGCGCCCACCGCCAGCGTGCCGCCCAGCTGCTGTTCATCGAGATTTTGCGCAATGTTCTCGTAAAGGCGCAGCAGTTCGGCTGCCCTCGGCACCAGCAATCGGCCCGCTCGGGTAAGGACGACCTTGCGTGCGCTGCGGTCGAAAAGCTGCACTTTCATGTCCTCTTCCAGGCCTTTCATCTGGATGCTGATGGCCGCCTGGGTAAGTCCGATATTTTGCGAAGCGGCGGCGTAGCTGCCGTATCGGGCGACGGCAAGAAAGGTTTTCAGCGAGCGGATGTTCATTGGGTGTCCTGGGGATCTCTGACGCGTTGAAATCATCTGGCAAACGCTTCGATCGCGGCGCTTGCGCAAAGGTTCATTTATGCACCTATTCTTAAATAAATTTTAAGGTAAACAATAAAAATATTAACTTTTATTGCTGGTATGGGCTACCTATAATCGACGAGATAGATAGGAGACGCCCGTTGGACAAGTATGCCCACGAACTGCAAGCGGGGGACAGCTACGAGCCCTTGCGGTTCATCGTGACGCCCGAGCTGAATCAGCAGTTTCTTTACGCAGTCGAGGACTTCAACCCCATCTTCATCGAAGGGCGGGATGGTCGGCCGCCCTTGGTGCATCCGGTGCTGCTCATGCACATGAGCCCCCGCACGCGCAGCCCATCCTACAAGCAGGCGCCCGGCATGGGGTCGGCTTTCGCCAGCGACCGCAGTACTTATCTGGCGCCCGGCTACGTTGGCGACACATTCGAGGTGCTGTGGCGCATTGTCCAGACCTATCCGAAGCGCGACAAGATCTATCAGGAGTACGTGGCCGAGATCCGCGACTCCCTGGGCCGGACCGTGCTGCGACGCGAGCTTGCGTCCACGTTCTTTTCCCAAGGAAAGATCAAGGCGGTGGAGGACGCACAACCATGAAGCTGCCGATCGATGAAATGAAGCCCGGCGATGTCCGTTGCGGCAAGCCGCGCAGCCTGACCATGGCGCGTGCCCTGGCCCTGTCTGGCGGACCTTTTGACAAGCCGGGCTGGCCGGATAGAAACCTGCACACCGACGCCGACGTCGCGCGGTCCACGGGGTTGGCGGATGTGGTCGTGTCGGGTACCCAATGGGAAGGTTATCTCGTCGGACTGCTGGTCGATACGTTCGGCATGGACTGGTTCAATGGCGGCAGGCTGCAGATAAAGATACCGCGCAGCGTGCGGATCGGCGATACGGTCCAGGCCAAGCTGCGGCTCGATGAAGTCGCCGATCAGCATGGTCATCGCCTCGCGAAGATGACGGTGTGGTGTGAGAACGGGCTCGGTCAGGAGGTCATGGTCGGAACGGCGGAATGCCCGGTCGGGGGTCAGACCCCGTATGGGGTCTGATCCCAACTTAGGGGCCGGCTCGGGGTCAGACCCCCTGCGGGGTCTGACCCCATCTCAGATCTGCAACGGGGTCAGACCCCAACAGAATTGCAACGGGGTCAGATCCCGTAAGGTCTAACCCCTCAAAAAGGTAAAGCGCAATTGAAAGCACTTAGCGAAGCACAAACGAAAACATGGCTGCGGCAGCGCAGCTTGCCCGTGCCTTGGGGCATGGCGGCGGGAAACGCGCAAGAGGTGCTGGCCTCGCAGGAGGCATACGCGGGCAGGGCGGTCGTGAAGGCGATGATTCCCACTGGACGCCGAGGCAAGGCGGGCGCGGTGATCATGGCGGACGACGCGGCACAGCGGGCCTCGGCGGCCGATCAACTGCTGGGCAAGGTCGTGAATGGTCATGCCGTCGCTGCGGTGTATCTGGAAGAGCGGGTCGAGATCGATCACGAATACTTCCTGTCTTTTTCCATCACTGAGGGAAGGCCGCAAATCCTGCTGAACCTCACCGGCGGCGTCGACATCGAGGATATCGCGCGCGAGCGCCCCGGCAGTTTCGTGCGTGAAGACATCGATATCGCGGCCGGAATCACGCCCTGGAAGGCCACCGAGCTCTGGCTCCGGGCGGGCGCTCGCGGCAAGGAATTGACCACGCTGTCGGATATTACCTGCCGCTTGTTTGCCGCATTCCGCAAGGCCGATGCCATGACTCTGGAAATCAATCCGCTTGCCATGGGCAAGGATGGCAAGCTCCATATCGTAGGTGCGATGATGGGCGTGGACGATAATGCGCTGTTTCGCCACCCCGATTGGCGTGTGCAGGCAGGCGATCTTCCGGACAATCCGCGCGAGCGTGCGGTGGTCATCGCGAACCAGGAGTTCGAGGGCGGGGAGGCCCAGTACGTGGAATTGGAAGGCGACATCGGATTGCTGGTGGGCGGCGGAGGCGCGGGCCTCTACATACACGACATGGTGATCGCCGAGGGCGGTGCCCCGGCCAACCATTGCGTGACGCCGCCAACGTCCAGCGACAATCGCAAGCTGAAGGCGGTGCTGAATGCCATTTTCGAAAAGCCCGGACTGAAGGGCTTGCTGATCGGCTTCAACTTCGCGCAAATGGCGCGGACCGATATCCGGGTGCGAACGCTGATCGAGTTGCTGGATGAAAAGAAGATCGACACGTCGACTCTTCCCATCGTCATACGGCTATTCGGCACAGGAGAACAAGAGTCACGCCAGATGGTCGCCGGCCGGCCCAATATTCATTACTTGCCGCGAGGGGCGACTCTACGCGACGCGGTGCAATTGATCGTGCGGCTGACGTCGCCGACGGCAGTACAGGCGTAAAGGGGGCGGATATGGGCATACTCATTGATGCGGATACACGGGTGATCGTTCAAGGTATCACGGGCGCGCAGGCAAGATTCGATACGGAGTCCTGCCTGAGCTATGGCACGAAAGTCGTCGCGGGCGTGACGCCGGGCAGGGGCGGCGAGACGGTGCATGGCATACCGGTATTCGATACGGTGCAGCGCGCGATGCAGGGACGCCGCGTAGATGCCTCGGTCATTTATGTGCCGGCGGGCATGGTCAGGCAGGCGGTGCTGGAGGCCATCGAGGCGGGCATCAAGCTGCTTGTCGTGACCGCCGAATATGTCCCCATCCACGATGTGATCGAGATCGTCGGCATTGCGCGCAAGAACGGCGTCCGGCTCGTGGGCTGCAATACGAACGGCCTGATTTCCCCGGGAGTCGGCAAGCTAGGTGGCGCGGGTGGTCCGCACCCCGAACAGATCTACACGCCGGGCCGCATCGGCGTCGTGTCGCGCTCCGGCGGCATGATGGCTGAGATCGCGCTCGCACTGTCGGCGGGCGGCATGGGCGTCTCGTCCTCCATAGCCATGGGGGGCGACCTGATCACGGGGCTGACCATGTCCGACTACCTGGCGTTGTTCGAGGAAGACGACGGTACCGACGCTGTGGTGCTGTTCGGGGAACCCGGTACCGACAATGAAACCGGCGTTGCGGCACTGGTGGCCGGCGGCGGTATCCGCAAGCCGGTCATCGCCCTGATTGCGGGCGAATTCCAGGAAAAATATCCCGCAGGCGTAAGCTTCGGGCATGCGGCCGCCATGATCACCGACAATAATAAAAGCGCGACCGCCAAGCGTCGTATGCTGGCCGATGCCGGCGTGCGCGTAGCCGCGGCGCTGGACGATATTCCGGAGATGATTCGGGGCGCTTTAGGGGGCAGGGGTCAGACCCCGTGCGGGGTCTGACCCCGCGCTTGGCCCCACGCACTTCCACCAATACAAGGAGACGATAATGCGCAACCCACTAGTAAAACTGGCTCTTCTCTGCGCTTCATTGCTGGCCGGCACAGCGGCGATGCCGGTCACGGCCGCCGACGGCCCTAACGACTATCCATCGCGGCCGATAAAGATGGTCGTGCCTTATTCGGCGGGTGGAAACACGGATGCCATCGCCCGTTTGCTGGCGCAGCGCTTGTCCGAGTCCATGAGGCAGCAGGTAATCGTGGACAACAAGCCGGGCGGTAATACCCTGATCGGCACCGAGGCCGTCGCGCGGTCCGCCGGAGACGGCTACACGATACTCCTGACGACGCTTACCTTCGCTGTGCTTCCCAGCCTGTACAAGCAGCTGCCTTACGATACGCTCAAGGATTTTTCTCCCATCACACTTGCGGTCACGCTGCCCAATGTGCTGGTGATCAACAAGAAGGTGCCGGCGCAAACTCTGCCCGAACTGATCGACTATGCCAAGCAGCACCCAGGGGTTCTGAATTACGCTTCCACCGGCAGCGGAACATCGCCGCATCTTTCCATGGAGCTGCTCAAGCACATGAGCGGCATCGACGTGGTGCACGTGCCCTACAAGGGCGGCGGCCCGGCAATGACGGATCTGCTCGGCAACCAGATCCAGGCGCAGTTCATCGGACTGCCCGTCGCGATCCCGATGATAGCGTCCGGTAAGCTGACCGCCGTCGCCGTGACCAGCGAGAAACGCTCGGAAATCGCTCCTGAAATCCCGGCGATCGCCGAGTTCCTGCCAGGGTACGCAATGAATCCCTGGTTCGGAATCCTTGGGCCCAAAGATATGCCGGCGCCCATCGTCAAGCGCCTGCAGGAAGACGTGGCGCAAGTGCTTCAGGAGCCCGAGGTCAGAAAGCAACTGCAGCAACTGGGCGCCGAGCCGGTCGGAAGCACGCCGGACTCATTTGCTGAACACATCAAGAACGAAATCAAGCTTTACAAGGGCGTCATCGATGCGGCGGGAATCAAGCTGGAGTAATCTGCCCGGGATCAACATGCGATGCAACCTTTGGACAGTGAACTGAACGATGCAATCCCGGATACTCGTAGATCTTTTCGAGCAGTCCTTGGTTCTGACGGGAGGCGCCGGCGCTACGCGCCGATATTCCATCTCGAGCGCAAAGAATGGCGCGGGCGAGCAAATGGGTAGCGGCTGCACACCGCTGGGCCGGCATGTAATCCAGGCGAAAATCGGCAACGGATGCCCGGCGGGGGCGGTATTCGTCGGCAGAAGGCCGACCGGCGAGGTCTATACGCCCGATTTGGCGAAGCAATTCCCGCATCGCGACTGGATCCTGTCCCGCATCCTATGGCTGAAGGGATGCGAACCCGGTCGCAATCGATACGGCCGCGTCGACACGATGCGCCGCCACATCTACATACATGGCTGCCCGGACTCGGAGCCGATGGGGACTCCGCTGTCGCATGGCTGTATAAGGATGCGCAACGCCGATGTCATCGAGCTGTTCGATCTGGCTGCAGCTGGAACGACGGTGCTGATATTCAAACCGACATGACTTCGCGCTCGGCGGCGATCAGCCTGACCCGGCCGCCGGCTGCCAGCCCGGTCCGGGCTTTGGGCGCGGGCAGTGCCATGTCAGTGGCGGCTTCGGCCGACGCATGTGCAAACCTGTTTCTGCCTGTGTTCAGCACGTCGATCGACAGTCGCAGGTTCTCGGCCTCGTCCCCCAGCGCCCGCACGGTATGGCCCAGGTCTTGCACCAGTGCCGCGTTCTGGTGCGTGACGCTGTCCATTTGCGCAATGGCCTGATTGATCTGGTCCAGTCCGCTGGATTGCTCGGCGGAGGCGGTGGATATTTCCGCCATGATGTCGGTGACCTTGCGCACGGATTCGACGATCTCTTCCATGGTCTTGCCCGCTCGGGCGGCTTGTTCGGAGCCGATGGCCATGCGGTCGACCGATACGTTGATGAGGTCTTTGATCTCCTTGGCGGCGGTGGAGCTTTTCTGTGCCAGGCTGCGCACTTCGCCGGCGACCACGGCAAAGCCTTTGCCTGCCTCTCCGGCGCGGGCGGACTCGACGGCTGCATTCAAGGCCAGGATGTTGGTCTGGAAGGCGATTTCTTCGATCAAGGAAACGATATCGCCGATCTTGCGGGAGCTTTCGTGTATGCCGTGCATGGTGGCGACCACGTCGTGCACGACGGCGCCGCCACGCTGGGCGGTCTGCATGCTGGCGTCGGCCAGTTGGCTGGCCAGATTGGCGTTGTCGGCGTTCTGCTTGACGGTGACGGTCAACTGCTCCATGCTGGCGGCCGTTTCCTGTAAGGACGCGGCCTGGTCTTCCGTGCGGGCGGAAAGGTTGGTATTGCTGGTTTCCAGGACCTGTGCGGTATTGGCGGTGGCGTAGGCGCCATTGTGGACATCGGTGGCGATGCCCAGCAGGCTCTTGCGCATCATGTCCAGATAGAAATAAAGATTGCCGACTTCGCCTCTTTGATCGGCGTCGATGTCTATCAACAGATTGCCCGCGGCGATCTGCCTGGCGATGCGGGCGGCGCCTTCCAGAGGTTTTACGACCCGCTGGGCGATGACCCAGCCGTAGGCGAGGCCGGCGATGGTGGCCGCCGCAATGCCGCCCAGCGCCCACCACCGGTAGGCATCGGGCATCCCCCCGGTCAGCGCGAACCACGACGCAGCGGCAATGGTGGCGGTGGTGAGCGTGGCCATGCGCAGCATGCCTGCCCGCAGCGTGTTGCTGAAGGGCAGGGCAAGCAGATCCACGATCCGCCGCCAGCCGGTGCGTACGCGCTGCCCCGCTTTGACGGTGTAGCCCCGGGCCTGCCCGGCATTGATCTGCTCGTAGAACTCCTGGGCTGCCGCGACCTGGTCTTCGGTGGGCTTGATGCGCACCGAGGCATAGCCCGTTACTTCGCCATCTTCGTATATGGGGGCGGCGTTGGCCAGCACCCAGTAATACCCGCCATCTTTCCTGCGGTTCTTGACCAGGCCAAGCCAGGGCTTGCGGGCGTGCAGCGTATCCCACAGGTCCTGGAACGCTTCCGGCGGCATGTCGGGGTGGCGGATAAGGTTGTGGGGCTGGCCGATCAGCTCTTCGCGGGTGTACCCGCTGATTTCGATGAAGGCGGGGTTGGCGTAGGTGATTCTGCCTTTCTTGTCGGTTTTGGAAATCAGGTACTGATCCGGTCGCAGCTTGGTTTCTACATCGTAGACAGGATAATTCTTACGCATGGTTCGGGGTGTCTCTTGAATCGGGAGGCTGCGGCGTCAACGCTTGTAAAAAGGCCCTGGGGTGTCCAGGGCCTGCGCATGCCGTTTCCTTACGTTTTGTTATATGCAGCGGTTAATTGTTTATTTTATCCTATAAACCACGCTTGAAGCATGGTTATTGCCATAGTATTTCAAACGCGCATGCGCAGGCTGCAATGCAAGGGGCCGCCCTGTACGAGGACGGCCCCTTGCGTTCATGCATTACGTCAATACAGCACTTGCGGCAGCCACAGGCCAATGGCCGGGAACAGATACAGCAGCACGATGGCAATGATCTGGATTCCCATGAAAGGCAGCATGCCCGCGAATATCTGATTCAAGGTGACATGCGATGGCGCCACTCCCTTCAGATAAAAGGCGGACATGGCCACGGGCGGCGACAGGAAGGCGGTTTGCAGGTTCAGCGCTACCAGCAGGCCGAAGAACAGCGGGTCGATCTGGTAGTGCGCCAGCAGCGGCAGGAAGATGGGCATGAAGATCACGATGATCTCGGTCCATTCCAGCGGCCAGCCCAGCAGGAAGATCACGATCTGGGCCAGTATCATGAACTCGACCGGCGTCAGGTTCATGCCCATAACCCAGCTGTTGATGATTTCCTGCCCGCCCAGCAGCGCGAAGGCCGCCGAGAAAATGCTGGACCCCACGAACAGCCAGCACACCATGGCGCTGGTCTTGGCCGCCAGGTACACGGACTCCTTCATCATCTCCATGTTCAGCTTGCGGTACGCCAGTGCCAGCAAGATGCCTCCGAACGACCCCATGGCGGCTGCTTCGGATGGTGTCGCAAGGCCGAACACAATGCTGCCCAGCACCGCCAGAATCATGATGGCCAGCGGGAAGAAGGAGCTGAGCAGCATCTTGAAGATTTCAAGCCGTGCAAAAGTGAAGATGGCATAGAAGATGATGAGCAGGATCGTTCCGATGATGAGGGTGATCCAGAACGATTGCGGAGCCGGCGTGGCTTCCGCCGCGGCGTCTTCCTCGGCCTCTTCGGCGACAGCGGTCGAAGCTGCGGCTTCGGTGCTGCCCGCACCCAGTTGCTCGGCACCTTCGGGCTCGGCCAAGCCGCCCGAATACTGGTCCTGGCTGTCGAATTCAGCCGAGAACCCCATTTCGACCAGGCCGGTTGCCTCCGCCGGCGCCGGCGCAGTGACGATCTTGTAGGTGAGGCCCATGGCCGCTACGAAAACGAGAGCGGGCAACAGAGCAATGAACGACTGCCCGAGCAGTGTCTTCATGGGCACGTTGATGTTGCGCTTGCCCTTCATTGCGCCGATCAGGCCGGGCAGCGCCCGGTTGCTGACCTTGTCCTTGACCGTCTGGGCGAACTCCGGCAGGGTCACGCGGCGTTCTTCCTCGGACAGGGGGGGGGCGGACTTGGGGCTGATCTTGGCGACGATCATGACGTAGAACACATACAGCAGCGCGAGCATGATGCCGGGGAAGAAAGCGCCGGCATACAGTTTGACCACGGACACGCCGGCCACGGCGCCGTACACGATCAGCAGCACGGACGGCGGGATCATGATGCCCAGGCAGCCGCCTGCCGTGATGGCGCCGGCGGACAGCCTTACGCTGTAACCGGCCTTGAGCATGGCGGGCAAGGCCAGCAGGCCCATCAGCGTGACGACCGCGCCTACGATGCCTGTTGCGGTGGCGAACACCGCGCAGGTGATGATGGTGGCCACAGCCAGCGACCCCGGCACGCGCGCCATGGCCAAATGCATGCTCTTGAACAGTTTTTCGATGAGGTTGGCGCGTTCGACCAGGTAGCCCATGAAAATGAACAGCGGCACGGCGATGAGCACGTCGTTGGTCATTACCGCATACGTGCGCAGCACCATCAGGTCGAGCGTTTGCTCGATCGCTATCTGCGCACCCATGTTCCGGTAGGCAAGATAGGTGAACATCACCCCCATGCCCATCAAGGTGAAGGCGGTGGGAAAGCCCAGCATGATGGTCACGACGATGAGCGCCAGCATGAGCAGGCCCAGGTGGCCATTAGTGATGTCGGCCGGGGCTGGCATCAGGACGAGTATGGCGATAATGACGGCGGCCAGAATGGATAGGCCGAACCAGACTTCTTTTCTCATTATGGGTTCCCTTCCTGTTTCTTGTCGTCGGGCCCGATACCGAGCTCTTTCATGTCTTCTTCGCTGACGTGGACCATGTCCTTGAGCTTGTCGACGTCGACTTCCTCAACGTCCTTGTCTCGCTTGGGCCACTGGCCTTCTTTCAGGCACTGTATGCAATAGACGATTTCGACGAAGCCCTGGAACAGCAGCGTGATGCCGGCCAGGGGGATGATTGCCTTGAAGGGATAGATGGGCGGGCCGTCGGCCGTGATCGTTGAGTGTTCGTTGATGATCCAGGACTCAGACGCGTAGTTGTACCCGGCCCAGGCCAGGGCGACGACGCCCGGGATGAAGAACAGGATATACAGCGCCAGGTCCAGCCCGGCTTGCAGGCGGGGCGGAAAAAAACCGTAGAGCACGTCGCCGCGCACGTGACCGTTCTTGGAAAGCGTGTAGGCCCCGGCCATCATGAACAGCGCACCGTACATCATGTTCATGGCGTCGAACGCCCATGAGTGAGGCTGGCCCAGGGCATAGCGGGAAAAGACTTCGTAGGTAACAAATAAGGTCAATGCCAGGACGAACCAGCCGAACAGCTGTCCGATCCAGGTATTGACCTGGTCAACAGTACGCAAGAATTTTTGCATGGAAAGACTCACCTTGCTGGGGGGGGCGGCGGCGCCGCCCGGATCGTCGGGTGGCGCCGCAGTGAAGCGGAGCTAAGGGTGATCAGCTCTTTTTCGGAGCGGGCTTCCTGCCAAAGTAGTGGTTGTAGGCCATGCGACGATTATTGTTGGTGTCCATGTCCCACGCCATTGCCCTGGCGGCGAATGCGCGCTGGGATTCGTCGATTTCCTTGAACAAGGGATTGGTCTTGCTCTTTTCGGCAATGATCTGGTCCCATACCACCAACTGCTGCGACAGAATGGCGTCGGGTGTCTTGTAGAAGCGCACGCCATCTTCTTTCTGCAGCTTGATGTAGTCTTGCGAATAGCGATCGACCGCTTTCCAGGACATGTCTGCTGACGCGGCCTCGACGCCGTTGGCGATGATGGCCTTCAGCTTGTCGGGCAGGGCGTTGTACTTGTCCTTGTTGAAGATGATTTCGAAGGTTTCCGAGGACTGGTGGAAGCTTTGCAGCATGCAGACCTTGGAAACATCGGGGAAGCCCAGCAGGCGGTCGGACGTGGCATTGTTGAATTCAGCGCCGTCCAGCAGGCCGCGGTCGAGCGCAGGCACGATTTCGCCGCCGGGCAGCGCGTTCACGGCAGCACCCATGGTGGTGAACAGGTCAATGGCCAGACCGTTGGTGCGGAACTTGAGACCCTTCAGGTCTTCGGTTTTTGTAATCGGTTTCTTGAACCAGCCAAAAGGCTGCGTGGGCATGGGGCCGGAAAGGAAGGTGACCACGTTCCCGCCGATTTGCGAATAGAGCTTGTCGAGCAATTCTTTGCCGCCGCCGTATTTGTGCCATGCCAGCACCATGTTGGCGTCCATGCCGAAGGCGGGACCGGACGAGAACAGCGCCAAGGCGTTCTGTTTTCCGTAGTTGTAGCCGAGCACCCCGTGGCCGCCGTCGAGCGTGCCCTTGGATACGGCGTCGAGCAGTGCGAAAGCCGGAACCACCGCGCCTGCGGGCAGGACTTCGATCTTCAGTTCGCCACCCGTCATGTCGTTGATTTTCTTGGCGAAATCGAGCGCGAATTCATGAAAGATGTCTACAGTCGGCCATGTGCTTTGGAAGCGGAAGTTGGTCGGACTCTGCGCACTGACGATAGCGGGGAAGCCCATGGTGACCGCAGCGGCGGTACCAGCTGCTGCGCCCCCCAGAAACTGGCGGCGCGTGGGTTTGGATAGGACGGTTTTGCTGTCCACGTTCTTGCTGCTGTTCATTGGTTTGTCTCCTGGCTTTTTGTGCTACGTGGTTGCATGCAACGCGTTACATGCAAATTAACTGCCGAGGCATTTATAGGCGATAGCGAGCGCTATCGTCAATAATGTGGAAACCCCTAAGAGCCATATTTAGTTTAGGTTTAAACCAAGTAAAAAAAAACCAAGGCGTAATATCCATGCGGGTTTTCAGCGTATGGTAAGAATTGCGCAGCGTCCGCAGCTGAACACTGCCCTTCGACGCTGGCAGGGTTATTACGTAGTCACGAGTTTTATTTTTTGGTTACGGCTGTGCTTTTTTGTTATTGCCGCATGCCTGCCGGCATTTATGCGTAGCGGCGAATGCCGGCAGGCATCCAGAGCAACGACCCGTGGCCCGGGACAGTGGTTTTGCGCATTTTGCGCTTGCGTTTCGGGACCGGCGCGTTTTCGCTGACTTGCCAGGAGTCTTTCGTCAGGGAAAGCACGCGCTGTATGGAAGTTGCGAGAACTTCATCACTTGACCCTGCTTGGGCATTGAAGTCGGTATGCGTGTCGGTATTCATGCTGGACAGTATGGCGGCAAAAATTGACGGGCGTGTGACAAATGGAATCTGGGTCGAATGGCGCCCATGGCCTCCAAGGCGGCGCTCGCCCTTTGTGTAACAGGATGGGGCCTTCAGCAGGCCCTAGTTGGGCGGCTGGCGATTTTGCCCGGGCCCGCGCTGGCGCTGGCTGACCTGGTCCTGGCTGCTGCCTATCTGGCTGGTATGGCCGTCCTTCTTGCTACGTCGCTGCTGGTCTCCGTGGCTGCGCTGGTTTTCACGAGGCGGATCGTCGTTCTGCGGATTCTCTGTCTTGCGATTCATGATGTGCTCCACGTATTGGGGTCAAACATTGCAGCAAGCGGCGTGCCCAAGGCCGAGACCGCCTGGCAAGCTACTTGCTGTCATAACGGCTTCGCCATTTCCATGAGCCGAACCTGCATGGCGCGTCTCTCTCGTCTTCCTATCTTTGCCATCGTTCTTTTATGCCTGACGTTATTGCTCGGTTCGGGCGGTACGGCATCGCAAGCCTATGCGCAGTCCGCTCCGGCACAGGACGTCGGCGCGATGCTGGACAAGACGCAGTCCTCGGTCACCAACATCCAGGAAAGGCTGAAGCAGAAGCCGCAAGATATCGATGACACGGGCCTGGTTGCAATACGCGACACCTTGCAGGAAGCGCAGACCGTGGCCGACGACATCGTGGTCAAGCTCGAGCCCGAGTTGGCCAGTGTCGAGGCGCGGTTGAAAGAGCTCGGGGTGCCTACCGTGGAAGCTGAGGAGCCTGCCGACATTGCGCAGCAGCGCGCCCAATTGAAGAAGCGGCAGGCTTTGCTTGACTCCCAGATCAAGCTCGCCAAGCTCATGGGCGTGGATGCCAGGCAAGGCCAGGACCAGATTTCCCTATTGCGACGGGCCCGCTTCCAGGCCGAGCTGGGCACGCGTTCGCAGTCGCTGCTGGTGCCGAGCTTCTGGCGTGATGTCGCGCGTGATGCGCCGCGCGACATGCGCCGCCTGAATGGCTTGCTGAAGCAGCTGGGCGCCAACCTCAAAGCCGTGCCGACCCATGTCTGGTCCCTTGCTTTGGGCATGGCATTGCTGCTGCTGATCGTTGGTGAAACCGGAAGGCGAGGCCTGGGCGCCTTCACTGTCAAGCATACGAAGCCGGCGCGCCTGCGCCGCTCCATCTTCGCCTTCTTGACGGTTGTGCTCTACACCATTGTGCCGGGCTTGCTCGCCACCATCATGCTGTTTGTCATGCGATGGAACGGAGGGCTGGATCAAGCCCTGAACAGTTTCCTGGAGCAGAGCGCCGCCCTGGTTTACGTTGCGGGATTCGTGGCGGGGCTGGGCATGGTGCTTCTGTCGCCCGCCCGCCCCAGTTGGCGCCTGCCCGCACTATCCGACGGACTGGCCAGGAGGCTCGCATGGGTGCCCCTGGTGTTTGCCGTCACGATCGTGCTGGCGTGGTTGGCCCAGCGCGCGCTGGACCTGATCAACGCCACGCTGAGCACAACGCTGCTTGTCAACGGCATCATGACGGTACTGCTCAATGTCCTGATCGGCTTTACGGCACTGAGCCTGCGTTCCAGCCATCAGCACAAGCAAGGGCAATCGGCGCAGGTGGATGGACCGTCAATGGGATCTTCCATGGCCGCATGGGTAAGGGCAATACCATCCGTGCTGGTTGTTGTCGTCTCTGCGAGCCTGGCCGCTTTCCTGCTGGGCTTCATTGCACTGAGCAGTCTGGTCGCCCAGGAAATCATCTGGCTGACTTTGGTCGTCAGCACCGCTTACCTGTTGGTGGTGCTGGTGACCGATGTGTTCGACAGCCTCGTCGCCAGGGTCGAGCAGGAGCAGGCTGCTGATTTACTGGCGGCGCAACAAGCGCGCACCCGTTGCCAGGTGCTGGTGCTGGTGTCCGGCGCGCTGCGCTTGATGCTGATTCTGTTTGCCATCGCGCTGGTGCTTTTGCCCTTTGGAGAGGATCCGGGAGATTGGCTGCGACGCCGCTTGGGCTTCCTTCTGGTGGGCTTTCAGATCGGCGAAGCGCAAATAAGACCCGCTTCGATCGCGGTGACCCTCGTCGTTCTGCTGGTCGGTGCCTATTCGGTAAGAGTGATGAGGTCCTGGATATCGGATCAGTTCCTGCCCGTTACGCGGCTGGACGAAAGCATGCGCACTTCCGCGGCGAATCTGCTGGGCTACCTGGGCTACTTCGCCGTCATCATGATAGCGGTCTCGTCGCTGGGCATAGGCCTGGAACGCATGGCCTCTTGAGTTCGACACTTTGATTTCCCATTTCTGACGTAATCGCAGTATTCATGCGGGTTTCGGAGAGTTGCGAGTTATTTTTTGTAATGGCACGTTTATATAGATAATCGTTGACATAAATTATTATTGAGGTTTATAGTAATGGCATGTTCATCAAGGTCACCAAATCAGGTCCACGGCGCTATGTACAGCTGGTCGAGGCCTATCGCGACGACACGGGGCGCCCCAAGCAGCGCACTGTGGCCAC
>JACCEN010000003.1 GCA_013416435.1 Alcaligenaceae bacterium | reverse complement strand
TGCGTGCCCGATTGCACCAAACGCCAGTGCCCGACGTGCGTTCGCCCGAGCGAGCCTTGTCGGTACTGCGCCGGATTCAAACCCATAAGGTGACATTTGAAGGTCAGATGCCGATTACCGGCATCTCGGCAATGGATGCAGAGCAAACCGCCGTACTGGCCAGCTTGAAGGTCAAAAAACCAGCCGCTGATGTGGCGTATGTGAATTTGTAGTGGAGCGTTTTAAAGCCGAGTTGTTATAAATCAACGGCTTACGATTTTAACTGTCGAACTCGGGAGACCCCAATCTCCCGACTCAGGCTGGCCACCGTCCGATTGTGCGGCGGCATCAATTTCCTGACTGTCTGTTCTCTGAATCCTGCGCTGTAGCTGGCCACTTCTTCACTCCGTCCGCTCCCTCAAATTTCCAAATCAACCGAGCGGACATCTATTGTGACAGAGGGGGGCGCCTACCCGACGATCACCCTAGCGATGGCACGTGAACTCACCAGAGAGGCGAACGCGCTACGCGCTCAAGGCATTGACCCACAGGACGCTCGACGGGAGCAGCAAGAGCAAGCCAAGATCGCCAAGATGAATACGTTCGAGCTGATGGCGCGCGCCTGGCTCGAAAGTGCCAGCAAGGATCGCGTCTGGTCTGCCGGCTACAAGAGCAAGGTGACTCGCCACCTGGAGATTCACGTATTCCCGTGGGTAGGTGACAAAGCGATGGAGACCATCAGGCCCCCGGAAATCGTTCGGTGCCTGCATCGCATCAAGGATCGTGGCAACCTGGAAACAGCGCAGCGTGTCCGCGAGGCCGTCCAGCACGTCTATCAGTACGCTGTGGATACCGGCGTACTGGAACCGGCCCAGAATTTCGTCAACAACCGTACTGGGGGCTTGCCAACACCGCGCGGCCGCCACTACGCCGCCATCACTGACCCGCAACTACTGGGCCAGCTTTTAAGGGACATGCGCGCGTACTCCGGCAACTTTATTTCCGTTGCCGCCTTGCGCTTGGCTCCCCTGGTCTTCCAGCGGCCCGGCCAACTGCGCCTGGCACATTGGGAAGATGTCGATCTCAAAAAGGGGCTGTGGCGCTGCCCGCCAGAGAACATGAAGATGCGCGAGTGGCAGAAACGCGATAGCCGCACCCCTGCGCATATCGTGCCTCTATCACGCCAGGCTCGACGGGTTCTGGAGGATCTACTACCCATTACCGGCCCTTCCGGCCCTGTGTTCCCCAACATGGCCCGGCGCTCTGACAAGTCACGCTATATCAGCGAAAACACGATCAACTCAGCTTTGCGCACACTGGGGTACGACACCAAAGAACAGATCACAGGTCATGGATTTCGTGCCACCGCACGCACGATGATCCGCGAATATCTTGGCTGGGAGCCGGACGTCATCGAACGCCACCTGGCACACGTGTCGAAAGAAGAACTGGGCGCCAGCTACGACCGCGCCACATTCCTGGCTCAGCGCAAGGTGATGGTACAACAGTGGGCGGATTTTCTGGATGAGCTAGAGGCGGGAAAAATGCCCAAGCTTGCGGACAACGTCCTCTGGCTCAAGCGTGCGTAGGCCGGCCTTGGCTTGCAATCCGTAGCCTCATCATCCCAGAAATGGTATATTTACATGATACCTTCCACCACAAAGCCGCTCTTCTGGCTTGGCAGTAGCAAGAAAGACCTGCTGGCCCTTCCCATCACTGTACGAACGTTTTTCGGTCATGCGCTCGATTTTGCCCAGCGTGGCGAACAGCACGAAGCGGCGAAAGTGCTAAAAGGCTTTGGCAGTGCGGGCGTGCTGGAAATTGTTGAAGACGACACCGGCGGCACTTACCGCACCGTCTACACCGTGCGCTTCGCCGAGGCCGTCTTTGTGCTGCATGTCTTCCAGAAGAAAAGCAAACGGGGCATTGAAACGCCCAAGCCGGACATGGACATCATTCATCAGCGTTTGAAGGCGGCTGCAATCGTTGCGCAGGAGTTGAGAAATGAGTAAACGCATCGTTGAAGGGATCGAGGTCGAAGCCAGTTCGGGCAACGTGTTTGCCGACCTGGGCCTGCCTGATGCCGATAAACTCCAGATCAAGTCTGGGCTGACCGTCGAAATTACCAAAGCCATTCGCGAGCGCGGATTGACGCAGGCCGAAGCGGCAAAACGCATGGGGCTGACCCAACCCAAAGTATCGAGTCTGCTGCGCGGCGAGTTCTCGAATTTCTCCGAACGCAAACTGATGGACTGCCTGAACCGCCTAGGCTACGACATCGAAATTCGTGTGCGCGAGACGGCAGAGCCAATCGGCCACCTAGTGTTGACCCACGCCTAAGTCGTCGGCCCTGAACAACTAGATTTTTCAGCGCTCAGGTAACGATGATGTATTCGGTCATGCCCTTGCGTGTTGATGATGGGCGAACGTCGCCACCCACAGCACCATTGTCCAGGCGTAAAAACGCCGCAGCCAGCGCAGCAGCAGACGAATGTTGTGCCCGGCGCCGCACAGAACTGCGTGGATCGCATCCCCTGCACGGCCTTTGAGCCAGTTACGACCGAGCTTCCCATCGGATTTCATGTGCCCGATGACCGGCTCGATGGCACTGCGCCGTTTGATCATCGCTTTGAGCGTGCGGGTCACGCCCCGCTTCTGGCCCGAGCGCAGAATGCGTACACCAGGCACCTCCACACCCTTGTAGCCACGATCCACCACCGCCGTGTGGATCGCGCTGTCGCTGAGGATGGCGGCCTGTTCCAGCGTCTCGGCCAGCGTATGCCCATCATACGGATTGCCCGGCACTCTGCCGGCGAGCAAGTTATTATCCTTTGCAGCAATCTCACCCTGTAAAGGTAGGAAATGGAACAAGTCATTCAGCGGTTGCGCAGGTTTCGCGACGAGCGAAACTGGCAGCAATTTCACAACCCTAAAGATCTGGCCTTGGCGCTGAGCATCGAGGCCAGCGAATTGTTGGAGGCTTTTCTATGGAAGGCGGCTGACGACGCAGATCCCGAGAAGGTGAAGGAAGAGCTTGCCGATGTCCTGGCCTATGCGCTGTTGCTGTCCGATGCGTACAAGTTCGACATCGAGAAGATCGTTCTGGAGAAAATCGAAAAAAATGAAGAGAAGTACCCGGTAGACAAGGCAAAAGGAAGCGCGAAAAAATATAACGAGCTATGAACCAGACCTCTTTTGTCGAAGTAAACCGCTATCGTTTTTCCGCCGAAGCACTGGCTGAAATTGAGGTTAATGCATATGCAGCCAACAACTGGCCGCTGGTGTATATCCTGAGCGATGGGACCACACGGCGCGCCTATGTCGGCGAGACCACCGACACTATCACTCGCCTGGGTACGCATCTTAAGCACCCGCAGAAACAGTCCTTGACGACAGTTCACCTGGTCAGCAGTGAACGTTTCAATAAATCGGCGACGCTCGACATTGAATCTTCCCTGATAAAGTATTTGTCCGCTGACGGCCGTTTTAGTTTATTGAATGGCAACCTTGGCCTGAGCGACCACAACTACTACCAGAGGGATGAACTCTACTCCCGGATATTTCGTGAAACCTGGGACAGGCTGCGCACGCACGGCATCGCAGAGAGATCCATTGAAGCCATCGACAATTCGGATGTTTTCAAGTACTCGCCATATAAGTCGCTGTCTGCCGATCAACAGCAAGGCTTGATCGCGATCATGCGGTCCTTGGTCGACCCAGATGTAAAGAACATCGTGGTGCAAGGCGGGGCCGGTACCGGAAAGTCGGTCCTGGCAATATTCCTTTTCAAGCTCATTCACTCCGACCTGGAAGAGCTGGACCTGCGTGAGTTCTCCGAAGAAGAAAAGGAAATTCGCGAGCTCCTGCGACAAATCAAACAGTTGTACCCGCTACCGCGCATGGCCTTGGTCGTGCCCATGAATTCGTTTCGGAGCACGCTTAAGAAAGCATTCCGCAACGTTTCGGGCCTGCATCCCAATATGGTCATCAGCCCTTCGGAGCTGACGCAGCGACGCTACGACATCGCCTTGGTGGATGAGTCGCACCGCCTGCGCAAACGCGTCAACCTGGGAGCATATTACGGCGCTTTCGACAAGGCCTGCGCCGCGCTCGGCCTGGACAAAAGTACATGTAGCGAGGTGGATTGGGTCATCCGCCAATCGAGTAAGGCTGTTTTCTTCTACGACCCGAACCAGAGCATCAAACCGTCAGATGCCAACGCGGCCGACTTCGAAGACATCAAGCGTTCGCCTGGTAGCCAGGTTATGACATTGGCTTCGCAATTCCGGGTTCGCGCTGGGCAGCATTACGTGCGGTTTATTGACGACCTCCTGAACAAGCGACTGTCGGCTGAGCAAAGATTCCACTCAAGCAATTATGAGTTTTTGATCTTTGACGAACTGTCGGACATGATCAAGGAAATTGAACACAGAAATAGCAGCTACGGCTTGGCACGTTTGGTCGCCGGATATTCTTGGCCCTGGATCTCAAAAAATGCCCCCGCCTTGCATGACATCGAGATCGCCGACGTCCGCTTGCGCTGGAACAGCACCAATATGGACTGGATCAATACCAAAGGCGCCGAGAGCGAAGTGGGCTGCATCCATACCACCCAGGGATACGATCTGAACTACACCGGCGTAATTTTCGGCCACGAAATTCGCTACGACGAAGAGCTGGACCAGATCGTCATTGAAAAGGACAACTATCATGACCGAAATGGAAAGCAGGCCATTGCAGAACCGGAGCAGCTTAAGCAGTACATACTGAATATTTACCGAACCATCATGCTGCGGGGCATACGCGGCACATTCGTGTACGCTTGCGACGACGGTTTGAGACGCTATCTGAAGCGACATATGGAAAGCTATAAATCCAATGTCATTGCTTTTCCAGAGCCCGCAGCTCCGCTGCAGCCCTACGTCAATGCAGTCCCCCTCTATGATTTGCGAGCCGCCGCAGGCGGCTTTAGCGCACTCCAGCTGGTGGAGCATGAAAACTGGGTCCCCGTCCCCAACGGCATGCCCGTAGGCAAGAATATTTTTGCTTGCCATGTGGTAGGCGAATCCATGAACAAGATCATCCCTGATGGTGCGATCTGCCTGTTTCGCTTGAATCCTGGGGGCACCCGAAATGGGAAAATCGTATTGGTGGAGTGCGCCGATATCCAGGACGGCGACGCCGGTTCACGTTACACCGTTAAGGAATATCAAAGTTTCAAGACGCATACTGAAGACGGCGCCGAGAACTTGCGTATCTTATTGAAACCGCGCTCAACCAACCCAGCCATCGCAACAATTGAACTCAGCAATAAAGACGACGAACACCGCTATCAGGTGGTGGGCGAATATTTGGGAATAATTCCATAATCACTCAATTCCGCCCGCCCCCGCAAGTCAGCGCCAGGACGTAGTCGCCCAGCTCATTGCGCTTGAGCTGGGCGCTTCGGAAGCGGACATTCCGGCCGTCCAGGGTAACCGCCTTGTGCTCAGGGTTTACCTCATCACCGTCCCAGACGTACTGCTTGTCTAGCGAGACGGCGTAATAATAAAAGAGGCCGTTTGAAGACTGAACAAGCTCACCGGAGCGGCGGTCTCGAAACAGGCGGGAGCTTTCGCGGCGTGAGCGCAGTCTTTACGCTCAACAAGGGGCAAACTGTTGGCTTCAGGCCACGCAACCAGCCGCAGCTATACCGCACTGGTTCGCCGCTAGCCTCTTGAACTAAGCAGATACTGCTGGGTCATTACACCAGCAGAAAGTCAGTGAACCAGACCTGTTCAAGAGCCTGCAAGTACCACGTATCCCCCACGGGTATACCCTAGTACCCAATACATCATACAAGTTTGTATTATGACTTCCTCAAAATTTTAATAATTTGGACATAATGCGGCTCGGTTGTATTGCGGATGACTTCACTGGCGCGACAGACGTGGCGAACAATCTCGTCCGCGCTGGCATGCGCGTCGTGCAGACGATTGGGGTACCCAGGGATGCGGCCTCCATCGACGCAGATGCCGTCGTGGTGGCGTTGAAATCGCGCACCACGCCTGCGTCCCAAGCACGGGAAGAATCGGTTCAAGCCTGCAAATGGCTGCGTAGCCTGAATCCGCCCGGCCAGCCCTCACAGATTTACTTCAAGTACTGCTCCACCTTCGACAGCACTGCCCAAGGCAACATCGGTCCGGTAACCGAGGCGCTGATGGAGGGGCTTGGAACGTCGTTCACTATCGCCACGCCCGCATTTCCCGATAACGGGCGTTCGGTGTTCAAAGGGCATTTGTTTGTGGGCGATGTCCTGCTCAGCGAATCCAGCATGCGCCATCACCCCTTGACGCCCATGACCGATGCCAATCTCGTGCGCGTCCTGCAGGCCCAGTGCCGGCAGCGCGTGGGGCTGGTGGATCATGGCTATTTGCGACTCGGGGCCGAGGCGGTCAAGCAGCGCTTCGCTGAACTCGCCCGGGAAGGCGTGGGCATCGCCATTGTGGACGCGATCGACAATCAGGATCTGCTCACCTTGGGCGCGGCGACCGCCGACATGCCCCTGGTGACGGCCGGGTCCGGATTAGCGATGGGGCTGCCCGCGCAGTGGGGCTTTGAGCCGAACGATCAGGCGCAACGTCTGCCTAAGGCAAGCGGGGGCAAGGCCATTCTCGCCGGCAGCTGTTCTGCCGCGACTCAGCGCCAGACCCGCCAGTTCATGGATGCCGGCGGCGCCGCCCTGGCGCTGGACCCTTTGCAGTTGGCGCAAGCGGATGACCCGGTGCGCGATGTCCTGGCCTGGGCGCAGCCGCGGCTTGCCAAGGGCGAATGCGTCATGGTGTATTCGACGGCGAACGCGGAAGCCGTCAAGGCCGTGCAGGCGCGCCTCGGTACTCAACAGGCGGGCGAAACGGTCGAGCGGACATTGGCGGGGGTGGCGCAAGGCCTGGCAGGTCTGGGCGTTCGCCAGCTTATTGTTGCGGGCGGCGAAACGTCTGGCGCCTGCGTGCAGGCGCTGAATATCGACCGCATGCAAATCGGGCCTCAGATCGATCCCGGCGTACCGTGGTGCCATGCGCATAGCCCGGCGGCATGCGGCGAGGGCATGCATCTGGCGCTGAAATCCGGCAATTTCGGTAGCGACGATTTCTTTATCAAGGCTTTCGATGTCTTGAAGGACGGCGCGCCGGCATGAACGAGAACGCATTGCGCGAAGAGATTTGCTTCGTTGGCCGGTCACTGTTCGAGCGCGGCTATGTGCACGCCACGGCGGGCAACATCAGCGTACTGCTGGATGATGGCAGTGTATTGATCACGCCCACCGATGCATGCCTGGGCCGCCTGGCGCCGGCAGACCTGGTGCGCGTGGATTCGGAAGGCAATGCGCCGGCAGGCACACGGCCAAGCAAGACCATCATCTTGCATCGACGCATCTATGCGGCCGAACCGGCCGCGCGATGCGTGATCCATACCCATAGCACGCACCTGGTCGCCTTGACCCTGAAAGGCGTGTGGCGCGAGTCGGATATCGTGCCGCCCATCACGCCGTATTTCGTCATGAAGGTGGGCCATGTGCCCCTGATTCCGTACCGTCGGCCGGGCGATCCGCAGGTGGGCGACCTGGTGTCCGCGGCGATTGCAGCCGGGCAGCGCGCGGGGACGCCCTTGCGCGCCGTCATGCTTGACCGCCTTGGGCCCAATGTCTGGCACGAGTCTCCCGCTGCCGCGATGGCGGTGCTCGAAGAGCTTGAGGAAACGGCACGCTTGTGGTTGATGACGAGCGCCGTCCCCTTGACGGACGAGCAGATCCAGGAATTGCGCGACGCCTTTGGTGCGCGCTGGTAGGTCGGTCTGCCTGCAGACCTCATTTGTTGCGATTACCAGGACATCATGCTGAAGTTTTCCGCCAACCTTTCCATTCTCTTCACCGAACTTCCCTTCACCGAACGATTTGCCGCTGCGAAGCAGGCGGGCTTCGACGCGGTGGAATGCTGGTTCCCCTACGAGCACGGATCAGCCGCTCAAATTGGGGCGCTGCTCGACGCGCACCAATTGAAGATGGTGGGTATCAATACGCCATGGGGCGAAGCCGACCAGTGGGGCCTGGCGGCCCTGCCGGGCTACGAGGCCGTCTTTGAGAGATCGGTGCGCGACACACTGGAGTTTGCGCGAGCCGTCGGCGGGCCGGCGGTGCACGTAATGGCCGGCTTGGCCGGACATGTGCCGGCGCCTGAAGCAAAACGCAGTTATCAGTCCAACCTGGAAAAGGCACTGCGTTGGGCCGAAGGCAGCGGTCTGACGCTGCTGATCGAACCCTTGAACGGGCGAGATCGCCCCGGCTATTTCCTGCACAGCGTGGATCAGGCCGCCGAGATCATCGAACGGCAGGGCTTGGGCGGCCTTCGCATCATGTTCGACTGCTACCACATTCAGGTACAGGAGGGCGATGTCACCACGCGCCTGCGCCGCCATTTCGACAAAATCGGCCATATACAGATAGCCGGCGTTCCCACCCGCGGCGAGCCGGACAAGGGCGAGCTGAACTACGTTGAAGTGCTCGGCGAGCTGGACCGGCTTGGCTGGAAAGGCTACGTGGGCGCCGAATACAAGCCCACGGGCGCATCGGCGTCAAGCCTGGGCTGGCTTGCCGAATTGCGGCGGCTGGGCATCGCAGTTTGACACGCTCAAGCCAGGGGTCAGACCCCGAGTTCACACCAGGAGTCACAGGGGTCAGACCCCGTACGGGGTCTGACCCCAACACCGTTGTTTCACCACGCAACCTTCATAAATCACGACACATTCGCACTTAGGAGACCAAGAATGAACCTGGCCAATTCCCATCTACGACTTTGCCGCTACACGGTGGGCCTGATCGCCGCCTGCTTCGCCGCAGGCGCCATCGCCGCCGACTCCCCGGACTACCGCGCGCGCAACCTCAAGCTCGGACACGTGATCGCGGACGATCACCCGGCAGCACTGGGCGCCAAGCGCTGGCAGGAACTGCTGGCGGAACGCAGCGGCGGCAAGATCAAAGTGCGCATCCATGGCAACGGCAGCATCGGCGGCGATACCCAGATGACGTCGGCCGTACAGGGCGGCGTTCAGGAGCTGGGCATCATCACTTCTTCGCCGATCGCAAGCGTGGTACGTGAAATCGGCCTGCTGGATCTGCCTTACACCTTCGATACCGCGCAGGAAGTGGACGCGGTGCTGGCCGGCAAGGTGGGCGATGCCATTGCCGAGAAGATGAACGCCAACGGCATGGTCGTCGTGGGCTGGATGGAAAACGGTTTTCGCAGCATCACCAACAGCCGCCGCCCCGTTACCAAGTTCGAGGACATGCAGGGCCTGAAGATCCGCGTGTTGCAGAACCCGGTCTACATCGAAACCTTCAACACCCTGGGCGCCAACGCCGTGCCCATGCCCTTCCCCGAGGTGTACACCGCGCTCGAATCGCGTGCGGTGGACGGTCAGGAAAACCCCCTGGGTACGATCAACACTTCCAAGTTCAACGAAGTGCAGAAGTACCTGAGCCTGACGCGCCATACCTACACGCCCTACGTGGTGGTGGTCAGCAAGCGCGTGTGGGACAAGCTGAACGCGGACGAGCAGAAGCTGCTGAAAGAAACGGCTGCGGAAGCTTCCGAGTACCAGCGCAAAGTGTCGCGCGAGAGCGAGCAGCGCTTCCTGGCGGAGCTGAAGGAACGCGGCATGGAAGTCAATGAACTGTCGGCGGAAGAGGCCAAGCGCATGCGCGAAAAGCTTCAGCCCGTCATCGATAAGTTCGCGAAGGACCTGGGCGGCGATCTTGGCACCGAAATGATGGCCGAGATCTCCAAAGTGCGCGGCAAGTCCAACTAAGTATCGGAGTCAAACAATGCAGATCGCCATTACCGGCGGAGGTGGTTTCCTGGCTTCGATGCTGGTGCGGCACCTGCTTGACAACGGCGTGGCCGGGAAACCGGTCACCCGCATCATCACCATTGACTTGGTGCCTTGTCCTGTCGTGGACGCTCGTGTCGAAAGCATCGTCGCCGACGTCGGCGATCGCGATGTGCTGGCGCGGGCCATCTCGGCCCAAACCAAGGCCATCGTGCATCTGGCTGCTGTCGTCAGTGGCCAGGCCGAAGCAGACTTCGACCTGGGCATGCGCGTCAATATCGACGCGACACGAGTCCTTCTCGAGCACATACGCGCCTTGGGAACACGACCTCGTTTCGTTTTCACGAGTTCGGTCGCCGCCTTTGGCGGCAAGCTTCCCGACCGTGTACAGGACGACACCCGTGCTTTGCCCCAGAGCTCCTACGGCGTCCAGAAAGTGATCGGTGAGCTGCTGGTCAGCGACTATACCCGAAAGGGCTATGTCGATGGCATCACGCTTCGGGTACCGACCATATCGGTTCGCCCTGGTGCCCCCAACAAGGCGGCATCGAGTTTTGCCAGCGGCATTATCCGCGAGCCGCTGGCCGGTGTTGAAGCAGTATGCCCGGTCTCTGCAGAGATGCGGATGTGGCTGCAATCGCCGGACCGCGCAATTCACAACCTGGCGCATGCGCTTGCGCTGGATGGCTCTCTGCTTGGCAACGACAGGACCGTGAACCTGCCGGGACTCTCCGTGTCGGTTGGTACCATGATCGACGCATTGCGCATCGCTGCCGGCGACGCGGTGACCAGGCTGATCCGCTTCGAGCCGGATCCGGCAATCGAGCGCATCGTGGCGTCATGGCCGAATGATTTCGACGCCGTCAGGGCAAAGGCATTGGGCTTTGTCGCGGACGAGGACTACGTGTCGATCGTCCGCGCCCATATGGCTCGCATCGGCAACGCGTCGCCATTGACGCAGAACCCGCCTGCGTGAAGGAAATTCCATGAAAAGGCTGATAGACGGCTACTTTCGGATGCTGGGCATGCTGATGGTGCTCTGCCTGGCCGGCATGGTGGTCCTGGTGTTTGGCAACGTTGTCCTGCGATATGGATTGAACTCGGGGATCACCAGCTCCGAAGAAGTATCACGCTGGCTTTTTGTTTGGCTGGTCTTCCTGGGCGCCATCGTGGCGCTGCGGGAACGCCAACACCTGGGCGTGGAGATTCTGGTCCGGCGGCTACCGGTGCTCGGGCAGAAGCTGTGCCTGGTCACGAGCCAGTTGCTGATGCTGGCCACGCTCTGGCTGTTTCTGTCTGGCAGTTGGGAACAGACATTAATCAATCTGCACGTCGAGGCGCCGGCCACCGGGTGGTCCATGGCGATCGTCTATATCGTGGGCATCGTGTTCAGCGTGTCCGCGGGCGCAATCGTACTGTGGGATCTATATCGGGTCCTGTCGGGCCGCATTCGCGATGAAGAACTGATCATGGTGACGGAATCAGAAGAAAAGGCCGAGCTCGATAACCTGCAACGCGAGCTGGAAAGCGCCGAGGGGAAGCAGCCATGACCGTACTGATATTTGTAGGCGTACTGCTGGGCGCCATGGCGCTGGGCATGCCTATCGCGTTTGCCCTGTTGGTGTCGTCCGTGGCCCTGATGTGGCATCTGGACATCTTCGACGCGCAGATCATTGCGCAGAACTTCATAGCAGGCGCGGATAACTTTCCGCTGTTGGCCATACCGTTCTTCATGCTGGCCGGCGAGGTCATGAACGTAGGCGGCCTGTCGCGCCGTATCGTCAACGTCGCCCTGGTCTTCGTAGGCCACATCAAGGGTGGACTGGGCTACGTCGCCATTGTGGCGGCGTGCATTCTGTCGGCGCTGTCGGGGTCGGCGGTGGCCGACGCCGCAGCCCTGTCGGCACTGCTGGTACCGATGATGATACAGGCCGGACACTCCAAGGAGCGGTCGGCGGGTCTGGTGGCGGCCTCGGGCATTATTGGGCCCGTGATACCGCCCAGCATAGGCTTCGTTATCTTCGGGGTGGCGGCCAACGTCTCGATTACCAAGCTTTTCCTGGCCGGCATCATGCCGGGGATCTATATCGCGGCGGCGCTATGGGTAACGTGGTGGCTGTGCGTGCGCAAGGAAAAGCTCGATACGGGCCCGCGCGCCAGCGCGCGCGAGCTGTGGCGCGCCACCGTGGAAGCCAGCTGGGCCTTGCTGCTGCCTGTGATCATTATTGTCGGCTTGCGATTTGGCGTGTTCACGCCCACCGAAGCCGCGGTGGTGGCAGCGGTCTATGCTCTGTTTGTGTCCACGGTCATTTATCGCGAACTGAAGCCCAAGCAGCTATACGCCGTGTTCATGGCTGCCGCGCGCACCACATCGGTCGTGATGCTGTTGGTGGCGGCCGCCACGATCGCAGGTTGGCTGGTGACCGTGGCTGACCTGCCCGGCGCCATCACCGAGTTGATGGAGCCCTTCCTGGACAACCCCACGCTGCTGCTGTTTGCGATCATGCTGCTGGTGATCGCGGTGGGGACGGCAATGGACATGACGCCCACCATCCTGATTCTTACGCCTGTACTGATGCCTATCGTGCGACAGGCCGGAATCGATCCCGTATACTTTGGCGTACTGTTCATCATCAATATGTCCATCAGCCTCATCACGCCGCCCGTGGGCACCGTGCTCAGCGTCGTCGCGGGGGTGACCAAGCAACGTATCGACCAAGTGATGCGGGGCGTGTGGCCATTCCTGATCGCCGAACTGATCGTCCTGTTCCTGCTGGTGCTGTTCCCGGCGCTTGTGATCGTGCCGGCTCGCTGGTTCAGCGGCTGATCTCACCAGGAGTCGAGTATGAATGCCCGCCCGGCGGGGGAAATCAGCAGGCCCGCAGTCGGCACCCTGGCCGACCGGGTCACGGCGGAATTGATGCAGCGCGTGCGGGGCGGGGCCTACCCGCTCAACACGCGCTTGCCGACCGAACCCCAGCTGGCCGCGCAGTTCGGCGTAAGCCGCACCGTGGTCCGCGAGGCCATTTCGCGCCTGAAATCCGAAGGCATGGTCGAAACCCGCCAAGGCAGCGGCACGGTCGTGCTGGATACCAAGCGCAATGCGTTTCGCATCGACGCGCTCGGCGGGCAATTGGATGTCCGTGCCGTCCAAGAGGTGCGTTGCGGCCTCGAAAGCGAAATGGCCGCCCTGGCGGCGGCCCGGTGCACCGACGCCCAGATCGCACGCATTCAACGCGCTTTAAGGCGTATCGATGATGCGGTCGCCGACGGCGGCGACGGCGTGGCGGAGGACATGGCATTTCACGCAGCCATTGCAGACGCTGCAAAAAACCCTTTGCTGACCTCTTTATTGGAGTTCATCGGGCACGCGCTGCGCGATGTGATCACCATCACACGAACCCATGAGGCGCGTCGCCTGGACTTTTTTCGGCAGGTCGAAACTGAGCATGCTGAAATTGCCGGTGCCATCGCGCGACGCGACGTTGAAGGCGCCCGGCGAGCGGCGCTGAAGCATATGCAGGCGTCCATCGAACGACTGAACGCCGCCGAAGCCGGCGGCACCCATAGCCCGACGGCCACGTGATGGCGAATTTCAGAATTTGGGTAGCACAATCCGTAGGAACTCCGCTTCTGCGACGGCTTTGAATGCTATCGGGCCTTCCTTGGCCTGAAGCTCGAATGCAGAATGCGGACCGTAGTCTTTCCCGTCAACGTTGACCTTGCCCTTGGCCAGGAACATGAGCTCGATGGAGTCTTCGAGGCCGGCATCAAAGCTTGCGTTTTCCTCGATACGCAGCAGGCCGATCTTCGTACAGCGTTCGGTGAAGCTGCCGAGCCACTTCGTAAATACCCCAGGTGCGCCTTGCGGCACCCAAGCATAGTTGGCGGGGTCCATCATTACCAGATCGTCGTAGCGAGGCTTGGGATACACCAGCTTTCGGCCCATTGCATGTTCCATGCAGGCTTCCGAGCCGTCCTGGTTATGGCGTTTGCCGTTTTCGTCGTACCAGGTAAAGATACCGTTCTCGAACTTCCCTTTTTTCTCTAGCGCAGTGTTGGCGGCTTCACGGTCGGCCACACTGACGAAGCCTTCGCCACTGGCACCACCGAACTGGCAGACCATCATCTCCAGCCCTTCCGGCCGGGCTTGAGGTCCGTAGAACACCCCTTCAGGAAAGTATCCCACCCATCCCTCTTCCATGCTTTTTCCCTTGGCATAAGGATAGGTGCCTTTCAAGACATAGCGGATCTGATCAAAATTGTGCCGATGGCGCGGTGTAGTCCAACCGCCGGTGCCCGTGCGCCCGACGTTCAAAAGATAGTTGTTCGGGCTGCCGTCTTTCCCCGTCAGAAGAAATTTTTGCTGGAGCACGCCGGGGCGCATGCTACCGACTCTTCCGGACTCTGCCGATGCGACTTCAGACACTTTCATTGTGATCCTCCTTGAGTCTATCAAATGCTTTAAAAGTGGGATATCAACGATTCTATGTGTCCGTTTTGGACCACGCCACCCTTGCCTCTTCGAGCCATAACCTCAGGTTATTACTGATTTTTTTCAAGTTCGAAAACTCTTCCAAGTGTTCAGTTCAAGCTCTAGAATTCATCGCAACTTGATCCAAATCAAGACGGCCAGGCGGTTTGAATCAGCCAACGGCAAACACTCACATCCACTGAAGCGGGCTTACACGGCCGGTATTTATCTATAAGCTTAGGAGGCCCCATGGCAAAGCTGGCAAGCGAACTCGTACGAAACGAGGTCAAGGAAAAACTCAAACGGGGCGAGCTGGTCGTATCCATGGCGGTCAAGCTGGTGCGTTCGATCGAGATAGCGCAAATCGCGAGCACCGCTGGTTTCGACACGCTTTACATTGACTTGGAACACAGCAGTTTTTCTCTGGACACGACGGCCCAGATCTGCATGGCGAGCATGGCTGTGGGCGTCACGCCTTTGGTGCGCGTGGCAAGCACGGATCCCGCTCATATTGGCCGTGTTCTGGACGGCGGAGCAATGGGCATCATTGCGCCTCATGTTCAAACCAACGCGGATGCCGAACGCATCGTTCGTGCAGCGAAGTTCCCTCCCTACGGTGACCGCTCGTTCACCGGTTCGCTTCCACACCTGCGCTATCGGACTTTTCCGGCGGCTGATGTATTCGAGGCCATGAACGAAGCGACCATGGTCGTCATCATGATCGAATCCTCACAAGGCCTGGAGTCCGTGGAAGCAATCGCCGCCGTCGAGGGCGTGGACATGCTGTTCATCGGGACAAACGATTTGTGTGCTTCCCTGGGCATCCCGGGTCAGTTGGACCACCCGTCGATTCAAGACGCTTATAGCAGGACACTGGCTGCCTGCCGGAAACATGGCAAGCATCTGGGTATAGGAGGCCTGGGCGGAAAGCCCGAGATGGTTTCCTTGTTGATCGAGCGTGGCGCGCGATATTTCTCGACAGGAACCGATATTTCTTTCCTGCTTGCGTCGGCGACCGCGAAAGCCAGGCAGATGCGGTCCACATAAGGGCGGCCGGCTGCCACTGACGCAGCCGGATAACGCGCCTCCTTGTCCGGGACCCTATGCATGTCCCGTTCACCGACTCAATCCGTCGGCGCATCCTGCGTCGAAGATTTTCATTTGGAGAATAAACCATGGCGAAAGCTTATTGGATCAATGCAGTACGCAAGGTCGTCGACCCTGAGGCGGTTGCCGCTTACGCAAAACTGGCAGGTCCTGCCCTGCAGGCTGCGGGCGGACGATTCCTGGCGCGTGATGTTCCCGCAGTCACGTATGAGGCGGCGATCAAAGAACGAACGATTCTGATCGAATTCGACAGCGTGGAGCAAGCCATTGCCGCACACGATAGCGCAGCTTATCAGGAAGCCTTGAAAGCGCTTGGCAATGGTGCCGAGCGCGACGTGCGTATCGTCCAAGGGGTCTGATATATGGAATCCCCCGCTTTCGTTCGTGCGCCAAATGATGCGAATGTATCGAAGACCGCCCGCGATTTCGATGTATCAGGGCGCGTGACCATCGTTACGGGGGCCGGACAGGGTATCGGGCGCGAGCTTGCTCGCCAATTCGCTGCGGCAGGTGCAACGGCAATTGTCGCCGATCTGAACGCCGCCAACGCTGAACGCGTCGCGCTCGAAATCACGTCAGCGGGGGGTAACGCCCTGGCCGTGCCGCTGGACGTCGGTGATCCAGCCTCTGTCGACGCCATGATCAAGACGGTCAAGACGCGCTATGGACGGATCGATACGTTGATCAACAACGCCGGAATTTTTGCTTCCTTGCAGAAGCGGCCTTTCGACCAGATTCCCCAGCAGGAATGGGAGCAGGTGCTCCATGTGAATATCACCGGCGTATTCAATTGTGTACGCGCGGTCGCGTCATCTATGCGTGAGGCCGGATGGGGCCGCATTGTGAATATTTCCTCGGATGCCGTGCGCTTGGGAGTGCCGAATTACCTTCACTACGTAGCATCGAAGTCGGCATTGATCGGGATGACGGCATCTCTGGCGCGTGAGCTGGGTCCTGCCGGCATTACCGTCAATTGCGTACGACCGGGAGGGGTAGCGACTGAAGTCGACCGGATGGTCAATCCGACTCTGGAGCGTCGGCAAGAACAAATTGCCCAACAGTGCATCCCCAGGACACAAGTCGCCAGCGACCTGGTCGGGCTCGTCATGTTTCTTTCTTCACCCGCATGCTCATTTGTGACCGGCCAGACCATCGCTTGCGACGGCGGCCTGACTCACAGCAGCTGAGCAACACATCCAGACCAAGAGCGAGCTCACCTGCATGATTACACATACCTTTCCAAAGTTCCGTATACAAGTCTCACCATGAAAAGCTATTCTCATCATTACATTGATGGCGTGTGGGTCGAACCTTCAAAGCCTGACAGGCGTGAAATAGTGAACCCCAATACCGAAGCGGTATTCGCGTCTGTCGCCAACGGCGGAACGGCCGAAGACGTACATCGAGCCGTGGTCGCCGCACGTAGAGCCTTCGGCGCCTTCTCGCGCACCAGCGTCGCCGAACGCGTAGCAATGATCGATCGCATCATCGTGTCTTATAAAGACCGGATGGAAGAACTGGCGGACGTGTTGGCGCAAGAGGTCGGGGTGCCGAAGTCCGCAGCTGCGCAGGTCACCGGCCCTATCGAACATATGAAGGTCGCGCGCGACCTGCTGGACTCTTACCGATTCGAACAACGCTTGGGCGACACCATTATCCGTCGCGAGCCTGTGGGCGTATGTGCGCTCATTTCGCCCTGGAACTGGCCCGTACAGACACCGGTGATCAAGTTTGTGTATGCATTGGCTGCCGGCTGCACGTCCATCATGAAGGGCTCGGATGCCTCTCCACTCAGCAGCATTTTGCTGACGGAAATCATCGATAAGGCTGATCTGCCGCCCGGCGTTTTCAACCTGGTTCTGGGCCGGGGAAGCGTAGTGGGCGAGGCATTGTCACGACACCCCGATGTAGATCTTGTGTCGTTTACCGGGTCGACCAGCGCAGGCATCAAGGTTGGAGAAGCGGCGGCGAGCACGATCAAACGGGTAACGCTGGAGCTGGGCGGAAAGTCGGCCAACATCGTGCTGAAAGATGCCGATCTTGAAGCGGCAGCGCGCTGGAACATCGAGCGCTGTTTCTTTAATACCGGCCAGAGCTGTCACGCCCCCAGCAGAATGCTGATTCATGAGGACCAGATGGAAATCGCCATTCCCCACCTGGTGGATCAATGTACACGGTTCCGCCTGGGCGATGCGTGCGACCCGAACACCACGATGGGACCCGTCATAAACCAGACGCAGTACGAGAACATAAGGCGTTATATCCAGTCGGGCATCGACGAAGGCGCGAAACTGGTCTGCGGCGGCCTGGGGCGGCCTGAAGGTCTGGACCAAGGGTTTTTCATACAGCCAACGGTGTTCAGCGACGTCACCGCGACCATGACGATTGCGAAAGAGGAAATTTTCGGGCCCGTTCTGGCTGTCATTCCCTACCGTACCGAAGAGGAAGCGCTTGAGATCGCCAATGATTCGATTTACGGACTGGGCGGCTACGTGTTTTCGGCGGATCGCAATCGAGGCCGTGAGTTTGCCAACGCCCTGCGTGCAGGAAGGATATGCGTCAATGGCGCCCCAACCAATCCTTCAACGCCGATGGGTGGCTACAAGCAATCTGGCATCGGACGCTCGATGGGGTCCTTCGGACTCGAGGAATATCTGGAAATCAAGTCGGTGTATGGACTCGATGAAGAAGCGGCTGGCTTACCTGAACTGATTCCTTGATTAGATGTAGTTCATTGTAAAGATGCTGATTGTTCTCTTGGAGCGTCGCCGCAGCGTTCAAGGAAACCACGGTTTACGGCAGTACAAAAATAGCGGGATAACCAACCATAAGAGGTGTGATGATGAAGAAGCTTAAAGTGTGGGGGCTGGCGACAGCTATCGTTTTATTCAGCGGCGCTGCAAATTTGGCGCATGCGGCATTGCCAAACTGTCCCAGCGGCGCCGTTAAAGTGGTTGTGCCGAATCCCCCCGGTGCAGGAGGCGATATTTTGTCCCGTCTTCTGGGCGAGAAAGTAGGTGCCGCGCTGGGGCAAAATATTGTCATGGAGAACCGGGCGGGAGCAACCACCACAATAGGAACCGCAAATGTGGCAAGATCGACGCCCGACGGATGCACTATTCTCAGTTTGACAGCCTCCGGCGTGGTTGCGTCTGTATTCCTGGATAATCTCCCGTATGAGCTGACGCGCGACTTGCAGCCCATCGCGGGAATCGGTTCGGTACCGATGGCCCTGGCAGTGCCCAACGACGCAAATATCAATTCCATAGACGACCTTGCGAAGATAGCGAAATCTCCCGGCGGGCTCACGTATGCCTCGGGCGGGGTTGGCACCTTGGCTCATTTGAGTACGGTACGCTTGCTTAACGCGCTGCATGGCGTTGGGAACCATATCCCTTTCAAGGGAAATCCAGATGCCACTCAAGCGCTCCTGGGCAATCACGTCCAGATGTTCTTTTTGTCGGTCGCGGACGGCAGAGCGCTCGAGGAATCTGGCAAGGCAAAGATTCTCGCCGTTACGGCGAAAGAACGCCTGCCCATGTTTCCCCACACGCCGACACTGATTGAGCTTGGCTTTGATGACTTTGCGCCCAGCCTTTGGTATGGCTACCTGGCGCCGGCCAAAACGCCCGCTGATACGATCGACCAGCTTTACAAAGCCTTTGCTTCGGCTGTGAACGATCCCCAGATTCAAGAGAAGCTGAAAAACATGGGATTCACCATCGACCTCCAGGACCCTGTTCAATTGAAGGCATTCATGGCCGAGGAAGCAAAAAGATGGGGGAAAGTGATTCGCGATAACAATATCCAGAGTGGTTCCTAGGCGTATCATTATCGACAGCGCCTTTGGAGAACACACATGGACCCGCAAAAGCTGCTTTACTTGGCTGCCATTATCGAAAATGGCAGTCTCATTAAAGCGGCGGCTCAGTTGAATGTCTCTCAGCCGGCGCTGTCGAAATCGATGGATCGTCTCGAACACGAACTGGGGATCAAGCTGCTGGACCGCGGGCCCCGTGGTGTCGTGCCCACTCCCTCCGGAGACCTCATATACACCCATGCCTGCCAGATCAGGGATGAAATGGCGATGGCCGAGGTACGGCTGCAAGGCGAGGCACACGACGGACGCGTCATCACCATTGCGGTACTTCCCAGCCTTGCCAGCCATGTCATTCCTTTAGCGGTAGCACGATGGAAGCTGGATCATCCTGATGTCGTGCTCAAGGTTATCGAAAAGCGCCAGATCGAGCTTCTTTGGGGCTTATTGCGAGGCGACTTCGACTTCGTAATAGGACAGACCGAGTTCTTTGACTTCACTCTCGATGGTTTAATGCAGCGCGTGCTGTTCCGGGACCACCTTCGAATCTACGCGCGCACAGATCATGAACTGTTCGGGCTTGAACATCTGACGTGGAGCGACTTGTCCAGATATCCCTGGGTCTGCCCTATGGTCGGCAGGAAACAGCGTACTGTCATAGAAAAGCTTATGGCAGCAGAAGGGATAAGCAAACTGCCGCAACCCATTGAATGCGGATCCGTGGGTTTCATGAAGTCATTGCTGGCCAACAGCGATTACCTGGCCATGATTCCTTCACATTCCCTACGGGTGGGCACTGATCAGCAACTGATCAAGGCGTTGCCCATTTCCGACCCGGCACTGAAGCGCGATATTGCGGTGATCTTTCATGAACGCCTAAGGCTTGACGACGTTCGTCAGGCACTGGTTGCGCATATCAAAGAAGTTGGCATGAATATGCCCTAGCAACTTCGATCTGCGCTACCAAGAAGCCCGAGCCAACCTTACTGATACCTTCTAGGAATGTGGTCCGTCCACGTCCTTTCCCTGACCAGCTCGCCGTTCTTCCGTAAGGCCTTGGTGAAGGTGACATGAAAATAGGTGGCATCCGATTCGATCTGCGCCACGGTCGACAGGTCTATCTCATCGCCCGAGATGGTGAACACGTTTCTGCGTTCGCCTCGGAAGCTTGCGTTGGCGGGTGCGGCGTCATTGACGTCCCATCGGTATAGCTCTGTGGAACGGTATGTGTTGTCGTAGAGGGTCCAGCCGGTTTCATTGCTCGTGGTAAAGGTCGATTCTCCGGTTTGTTCATTGCGGATGCTCTCGAACACCGGTGCACCGCTTTGCAGCCACTTGCCGAACGGGGCCTGGTCGCTGGGTTCAGGCGGAGGCAGCACGCAGCCTGGGCTGGTTTCGTTCTGCGTGGGCACCATCGGCAACTCCAGCCATGTATCGGTGCCGGCATAAAGACGGGTGACGCCTGGCGTGGGGCTGGGCCAGATCATGGGAAACTGCGCGTTGGAGACGGCTAGGCGGATGCGGTGGCCCGGCTTGAAACGCCATGTGGTGAAATGGATCGACGTGGATAGCGTCGTTGGTTCGCCGGGCACCAGCGCTTCCGGTGCGAGCCGTGACAGACGCTGTGAGGGGTTGATGATCGCGCCGCTGACAAGCGACACTTTGCCATCCGGAGCCACATCTTCCAGACGCAGCGACCATTGGTAGAACGGGGCGTCCGCGGCTACACGCAAGCGCACTTGCGGCATGCCCATGATTTCCAGTGCTTCGGTCAAAGGAGCAGAGTCGTAGATCAGGCTATGGGCATCGTCGGCGGCCATGTCGCCTGCTTGTTCACCCCACCATCCGCCGGCGGCCATGCCGGAGCCGGCACGATAGCGCAGGCTCTCGACGCTGCCTTGCGCGTAAGGCGTATCACCCAGCTGTTGCCGCGTTTGCGGGTAGAAACGCCGTGTGCTGCTGCCGCTCACCGGCCATTGCCGGCCGCAGCGCCAATAACCCGGGATGGTATCCAGATCGGTGGCAGGCGCATGGCCGGTACGCATGAATGCCATCCGGCTGGGTTGGTCCAGAACTCCGTTGTCCATGCCTTTGAGCCAGTAATCCCACCAGCGCAAGGCCTTTTCGCGCCATTCGTAGTTGGGGCCGGGCACGCCGTATTCAGGCCATGCATGATTCCAGGGTCCGATCTCGGCGATGACCGGCGCCTTTGAGGTTTCGCTGACTTCCATAACGAAATCGCGGTAGCCGTCGAGCAATCCACCAATCAAGTATGCCGGGACTTCCAGCGGTGTTTTGAACTTGACCGATTCTTTACGCCAGAAATCGCCATCTTGCTGCTGACGCAGCCAGGTGAATATCCAGGGTTCCCTGTCGAAACGGTTCCGGAAGTACTCTTCGTCGATACGGTAGCCGGGGCTCTGCGGCATCGAGTTGTCCGTATCGATCTGGTGCGCGTACATATCGATGTGCAAGGCGCCGTCGATGTAGTGAACGTCGTTGTAGAACAGATCAGTCGACCCATGGGCGGCGATAATGGCCTTCAGCGCGGGCGGTTTTCTGTGGGCCGTCATCAGCGAGTTGAACGCGCTCCATGAAATGCCGTACATGCCCACATTGCCGTTCGACCAGCTCTTTTTGGAGAGCTGCGCAACGAGTTCTTCCGCATCCGAGATCTCGGCTTCGGAATACTCGCTTTCAGGGATGCTGCCGCCGCTGCCTCCCGTGCCTCGCACATCGACCCGGGCAACGACATAGCCTCGCTTGGCGAAATAAGAACCGTATTCGTAATCGCCCAGCGCGAAAAAATCGTCCTTGCGGTAGGGAACTTTTTCCATGATTACCGGAAACGTTTCGCCGGGCGTTCTGGCGACGGGGCGGTAGTAAGTCACCGCCAGATGCACGCCGTCCTTCATTTCAAGCGTGCTGTTTTCCATGGAAAACTCGTAATATGCGGTCGCTTCCGACGGCCCGGTATCGCTGTGACAGCCCACTACACTACATGTCAGGAAAAAGAAGATTGCCCATCTCTTCAAGATGGCCGTGTTCCATTGCATTGGGCGCTCCCTGCTATGTTGTAGATTTCCACCCTCAGTGTGGGGGCGCTGCATAGTAGCAACTGTTTCATGCAGCAAGCAATACATTTTGTCGGTGGAGGGGTCAGACCCCGTACGGGGTCTGACCCCTCGCCATGGTGGTGCCGGCCCGTTCCGGCCAAGACCGCGATCGCATCAATTGCATTCCTTTATAGGCATCCAGTGTTTCACTTATCGAAAAAGCAATTTTCGCCGGCCCGGGTGTTGGCGGCTGTCAGGGATCGATAGAATTCACTTCTTCTTAATGCAAATCAAGATTTCGTGATGCTTCCCGACGTCGACTATCACCTCTTTGGCGCGCACGTACGGTTCGGCCCAGGCTGCGCGTCGAGCCTGCCCGCCGAGTTGCGTGCGCTTGGATGCACGAGGCCGGTGGTACTGATGCAAGGGCGCATGGCCGGGTCGGAAGCATGGCGAAGGCTGCAAGAGCAGTTGCGGGATTTTGATCCGCATATCGTCGATACCGTGCCCCAGCATGGCAGCGTGGAGCTGGTCGAATCGATTGCACAGCGTGTTGCGGAGCTGGCGTGCGACGGCATTGTGGCGCTTGGCGGCGGAAGCGTGTCGGATACGGCCAAGGCTCTTGCCATGCTGCTTGCCGAAGGCGGGACTCTCGCCGATCATGCCACGTCGTTTACGCCGCCTTCAACGGTAAGCATTCCGGTACGTACCCGGCCCAAGCTGCCCATCATCAGCCTGCCCACTACCGCTTCGGGCGCCGAGGTCACGCCGTCCTTCGGTGCGCTTCAAGGGGATCACAAGCTGCTGTTCTGGAACCGGAACGTGGCCGGCAAGACCGTGCTGATCGATCCCGACCTAAGCCTGGGCGTTCCGATCGAATTGATGCAGTACACGGCCATGAACGGCATTGCGCACTGCCTGGAAGGCATGTATTCGCGTCACCGGTCCATCCTGTCGGATGGCATCGCGCTGCAGTCGCTGGAGCTGTTTGCCCGGGCACTCGCGGATCGCAGCCTCTGTGCCGCGGACCAGCGCGCGCATATCTTATTGGCCGGCCACTTGTCGGGCCTGGTGCTCTCCATGGCGCGCACCTGCCTGCACCACGCAATCTGCCATGTGATCGGCGCCCGGCACAATGCAGGCCACGGCTTGGTCAACACGATCATATTGCCTCATGCCTTGCGCTTCAACCAGCCGGTCGTCCATGAACAGCTGGCCCCCGCCCTGGCGCTCGTGAACCGCCTGTCAGGTTCTCAGCATCAGACGATGGCCGACTGGGTAGCGGCGCTGGTCCAGGACCTTGGACTGCCCGCCAGGCTCTCGCACCTGGGGTTGGCCGATGCCGACCTGCCCGCGATCGCCGGGCAAACGCTGACGGAACGCGGGCTGGCCCTGAACCCGCGCCCGGTCGCCAATTCGGAAGACATTCTTTTTATCTTGCGCCAGGCGCTTTGAACTCTGAACATCATAGGAGTCCCTGTGAAAATTGAACCCAAAGTCAAGGGCCTGGGTGCCACGATCCATGGCATCGACCTGTCACGAGCTGTACTGAGAGTGCCTCGGCGGCGGACATCACATTGACCGCCTTGATGATAATTTTCAATCCAGGAGACTTTGATTATGAAACTGCTTGATAAGCTTGCCATTGCAGCCGCTACGGCATGTTGCTTTACCGCCATGACCGCTGCGGCATCCGCTTATCCGGATAGGCCGATACGCATGGTGGTCGGCTATGCCGCCGGCGGCCCGACGGACGTCATTGCCCGCGTCGTGGCCAAGCACATGAGCGACAACCTGGGGCAGCCTGTCGTCGTTGAAAACAAGCCAGGCGCCAGTGCGCATATCGCAACCAACGATGTCATGATGTCGGCGCCCGACGGCTACAAGGTCCTGGTGACCTCCTTGACCTTGAACGTGAATCCTTTGCTATACCCCGATCGCTACACCTACGATGCCGTGAAGTCTTTCGAGCCGGTCAGCAACTTCGTTCAACTGCCGATGGTGGTGGTGACCAATTACGATTCGCCATACAAGGACATGGCGAGCCTGATCGCCGATGCCAAGGCGAATCCCCAGCAGCTGACTTTCGGCTCGTCGGGCTTCGGCGGCTCGGCCCACCTGGCGGCGGAAATGCTGTCGGCCAAGGCCGGCATCAAGATGATACACGTGCCCTTCAAGGGTAACGGGCCGGCCCTGCAGGAAATGATCGCCGGGCGGATCTCGTTCATGTTCTATCCCAGCATCGGCATTGCCAACTATGTCACGGACAAGAAGCTGCGCGTCCTGGCCGTTGGAACCAAAGAGCCATTGAGCGATTTTCCCGGCGTTCCCACGCTCGAGAGCCAGGGCCTGGTCGGCTTCGAAGGCGGATCGTCCTGGATCGGCATGGTGGCCCCGGCGGGAACGCCCAGGGATATTGTCGATAAACTGAACCAGTCCGCCGTAACCGCGCTGTCGCAACCCGAAGTCAGGGAACAGCTCAAGCAATTGGGGGCACAGGTGGTGGGGGATACGCCAGAACAGTTCCGGGATTTCCTGATCGCCGACAAGAAGCGGTGGGCCGACGTGATCAAACAAGGTAATGTGAAGCCGGAATAAACCGGAGCGAAGATGCGTTCAAAACTTGAGGAATGTTATTCGATTGAACGTCTACGCGAGGCGGCGCGTTCGCGCCTGCCTCGCGGTGTGTTCGATTTCTACGAAGGCGGGGCCGAAGACGAGTCCACGCTCAACGACAATCTGCAAGCGTTCCGGCGGGTTCGGCTGCTGCCCCGCGTGTTGCGCAACGTCGCCCAGGTGGATGTCTCGACACGGCTTTTCGGGCGCTCTCTCGGGCTACCGTTCGCCATCGCTCCGACGGGCGCGGTGGGCTTCGGCTGGCGCGGCGGCGATATCGCGCTGGCGCGCGCCGCGGCCGCCCACGACATACCTTATACGCTCTCTACATCGGCCACCGCGTCGATCGAAGAAATCGCCGACCAGGCGCCTGGACGGCATTGGTTCCAGGCCTACATCCTGCAAGACAAGCAACGCCTGAATGAACTGATCGATCGCGCCCGCGTCGCCGGCTACGAGGGCCTCGTCATCACGGTCGACTTGCCAGTGGGAGGCAAACGGGAGCGGGACCTGGCCAACGGACTGGGTTTTCCCATGAAGCTCACCCCAAGAAATATCGGGCAATTCATGCGCAAGCCCTTCTGGTCCCTCGACATGCTCTTGCGCAGGCCGCCGATCATGCCCAGCCTGCAAGGTCTGGCCGCGCTCAAGGCGGACAAGGCCGGCATGAAGAGCGTCGCGGGCAGGAATTACGACCCCTCCTTCGACCTGGCCGCCCTGCAACAGTTGCGCGACCGCTGGCCGGGCAGGCTGATCGTCAAAGGCGTGGTCAATCCGCTGGATGTGGATGCCATTATTGGCGTCGGTGCGGATGCGCTGGTAGTGTCCAACCATGGCGGACGCCAGCTCGATACCGACATCGCCACGCTGGACGCGCTGCCCGGCATCGTTCGTGCCGTCGATCGACGGGTGCCTGTGCTGCTCGACGGCGGGATACGCCGGGGCAGCGATGTCTTCAAGGCGATCGCCCTGGGCGCCAGCGGCGTACTTACCGGGCGGGCCACCCTGTTTGGCGTGCTGGCGGGAGGCTACGAAGGCGTGGATCGCGCCCTGACCATACTCGCGGACGAGCTGCGTCGAACCATGCAGCTATGCGGTACACCGGCGCTCTCCGAGATCGACCACCGGGTGATCGCAGCCATGGACTGCCCTCCGCCTGGCGCTCTTGCTTCTGTTCAGCCGGACGATTTCCAATGACCACTTCCATCGCGGACTGCACCAAGCTGGTGGCCGACCGGTTCGACACCGACTTGTGCAGCATGCGCGGCTACAATTGTGCTCGTCTACTTCAGTACGAACTTACGAAGGTGTTCCATGTTCAAGCGACTCAATTTCGTTGCAAGCCTCATGGCTTGCGCGCTCGTCAGCGTAGCGGCTCCCACCCATGCCGCTTACCCCGACCGCCCCATCAACCTGGTGGTGCCGTTCCCGCCTGGCCAGGCCACTGACATCTTCGCGCGCATGGTCGCGGAAGAGCTGGCCAAAGAAGTGGGCCAGCCCGTGATCGTGGAAAACAAGGCCGGCGCAGGCAGCAACATCGGCATGCAGTATGTCGCCCGCGCCAAGGCGGACGGCTACACGCTTGCAGTCGGCGGCAGCGCAGGCGCCGTGAACCAGACGCTATACAGCAACCCGGGCTATTCGCTGAAGAATGATTTCACGCCGGTGGGCGGCATTTTCACTGTCCCGCTCGTCTTCCTGGCGAATCCGAAAAGCGGCATCGCTTCCTTGCCCGATCTCATTGCCAAGGCGAAGGCCAAGCCCGACGAGTTTGCATACGCCAGCGCCGGGATTGGCGGAACACAACACCTGTCTGCGGAAATGCTCAAGGCCGACGCTGAAATCGAACTTCGCCACATTCCGTACAAAGGCAGCGGCCCGGCGCAGGCCGATTTCCTGGGCAACCACGTGCCTCTGATGGTCGATTCCGTCACCGCCGCCCTGCCCCACGTCGCATCGAAATCCGCCGTGCCGCTGGCCGTGACGGCCCGCGAACGCGTGCCGCAGCTGCCCGACGTACCGACCGTCGCCGAATCAGGCTATCCCGGCTTCGAAGCGGTGGGCTGGGCAATGATTTTCGCCCCCTCCGGTACGCCGGACGATGTGGTGAAATACCTGAACCAGAAAATCAATGCGATTCTCGAATCGCCGGCAATGGCAAAAGCCCTGAGTGAACGTGGTGGTCAGCCGCTGGTCTATTCGCCGGAAGACGGAAAGCGCTTCATCGCCGACGAAGTCGAAAAATGGGGCAAGGCCGTGAAGCGCTCGGGAGCGTCGGTAGACTGATCGACAGGGGGCGGCCTGCCCTGCCTACACGCGTCAACAGCGCTGGAAGTCGGGTTGATGTCATGGGGTCAGACCCCGTACGGGGTCTGACCCCGAAGTACTGGATGTTGGGAACCATACTGTTATGATATAACATAACAATTAATCGATCCGCCATCTCACGACATCCAACCATCCAAGGAAGGCCCATGTTCCGATTGAAGAAGCTTGCCTCGATAGCAGGCGCCGCCACACTAGCCTTGCTGGCATTGCCGCAGGCAAATGCCCAGCCACTCAAGGTCGTCGCGACATTCTCGATTATCAGTGACTTCGCCGCAAACGTCGGCGGCAGCCGCATCGCACTGACCACGCTGGTGGGCCCGGACGGCGACGCCCATGCGTATGAGCCCCGTCCTTCCGACGCGACGGCAATCAGGAATGCCGACGTGGTGCTCGTCAATGGCGAACATTTCGAGGGCTTTCTTCAACGCCTCATCCAGGCGAGCGGCGGTTCCGCCAGCGTCGTGGAGCTGACCAAGGGCGCCGCGCTGCTGCGCACCGGGGACAAAGCCCATGACAGCCATGATCACCATGAGCATGGCCACAAGCACGGCCACGGCGATGATGAACATCATAAGCATGACCATGCCGACCCCCATCACCACCATCATGGCGATGTGGATCCGCATGCGTGGCAATCTGTCGGCAATGCCCGGGTCTACGTGAACAACATCGCCGAGGCGTTGTGCGCTGCCGATCGCGAGGGCTGCCCAGGCTATGCAGCCAGCGCCAAATCCTACGGCGAAAAGCTCGATGCGCTGGAACAAGAGCTGAAGGCGGCGATGGCGGAGATTCCATCCGACAGACGGACGATCATTACTTCCCATGACGCCTTCGCCTATCTGGGCCACGAGTATGGAATGCAATTCCTGGCTCCGCAGGGTACCAGCACCGAGTCGGACGCATCGGCTGCCGACGTTGCGGCCCTGATACGGCAGATCAAGGAGCAAAAGGCATCGGCCATTTTCCTGGAGAACATCAGCAATCCGCGATTGATCCAGCAAATAGCCAATGAAACCGGCACGAAGATCGGCGGCAGGCTTTATTCCGACGCATTATCGGCGGCAAATGGCCCGGCGGCGACCTATATCGACATGATGCGGCATAATGTCAACACGATCCGGGATGCCGCTCTCGGACGGTAGGCTTCGGCGGCGCCAAGGGCGCCGGGCCCCGTCCCTGGGCCCGGGCGGTTTTCTTAAGGCGCACTGAACCCGTCATGGTTTGCCAGAAACGAAGAGCTGCCACGCTTGCCTTGGGGCTTGCGGTGGCGCTTCCACCCTTTAGCGTCCAATCCCATCCGCATGCATGGATCGATGTCCACAGCACCATCGTCCTGTCTTCCGATGGAATGATGACGGCCATCGAGCAGGAATGGCTGTTCGACGACCTTTACTCTCTGGCCGTGATCGACGAAACGGCAACCGGCGGCGAGCCACGAGAAAAGACCATCAATGATTTTGCCGCCAGGGTCATTGAAAACCTGGGGCCGTATGGTTACTTCATGCGGATCACAGCAGATGATCGGCCCGTGCGCATCGGCCTCGTCACGCAGTTCAAAAAAAGCGAAATGCAGGGACGGCAGCTCCTCCTGTCCTTTACCGCTCCGCTGGCCAAGCCTGTGGACCCGGTGCGCCACGCCATCAAGTTCGCGGTTTATGACCCCAGCTATTTCATCCAGATGACTCACCGCCCGGATGATCCTCCCGGCTTCAAGGATGAAGGACGACTGGACTGCAAGGCTCAAGTGATGCAGCCCGACCCGTCCCCGCAAACCATCGCGCGGGCGTTCGCGCTGGACCGCGACGCGACACCCGATGACAATCTGGGCGACCTCTTCGCGGAAAAGGTGCATGTTCAATGCAAATGATGCTGGTCTGGCTCATGACGACGCAAGCGGAGCTGCACCGGGAACTCTCGGCCGCCATCCGCCTGGTAGCACAAGAAGGCCCGGCCGCGGCGTGGCCGCTCATTGGCATCAGCCTGCTGTACGGCGTGTTTCACGCGGCGGGTCCGGGGCACGGCAAGGCCGTCATTGCGACCTATCTCGGCACGAGCCGAACACGCTTGCGCCGCGGCCTGTTCTTGTCCGTGCTATCGGCCATAGTTCAAGGCATCGTCGCGATCTTGCTGGTGGAAGTCCTTGTCGGTGTGCTGGAATATTCATTGCGCCGCACTCAGGGCGCCGCCGCACAACTGGAAAACATCAGCTTCGCCTTGGTGGCGGTGCTGGGCATCGTGCTTGCCTTGCGCAGCGCGAAAGCGCTCTATCGCAGGCGCCCCCAGCCCAGCCATCGCACGGCAACGCTATTTTCGGGCGGCGGGAAAATGCAGGCCTACTGCGCCGATTGCGGCGGACCGCACCGGCTGACCAGCGAACATATCGACGAACCGCTTGACTGGCGCGCGAGCCTGCCGATTATCCTGTCGATAGGAATGCGCCCCTGCACGGGAGCGATTCTGGTGCTGCTCGTCGCCTACTCGCTGGACTTGCGCTGGGTCGGCATCGCCGCCGTGCTTGCCATGTCTCTGGGCACATCCGCCACCGTCAGTCTGCTCGCGGTGGCGGCCGTCTCGCTTCGGCAGGGCGTGCTGCGCATCTTTCAATCGGAAAAGTCCCCCAGCCATCGCTTAAGTGTTATTTTTGACGTGCTGGGCTTTATTGGCGGAATGGCCATCGGCCTGATTGGATTCGGACTGCTTCAGCAAGGCCTGAAGACCGCCAGCCATCCTCTTTTCTGACGTACGCAACCGCAAGAGCCGACCATGGCGCGACCGTTCTTTACAATTGGCCACTCAAACCGCAGCCTGGAAACCTTCGCAGGCTTGCTGGCTGACGCCGGCGTCGAAGTGCTGGTGGACATCAGAACCGTGCCCCGCTCCCGGGCAAATCCGCAGTTCAATGAAGACACGCTTCCCGGCTCGCTCGCCGGGTTCAATGTCGCCTATGAACGCATCGCGGCGCTCGGCGGGCTGCGCGGCAAGTCCAGGACGATTCCCCGTGAAACGAACGGCTTCTGGGAGAATGCCAGCTTTCATAACTATGCCGATTATGCGCTGACCGACGAATTTCTATACGGACTTCAACAACTGATGGCCATGGGCCGGCAACGGCCCAGCGCAATCATGTGCTCCGAAGCGGTGTGGTGGCGCTGCCATCGGCGCATTGTCGCCGACCACCTTATCGCCCGGGGGAAAGACGTGCTCCACATCATGGGACTGGGCCGTCTCGATCCCGCCAAACTGACGCCCGGCGCGATTCTGCGGGAAGACGGCACGGTGACCTATCCCCCCGCATAAACGCCGCAGCCAGTCGCGGAACAGGCATTCGAGTTGCTGACCGACTGCTGTCGCTCACACTGCCTGCAGGCGCCGCATGCCTCCTTTTTTCAAAGACCGTAAAGATGCCGGGCGGCAATTGGGCAACGCCATGCCCCAAGTCTATCGAGGACGCGAAGACGTCATCGTGTTGGGCCTGCCGCGCGGCGGCGTTCCTCTTGCCGAACAGGTGGCCACAGCTCTGGACGCCCCCATGGATGTGCTGGTGGTCCGGAAGCTGGGTGTGCCGGGCCACAAGGAGTACGCCATGGGCGCCATCGCGCCGGGCGGCATCATGATTCTGGACGAGCGCGTGGTCCGTGCCATGGGCCTGACGCGCGAGGCGGTGGACGCGGTCAAGGAAGCGGAGCGAAAAGAACTCGATCGCCGCCAGCACCACTATCGCGCCGGCCGCCCCGCCCTCGCGCTGGCCGGCAAGACCGTCGTTCTTGTGGACGACGGTCTTGCCACCGGCTCGACCATGCAGGCAGCGGTGGCCGCGGCGCGCAAGTACGATGCGGCGGCAGTGGTGGTCGCCGTGCCTGTCTCGTCGTCGGAGGCCTGCGACGCGCTGGCGGCTCAAGTCGATGAAATCGTCTGCCTGTTTACCCCGCCGCTGTTTCAAGCAGTCGGAAAATGGTATGCATCGTTTCCGCAAACCAGCGATGAAGAAGTAAGCGACATTCTCGTCAGAATGAACTAGGGCGCTGTTGAAATAGCGCACCAGGCATTGCCATGAAGTGAGCCACCCGATACGTGACCCAGCGGCATATAGGCGCCATCAAGATTCCGCGTCGTCGACTTGCGCCCAGAACGAGCGCTTCCGGCCGTGCCTGGCTTGCAAATGCTGATAGAAAGCTTCGTGCTCTTCCAGGGTTTTCCAATCGACGATGAGAGGAGCCAATTTTGTCAGTTGGCGTAAATATGCGCCGCCATGACGATATGCTTTTACCGCGCCGCGCTCGAGCACAGACACCAGGAGCGTTCTGAAAATGATGGTGGCCGCCAATAAATGCCCTTGAGACTTCAGGTCACGGGCCAGTCCAGGCAGGTAGGAATAGTCTCGCCCGTCTATCTGCCCTGCGTGCTGTTCGACATATTGTGCGCACCGAGCCGCATTGTCAGTCTGGAGTAGAAAATCAGCATCGATCAGCGAAAACGTCGAGCTTGCCTGAATGCGTTCGACCTCCCGTGCAATGACCTCCTCACGCCGGGATGGGCCAATGACTTCCAGCAAACGGTCGAGCCCCACCATGCCTGGGCAGCGACTGAAAATGCACCATGCTACCGCCTCGGCATCTGCCTTCCGACCCGTTTGTTGATAGATCTTGAGGCGCAATTGATCGCGGCGACCGAGTTGAAACAGGTCATCGGCGGCGACTTGGTCCAGCATTTCCAACGCTCTGGCATGATCGCCCCCTGCAAGATGGACTTCGGCCATGTCAGCCCGTGCAGCAGCGCCAAGAGTTTCCGAAGTGGCACATCGTATGTGCTCGAACAGTGCGCCATCGTTCAGGAAGGACGCCATGGTTTCTGCCATGTTAGACCAGTGAAACCGGCGATGGGGATCTCTGTCAGCCAAGGCACATGCCAAGTTATCCTCCGCAAACAACCGCATTTCGGGCTCGGTCAACCATTCATGCGCATCGTTCAAGAGATTGTCGCGCACCCCATATTCATCGCTTGCAATCAGTATCCTGAGTCTCGCCAGCAGGCTTTCCTTGTCGGTGAGCCCTTTCGCATAGCGTTGAAAGAGCTCCGGCGCTTCGATGCGATAAATATCGCCAATATATCCATCGGAATCGTCGCAACGTCCTAAGACGGCAGCGTCCGCCTCGTAAAAACGAAGCACCAAATCAACGCCCAGTTCGGGATCTTGAATAGACGAAGAAATATCGCTCAGTATCATGTGCAGCTTCGAGGCGAGCACGTCAACAGACTGCCAATCGTAGTAACGATCGTCGCGATACAGCGCTTTGAGCTGGCCCTCAATCCGAGGTTTCGCGCTACCGGCCGGGGCAAGCAGGCGCGTCAGAAGCGCCTCGGCCATGTCGTCCCGACTGGCGAGCTCCAACAAGGCTTCGGCGAGCACCTCGGCGCCCAGCTTGCGTAATTTTTCTTTCCGATCATTCACCATAGGTGCTTATCATAAACAAATCATGGCGGCCCGGGCACCGCCATGCGCTACGTCTACAACAAGCGAGAACTGTCGGGATAAGCGGTGCCGTAATAATCGTGAATCTGCCGACCCCATGACTGGTCCGCCATGTCCGGCCAGTTGTCCTTGTCGAACCCGGGCGCATTCTTCAGGCGTTCCTTGTCGACATCCAGGATGAACCGATGGTTCACAGGATCCAATTTCAGGGCCGCCCATGGCACGGCAAACAGCTTTTCACCCATACCGAGGAATCCGCCAAACGAAAGCACTGCGTAGGAAACCCTGCCCGAGGCAACATCCAGCATGATTTCCTTGATGTCGCCCAGATCCTCTTCTTGGGCGTTATAGACATCGTTGCCGATCAGCGTTGAAGCACCCATGGTCTCGGGCCCCGGACCAGTTGAATCGTAGCGCTTGTACATTCCATAAGTATCACGTTCGATATAGCTCATTTGCAGCTCCTTGCTGTTGGTTTCATGGCCGCTACGCCAAGCTCGCGGGCAGCTTGGTATAGCGGTATCCAAGTACCTTTCAGCAGTTTTCGTGCCACGAATCATGCTGCGCGAAGATGGCCGACATGCCCGCTCGACCCTAGAACGAATACCGCATATTGACCATCACGTTTCTCGGCGCCCCGTAGTAGCCGGTGTAAACCGGCACAGTCCAGCCCTCGAGCCGATGCCAGGCAAAAACCTGCTGACAAGCGGGGGGCAGTTCGCCCAGTGCGTCCGACAGCGCTTGCGAAAGCTCGGAAACCTGGGCGGCCGCTTCGACACCGTCCATGACCGGATGTTCGCTCTCGGACAGCTCATGAAGCGGCAACGTGGGAAAAGACTGCTCACGGCGATAACGGTTGATCAGGCCGTTGGCCACACTGCGGTGCAGGTAGGCCCGCTTATTTTCGATGGTGCTGCCGCCGTTCTCCAGCATGCCGACGATGGCGTCGTGAGCGGCATCTTCGGCATCGAAGCTGGAACTCGAGCGCCGCTTCCATGTCCCGATGAGCTCGCGATAATGCGCGAGCCAACCTTTCGGAAACGTGGGCGAACGTGACATGTCAGACGAGGCCGGAGGAGATTCAAACCTCGTATATTAACAATGATTCTCATTTGTGTTTTGTCGCAGTTGATGAAGGGAAGTGAGATAAATCCTAAGGGGTAAGCGCGATAAATGCGGGATATTTTGGTCGAACGCGGGATTTATCGGGACGCTTGCTGCAATTGTGTTGCACAGGCTGCAAAAGCTGTAATCGGGCGATTCAGCTCCGAAATTGTAGATCAGGCGGGCTGATCAGCCTGTGATTCGACCCCGCCATCGAACAGATCGCGCTGCCGCCGGGCCAGTTCCTCCGCCCGCATTTCCTTGATGATCTTGTACACCCACTGGATCGACACGCCATGCTTGCGTGCGACCTGGTCAACATTACTGCCGTCGAAGTCGTTCCAGATTTCGATGGCCTTCCGGTGCCGCTGCATGACCACGCCCAGCGGCATGTAGATGTTCATGCCGCCCCAGTTCTTCGATATCCGCTCGGCGACCTCGACACCGAGCAGCTCGGCGCGCTCCTCGCGCTCCTCGCCGTATTTCATCAGCACGTCCTTGACCTGGTCGGCCAGGTCGCGCAGCAGTTCGGGCCCCTTGCTTCGGAAAGAGTCAGTCATTGGTCCACCTCGGAGTGCTCTGGAAGATCGCGCAACATTTCATAGGCCATGCGCATCGGCTCGAAGGTGTTGCGCGCAAATGCGTTGGCCAGCGCCCCGTTCAGCCGCTGGGCCATGTCGGGCGACATGGCCGCGCTGTCGGTGGCGTGGGCCATTTCCCGAACGAGACCAGGAAGAACGCGCATCGCCCATTTCTTGAGCGCCTCGATTACGGTTTCAATCTGTTTTCCGTTCACCCACTGGAGTGCATCAACGCCGGCCATGCGCTTGACGTAGGCGGCCAGCGCGCCCTCCGAGGGGTCGCGCACAGCTTCGATCTCGTGGAGAAAGAGCCACAACGCCCGCACCTTCCGGCTTTCGGTGTCCATGGCCATGGCTCGGCCCGGCTTTCCGCCCTGTTTGGAACGGACCTTGAAGCCGGCCTTCTTCATGTGTTCCAACACTGCCCCCAGTTTGGAAACCGGCAGATCGGCAGACGAGTCACGACCTCCAATGCTGATCAGGATATGCCGGTACGTGTCGTCACCCATGTGCAGATCGCGCTTCGCAACGTGAATCAGCCGAATCAACTGGGTTCGCCGAGCAGTGTCTTTCGCCTTCATGTGCCTATCTCCCCAGCTGCAGCGGCGCGGCGCGGCTGCCGACGCCGTCGCGCAAGCTGACTCCATTGCCATCGCGATGGCCGCGCATCTGATCTCGGGTGGTATCCACCTTGTTGCTGTGACGCGCCGTCGGACGCAGCGAACCCAGGTTGGCATGATGCGAGCGCATGTATGCCGTGACCGCCTGCGCCTGCTCGTCCGTTCTCTCGTAGCGCGTCAGGAGCCGCGAAACCGTCATCACCCAGGCGTCGCAGTACGCGTCGGCGCGGATGGTTTTGTTCTTCTTCTTGTAGCGCCGCAGCTCGGTATCCATGTATTCGCGCCGCGCCTTGCGCAGCTGGCGCATCAGCACCTCCATGGAGTAGCCGGCGATATCAACGCCCGGCGAGCATCCGATAAACACCCAGCGGCCCAGCGGCGCATTCCAGCCACCGCGCGAAAAAATCACCTCGCAGCCGCTCGTCGACCCGACTAGGGCGGCCAGCTGCGACTCATACAGGGCCGGCCTCTCGGCAGCGCTCGCCGATACCGATGTTTCGGATACGTCGCTGGCCAGTACATCGGGATGATCGATGCCGTGCTTTGCCATCATCGCCTGCGCCTGGCGCATCGCGTTTGCGGCCTCGTGCGGCGCGCCGCTGCGCGCCATGTCCAGGCATGCTTTGATTTTGCGGATTATGTCGTCTCTGTTCATGTGTCCTCTGGCTGCTCATCAGTGCCTGGCCACCGCGCCAGGCAGACGCCCCTCACGGGGCGTTTCGCGAATATCAGTTCAGCGCATCCTTGAGTGGCTTGGCGGCGGCGAACTTGACGCTGCGCTTGGCGCTGATCTCTACGGGCTCGCCAGTGCGAGGATTGCGGCCGGTGCGCGCTGCGCGCTCCACGACAGTGAACTTGCCGATACCGGGCAGAGTGAGTTCGCCGCATTCATGCAGCTGCTCCAACAGCACGGCACCTGCGACGGCGAGCATCGTTTCTGCACCGTTTTTCGACAGGCCGGCTTGGTCGGCGATGGCGGTGATGAGTTCTTTCTTGGTCAAGGCCATGATGGCTCCTATATATAGAGAGGGGTGGGTTCCGGGCTATCCCGGCGGGTTAGATATCAGTCGGGCCAATCTGCAGAGGCTCGCCCAGGGGGCGCACCTCGGCCACCGGGTGGATGATCGTGCGCTGGCCCGCAGCGGTGCGGATGACAAGGTAGTCGCCAGCCGCAATGCCTGTGCTCACAACCTCGCGGCCCGCCCAGATGTCGTGCTGGAATGGTCGAGCCGCAATGATCTTGCCGTTCTCGATGTCAAATTCCAGGAAGTCCTGGCCGCGATCCTCGAATCGCACGGTGATTGCAGTCATGGCATGGGCTCCCATTCCGACGATTCATTTACAAGGCCGCAGGCGACTTTCTCGGTCTGGTCGGCCAGCTCCTCCAGGGTGTTCATGTTGAATTGATCGACCTCGTCCCAGGCCGCCGCCATGTCGAGAATCTTCTTGCGCATCGCGCGAAGTGACCGCCGCTGTCCGGCAGCGATTTGCTTTGCCGTCTGCGTCATCATGCCCCCGCCACATCAAGAGGAATCGGCACATAGCGGTCGGAGTCGCCCTGGCGCTCGTATACGCGGATGTATGCCTTGCTGCCCACGACCTGAACCGATTCGCTGATGGCCTGCATCGCCTCCTGCCAGCGCGGGTCGTCGATATTGACGCGGCGCAGGGCCAGGATGCGGCCGGTGTTCAGCTGCCCGGTCTTGCCGACCTCGAACGCGCGATCGATCAGGGCGCGGATCTCCGGGCCCGTGCTCTTGGTCCAGTCGCGCAGGCACTCATCGATGAGCGCCTTGGCGGCCTGCAGGCGCTCATCGAACGTGATCGACTCGTCGTGAGCGCGCTGCACCTTGTAGCGGCCGTCGAAGCTCATGAGCGTGACGTTGCCCTTGGTGCCGCCGACCCGGGCGCCGTACTGTTCGGCGGAAAGCTCAACGAACGCGGCGATATCCGCAAACGCGCGGGCCTTGTATTCGCGCAGCTCGGCCGCGCACTGCTTGGCGCCATCCACCAGCTGGGCGACCAATAGATCGCGCTCCAGATCGATGGGGCGAATGCTGTCTTCGGGAATCAGGCGCCCCTGGGCGTCCTGCTTGTAACCCTCTGGAATCTGGGTCTGTTCTGTCATGGTGCGGTTCCTTTTTTAAGGGTGTTGAAAAGCTGCTCGCGGATGTGCGCAGGCATCGCTTCGCGAGCTGACGATGTGATAACTGGTTGCGCGGCGCGCTCCGCCGTGAGGCCGGCGCCTGAATGGCCGGCGCGCTGGTGTTCGCGCACGGACTCGGCCTGGCTTTCCGCCTTGCTGCTCATGCGGGCGATGACCTCCAGCAGATAGCCGTGGGACTTCAGCGGGAGAATCAGGGCGCCCTGGTGCGCCTGGCTGAGCACCAGCGTGAAGCCCTGCTGCCAGTATTCGAGCGGCGCCGGCCACTGCCGGCCGCTGCGCTCGATCTGCGCAGCCCGCATGGCCGGGGCGATCTCCTCGATCAGCGTCGCCATCCGGCTGTACGACATCCGCGACTTGGAGGGCGCAAAGAGCCCGACGTACCGCAGCATCGGTTTGATGAGGCTCTCACCGGCAGGATGCGCGTCAATGACGGCATCCAGCGCTGCGCGCACAGAGTCCTCGGACAAGAACACGTCCAGGCTTGCGCTGATGCGGCAGTTCGGGCAAGTGACGGGAGGCAACGGCATATCAGTGCGCCCGCTCGGCTGCGGCCTTCGCCTGCTGCGCCGCCTGCGCCAACGTCTTCGTGGCAGCGACCCGCGTGGAGATTCGCTGCAAAACAGGCAGCAGCTGGTCCATGTCGCCGGCGCTGAAAGCCTGCGCAACGTCAGCGATATCGTTGCCGAGGTACGAAACCGACATTTCCAGCATCGAGTTTCGCAGCGCTAGATTCATGATCTCGGCGTTGGCGGACTCAAGCGCCGCGCGAAGCTCATCGACCGTGCTCAGCGCCGAAGGGTTGGTCATGCTGGGGAACTGAACGACCTGGGTCATTTCTTGCCCCCTTGCCAGCACACGCGCACACCGTCGATGTGGGTACGGTAGTGGTCGACGTCGGCGTTATAGGTGAGCCCGCAACCGAGGCGCCGCACGGCGCGATCGCCGATCGCGCTGGCGTCCAGGCGAAGAATCGGCGCGCCACCATCATCGGGCCAGACGTCTTCGTCGATCACTTGGTAGCCCAGCTGGCGCAGACGGCGGGCAACGGCGTTGCTGCGCGAGAGCTGGTCGATGCGCTCCGGGGTGTAGATCGTGGGCGGCGCCTGCTCGGGCAGCGCGGCCATTCCAGGGAAAAGTTGCAGTACGGCAGCCATGTCACACCCCCTTGACGATATCGGCATTGACGGTCGGCGCGCCGATCTCGGCGGCCAGGTTCATGCAGGCAGTGAGCAGGTTGCCCACGGCAAGCGGATATAGCAGCGAGCGCTGCGCATGGCCACGCGGCACGGGCGGCTGCAGGCGATCTGTAATGGCCTGAATGCCACTGTCGTCGATTACCTTCTGCAGCGACACATCGATCTGCTTGAACTTGAATTTCAGGTAGTCGCCCAGGTCGGCCAGGGGCGGCAGCGTCACGATCTCGCAGCGCTGTACCACCTCGCGCACATCGGCGTTCTGTTCGCTCAGCTTCATGCCCAGCTCGGTCTGGCCGATCAGGATGATGGCCAGCAGCCGCTGAAAGCCCTCCTCCAGCTCGACGAACCGCTTGAGCGCCTTGAGGGTGGGCACTGGCATCGAGTGCGCCTCCTCGATGATGAGCACGTGCCGGTTGCCGGCGCGGTGCGACTCTCGCAGCGCGTTATGCACCTGGCGGAAGCGCGCTTCGTGGGATTGCTTTAGCCTCGCCAGCGGTGCAATGTCGGCCAGGATGGCCTCCACGATGTTCAGCGCCTTCAGCGGCGTGCCCTTGCTGTCGGAGTCGCCCATGGCCAGCACATACGGCTGAATGACGCGCACAGGCAGGTTCTCGCGGTCAATGCGCTCGATCAGGTCACGGCGCAGCGTGGACTTGCCCGCGCCGCTCTCGCCCACCACGGCCATGAAGCCACCGTGTTTTGCCTTGTCCAGCATGGAGAGCCGCGCATAGCGAATGGCGTCGTTCGCATAGACCTGGTCGGCACTGGCGATCTCGGCGAACGGGTCGCGCACCAGGAAGAAGTGCTGCCGGGCCGCTGGTGACAGCGCCTGCTTTCGGAGTAACATGATGTCGTCCTCTACGGTTTCGGTTGTGGGGTCGGGCTTCCGGGCGTCGGCACGCTCGGGGGCCCATTCTTCAGTCTCAAAGGCGTCGGCAAGCTGCTCGTCTGTCGCGCCGTTTTCCTTCAAGAATTTCTCTGCGGCAGCAATCAAGTGCTGCCGCTTGCGCTTGCGCGGCCAGATGTTGTGAACCAGCAGCAGGCTGATCGCCGCCGGGCTCATTTCCATGCCCTGGGCAAGCTGGGCTTGCGATACCTGCAGCTCGCCCAGAAGCGCTTTCAGTTTCAGCTCTCGTCGCGCCATCACGCCACCCTCACCAGACGGGCCGGGGCCGGCTGCGGGCGCCTGGCGTCGCGCAGCCGCTCGGCGACGGCATCCACCGCTTCAGCGGGCACGCCATCGGGGTAATTGGCCTGGAGCCACTGAAAATGCTCTGCGGACCAGTCGGGAAAGCGCGGCTTGATCGCCATGGCCGCCTCGATGTGCGTCAGCGGCGGCACATGCACAACGGGCGCGCTCAATCCGTGTTCGCTGCCGCGACGCGGCAACGGCGTTGCCAGGACGGTCTGTTCCATGTGCGCCAGCGGGTTGAAGCTGCCGCCCATGAAACTGCGCCCCTGCTTGCGTGCAGCGGCTGCCGCCTCATCGGTGTCGGTGCCAGTGGCCAGGCGCTCGATTTCCTTGGTATTGGCCTGTGCGGTCGTGTCGCTGTGACGCTTGTACGTCTCGCCGATGATGGGTGCGCCCACGACCTGGCCCCAGGCGTCCTTGGCGACCTGCGGCAGAACATGGAACACCTCATATCCGTCGTCGGTGTGGCCGACGGCCTGGGCACTGTCCTGGTCGAAGGCGTTGCGGCAGATCAGCAGGCGCTCGCCGACCAGCACGCCCGGCACGGCCGCGACGCTGTACTCGCGGCCCTGGAAACTTACGGTGAGCTGCGGGCTGACTACGCGACTCTCGGGGGCGCTGACCGCCACCAGGCGCATGACATCCTCGGGCGGCGCGGCCACGAGCTGGTCCGCAGCGATGCGCAGCCAGGCGGCGTCACGCGTCATGCCATGGCGTGAGTGAATCTTCGTGCCGTTCCAGTACGCCACCCACTTCTCGCACAGCGCGTTGATCTTCTCCAGCGTGTCGCACTCATCGGGCCGCAGGGTCTTCAGCAATACCTCGAAGTCGCGCTCGACCAGGTCCTGCGCCTTTTCCACCGAGCCCTTGGCGCGTGGATTGCCCGGCTTGTTGATCTGCACCCGGATGCGCAGCGCATGGCACAGGCTCTTGAATGTGGCGCTGGTGTTGGCGCTGCCGGGGTCCAGCATCACCATCTTGGGCACGCCGTGCATGGCATGACCGGGCCGCTGCACCATGGCGCCGATGAGCGTGTCCAGCAGGTTGGGCGATGTCTCGCCGCCGGTGACGTAGGTTGCATACAGCCAGCCGCTGCAATGGTCGGTGACCACGTAGCGCCACAGCGACTCACGCATGGCCTTGATCAGGTTCGCCGGCTTGTTCTTGTAGAACGCCTTTTCATCCATGATGCGCAGGCCATTGTCCGCTGCGGCCGCCGGCAGGTAGTACATGATGCAGCGGCTGGCATCGATCTGCCAGACGTGATTCGGATGCAGGCTGGCCAGCGGCATCACGGGGTCGGGCTGCAGCAGCTGGTCGGGGTGGACCTGATAGAGCCGCAGCGCCCGCGAGATACTGCTGGTCGAAAGCGGCACGACCTCGCCGGTCGACGGGTCGGCGCGCTCGGCGCGGATCAGGCCGTTCGCCCGGAGCTGATCGATGGCCAGCTCGATCTTGCCGTTGAACTTGCCGTTCTTGCGCATGTACTCCATGAGCACGCTGGCGACATGTAGCGCTTCACTACGAGTGAGGGCCGATGTGCCGGCGTCGGCGCGGCGCTTACGTGTGCTGGTGGCGACCATATCCTTGAACCTTCTGTGCAGCGTGGCGCGAGCCAGGCCCAGGTGCTGAGCAGCCTCGTCGATGATGCTGCCCTTGGCGCCGTGCGGTGCTGATTGCCACCTGGCGGCGAACTCGTAAAGTTGTTGATTGACGGCGCCCTGCATGGTTACTCCTCTGCCCACTCGGGCCGCATGGGCGCCACGCCGGCAATGGCGAACTCGGCGCGCAGGTCGTCGATGGCCTGTTGAATCTGCGCCACCACACCGGCGATGACACTGCCGTGATCGCCGCCATGCTCCAGGGCGTGCGCAGTCAGGGCCGCGATCGCCTCGCGAGTGCCGCCGCGCACGGCATGTTCGGCGCCATGCGCCTGGGCGGTCAGCTCGGCGCGCAGCGCCTGGGCTTCCTCGTCGGGCGGCGTGCTCTGGATGCGGGTCGCAGTCTTGGTGATCTCGGCGCGAAGCCGGTCGATGGCGGTGTTCTTCTCGCTCATCAGCTGATCGGCGGCTTTCTTTTCCTCGCGAGCCTCGCGCAGCGCCTTGCGCAAGTCGCCCGCGCTCATGCGTTCGACGTCGTCAAGTTCCAGGCCTGCGACGGTTCCGCCCTGGGCCAGCACTTCGATCTCCTCATCATCCAGCACGAGCAGCTCGAAAAGCTTGGTCTTGTTCCCGGCCGCATCCACCAGCTTGGCCGTCGCACCGTCGGAGAATTTCACGGCGGCCTGCATCATTCGCTTCGCCAGCGAATGCTCTATGCCGATGCGGGAGATAAAAGGCATGAACTCGCCATGCGGCAGCGACTCGCGAGCCACGATCAATGCGCGGCCGGCGGCCAGCATGGATTCCGCGCTGCGCGCCAGGTGGTCGCGGATGATGTACTCATAGCGATGCGGGTCGAATGGCAGGCCGTCGCCGAACTGCGCCACCACCAGGGCCAGGCGCTCGGACGCTTCATTCTGCTGACGCAGGATGCTTTCGGCCACCTCCGGAGCGATGTCACCGCCGCCGGCATCAATTGTTGTTGGGCTTTTCGTTCTTGCCATGATGGCTCCTGTTTCAGTACGCACCCGCTGCGATGCGCTGCTGCATTTCGGCGGCGCGGGCGGTCAGTTGGTTGATATGGTTGTGGTGGGATTGGGCGATCTGCAGCATGCCGACGCTGTGGGCGTAGCGACCGTTCTCCAGCTTGACGGCCAGGCCCTCCTCGACCAGAACGGCCAGCGCCCGCGTCACGTTCGGCGCCGACTCGCCCGTCGCGGCGGCAATCTCGCCATTCGACAGGCCTGTCAGGCTGTGGCCTTTCAGCGCCTTCAGAACGCGCAGCACGCGACCGGCTGCGCTGAGTTTTGGCGGCTCGTTGGTATATTCGTTACTCATTTATCTCACCGAGTGTCGACATGGAAAAAAATGAACTCATCAAACAGCTCCTCGAAGGCAACGAGGATGCGATCAACGATCTGATTCGTCGGGTCGCAGGTGGGTCGGCCTCAGCACCAGCACCTCAGCACCACCTAGCAACGCTGAAATCTGTACGGGCGGCAAGCTGGGATGCGCTGGGTCAATACATATCTGTGGAGTTCGTAGCAGGGCCACCAGATCAAGATGTTCGATGGCCTGTTTTGCTGACCCAGGAAGCGGCAGAACAAGTGCTGATTGCGCTTGCCGCATGCTTGCGGGAAAAGCCATTCTCAGGACGCGCAGAGCAATAGCGTGGCGAAGTCGCTGACCAGCACTTTTTAATTTCATAGAACCATTCATGAGCCCAGCTCCAATTGAGGGTTGGCGTGCGCAGTCACGTTGCCGTGGTGCCAGGCCACCTGTTGCATGTGATGAGTCAGTGCTTCCAGGGTCTTGGCCTGGTCGGCGCGACCTGCATAGAAGTCGTTGAGCAGCTTGGTGGCATCCGCAAAGGCGCTGTGCAGGGCCGTCATGTCTTCGCCGACCAGGTGGCGACCTGTCGGGATGTCGATCAGCAGCCGGCCCGAGCTGCTGGCCAGGTAGCGGGTTGCCAGGTCAATGCCGCAGATGTGCTCGTAGCCCGATATCAGAGCGGCAGGCATACGCCCAGTGGACAGCCACTTGTAGAGAACGTCCGGCGACACCCCCATCAGCTCACTGATGCGCTCGACCGACAGGCGGCGTTTCTCCAGCGCATGGTCCTTGCAGAGCCGCAGCGCATCGACCAGGGTGTTGGGATAGACCCGTTTCCAATTGCGCGACATCGTCAGAACTCCTGCGCCCGCCGCGTCAGCAGGGGCTTCCAGAAAAACAGGCGATTGGAAATGCGTGTTTCCAATTCTTTCAGGCTAAATTTGGGGCAATTCATTTCAACGGAGATCAACATGGAACTGATACAAGACAAGGACGGCCGCATCCGGCAACTGCATAAAGAGCCGCACCTGGTGGCGCTGGCGGACACCCTGGAGGCGCTCAATCTCTGCAAGACGATGGCGTACCTGATGGTGTCGAATAAGCTGGTTACGCAAGATGAATTCATGGCCACGCTCCAGATGTTCACGAAGCACGCGCCGGACTATCTGATTGAGGAGATGTATCGCCGCGAAGAGCATGTGGCGTCCATCCTGAAATCCGCTGTTTAGAGGCCACGATGTAATCCTCTATCGCCTGCTTGGCGCGGGCCATCTCTTCCTCGCTCTTCGGTTTCCTAAATACAGCGGGTTCTGTAATCTGCTGGCGAATGGCATGGACGATGGCGGCGGCGAAGGCCTTCTCATCGGCGGCCTGGGAAATCTGCTGGGCCAGATCGTCGATGGCGGCTGCGACGGGGTCTTTCTGATGCATGGCGTTACACTCCAGCAGTAGCAGTTGCGGCAGGACGGCGACGAGGGGCGTCCAGAGCGCGGGCCGGGTTGGCGCAGATCACGCCTTCTTTCAGGCCTAGCTTGACGGCGATGTTGTGCGCTTCGCCGCGCAAGCCCTTACGGGTGCCGGATAGAATGTGGTAAACCATGGTGGGCGAGAAGCCGTTGGCGACAGCCCACTGTGCAATGGGGACGCCAGTGGCTTGAAATTCGGCCCTGACGTCTTCGATGGTGCGTAATTTCATGGAGACGCTCCTTGCTGTTTGGGTGGCTTGGTCTACGCTGGAACGTAGTTACTAAGCCGTGTTGGTAATTAAGTGTGTAGGGGAATTATAGGAACCAAACGGTTTCTTGTAAAGGCATAAATGAACCAAACGGTTTCTATTGGAGATAGGCTGAAGGAAGAGCGGCTCAGGCTAGGCTTGACGCAGCCGGTGATGGGCGAGATCGCCGGCGTCACCAAAAAGTCGCAGATGCTGTATGAGGCGGGAGAGCGTTTCCCTGATGCGCGGTATTTGGCGGCCGCCATGAGGGCGGGTGTCGATGTGCTCTATGTGCTGTCTGGAGAACGCTCAAACAGCGCGTTAACGCACCATTTGTCGCCCAGGGAGCAAGTGGTCCTTGATGCCTATCGGGCCGGCACGCCCGAGCAGCAGGATTTCATCCTCAAGGCCGCATTGGGTTTCAGCGGCATAGAAGGGTCGGCCGCCACGAAATCCTCACAGGTATTCCATGGAAATGTCGGGCAGGCGGTGAAAGGCAGGCGGGTTGTGCAGAAGGGCGTGAAGCTCTCTGTGGGAGATAAAACAGAGAAATGAGGCAACAGGAATTCAACCGTTCCGTGGGGCAGGTCATTCAGGCCGACTCAGTGATTCAGGAATTTGGCGGTACCGAACGCGGCCGCGCGTTGACGTCACATGAGCGCCGCGCTCTCAATCAGGATGTGCGCAAAGTGGCCTTGGCCTTGCGTCAAAGTGGCGGGCTCGTCTGGAAGACGCTGCACCGGGCAGTCGGGGTGAGCAGCGTGGAGGAGATGCGCATTGCTGATCTTCCAGCGGCCCAGACCGTCTTGAGCCTCTTGCGAGAGGAAGCCGAAATGATCGGGGCGCTGACGCAAGCGCGAGAAGCTGAAAAACAAGCCCATGCGGCGATGGTCGAAATGCGTGCCGAAATCGAGGCGCTAAAACAGGAAAATGGTGTGATGCGTGTTCGCCTGGAGGCCGCTGTCCATGACGCAAAGACGGCGGACGAGATCGTAGCGAAAGCCCGCGCCCTGGCGAGCGAAGGCAAAAGGAACTCCGCGGCCAGACTGTTTATCGGCGGGTGCTTTACAGTGGCGAGCGCAACCGCCATTTTTTTAATGGCCACGTAACAAAACGTGTGGTTTATTTAATTTTCTGTCGAGTGTGCGGGGGCGGCGATGGCGCTAAGCAAGTGTAAAGAATGCGAGAAAGAGGTTTCCAACCGAGCAAGGCAGTGTCCTCATTGCGGCATCGATAATCCTGCAGCAAAGAAGAGGCGCAAGACGCTCAGGAATGTAGCGTGGTTTGTTGGGGCGTGGATAGTGCTGGCGGCCATTGTCGGCACAGATGAGGCGAGCAAGGGCGCGGCACCATCGGCCCTAGCGGAAGCCTCTGCGGGCGCGGAAGTTGCGCCAGCCGCTCAAGCCCCTGATCCTTTCGAGCCGCAAGCCGCGCCGATTGCGCAGACTAAGGCCGAGTCCGCTCCTCCGCCTGAGATAGCCATAACCTACACTTACCCCAGTGACGAGGCCCTTGACGCCGCGCAGCGCCATGTTGAGAAGATCAGTAAGGCGCTGGAAGATGCTGTCGATATTCTTCTCCACGGAGACCTGAAAGCCTGGGGCGCACATAGCCGCCGATTCGGTCAGATTGTGGATGAAGGTACGGCCGCTTTCGGCTCAACCGTCTTCGAGCCGTTGGGAAGCTGCACAGCAGCCGCTACGCACGCAAGAGCGCTGTGGCTGGAGCACCAGGCTACACAGCGGCGGGGTGGTGAGACTGTCAAAGGAAGCTTGCAGTTCGCCTATGACCAATATTTAACTCATCGGGCGGAATGCTTGCGAGTCGCTGATCCTGCCACCCCGGTTGCGACTGGGAAAGAATGCTTGAGAGTGCTCAGCCTTGATCCAGAGACAAAAAAAGTGGTGACCTTGCCAAGGCCACCGCATTGTTCTGATTCGTGATTCTCATGGAGAAATTATGCCGAAATTCACGCTTAAAGACGGGGTGCTTTCTTCGCAGGTGTACGTGCAGGTTACGCGCGAACACAAGTGCTCGTGCGGCGAGGAAATGACCATCACTATGAGTCTCCCTGAGGGTGTGGGGTACAGAACCCAGATCACCATCAACAACGCGCATTGCCCGGGCTGCGGGGAAACAGTGGTTATTCCGTATGGTCATCACTACATTGAGAATTATCGTCTGCTGACGAAAGAGCCGTGAGTTGTACGGCATCCACTGATATATGGCCCTCAATGGTGATCGTGAGATTGTCTTGAACGCAGATTGAGGTGCCTGGGTGAATTTCAATTGTGGCCGGCATGGCGTATTCCTTTGAAAAGACGTGCTGCGAAAAATGACGAAAGAGCAATGAAGTGTAAAGGCTGCAAATGACGCGGAAAATTAAAGTCCATTACTACGCAGTGAGTCCCAACCATCCGAGGATCAGCTTCGATTCTGTGTTGACCCAGTTGAGCGCCCTTTCTCTTTCACACAGAGAGCGGGTGGTGGGTCCGGGTGCTGTGCGGCTGGAAATCGTTGATAGGCATGGCTCTGATTGGTTTATGCACATCACTGCAGCGCGGGTGTCCAACTGGCCGGGCGTGGCTCAGTCTGGTCAGCCCAGCTCAGACCTGCAGATCGGTGTTCGCGCTGACCTCACCGAAAACACCTTTGCGGCTTTCGATACCACGACCGGCAGGCTCGTACTGCAGTTCACGCAAGGCGCTGTGCGGGCGGGCAGGCTGTTTGCTTATTTTGACCAGGTCACAGGGCGCCCCAACAGCTTTCTGTATACGCCGGTTCTCAATAGCGACGCCCTGAAGCGATATGCGAATAAGCACGCATTTACAGAGGTGGAGGCTGTCATCGACAATGTCACCTCGGCCGATATTGCGTATTTCAGTGGCAGCCCGCTGACTTCTGCTGTGCGGCAGTCGGTTCAGGCGGGCGTTGAGCGGTTGGTGGTTGGTTTCAAGGTAGATGCTCGGGTCGCAACGCAGAAAATCAACAAAGGGTTCGTTGATAGCCTCGTGCAGAAGGTAATGAGCCGGGGGTCGAGGTCGGATAAACTGGTCGTTAAGGGCCGAGACGCTGCAGACGGCCCAGTAGAGGCAATCGACTTGTTGGCGGACGTCAAAATGGAGGTCTACGACGAGAAGGCCGTAACCCTCACGCCTGGTCGGCGTTATCGGCCTGATGATATGCGACGCATATTGTTTGATGCTCTGAGAAAGTGATATGGAGAACATAAAATGGCGGCAGTTGTTTGAAAGGGCCTACCCTTATCTGTGGGCAGCCGCTGCCGCCTACGGCATGTACCGCTACGGCCACCTTCTGAATCTGACGCTCACTGATTCGCTTGTATCCACCACAACAACGGTCACGTCAATCTTGATGGGTTTCCTTGGAACCTCGTACGGCATACTGCTTTCAGCCACATCAAAACGCATTGAATGGGCCAAAGGGCGGCAACCCATCTGGGCCGGAATTCTGCAGTTTTTCAATGAATCGTTCGTGGCGAACTTCGTTCTGTGCATCTATTCCATTGCGCTGGCCATGCTTGCGACACATCCGCTAATTGATCGGCTTCAGCCGGCCATTACCGTCTGCTGGGTGTTTCTTATTGTGCTGGCTGTCGTTTCGTTTTTCAGGGCAATGCGCGTGTTGTTTGGCCTTTTGCGGACCGATGCCTAGCCGCGCCGCGCTTCCTTAAACACAATTAAAAGACCGACGCGCCGACGACGGCCATCATCCTCCCTATGCAATGTAGGGAGTCGTCATGACCGCGCAAACCCAGCCGCTTCCGCGCGGCATCCGTAATCACAACCCAGGCAATATCGAGCGTACTGGCACCCGTTGGCAGGGCATGGCGCTGCAGCAAACCGATAGCCGGTTCATCGTTTTCAAGTCGCCTGAATGGGGTATTCGCGCCATCGCCCGAACCCTGATTACATACCAGGACAAGCGCCGCGCCCGCGACGGCAGCCGCATTGATTCCGTGCTGGAAATCATCGAGCGCTGGGCGCCGCCCCATGAAAACAATACGAAGGCGTATGCCCGTGCCGTGGCTTCGGCCTTGGGTATCGGCCCTGACGATGAGACAGTCGACGTCTATCGCTATGCCACCATGGCCACACTGACGCAGGCCATCATTCGGCATGAGAACGGCCCGGGGCCGCTCGGCGGCGGTGGGTGGTATGCGCCTGCCGTGATCGCTGCGGGCCTGAGGCTGGCCGGTATCGTGCAAGGCGTCGATCATGGGGCGGCGGTATGAGGCTCGATCGTGTTGCGCGCTTCTGGTGGCGGTTGTGGTCGGTGCGCTTTGCTATAGGCGCTGCCCTGGTGGCGGCCGCGGGTGAAGTTCTGCCGCTCTGGCAGCCCGCCATGGGCGTTGTGCCGTACGCGGCGATCTCTAGCGCGCTCGCAGTGCTGTCCGCTGTCTCCCGTGTGGTGCATCAGGGTGCCGTCCAGTCGAAGCTGGATGCCGGTGCCGAGGAGGCATAGGCATGCTTCCAGGCTGGTTGTCCGGGTCGGTATTGAAGGCGCTTGCCGGTGTGGCCGCTGCGGCCGCGCTTGCGATCGCAGGTTATTGGCAGGGGTACGAAAAGGCAGACGCCCTGGGCCGCGCCGAGCTGGCCGATATCCGGCGCCAGCATGCGGACGCCCTGACGGCTGCCCATACCGTGGCCCATGAGCGGTATGTCGGTGAGGTGGAGTACGGCCTGCGCCTGGCCAAGCAGTTGGCCGGCGAGCGCGAGGCGTACGCGGCGGAACGAAAAGAGCTTTTGGGGAGGATCAGCGATGTCACCACCGTCTATGTCCCGCACGAGGGTGCTGCGCCTGTGCAGCTGCCTCGCTGCGTGTTTACTACTGGCTTCGTGCGCGAGTACAACGCCGCCCTTGGTCTGTCCACCCCATCAGCGGGCGCCCCTGCCGCTGGAGCTGCAGCAGCGCCCCGCAGCGCCGCAGCCCTTGGTGCCGGGCTACGCGAATCAGGTGTGACGCAGGCCGATATCCTCGCGCACATTGCCGATTACGGGCAGCGATGCAGGGGCGTCGAGGCGCAGCTGGGTCGGGTACTGGATTACGTCGAGGGTGAACGCTGATGGATGAGATCGACCGCGCTGCCGAGCTGGAGATGGCCGAGCGTGAAAATGCGCTGCGCCACATCCTGCGCGATCGACCGACCGGCGTGTCGCTGCCGGATTGCTGCGAATGCGAGGCGCCGATTCCTGTCGCGCGCCAGCGGGCCGTGCCCGGGGTGCGGCGTTGCATTGAATGCCAGATCGTTCATGAAAAACAAATGGCCGGCCACGGCCGGCGCTGAAGGGGAAGCTCGTTGGAACTGACAAACATCACATTCGGCTTCGAGGCCATGCGCTGGATTGTGGTCACGGTAATCGGAATTTACGCCTGGGTCATCGGCCGCCAGTCGGCCAGCGCAAAGGAAATGCTCGACCTGCGCACGCGCATCACTAAGCTGGAGAGCGATATCCGGCAAACGCCCAGCCAGCAGCAGTTCCATGAGCTGTCGCTGCGCGTGGAGAAGGTCAATGGTGCGGTAGATGGCGTACGCGAGGGCTTGACGCCCATGCGTGAGTCGTTGCGCCGGGTCGAGGGGTTTCTGCTGAACAAGGGTGATTGAATGAAGGCGCTTTATACGCAATACATCGTCGAAGACATGCGTCTGCTCGTGCTGCGCCTGCTGTCCGAGATGCCGACCTACAAGGCCAACAGCTCGGTGCTGCGCAGTGCCCTGGCCGCCTGGGGGCATGAGCCCAGCCGCGACCATGTGCGCACGCAGCTGCGCTGGCTGGAGGAGCAAGGGCTGGTAGCGATCGAAGACATCGCCCAGGGTGTGCTGTTGGCCACGCTGACCGATCGCGGCCAGGATGTCGCAGCCGGCCGGGCGCGGGTCGACGGCGTCAAGCGCCCGGGTGCTTGATATGGCGCGCAAGTCCAAGGTGAGCCGCCTGCCGGCCGAGGTCAAGAGCCATCTGCAGCGCCTGCTGCGTGAAGACAGCATGACCCTGGATGAGATTCTCGACGATTTGCGGGCGCGCTTTCCCGCTGCCGAGGAGGTCATGCCCAGCCGCACGGGCCTGGGCCGGTATCGCAAGACGTACGAGGAGGTGCTGGCCAGCCACAAGAACATCGCCATTGCCTCCGAGGCGCTGGTCGCGGAGCTGGGTGAGTCGTTCGATGACAAGTCTGGCGCGCTGCTCTCGCAGGCCGTCACCACGCTGGCGATCAACGCGGTCGACAACGCCCTGGACGAGGGCAACGTCGACATCAAGGATGTGCTGAACATCGCCCGCGCCGCGAAGTCGGTGCAGGAGACGCGCAGCCTGTCGCTGCGCGAGCGCCAGGCCATTGCCAAGGAGGCGCGCGAGCGCCTGCTGCGGGAGCAATCGGAGGCCCTCGACGAGGAAGTGAAAGCCGGCGGCCTGGATGAGGCGCAGGCCCAGTTCTGGCGCAAGAAGTTCCTGGGGGTCTGATGGCATCGATCAAGCCCTTGTCCAGCACCCAGCGGGTCGTCGAATGGGATGAGCTGCCTGCCCGGGCGCGCGAGATACCGGCCAACTTCAACCCGCTGTCCGAGGGTGTGCTGATGGCACACCAGGCGGCCTGGCTGCGCCTGGATGCCCAGATCAAGCTGTGCGACAAGGGTCGGCGCACCGGCATCACGTTCGCCGAGGCGCTCGACTCGGTGATCACGGCAGCCTCGCGCAAGAGTGCCGGCGGCATGGACACGTTCTACATCGGCGACACCAAGGAAAAGGGCCTGGAGTTCATTGGTTACTGCGCGAAATTCTCGCGGGTGATTGCCGAGGCGCAGGCCTCTGGCGTGAGCGAGATCGAGGAATTCCTGTTCGATGACCAGGACGAGCACGGCAACACCCGCCAGATCAATGCCTACCGTATCCGCTACGCCAGCGGGTTCAAGATCGTGGCGCTGTCCAGCAACCCGGCCAACATCCGGGGCCTGCAGGGCAAGGTCATCATCGACGAGGCGGCGTTTCACCGCGATGTGTCGTCGGTGCTGGATGCTGCCACGGCGCTGCTGATCTGGGGCGGGCGTATCGTCATCATCAGCACGCACAACGGCAAGGCCAATCCGTTCAACCAGATGGCCACCGATATCCGTGAGGGCCGCTACGGCACTGACGCGGCCACCATGCGCATCACCTTTGATGATGCGGTGGCCAATGGCCTGTATGAGCGCGTGTGCTTCATGAAGGGCGAGGCCCCCACCGCCGAGGGGAAAAAGGCCTGGTACACGAAGATTCGCACCGCCTACGGCCCACGCAAGGCGCAGATGCGCGAGGAGCTGGATGCGATCCCGCGCGACGGCACGGGCGTATGTGTCCCGGGCGTCTGGGTCGAAGAAGCCATGGTGCCCGATCGCCCGGTGCTGCGCCTGGTGCTGTCCGATGACTTCGTGCTGCAGCCGGTGTACCGGCGCGAGGCCTACGTCGAGGAATGGATTGCGATCAACCTGGTGCCGGCCATGGAGGGCCTCGATACGGGCCTGCGCCACTTCCTGGGCATGGACTATGCGCGGCACCGCGACTTTTCATCGATCGTGCCGATGGCCATCCAGCAGGATCGGCGCCGCGACATTCCGTTCGGCGTTGAGATGCACAAGGTGCCGGCGCGCCAGCAGCAGCAGGTGCTGTTCTATATCATTCGCCACTTGCCACGCTTCGCTGCGGCTGCACTGGATGCGTCGGGCAACGGCGAGACGCTGGCCGAGGATACGGCCGATGAGTTCGGTCGCAACCGCATCCACCAGGTCAAATTCTCGCGGACCTGGTACGGGGCCTGGATGCCGAAGTTCGTGCAGCTGTTCGAGGACGGCATGATCGATATGCCTCGCGACGACAACTACGAGCAGGACGTGCGCGCTATTGAGCTGGTGGATGGTATTCCGATGATTGTGAAAGCGCGCACCCAGGATATGAAAGAGCCCGACCTGTACCGGCACGGTGACTTTGCCAGTGCGGCGGCGTTGGCCAACTATGCGGCGCTGGAAGTGCCGGGCGATATGCCGCGCGCCAGGTCCCGGCGTTCGCGCGTAGCGGCATCGTTGATGCGAGGTTACTGATGAAACAAGGAATGTGGGTCAGCCCGACCCGGTTTGTGAGCTTTGCCGAGATCGAAAAGAAGCGCCTGGTGCAGCAGCATGTGGCAACCCGCGCTCGCGTCACGGGCGGGTTCGGCAGCCTGGACCTGCCCAACCCCGACCCGATACTGAAGGCTGCGGGCAAGGATGTCGCCACGTACCGCGACCTGCTGAGCCAGCCACGCATAGGTGGCAATGTGCGCCGGCGCAAGGCGGCGGTGCTGGGCCTGGAGCGCGGGCTTCGACGCGAGACATCGCCCGAAGCGGTCTTCCGGTTCATCGGCGACTGGCTAGACGACCTGGAGATGGATCGCGTCATTCGCGAGCTGCTCGATGCGCCGCTATTCGGATATCAGCCGGTGGAGCTGATGTGGCGCCCGCTGGGCCGCGTGACGGTGCCCGAGGACGTGTTGGGCAAGCCCGCCGAGTGGTTCCGCTACGATCGTAACAACGCCTTGCGCTTTCTCGCGCAGGACGCCGGCCGGGATGGCGAACTGTGTGATCCGGTGCGCTTTGTTGTGGCCAGGCAGGATGCCACGTATGCCAACCCGTACGGTTCACCCGACTTGGCCATGTGCTTCTGGCCGGGAACCTTTCTGAAAGGCGGCCTGAAGTTCTGGGTGCAGTTCACCGAGAAGTACGGCGCGCCCTGGGTGGTGGGCAAGCATCCGCGCGGCGCGGATGATCGCGAGACCGATCTGCTGCTCGACAGCCTAGAGGCCATGGTGCAGGACGCCGTGGCCGCCATACCCGACGACTCCAGCATCGAAATCAAAGAGGCGACCGGCAAGGGCGCCAGCGCCGATGTGTACCGGTCGCTGCTGGAGTACTGCCGCAGTGACGTTAACGTCGCGCTGCTGGGCCAGGACCAGACGACCGAGAAAGACGCGAACCGCGCCAGCGCCACGGCCGGCGCCGAGGTGGCCAAGGACATCCGCGACGGCGACAAGGGCATCGTGCTCGCTGCACTGAACCAGATGATCCGCCTGGTGGTCGATGTGAATTTCGGCGAGTCGGTTGATGCGCCGCTCTACGCCATGTGGGAGCAGGAGGTCATCGACAAGACACAGGCCGAGCGCGACCAGGTGCTCAGCGGTGCCGGCCTGCGGTTCACCAATGCCTACTGGAAGCGCACCTATGGCCTGCAGGATGGCGACATCGACGAGACGCCGCGCGCGCCGCACGCCGCGCCCGGGCTCGCCTTTGCCGAGGCCGGCTCCAATCCCGACTATGCCGATATCGCCGCGCCCGAGCTGGCGCGGCAGGCGCAGCCGGTGGTGGATGGCTGGCTCTCGCGCATCGCCGGCCTGGTCGAGTCTGCGCCTGATCTGCAGACGCTGCAGGCCCGCCTGCTGGCTGAGTTCTCCGACCTGGATGAATCGGGCCTGACCGAAGTCATGGGGCTGGCCTTTGCGGCGGCCGACCTGGCCGGCCGCGCGCAGCTCGCCGACGAGGTGCAAGATGGCTGACGCCTCCATTCAGGCGACGTTTCGTAAGCCCTTTGCAGAGCAGTCGGAGTTCTTCCGGCGCAAGGTCGCGCTGCCGTCTGAGCGATGGGATGATCTGCTGCGGGACCAGCACGACGCCGGGTTCATCGTGGCGGGCGCCATGAAGGCCGACCTGGTTGCCGACCTGAAGGAGGCCATCCAGAAGTCCATCGACGAGGGCAAGAGCATTCAGTGGTTCCGGGGCGAGTTCGACCGGATCGTCGCGCAGCGCGGATGGACGGGCTGGACGGGCTCGGAATCGGTGGACGGCACGGCCTGGCGCACGCGGGTGATCTACAGCACCAACTTGCGCACCAGCCACGCAGCCGGGCGCCAGGCGCAGATGGATGACCCGGACGTGGCCCGCTACAACCCCTATGTCATGTTTCGCCACCGCAGCACCGAGAACCCGCGCCTGCATCACCGCGCCTGGAATGGCATGGTGCTGCGCCGGGATGATCCATGGGTGGCGGCGCATGCCACGCCGATGGGCTTTGGCTGCAAGTGCCAATGGGTGCCGGTCAACGAGCGGCGCTTGCGTCGCATGGGTAAGGCTGGGCCGGACCGCACACCACCTCTGGAAACGTACGAGCACGTGGATGGCCGCACCGGCCAGGTGCATGTGCTGCCCCAGGGCGTGCAGTACGGGTGGGACTATGCGCCCGGCAAACAGGCCGCTGCCACGCGCGCGCTGGCCAGTCGCACCACTCGGCTCGAGACGCTGGATAACGAGATCGCGCGCCTGAATGTGCAGGCGCTGGTGAAAGCCGATATCTTCGCCCGCTTTGTGCTGGGCGATATCGATGGTGAGTTCCCTGTGGCGGTGCTGCGCGATGCGGATCGGGTGGCTATCGGCGCCGAGTCTCCGGTGGTGCTGCTGTCTCAAGAGGGTCTCGCTGCGCATGCTCGGCTGCATCCTGGTTTGACCGTGGCGGATCACAGGCGCATACAGCAGATCATTGACCAGGGCGAGGTGTACCGCCAGGGCCGCGATCGGCTGGTCTACACGTCGATCGCGGGCGCGGTGTACCGGCTCGTGCTGACGCGTGCGCAGGATGGCAAGCGCGCCTACTTCGCCACCCTTTTCAGGGGCGAGGATGCCGCCAGGCCGTCACCATCCAATCGCATGCGCTAGGGGCGGCCAGCATGATCAAAATCGAACTTGCCACCGATCGCCTTGATGACGCTTTCGAGGCGCTGGAGCGCGCGACGGGCGATCTGGGCCCGGCGCTGAAGAACATCGGCGAGGCGCAGCTGCTGAGCATCGACGAACGGTTTGCCGACAAGAAGGCGCCGGATGGCTCGAAGTGGCAGAGCAACGCGGCGGCGACCGTTGGGCGCAAGGGTTTCGATGAGCCGCTGGTGGGGGCAGAGCGCAGCCTGACTCTACGCACCCAGCATGCCTATCAGCTCGACACCGATGCTCTGCGTGTGGGCAGCATGATGGAGTACGCAGCAATGCAGCAGTTCGGCGGGTTGCGCTCCGAGTTTCCGCACCTCTGGGGCGATATCCCGGCGCGGCCCTTTATTGGCCTGTCCGAAGACGACGAGGATGAAATCGTCGAGATCATTACCGACCACATCGCCATGGCGGCGGGCACAAAATAGCCGCTCGGCAAAACAGGGCCGTGGCGGCGTTTCTGCCTCGAATGCGGCCCGATACCCTGGTTTGACGTTCTGCGGCGTTTATAAAGGCTTGTAAAGCCGTTGTAAGGCGGTCGGCGGCGGCCAGCGCGGGCGCCTTCGCCGCCCGGGGTTCCACCGCAGCACGGTGGAATCTTTAAACACCATTAAAAGATTCCCTCGCTGTCATCCATCAGACTCCAGGCATGTCCGATTGCCGAGCATCCGAGTCGATGAAATCCGTCCATATTTTCCAGCCAGGCACCCACACCGCAATGTCGGGGCAGTCCGTCGTGTTCGGCGAGTCCGACCTGGCGGCCAGCGTTGCCGCCTACGACCCGTCGCTGCATGAGGCGCCAGTGGTCGTGGGGCATCCTCGCCACGATGCACCGGCCTATGGCTGGGTGCAATCGCTTGCCACCGACGGCCAGGGCATGCATGCCCAGCTGCACCAGGTCGATGCCGCGTTCGCCGAGATGGTGGGCGCGGGCCGCTTCAAGAAGGTGTCTGCAAGCTTCTATCAGCCCGATGCGCCAGGCAACCCGAAGCCAGGGGTGTACTACCTGCGCCACGTCGGCTTCCTGGGTGCGCAGCCGCCCTCCATCAAGGGCCTGCGTCCCGTTGAGTTCAGTGAGGCCGAGGAAGGTGTCATCGAGTTCGCCGATATGGGCCTTGAGATCGGCTCCGGCCTGTGGCGTCGGATGCGTGAGTGGCTCATCGCGCAGTTTGGCCAGGACACGGCCGATCGCGTCGTGCCGGGGTGGGAGATCGACAGCCTGGCTGACGCCGCCCGCGCTTCGCGTGAGGCTCCCCAATCCGCTGCTGCGCCGGAAGGCGGGGTGGCATTTACCGAACACCAACCTAACAAACAGGAGATGTCCGTGAGTGAGAAAGAACGTGCCCAGGCGCTCGAAGTGGAGAATGCGCGTCTCAAGGAGAAGCTCGAACAGGAGGAGCAGCGCAAGCGCGCTGATGCGCATGCTGCGAACGTTCAATTTGCGGAAGGTCTGGTCGCGGCCGGGATGAAGCCTGCGCACCTGGATGTCGTGGTGGCCGCGCTGGACTTCTCCGAAGCCAACCCGGATGCGCCGCTGGAGTTCGGCGAAGGCGCCGCAAAGCAGCCGCTGAGCGCTGCGCTGCGCGCCGTGTTTTCCGAGCTGTCTGGGGCTGTGAGCTTCTCCGAGCAGGCCACGACGCACCGCGCGAGCAACCCTGAATCCGTCAATCCGCTGCTGGCCGATGCTGAGGCCCGCAGCAAACCCTAAGGAGCGCTGAGATGGCGACGACGCATGTAATGCCCAAGAAGTTGGGCGACCTGCTGCTGCAGGAAGTAATGGCCGGCTGGACCAAGGGCGCCGGCGTGCTCGCCACTGGCGCCGCATACCCCATGGGGACGGTGCTGGCGCTGGTGAGCGGCAAGTACCAGGCGGTCGACCTAGCTGGAACCGGCGCCGCGAAGAAGGCGGTGGCCGTGTTGGGCGAAACCGTCGATGCAACGGCCGCCGACGCAACATCGCGCGTGATCATCAAGCGCGGCGCTGTGGTCGCGCTCGATGCGCTGGTGTGGCCTGCGGGCGCCACCGAGCCACAAACGACAGCGGCGCTGGCTGAGCTGGATGCGCTTGGCATTGTTGCCGTGGCGCAGGTCTGAATTTCACCACTGGAGCGAATATGAATCTGCAAGACCTTTTCACAATAACCAGCCTGACGGCGGCGATTAACAAACTGCCGGCGGTGCCTGGCAAGGTGGCCGCCCTGGGCATCTTCGACGAAAAAGGGGTGACCACCACCTCGGTGACGATCGACGAGTACGAGGGGCGCCTGATCCTGGTGCCCAACATCTCGCGCGATGCCGACCCTTCGCAAAGCAAGCCCGGCACCCGCCGCCGCCGCACGTTTGAGACGCTGCACCTGCCGCTGTCCCGTCCGCTGCTGCCCGGTCAAATCCAGGGCGTCGCCGGCTTCGGCTCGGAAGCGCCGATTCAGAACCAGGCGGCGATCATCAACGATCACCTGCAGGAGCTCAAGAACAGCATCGAGGCGACTCGCGAGTATCAGCGCGTCGGTGCGTTGCGCGGCAAGCTGCTCGATGCGGATGGCAAGCTGATCGAGGATCTGTATGCCGCCTTCGGCGTCACGCAGAAGAAGTCGAACATCGCCCTGTCTGTTGCCGGCACGGACGTACGCGCCGGGTGCATGGAGGCCAAGCGCCACGCGGAAAAGAAACTCAACGGCGTGGCCGTTACCGGCTTTGCTGCCTTTGTGGGCCCAGACTTCTTTGATGCCTTCACCGGCCATGCGAACGTGCAAAAAGCGTTTGCGAACTGGCAGGAGGCGCAGGACCGCATCGGCGGAGATGTGCGTAATGGCTTCACGTTCGGCGGCATCACCTTCATGGAGTACGACGTAACGATCAGCGGCCAGCGCTTCATTCCGACCGACATCGCGCAGGTGTTCCCGATCGCCAAGGGCGTGTTCCGCACGTTCAATGCGCCAGCCAACTACAACGAAACGGTCAACACCCTCGGCCAGCCGTTCTACGCCAAGGCCGAGGAGCGCCGTATGGGCAAGGGCTGGGACGTCGAGGCGCAGGCTAATCCCCTGTGCATGTGCATGTACCCGGAAGCGCTGGTGGAGCTGAAGGCGACCTGATATGCGATACACCACTCGCCCGGCCATCGATGCGGCGATTCCCGCCGCCACCTTGCTACAGCTCACCAATGACGACCCGGCGGCGCTCGCCCCGGATGAGTCGGTGCTGCTGGGCCTGGTGGCGGCCGTGGAGGAGCTGATCGATGGCTACATGCGGGGTCGCTACACGCTGCCCTTCGATCCGGTGCCGACCATTCTGCAGGGCGCAGCGATTCACCTGCTGCGCTACGAGCTGTATGCCCGGCGCCCGGAGGGCGGCATTCCTGATGCGGTGCGTGACGCTCACAAGACCACCGTGCGGCTACTGGAGCACGTCCGCGACGGCGTCATCACCCTGGGCGTACCAACCGGCCAGGCAGCGCCTGAGCCGGGGGAAATCCGGGTTCGGTCGCGGCGCAAGCAGTTCGGCGATGCGGCCTGGAGGGCGTACTGATGAGCCAGACGCCCGCAATCCTGGATGCCGTGGTCGCCCGTCTCGCGACGGGCTTTGGCCGGGCGCTCGCCGTGGAGCTTTTCCCGGAGAACCCGCAGGCCTATCGGCTGAATCACCCTGTGGGCGCGATCCTGGTCGCGTTCAGTGGTTCGCGTTTCCCTGATAGCGATGCGACAGACGCGGTGTTCCAGGACCGCCGCATCGTGCTGCCGCTGACATTCGTCTTTCGCAAGCTCAACGGCCCCCAGGGCGTCGTGGGCTACCTGGATCAAATCCGGGCCAGCCTGACCGGCTGGTGCCCGCCGCACTGCACGGTGCCGCTGGCGCCGTCCGAGGAGACCTTCCTGGGTCAGGTGAACGGCTTGTGGCAGTACGCCCAGAAGTACGCAACAACAACGACGCAAGTGCAGGTGGTGGAGCCTGGCGACGACCCCTTGCTTCAAGAAATCTCATTCGAGGATCGATCATGAAACTGACTTCGTATCTCTACCGTGGGCCCCGGTCTGCGGCATCGGTGCGGCATGAGGGGGGTGTGCTGGATGTTGCGCTCGTGCCCGGTGCTGTCGTCGAGCTGCCGGCGGGGCATGGCTACACCGAATCGCTGCAGGCCCTGGGCTATCTCAGCCCCGTGCCGGCCAAGCCCGCCCGGGCACCGTCCACAGCCACCAAAGGGGGGAAATAATGGCTGCAAATTATCTTCACGGCATTGAGTCCCTTGAGGTCGAGCGCGGCCCGCGCGCGATCAAGGTGGTCAAGTCCGCCGTCATTGCGGTGGTGGGCTCCGCGCCGATCGGCCCGGTGAACGAGCTGGTTCTATCTCTTGGCGAGGTCGATGATGCCCAGTTCGGCCCCGATCTGCCTGGATTCGGCATTCCCGAAGCGCTCGAAGGCATTCACGCGTTCGGCGCCGGCACCGTCATTGTGGTCAACGTGCTCGACCCTGCGATTCACCGCGACTCCGCGCCGGCAAAGCAATACACCTTCGGCCTGAACGACCTGGTGCAGCTCGACCACGGCGCCCTGCAGTCCGCCTCAGTCAAATCCGTCGATGGCGAGACCACTTATGTGGCTGGCACGGATTACGAGCTGCAGGCGCTGTCCGGTGTGGTCAAGCGCTTGCCTGGCGGCACGATCACGCCGCAGTCCGCCGTCATGGTGGAGTACGTCTACGCCGACCCGTCCAAGATCACGCCCACCGAAATCATCGGCGGCGTGGATGTGGCCGGCCGCCGCTCTGGGCTCAAGCTGCTGCCCGACAGCTACAACCTGTTCGGTTTTTTCCCGAAGATACTGCTGGCGCCTGGGTTCTCGACATTGACATCCGTCTCCGAGGAGCTAAAGGCTTCGGCCAACTCGCTAGGCGCGCTGGCGTACATAGACGCGCCCATCGGCGCGACGCCGGCCCAGGCGATCGCGGGCCGTGGGCCGCTGGGGGAAATCAACTTCAATACCTCTGATGAGAGGGTCAGGCTGTATTACCCCCATGTCTATGTGTACGACCGCGCCACGGGCGGCGAGCGGCTGCAGCCGCTGTCCATCCGGGCGGCGGGCCTGCGCGCACGGGTTGATGATGAGCGCGGCTACTGGTGGTCCAGCTCCAACCAGGAGCTGATCGGCGTGCTGGGCCTGGAGCGATCGCTGACGGCTCGGGTCGATGATCCATACAGCGAGGTCAACCTGCTCAACGAAGTCGGCATCACGACGGTGTTCAACTCGTTCGGCACGGGTCTGCGCCTGTGGGGCAATCGCACGGCCGCCTGGCCGACGGTCACCCACATGAAGAACTTCGAGAATGTGCGGCGCACCAAGGATGTGATCGACGAATCCATCCGCTACAGCTGCCTGCAGTTCGTCGATATGCCGATCACGCAATCCCTGATCGACAGCGTCGTCGAAAGCGTCAACCAGTTCGGCCGCAAGCTGATCGGCGATGGCGCGCTGCTGGGCTTCGAGTGCTGGTTCGACCCGGCGCGCAACCCGCAGACGCAGCGCGAGCTGGGGCACCTGCTGTTCAGCTACAAGCTGACCGTGCCGCCGCCCTTCGAGCGCGGCACCTTTGAAACGGAAATCACCGGCGAATATCTGATGCTGCTGGGAGGGGGTGAATAATGGCTGGCTTCAATGCGCACCGCATCACGAATGCGGCAATCTATCTGGATGGCACGTCGTTCTTCGGGCGGGCTGAGGAGGTCGACCTGGGCAGCGTGAATGCCGTCATGAGCGACTTCCAGGGGCTGGGCATGGTGGGCCTGATCGAGCTGCCCGATGGCATCGACAAGCTCGAAGGCAAGATCATCTGGAACAGCAAGTATGTCGACGCGGCCAAGAAGGTGGCCACGCCGTTCAAGACGGTGCAGCTGCAGTCGCGCAGCAGCATCGAAGTGCATAACTCGCAGGGCCGTATCGACGAAATCCCGCTGGTGACCATGATGACCGTCATGTTCAAGCAGTACCAGCTGGGCTCGTTCAAGCCGCGTACCAACACGACGTTCGAGACGCCGTTCTCGGCAACATACGTGCGCCAGATGGTCGCCGGCGAGGAAGTGCTGCAGCTCGATTATCTGGCGAACATCTACCGTGTCGGGGGTGAAGATCAGCTGAGCAAGTACCGGGCGAACCTGGGCCTGACCTGATCTGCTGCGGGAAGTGCGATGTAAGACGAGGGGCGCCATGGTGGCGCCCTTCTTCTTTAAAGGCCATTAAAAGACCCTGACTGCCGTCGGTGCGATTCTGTCCGTATCTTGAAGATACCTGTCTTTCATCAACGGAGCCTAAGGCCATGTCTCAAAAAGTCCAGAATCAGGCGGTCGCCACCTTGCCGCTGCTGCACCCCGTCACCCTGCCGACAGGCGAGTCGCTGGCGTCGGTGAAGATTTACCCGCTCAAGCGCCGCGATATTTCCGCCGCGCAGCAGCACTCGCGCGACGACGCGGTGATCGAAGACCTGCTGCTCGCACGCATGACCAATCTCACGGTCGAAGACCTGGGTGAACTCCATATTGCCGACTCCCGGCGGGTGACCGAGACGTTTCAAGAAATGGTACGCGGCGCAGACGTTGCTGCATTCGTGGGACGAATTGCTGCTCCTGGTACTGCGCCTGCAGCCCAGTGAAATCAATGCGCTCGACATGGATGATTACTGGCGCTGGTGCGACGTCTGCGAGCGGGAGATCGACCGCAGGCTCCAGGCCATGAAGCGCAACAGCGGATAGGCGGCCGGGATGGCAAGGGATATCGAGGTTGGTCTTCGCATCGGCGCGGCGGTCAGTGGCAGCGTGCGCGCTGCCCTGGGCTCGGTGCGCGGCACCGTGCAGCAGCTGGGGCGCGTCACCGATAGCCTGACCACCAAGCAGCAGCAGATCGGCTCGACCCTCTCGGCCGCTGTGGCCAGCGGCGCGGGGCGCCTTGCGACCCTGCGTGCCGAATACGACCGGGTCGGGCGCACGATCGACCAGCTCAAGGTCAAGCAGGATCAGCTCAACGGCAGCATCGCCCGAGGCGAGGCGCTGGCGTCTCAGCGCAAGGCGTTGCGCGGCCAGGCGTTGGAGGTGATAGGTACGGCTACAGTTATTGGTGCGCCTCTGGTGCAAGCGCTGCGCTCTACCGCGTCATTCCAGGATCAGACGACCGATATCGCTATCACCGGCGGCTTCAGTCAGGCTGAGGAGGCGCGCCTGGGTAATGTTCTGCGTCAGGCGGCAAAGGATTTCAACCAGTTTCAGGGGGATGTGGCTGCTGGTGCTCAGATTCTAATTGCGGGTGGCATCGAGAATGTCGATGCGCTTTCCGCTTACGCCCCGGTTCTGTCCAAGACCGCCACGGCCACCCGCGCCAGCATGGCTGACCTGGGCAACGTCGCCCTCGCCCTGAACGACAACCTGGGCGTCGGTGCTGAGGGTTATGAGCGCGCACTGAATATGCTTGCGTATGCGGGTAAGCGTGGTCAGTTTGAGCTGGCGGATATGGCCAAGCATCTGCCGAACCTGACGCCGATGATGTACGCCCTCGGAATCACCGGTGAAAGGGCTGTGGCCGAGATCGGCGCGTCTTTGCAGATCGCCCGACGCGGTGCGGGCAGCAACGATGAGGCGGCAAACAACTACAAGAATTTTTTGACCAAGATCACTTCCTCCGAAACGTTGAAGTCTTTCGAGGATGCCGGCATCGTTTTGCAGAACTCCATGAGGACCCTGGTTAGTCAGGGGCTGACTCCCACTCAGGCGATGCTGGAGGTGATTAACAATTACGTCAGCACCAAGGGGCCCGAAGCTGCAAAACAGTTTCAACAGGTCATGCGAATCAAGGACGAGACGGAACAGCAGGCGGCGCTGGATCGTTTGAACGAAGCCTACAAGTTGGGCGAACTGTTCCGCGACATGCAGGTGCTGTCGTATGTGCGCCCCGCCCTTGCCTTCAAGGATGACCTGGCCGACATTCAGAGGGGCAGCGTGGACGCGGCCGACAAGGGCGTGCTCGACGAGGACTTTGAGCGTCGTATGCAGGGCGCCCGAGAGCAATTCAAGTTACTCGCGGTCAATATGGCCGAGGCCAGCTTGGTGCTGGGCTCAACGCTGCTGCCGGCGGTGGTTGATATCGGCAAAGCGGCGCTTCCAGCAATCCAGGCATTCAGCGAATGGGCGGCGCAGCACCCTGGGTTGATCAAAGGGGTGGTCGCGGTCACGGCGGGGCTGCTGGGTGCCAAGCTCGCCATCATCGGCGTGCAATACGGCTTCAACCTTCTGCTCAGCCCGCTCTATGCGGTGCGCACCGGGGTGCTGGCGCTATCGGCCAAGTGGACGCTCATGCGCGGCATGTTCCAGCTGGGGCATTTCACCCCGGTCGTGAATGCCCTGCGCCTGGTGGGCCAGACCGTGGTGTGGCTGGGCAATACGCTGCTCACCACGCCCATCGGCCTGGCTGTCGCGGCCCTCGCGGTGGCCGCCCTGCTGGTGTATCGCTACTGGGAGCCGATCAAGGGCTTCTTCTCGGGGTTGTGGGATGGTATCCGCGCGGGCTTCGCTCCGGTCATGGCGGCCCTGCAGCCTGGCCTGGACGGCCTGCGGGCGGGGTTTGATGCGATCTTGAGCGCGTCAGCGCCGCTGCTGCCGGTGCTCGAGTGGATGTTCACCCCGACCATCGCCGGCGTGCGCCTGGTGATCGGCGGGGTGCGTGATCTGATCGGCTGGATCGGCGGCCTGTTCACGCCGGTCGAGGATGTGGGTGGCGCTGCGCGGAACATGGGCGAGCTGTTCGGACAGGGCATTGCCTCTGCGCTGACGGGCCTCGCCGGCCTGGTGGGCGAGTTCCTGCTGCTGCCTGCTCGGTTGCTGCAGATCGGGGCGGAGGCCATCGGCAGCCTGTCCAGCGCGTTGACCGCCGGCCTCACTTCGCTGGGTGCTGAGCTGCCTGCGCGGTTCAGTGAATTGGGTTCTGGTCTTATGCGTGGCCTGATCGGCGGGATCACCAGCATGGGCTTGGCGGTGCGCGACAGCATCGTCGGCATGGGCGACAGCGTCACCGGCTGGTTCCGCGAGAAACTGGGCATCAATAGCCCCAGCCGCGTCTTCATGGGGCTGGGCGCTGAAATCCCGGCCGGCGCAGCCCTGGGTATCCGGGGCGAGGTGGCGCGCGTCGGTGCGGCTGTGCAGGAGATGGCCGACCTGGCTGCCGGCGTTGATATGCCCGGCCCGCCTTCGGCCCAGGCGGCCGCGTGGCGTGACGGCGGTGGCGCTGCCGTGGCATCGGGCGCTGCCGGCGGTGCGGCCCCTATCAACTTCGCCCCGGTCATTCACATCGATGGCGGGCGCGGCGATGTGCGATCGCAGGTTGACCAGGCGCTGCGCTTGAGTCTTGATGAGTTCGCGCGACTGATGGAGCGATACCAGCATGCGCAGGGTCGCGCCAGCTACGGGAGTCTGTAATGTTTGCCATTCTGGGCGAGATTGAGGTCGAGGTGGCCAGCGGCCTGACCGGCATGGAGTTGCACGAGACGGCAGACTGGGCCGAGCATGCGCGCATCAAAGGCAAGCCGCTGCTCGAGTGGGTGGGCGATGGGCTGGATCAGTACACGCTCACGATCGAGCTGCACCCGTTGCTGGGCGACCCGGGCGCGCGCCAGCGCCAGCTGCGCGAGGCCAAGGCCGCGCACGAGCCGTTGCCGTTTGTGCTGGGCAGTGGGGACTACCTGGGGGCCTTCGTGATTACGGAGCTGGGCGTGGTGCCTCGCCGCGCACTGGCCACTGGGCCCGTGAGTGTGGCCACCCTCACCCTAGTGCTGCGCGAGTACACGGGGCCCGTGAATCGCCCTGCGCCGAAGCTGGGCCTGGTCGACCTGGCCAAGGGCGGCATGCCCCGGCCCGAGGCGGTCTCGGCGCTTACGTCCGTCAAGAGTCCGGCCGGCGTTGCGCTGGGCCACGCGCAGCAGGCGGTGCAGCTGGTGCGCGCCGGGTATCAGGTCTACACCGCCGTGCGGCGCGGCGATGCGGCTGCGGTACTGGGCCGGGCGCCCGAGCTGTTCGGTGCCGCCAGTCGGGCTGTGGCGCCCCTGGAGGGGTTTTCAGCCGCGGCTGAGGCGCTGTCCGGTGCCGGCGACCTGGTGGCCCTGGGTGGCGCGGCCATGAGCCAGGTGCAGACCGCGCGGACAAACCTGCGCAACCTTGATGTGGGCAATGTGATCAGTCGTGTCGAGTCATCTGGCCGGGCGCTGGAGCGCACCGCCGCGCTCTTTGATGGCGCGGCCGGTCGCCTGGCCGGCCTGGCGGCCAAGGTCGCAACGAGGAGGGCCTGATGTACCTGACCCATATCACCATCGAGGGCGAGCGCTGGGATCAGCTCGCAGCGCGTTACTACGGCGATGCGCGCCGCTATCAGCCGATCATTGATGCCAACCAGCATGTGCCCATCACGCCGGCGCTGCCGTCGGGCCTGCGCCTGGCCATCCCGCTGCTCGAGTCGCAGCATTCGACCGAGGATATGCCGCCATGGATGAGGTAGGCACGCTGGCAGAATTCCTGATACCGGACCAGGTGCCCGAGGCGCGCTTCGTCGTGCTCTACGAGCGCCGCAACATCACGCACGACGTCAGCGAAAGCCTGCTGTCGCTGCGGTACACCGATTACCTGACCGGCCAGGCCGACGACCTGGACATCGAGCTGGAAGACGCGCAGGGCAAGTGGCGTGGTGACTGGTATCCGGGGCACGGTGATCGCCTGTCGCTGTCGCTGGGCTGGCGCGGTGGCGAGCTGCGCAGCGTCGGCTCGTTCGAGATCGATGAGGTGGAGCTGCAGTACCCGCCCGGGGTGGTGAGCATACGCGCTCTGGCCACCGGCATCCGCGCAGCGCTGCGCACCGTCGAGAACCGTGCGTATGAAGACATGACGCTCGAGGGCGTGGCCAGGCAGATCGCGCAGCGCCAGGGCCTGGAGCTGGTCGGGCGTATCGAATCGATCAAGCTGGATCGCCTGACCCAGAAAGAGTCCGACCTGGAGTTCCTGCGCAACCTCGCGCAGACCTATGACTATGCGTTCAAGGTTGTGGGCACGAGGATGGTGTTCCACTCGATCTCGGAACTGGCGAAGGCTGCGCCGGTGGGCAGCCTGATGCTGCCGCAGCTCTCAAGCGTGCAGGTGCGCGAGCAGCTGCGCGAGGTGCCCAAGTCGGTGCAGGTGCGCCGCAAGTCGGCGGCCAAGAAAGCAATGGTCGAGCATCGCATCGAAAACGGAAAGGTTGTTGCAGTTCCGTCGAGCGCGAGCGGCTCGACCAGCAGCGGTGACACGAAAAAATCCCGCAAGCGCGCCGCGTCGGCCGAGGTCGCCGAGGCCCAGGCGAAGGCGACCCTCGCGCGCACCAACCGAGAAAGGACAACCGGCGGCTGGACATGCGTTGGGCGCCCGAATCTCGTCTCGGGCAACGTGGTGACGCTGGGCGGCCGCGATGCGGGGCGCTTTGCGGGCAACTACCTGATCACGCGCTCGGCCCACTCGGTTGATCGTAGCGGCGGCTACTCGACGTCGATTCAGGCGTGTCGAGTGTCTTCCGATCGCCAGGAGGCGGATGACGCCCGGATCGGCGCGCCGGCCGTTGCGCATGGGGGTGTCTGATGGGTATCACGCTGGAGACGGGCATCGTCACGGGTGTGGATTACCAGGCCTGCCGGGTGCGTGTGCGCCTGGACGATCGCGATGGCGTCGAGACCTACTGGCTGGATGTGCCCCAACGCAACACGCAAGGCACCCAGCGCCGGCCTGTGCTCTACGAGATCGGCGAGCAGGTGCGTGTGCTGCTCGATGAGGATGGTGTCGAGGGGGTGGTGCTGGGTGGCGTGTATTCGAGCGCCGAGCCGCCGCCCGTCGCGGACGAGACCACTGACTACGTGCGGTTTCGCGATGGGACGTCTGTGATCTACGACATGGCGGGCGGCGAGCTGGAGGTTAACGTGGTGCGCACCGTGCGGGTTGTGGCGGCGGAATCGGTTCATGTGACGGCCGGCACCGATGCGACAGTGGACACGCCGGAACTCAAGATCACCGGCAACACGACCATCGAAAAGAAGCTCACCGTCAAAGGCGGAATGGCGATCAGCGGTGGTGGCGGGCAGGCCGCCGTCATCGAGGGCAATGTTGAGGTCAAGGGGAACGTGCATGGCACCGGCAGCATCCTTGCCGACGGCGCGAACTCGAACCATCACAGCCACTAGCATCTTTAAACGCCATTAAAAGACGCCACCCGGCCGGCTATCTACCATGCCGGCATGGCTCTCGAATCGCACATCCCCACCGCCGCCCACTGGCAGCCCGCACTTCGCCGCCCCGGCGAGGTCGTGCTGGGTGTTGACGACATCGCCCAGGCGATCCGCATCATCCTGTCCACGCCGCTGGGGAGCGACCCGCACCGCCCGGACTTCGGCAGCCGGATCAACGATTACATCGATTGGCCAGTGAATCGCGCCCGGCCGCACCTGGTGCGCGAGTCGGTGGATGCCATCCGGCGCTGGGAGACCCGTGTCGACCTGGTGTCGGTGCGCATCGATGTCGAGAACGAGCATATCGTGATCGGCGTGATCTGGCGCGTGGCCGACGGCGTCGAACGACTGACGGAGGTGCGTCATGCGCGATTTGCCGCCGCCTGAGTTCGTCAAGATTGATCCGGCCCAGGTCGAAGCCGACCTGGTGGCGCGCTACGAGGCGCGCACCGGCAAGACGCTGTACCCCGCCCAGATCGAGCGCCTGATGCTCGATCAAATTGCGTATGCACACAGCCTGGCGCTGGTGGCCATCCAGGGCACGGCCGAGAAGATGCTGGTGCGCCGTTCGTCTGGCGTCATCCTGGATTATCTCGGCGACCTGGTCGGCACGCCGCGCCTGCTGGCTACGCCGGCCCGCTGCAAGATTCGACTCACGCTGCGCGATGCCGGCGCTGCGCCGGTCGTGGTGCCCGCCGGTTCCCGCGTGGCAACAGCTGATCGTCAGGTGCTGTTCGCGCTGGATGCCGACGCCCTGGTCGGCCCCCAAGGTGTGACGGCGGATGCAACCTGCTCGGCGGCGGGTGCGCGTGGCAACGGGCTGCTGCCCGGCCAGGTGTCCCTGCTGGAGCCCGATCTGCCCGTTGCGGCGGCGAATGTGACGACAACGGATGGCGGCGCCGATGATGAGCTGGATGATCGCTACAAGGAGCGCATCATCCTGGCGCCCGAGGCGTACACCACGGCAGGCAGCTATGGCGCGTACCGGTTTCACGCGATGGCGGCACACCAGTCCATCATTGATGTCGCCGTGCATGGCGCGTCCGAGGGCCAGCCGGCTGGTCACATCGCGCTGTACCCGCTCGTCGAGTCGGGCATGCCGTCGGACTTGATCCTGTCGATGGTAGATGCCGAGGTGTCGAGCGATCGGCGCCGGCCGCTTTCCGACACCGTGAATGTCTACCGCCCCGACCTGGTCGAATACAGCGTGCGTGCCACCCTGGTGTTCTACGACACGGCGAACCGCGCAGAGACCACGCTGCGTGCCCGGGCGGCGCTTGATGCGTATCTCGCGCAGCGCCAGCACCAGCTGGGGGCCGACCTTATTCCCGAGCAGCTCTCGGCCGCGCTGCAGGTGCCCGGCGTGTACAGGGCGCAGATTCATGAGCCCGCGCTGACGGTGCTCGTCTCGAACCAGTGGGCCACGTGCGTGGCGGTGACGTTGTCCGATGGGGGTTCCGCCCATGGATAGGCCCGCGCTGCCGCCCGCGCTGGCCGGTGACGAGCGGTTTGCCGCGCTCACCGACATCGTCTGGGATCTATACGGCGAACTCGACCTCGAGAAGATACTGGTCTACCTGATCGACATCGCGCCCGACGCGGTGTTGCCGCACCTGGCCGATCAGCTGTCAATGACCGACGAGCTGTCGTGGCCGATGGCGGTCACGCCAGAGATGCAGCGGCGCGTGATCAAGTCCTCGATCGAGCTGCATCGCTACAAGGGCACGCCGTGGGCGATCAAGCGTGCCCTGGGGGAAATCGGCTATCCGGTTGTGCATATCATCGAATATGACGACTACATCACGGAGTGGCGCGTCGCCGGCGGGCTGTTTCTGGACGGCACCTGGTCGCTGGATGGCTCGCAGACGTTCGCACCGCCCGAGGCGCTGAGCAGTGATTTCCGCATCATGCAGCTGTCGTCGTGGGTGGATTACGCGATCCGCGTGAGTGTCGAAGGCGCCTGGACGCGCGAGCAGCAGCGGGCGATTTCCCGCATCGCCGCGACGTACGCGCCGGCTCGCAGCCGGCTGCGGGCGATCATCACCAGCCTGATGCTCGAGTTCGATGCGCCCATTCGCCTGGTGAGTGTGCGCCAGCGCGGCCGCATCCGCTTCGATAACTGCCAACGGGCCCCGGTCCATCGCTGGCGCACGCTGGATGGGTGCTGGTCGCTTTCGGGCGACTACGAGCCGCTCGTGCTGGATGGCGCCTGGCAATTGGATGGCGCCCTTGCGCTGTCGGGTCAACGGCCCGTCGGGCCGGCCCTGGATTCCGGCTTCGCCACGATATCAACCAGGCAGCATGCCCGGTTTTCTATTTCTGCCGCCGGCGGCGATCGCGTTCTTGCGCCCCGGGTGCTGCTGCCCGCCATGCCTCTTGATGGATCGTGGCGCCTTGATGGTCAGAAGCTCGACGGCTCCTGGTCGCTCGACGGCTCCATCGCGCTGGATTACCCAACGTTCGAGACGCTGGGTGTGCGCCGGCTTGATGGCACCTGGACATTGGGCCTGGTGCCTGGCCAGGCCGGCATTTGGTGTTCAGCCGTCGGTACGCTGCGACGCGGCGGCGTTGCTTATAGGGAGGTTCTTTGATGTCCACAAACACAGTGGCGGCCACGGTCGCCTACAGATCGGCCGTGGCGCTGGCTGTTGCCGGCCTGGTCCCTCAGCCGGTGGCGGCATGGGTCGCATTCGGCGAGGGCAATCGCCCTTATTCGCCCGACACAGATGTCGCCCTGGAGAGCGAGTTCGCCAGGGTCGAGGCGCAATGCGCCACCGACGGCCCCCGCCTGATCGTTCGCGGCACGCTGACCGGCGTGCTGGCCGCCGGGCGGCCGCTGCTCGAGGTCGCTGTCATTGCGGACGACGAGACGTTGATGGCGCGTCGCGTCGTTGCACGGAAAGAGCTTGAGCCGGAGACCGAGTTCGAGGTCGAGCTTGTTTTTGAATACTGAAACTTAGGAGTTACACATGGTAGACAAACTGCACCCCAGCGAGGGTCGTGACGGGCTCAATCGGTCGCTGACCAAGTTCACGGCCGCCACGGTGGCCCACCCCGATTCATTCAACCCGGTCCACCAGGCCCTGCTCGACAATGACGTCACTCTCGAGGAGCAGAACCTTGCAGCCGTCGCGCAGATCGAGCAGCTGGCCGGCCGCGTGGGCGATATCGAGCAGACCAGCTCCACCTCCGTACAGCGTGCCGTCAAGCTGGATTGGCTGTATCGGGACAACCGCATCGCGCATGAGCTGTGGGCGCCCGGCTTCACCCTGATCGATGCTGTGGACACGCCGATCATTGAGGGCGTGGCGGGCGACGACTCGATCGACGTGCAGAGCACGGCCGAGCTGCGGGTCGGTGAATACTATGTGCTCGCCCAGGATGTGGCGTCAGAAGCAGGCACCGCTCGCGTTGTGGAGCTGGTGCAATGCACGGCCATCCTGTCCGAGAATCGAATCCGCCTGGCCAACAACCTGACCCGTGGATTCACGGCAGGCGGCGTGCTTACGCGCTGCTCGCTGACGCAAGTGGGCGCGGCGTACGCCGAGGGCGCGGTCGGCGACATCTGGCTATCGAAGCCGGTCAATATCGGCACCGACGCCGAGGGCGGCGCGGTCGTCATCCGCCGCAGCCTCAGTGCTGCCGACGTGCGTCTGTATTTCCGTGACACCTATCATCCGACATGGACGGAGCGCGTCTGGTCGACCCGCCGCCAGGGCGGTGATATCCCGGCAGGGTTCGCCGATTACGAGTATGTGCTGCCGATGCGCGGCGATGGCAGCCTGCGCATTGATATTGCAGGCGAGGCTGCGGTCATTCGTCACATCATCGCCCTGTCCGCGGCGACCGGGCTGGGCGGGTTCGTCAATCCGGCCATGCGCCCCGATGCGCCGGCCCTTGTTGCGCCGGCCGATGGCGCCACTGGCGTCACCGAGCGGCCCACGCTGGCCATTGCCGGCTATGCCAGCCCTGGTAACACCCCGCAGGGTGGGGTGCAGTTCCAGATTGCCGCCGCCGCGACGTTCGCCTCGCTGCACCACGACTCGGGCGAACGCCCGGCCGGCCTTTCCTATCAGGTGCCCGCCTCCGTGCTGCAGCCAAGCGCCACGTACTACGTGCGGGCCCGCGTGAAAGACTCGTCTGGCCTGTGGTCGGACTGGAGTGCGGCCGCCAGCTGGCAGACCGATACAGCATTCATCTACGTCACGGCCCCTTCCGTTGTCTCGCCGGTCGCGAATGCGATCGACGTGGCTGAGACGCCGACGATCCAGACCGGCGCTTTCCAGACAATCGGCGGGGCCGATACCCACGCCGCGACGCAGTACCAGGTGCGCCCGGCCAGCGGCGCGTGGGCCAGCCCGGCATGGGATTCTGGGGAAGACACCTCGAACCTGTTGTCTGTTGTCGTGCCGGCTGGAATCCTGGCTGCGGCCGAGTCGACCTATTACGTGCGGGCTCGTCACAAGGGCGCCGCCCGGGGCTGGTCGGAGTGGTCGGCCGAGGTGAAGTTCACGACCAAGGCGGCGTTTGCGAACGTGGCCGGCGTCGCGCTCATCACGGCCGGCGGCAATGGCGGCGCCTGGGCCTATATCGACGACGACGGCAACACTGTTGCAGCGCCTGGCGCAGCCTATTTCAATTCGCATCCGGTCTGGGGCGGCATGCAAGAGGTCACGATCGACGGCCAGGCGATGGTGAAGATTCCGAAGTTCTACACACGGCGCGGTCTCATCAGCGGCGGCTCCAACAACGGCAAAGAGGCCTGGTGGATCTCCGATCAGCCGATTGCCGGCTATGAGCTTCATCCCGCCTTCATGTCCGACGGCGCCGTCGTGGATCAGGTGTATGTCGGCAAGTACCAGGCGTCGATGGAAGGAAGCAAGCTTGCGTCCAAGCCGGGAGTCCTGCCTGCTGTCAGTCGTTCGCTGACGCAGTTCATCGCGGACGCCGCTGCGCGCAACGTGTCCGGGGTTAGTGGTTTCATGCTGTGGAGCGCGTACCAGTGGGGCGTCATCCAATGGCTGTACCTGGTCGAGCATGCAACCATGGATTCCCAGGCGAAGACCGGCCAGGGGCGCGTCAGCCAGTCCAGCGCCGCGAACGTCGACGCCAGCGATGTGGCGCAGGCCTCCTATCGCGGCATCGTGGGTCTGTGGGGCAACGTGTGGCAGTGGGTGGATGGGCTGAAGACTTCCGGTGGCTCTATCCACCTGTGGGATCGCCAGGGCAACAAGGCCTTCGTGAACACGGGCAAGCGGCGCACAGCAGCCGCTGGCACGATCTACCCCACCACCTTCATGGATCATTCCGCAGCCAATTACGACTTCGCGGACGTGTTCATCGGCGACACAGGACCGACCAGCAACAGCAACGCGACAGCGCCTGACTACCAGTGGTTCAGTGAAGACAGCGAGTGTTTCCCGCTCGCGGGCGGCAATTCGAGCTACGCGGCCGATGCCGGCCTGTGGAACGTCAACTGCAGCTACGCGGCCTCGTACGCGAACAGCAGCATCGGCGCTCGTCTGGCGAAGGTGTGACGTGTCAAGCGAGACGAGTCACGTTCAGACGGGCGGTAGCCCGTCTGTCCCGGCGCCCTACCTGGAGCTGCAGGCGAAGCTCGAGGAGCTGGAGCACTACACGGATACCGTGCTGCTTCAGTTCCCTCGGTATGAGCGCCACCTTCTCGCCGCAGATATTCGGCGATCGGTGTCGATGATTCAGCGGCTCGTAGTGGTGGCCTGGAAGCGCTACCACAAGCGAACCACGCTGCAGGATTTGGACGTCGAGGTCGAAGTGCTGCGGGGGTGGCTGAGGAAAAGCTTGCGGGCTGGCCATATCACCCCGAAGCGCTACGCAGTATGGGCGCGCCATGTCAATGACGTCGGCCGCATGGTAGGCGGCTGGATTCGAGCGCAGGCGTGAATATGAATATGGGCAGCCGCCTGATAACGCGAGTATTTCCCGATCGTGGGCGGCAATTGGAGCAACGCGGCCAATGCCGGCCTGTGGAACGTCAACTGCAACAACGCGGCCTCGAACGCGAACAGCAACATCGGCGCTCGTCTGGCGAACGAAACCAGGGCCAGAAGCCGTGCAGCTCAAGGGCTGCCGGACAGTGCCTTTCCTTCGGGGTGGCTGTCCAGACGCGCTCATCGGAGCGCGACGAAGATATAGACCTGCCGGCGGCAAGTCCCGGCGCATGGCCAGAAACGTGGCCGGCAGGATTAAGGATGAGTGGTAAAGCAGTGGCAAAAACGGTAGGTAATTTGTATGGCCAGGTCATCGATTTCGACAATATCTGGCAGTCGTATCTTGCAGCCCGCAGGGGCAAGCGGTATCGCATGGAGGTGGCGAAATTCTCGGCAAATCTCGAGGAGAACCTAATCAACATTCACGAACACCTTATCTGGGGCTCCTGGCGCCCAGGCGTTGCTCGTGAGTTCCGGGTCTTTGAGCCCAAGTGGAGGGACATCCAGGCGCCTCCGTTCGCTGATCGCATTGTTCATCATGCTTTGGTGCGCGTGGTGGAGCCGTACTTCGATCGCAAGTTCATCGCGCATAGTTATGCCTGCCGCACTGGAAAGGGCTCGCAGCGGGCCGTGTGGGCGGTTCAGCGGATGCTGCGTGAGGCGGCGGCGCGGTGGTCGAACCCCTATATCGTGAAGGGCGACGTCTCGAAGTATTTCGCAAGCATTTCGCATAGCGTCCTGTTCAAGGCGATCTCCTCGACGATCTCGTGCTCGCGTACGCTCAGCCTGTGGTGGCGCATCACCCAGGGCTATGGTCACGAGGGCGGCATCGGCGTGCCGGTGGGCGCCCTCACGAGCCAGCTTGACGGCAACATCGTGATGGATCAGTTCGATCATGCGATGACCGACGATGCGGGCTGCGGGATGTATGTGCGCTATATGGATGATTTTGTGATCATCGCGCCGTCGAAGGGCGGTGCCCGGGCGATCCTTACGGCGGCTGAGGATGAGCTGGCGCGGCTGGGCCTTCGGCTCAATCCGAAGTCGGCCTATTTTCCCGCGTCGCGCGGCGTCGACTTCGCCGGCTATCGGGTCTGGCCCACGCATATGCTGCCCCGCAAGCGGAATATCCGGAAGGCGCATGCGACGTTCAAGCGCTTGGCCGCCCAATACGAGCGGGGCGAGATCGGTCTGGATTTCGTTCAGCCGCGAGTGAATAGCTTTCTTGCCTATACAAAGCACTGCCAGGCGCGCCGCACGGTGGAAGGGGTGCTTTCCGATTTTGTTCTGACAAGGGGTGCATGATGACTTCAATTTCAATTGCCGATGGCTTTCTGCTCGTGAACGGCGCGAGCATTCAGGAGTTGCCGCGCCTGGCCCTGCCGGCTACGGTCACCGTTTGGGTTGTGCCAACTGACTACATCGCTTCGGGGTTCTTTGTCGATGTGCGCGAGGCCGGCCAGCCCGCCGGCATACCGGCATGCGCATCGTCGGATGCGGCCGTGCTCGGCCAGGTGGAGCTGCCTGCCGACGATGGCGCGCTCGCGGCGGCGGCGAAGGCTGAGCGTCTGGCGCTGGCCAATGCCGAGGCGGACGAGTTACTGGCGGAGCTGGATCGGGCGTACCCGGAGCGGGAGGTTCTCACGTGGGATCAGCAGCTCAAGGAGGCGGAGGCGCTGATGGCCGACTCGGAAGCGCCTGCGCCGTTGCTGCGCCAGCTGGCTCTCTCGCGAAGCATCGGTATCGCTGACCTGGCCACTCGAGTGATCGCCAAGTCGAACCTGTACAAGGCCGCCGCCGGAAACATCATGGGGGCCCGGCAATGGGTTGAGGACCAGCTGGATGAGGCGGCTGGTCACGAGGCGGTGCTTGCAGTTCCGGCGGTCTCCGGTCGGCTCCTGGCGCTACAGGAGGCCCAATGAAACGACTTGCCGCTTGGGTTCTGATCTGGTTCGGGTGCTTGGCTGTGGCGGTGTGGGCGTTGATCGCGCTGCCGGTATCGGCGGTCTCCGGCACTGGAAGGAAGGGCTGGCGGCTTGCCGTGGCGTACGATCAGCTCGGGAACGTCGCGGCGGGTGGTGACGAGGACGAGACGTTCTCAGCTCGTTGCTGGCGCCGCAGAGACGAAAGGCGCTACGGTGTGCTCGTCGCTGTTATTGATTGGGGGTTCCTGTGGTTTGCTGGTGAGCACAGTCACTGCAGGATGGCTTACGAGAAAGAGGTCGCGAAGCGCGGCATGTAGACAAGGCAGGGATCGCAAGGTGCGGTTCCTGCAATTCATTTGCACCGGGTGCAATTCCTCGGTGGCTCAAATATCTCGCTCAAGAAGCCGCAAATATCGCGCCGCGCTTCAAGTTGAGTCTTGAGCGCCCGCCCCGCCCCGTTGCCGGGTCTGTTGCGCCATAGCCTGAACCTGCTGTTCCACCAGCACACTAAAAGGTTTCAACAAGGGCTGAAAGTCCTGCCATGGCTCCAATATCGAAAGCGTGCGCACAATGGCCTCGATGGTGGAGACCGCAGCAGGCTCGCGCGCCTTGCGAATCCGATACGCGGAAGGTTCTCCCATCGGCAGGCTGAGCCGGGGCAAGATGCCCAGCACCGGGTTCGCGCGGACGACCTGGCGCGCTTTGCGCCAGGTTCCGTCAGGCACGATCAACAGCGACGCATCACCGCCTCGATACGCAGTCAACGGTCGCGACCGCGTTTCATCTTCAGCCGGAAACAACAGCCATGCCTGTCCTGCCGAAGCGATCATGCCGTCTAGCTGTGGAAAATCCACGCCGACCAGTAATTCGGCCCGTTCCAGCCCCAATACCGCCAACCTCGCGGTATTCAAGGGGTGTTTCGCCTCATCGGGGTGCTGCAGCACGACGACGCGTGTGCGATGGGACACGGCCGGTATGCAAGCACACAGGCAATGAGACATGGGTCGCTGGCAGCGCCCGCAACGGAGCCGGGCCGGCTTGTCCTGCGTTTCATCGGCGCTCAAGACCGAGCACCCTATTCACGATGTCCTCCCCAAGGGCGGCTCGTGCACGACTTCCGTCAAGAGCTGGCGAATGCTTCGCGATACCAGTTCGACCGCACGCCCCGGGGATTTCGCCTTGCCAAAGGCGATGGAAATGGTGGACCTGACGCTCGGACCGACGATACGCGAGGCCTGGAGCTTCCCTGCGGCGAGCTCTTCTTCGATGGCGTGAACCGAAAGAACCACATTAAGCCCGTGATTCATCGCCAATGACTTCAACAGCACCAGGGACTCCGACTCCAGCAAAGGCGTAAGCGCGATGCCCGCGGTCCGCGCAAGGGAATCCAGCTCGCGCCGCAAGCCATTGGGATAGCTGGGCAGCACCAGAGGCACGGACGCCAGTGCACGAAAATCCACCGTTTCATTGGCGGTGGCGCGGTCGCCGGGTGGCCCGACAAGGTGGGCGTCGACGGTTGCGAGCGCTTCTTCCCCCGGCGGCAAAGGAAGCTTGTAGCGGTAGAGCAGGCCGATGTCGGCACGCCCATCGGCGAGCCATTCGACGACTTTGCCGCTGGCCCCTTCCATGACCTTGATATGGACGTCGGGATGCGTATCACGCAGCACGGTAAATACCCGCCCCACGAGCGTGGCCGCGATGGAGGGCATCATGACCAGCGTCACGCTGCCTCTTACCACATCGGCCTGCCCGCGTATCGTCTCTTCAAGCAGCGAGGCTTCCGCCAAGAGCGCCTGGACCTGCGGATAAATCCGCAAACCGGCTTCGGACAAGCTCACGCCACGGCCGGTCCGGTTGAACAGACGCGTTCCGCATTGTTGTTCAAGGGCGCTGATCTGGCGGCTCAATGCGGCGACGTCGCTGTCCAGATGCACTGCCGCGCGGGTCAGGCTGCCCTCTTCGGCGACCACGGCAAACATCCGCAGCCGCAATAAACTGGCTGTGGCGTCCAGCCGGATGCTGCTTGCTTTGGTCACGGTACGGATGGTGGGCGGGTGAAATCCATGGCACAGAATATCAAATTATTGCCCAGGCATGGCAATCCGTCCCGGCTTTGATTTGATCTCGCGTGCAAGTCAGCTATGACGCACGCAGCAACACGCCATGCTGCCTCCCCCTCTATAGTGATCGATCGTCCCTTCGCCCAGAGGCACAAGCCATTGAGTACGTCCATCGTTTGCCTATCCTTTGATTTCGACGCGATTTCCTTGTGGGTCGCGCGCGGCGTCACTTCGCCCACACCGATTTCACGCGGTGAATTCGGTGTCGTGGGGACTAAGCGCATTCTCCGGCTGCTTGACCGCTACGACGTGAAAGCGACATGGTTCATTCCCGGCCATACGCTGGAAACCTATCCCGACTTGTGCCGGAAAATCCGGGACGCCGGACATGAGATCGGCCACCATGGCTGGTCGCATGTCTCGCCCGTGAACATGAGCCTGGAGGAGGAGCGGGCTTCCTTGATCCGCGCCAACGAAACCATCCGCGATCTCACTGGCGCCTATGCCGCCGGCTATCGCTCGCCGGCATGGGACCTGAGTGCGAATTCGGTCGACCTGCTGATCGAACAAGGGTTCAAGTACGACAGCAGCATGATGGCCGACGACTACACGCCTTATTTCGTGCGCCATCGCGACGTCATCGAGGCGGATCAGCCCGCCGCATTCGGGCCGGCGACCTCGCTGATTGAAATGCCCGTGAGCTGGAGCCTGGACGATTTCCCGCATTTCGAGTTCACCCGCACGCCCGCCGGGATTCTTCCCGGACTCATGAATTCCAACGGCGTGCTGGAAAACTGGATGGAAGACTTTCTTTACATGAAGGAAAACCTGGACTGGGGCGCCGTCACTTATACCTTCCATCCGCAAGTCATAGGCCGCGGACACCGCATGCGCATGCTGGAGCGTCTGATCGTCCGCCTGCTGGAAGAAGGCGCCCAATTCAGGTGCATGGCGGATGTGGTGGCAGAGCACACCCGGCGCATCGATCAATTCACCTCCCAAACAGCCTGAGAACCTTCTCATGCAACATCATTTCGATCACGACGGCGTACGCTTCAACTATTACGTGGATGACTTCACCGACCCTTGGGAGCCGGCCCCCACCATCTTCATGCTTCATGGGGCCATGGCCAACGCCGACCGTTTCCGGCCATGGATTCCGGGCCTGTCCCGACAATACAAAGTCGTTCGCATGGACATGCGCGGCCATGGGAAAAGCAGCGTCCCGGCAGCGGATGCGGAACTGTCCATGGAAATCCTGGTGAATGACACGCTCGCTCTCATGGACCATCTGGGCTGCAAAGCCGTCCACTTCGTCGGCAACTCGGCGGGCGGTTATGTGGGCCAGCATCTGGCAATGAACCATCCCGAAAGAATCGCCACCCTCGCCTTGTTCGGTTCCGCGCCGGGGCTGAAGAACAGCCAGGCCAGCTCATGGCTGCCCATGGTCGCTGAAAAAGGCCTGCGCAATTTCCTGGCCGACACGATAGACGACAGGTTCCCGCCGCACATGATCGGGACGCCGCAGGTTGAAATGTTCCTGGATGCGCTGAGCGACAACGATGTACCGTTCATCGGCAAGTTCGTCGGCTACATGGCGACTCAGGAATGGTCGGACCAGCTCCATCGCATTACCTGCCCGACACTGGTTGTTGTCCCAGGCGCGGGGCGCATTGGCAACACGGCGGTGTACAAACCGATGAAAGACCGCATGAGCCGTTCCGAGGTCCTGATGTACGAAGGCGAGCGCCATAGCATCTGCGAGTACCTTCCCGACCGGTGCGTCGCTGACCTGATCAGCTTTCTGACCCGCCATCCCGGCGCCATGCAATGAACTGCGACGAATACCTTCGCCACGATGGCCTCGGCCTGGCCGAGCTCCTGTCATCCTGCGCCGTCACGACACGCGAGCTCATGGAATGCGCGATACGGCTTGCCCAGGATCAAGGCCGGAACTTGAATGCGATTTGCCATCCGGAATACGACATGGCGCGCGAGTGGGCGGACACCTGGAAGCCCAAGGGCATATTTGCCGGCATACCTTTTCTTCTCAAAGACTCGGGGCTGGCCTCGGTGCGGCTGGCATCCAGCCTGGGTTCCAGGCTCTTTCGCGACACACGCTATGCCCACGACGCCACGCTAGTCGGGCGTTTTGAGGCCGCGGGACTATTACCCTTTGCCCGGACCACGGTACCCGAGCTTTGCATGGCGCCCACGACCGAGGCCGCGCTCTATGGCGGTCCAACCCGCAACCCATGGGATCCCGGCCGCTCCAGCGGCGGATCCAGCGGAGGAGCCGCCGTCGCCGTGGCGCTGGGCATCGTTCCGATCGCACACGGCAGCGACGGCGGCGGATCGATACGCATCCCCGCGGCTTGCTGCGGCGTATACGGCCTCAAGCCCTCACGCGGGCTCATTCCCATGGGGCCGTTGCGTGGTGAAGGATGGGGAGGGCTTGCTTGCGATGGCGTTCTTACCCGTACAGTGCGCGATACAGCGGCGGTGCTGGATCAAATCGCCGGCACAGAAACAGGCGCGCCCTATGCCGCGCCCTCCATGGCGAGTTCTTACCTGAGCGCCGTACAGCAAGCGCCTGGGAAATCACTGAAAATAGCAGTGTGGCGCGAAGCCTGGGACGGTATTCCAATAAGCGATGAAGCCGCGGCCGCCCTGGAAGCCGCTGTAAAGCTATGCCAGTCGCTCGGCCATACAGTGGTCGACTCGTATCCGCCACCGCTGGATTACGACGGCTTCATCCAGGCGCTGATCCATGTCATGGCCGCCAACATCAAAGTGTCGGTCGATGCAAAACTGGCGGCGACGGGGCAAGTTCTACAACACGGCGACCTGGAGCCGGCCATGCTGGATGGCTATGAAAGGGGTGCAACTCTCGCTGCGGGCGACTACATCCTGGCGATACAGCGTTTCCATCATATCGGCCGCATATTTGCCGGTGCGCTTGCCGGCTTCGATCTGGTGCTGACCCCGGCGCTGACAAGCACCGCCGTCAAGCTGGGCACGATTTCGATGCGCCAGCCATCGTTCACGGAGTTTCGTCAAAAGGCCGCGCTGTACACGCCTTTTCTGGCTCCCATCAATGCAGCCGGGCTGCCGGCCGCCAGCGTGCCAGTGCATCAGAGCGCCGGCGGGCTGCCGGTCGCGTGCCAAATCCTTGGCGCCTTCGGACGTGAAGACCTGATCTTGCAGCTTTCCGCACAGCTTGAAGCCATCAACCCCTGGATCCACCGCCGACCGCAGGCCAATCTCGATCAACCCACAGAGCAGCCAAGCTCGTAATCATCTTTCGGAAGCGATATGAAAATTCTCAGAACGATATCCACCGCATTATCCATGTGTCTTTTCGCGTGCACCGGCGCCGTCGCGGCCGACTTTCCCACGCGGCCTGTAAAAGTAGTCATCCCTTATAGCGCAGGCGGCACGAGCGACATACTGGGCCGGCTGGTACAAGGTCCGCTCTCCGAGAATCTGGGCCAGAGCGTCATCATCGAAAACAAGCCGGGCGGCGCATCGGTCATCGGTACTTCCCAGGTGGCCCGCGTCACGCCGGACGGCCACACCATACTGTTCGCGGACCTGGCACTGCTCGTCAATCCCGGCTTGATGGCTGACCTTCCTTACGACACCACCAAGGACTTCAGGGCCATCACCGGCTTTGCGAAGGCGCCGCTTGTCCTCTTGATCAACGGCGACCTCCCTTTCAATTCGTTGCCGGAACTCATCGACTACGCCAAGAAGAATCCCGGGAAACTCAACTTCGGCTCCGGCGGCTACGGCTCATCGACGCACATCGCGGGCGAGCTGTTCAAGAAGGTCACCGGATTGGACATCATGCACGTTCCCTTCCAGGGCGTGGCACCGGCGATGACCGCCATACTGAGCGGCCAAGTGGAAATCTACTTTGGCGGCACGACGACCGCCCTGCAACATCTGCGAGAAAAGAGGCTGAAGGCGCTGGCGATTACCGGAAATCAACGTAATACGCTGATCCCCGACGTCCCCACCTTCAAGGAGCAAAGCGTGGACGGCATGAACGCCGACACCTATTGGGGCGTCTATGCGCCAGCCGGCACGCCGGATGCAGCGATCGTCCGGCTGAACCAGGCTTTTGAGGCAGCCATGAAAGATCCGAAGGTCAAGGAACGCGTCGATCAGTTCGGGATCGAACTGATCCACAACTCGCCTGAAGAGCAGGACAAAGCCTTCCGCCAGATGGTCGACTACTGGTCCCGTTTCATCAAGGAGACAGGCATCAAGGTTCAGTAAGGCGGGTTCGCATTGCGACGATCGGAGGGGCGGCATGCGCCTGGCGTCCAGCGCGCCCCACCGATCGTTTATCTTTTAAAGCATCCACTCGATAGGCAGCCAGGAAAGCAACCTCACGATGCCACGTTTCAAGAGACCGGTCTCGGGCTCCGTGTCATGACGAATTTGCCGCCCATCCCGGCGTTCAATCCAATACACCTTTCCCGTCTCGGATAAACGGACCTCATACGAGGACTCAGGAATCTCCTTTTTGAAGGATTCCTCGATCCGCACAGCCATGTCCGGGCTTTCGATGATGAAGCCCAGTTCCGTATTCAATAGCGCGGAGCGCGGATCGAAATTGAACGAGCCGACAAAGACGCGTTTCCCATCGATGGAAAAGGTCTTCGCGTGCAAGCTCGACCCCGAGCTTCCCAAGGGGCCTGTCCCGCCGCCGCTTCCACTGCCCCCACCCCCTCCGCTTCCACTGCCCAATCCGATACCGCTGCCTTCGCCGTTCGACGACATGCGCCGCAGTTCATACAGCTCAATACCGGCTTCCAGCAGATCTTTCCTACGCTTCATATAGCCGGCGTGAACGGCTGCGACATCGGTCGCATGCAGCGAATTGGTCAGTATGCGCAACTTGACACCGTCTCGGGCCATTCTTGTGAAAGCTTCGACGCCTTCCGCAGCGGGTACGAAGTACGATGAGATCAACTCGACGTTGTCTGCGGGCTTATCCAGAATCCGCGCAAGTTGATGCGTCAGCATGCTTTGGTCGGGCGCCCTGCCCAGGCCTTTGGCCGGATCATCGCTGACCATGCGTGTGACCGCCCATTCAAACGCCAGCTTCCCCTCGATCAAACCGCTGGTAAATGACGAGTCGCGGACGCTCTTGGTATATTTTTCAGCGGCCGAGGATTCAGCCACCTTGGCCGCTGCTTCATGAAGCGCCTCCAACGCTGTTGCGTCCGACTCGGGCAGGATCAAGTCTGCGGGATACGAAGATTCGCTGGCCCAATAAAGATCGAAATCCATCGATACGTCATTGACCACCGCACCGATTGCCAGCACATCGAGGTCCGCGAACAAGAGGCCGTCTGCCGCACCAAAATATTCGTCTCCGATATTTCGCCCGCCTATGATGGTTGCCACGCCATCGGCCGTAAAGGACTTGTTGTGCATGCGCCGATTCGCACGAGGGAAATCCGTCAGGAAGCCAATGATTTTAGGCTTGCGCACCAGGAAAGGATTGAACAAGCGCACCTCGATGTTCGGATGGGAGTGCAAGGCAGACAGCAGACCATCAAGGCCCGCAGTGCCGTTGTCGTCCATCAAGAGGCGGACGCGCACCCCGCGATCAGCCGCCGCGTGCAGCTCTTCAAGCAGCAACGTTCCGGTGATGTCAGGACGCCAGATGTAATACTGCACGTCCAATGTCTTCTGTGCGGTCCTGGCCAGATGCACACGGGTTGCAAAGGCTTCGCGCGCATCGGCCAATGAATAGATGCCGCTCTTGCCGGCATGCTGTTGTGCTTGGGGGAAAACCACCCTGCCCAACGCCGTGCTCGCAGCTTCTGTCTTGCTCAGCACCTGGCTCGCGGGACGCCCTTCGAGGGAGGGCAGCGCGGGCCTGCCCAGCAGGGCGGCGAGCAGGCCAAGAATGGCCAGGGCCAGAAAAACACGGACGAAGCATTTCATATGGGCAGTAGATCAAAGCAAAGAGGCCTTACTTTAATCTGTATCTGCCGCCCTGGATATCGGCGCACTCCCAAAGTGCAGTTTCAAGGAATCGACCGCCCGCATTCGCTTTTCACACATCGAGTATCGGCACGAATCCGCCGAATATCATGCGCTTACCGTCGAAGGGCATTTCCTCGCCCATGGCCTTCATACGCGGATCAGACATCATTTTCTCGTTCGCGGCGTCACGCACTTCTTTGGACGGATATTCCAGCCAACTGAAGACCACGACTTCGTCCTCCTTGGCCTTTACGGCTCCGCGAAAATCGGTGAGCTTCCCATCTGGCACATCATCGCCCCAGCATTCCACAAAACGCGTGGCGCCGAACTCCTTGAACAGGTGTGATGCCTCTTCGGCGTGTCTCCTGTATGTCTCTTTGTTCGCTGCCGGCACTGCCAGGACAAAGCCTTCTACATATTTCATCGTCGTTCTCCTTTGGTGGGGTCAGATGAAAATATCGGTCCGAAAACCATGCAGCTGTTTTTCCATATGTTTCAATCACACTACGAAATTCGTATTGCAAGGGTCGAGCGCGCTTATGGCAAGGCCGAATCGCCATAGGCATCGAACCGGCTACCCGCCCAATAACGCCGCAACGTGTGTCTGCTCCGTCCTGGAGATTTCGGCGCAATAATCGAACGCGGCGAATTTCCGCTCTGCCCGTGCCGCAGGTACGTTGACCCAATTCACGATCAGGCTGTCCAGCACCTTGGTGGACTTGCGGGTATGATTCGCGTCGTCGCGCTCCGCGTAGACCGCGAGTGCCGGTGCGACTTTTTCGCCTTCCGTTTCCCAGACGCATATCATCAAGTACCGGGGCAAGGCGCTCAGATCCATGACGGGCGTGCGCAGCACGAACTCATGCTTGGTCTCCGCCAAGGACAGGGACGGAAGATACTTTGCATGAGTTAGCAGCACGACCTCGTCCGAAGCGTCCATCCAGCCAAATACAGCACTTCCGCCCGCTGTGTCTACCTGTTCGGCAAATTGGACATACGCACGGAAGTCGGCCCGGTACGAGCCTTTTTTCTTGTCGGAGGGGCTGTACATGCCAAAGAACGAGCCACGGCCGGTATGCTCGAGCTGATGCAATGAACTTTCCATCGACGCCGGGGGCACCGCTGCGGGCCTGTCCGCCTGTGTTCCTCCTTGACCTGACGGCTTGTCAGGCTGCGGGGACTCGGTCCCAAGAGCCACGCCTTGTCGGCTCGTGTCGGACGCCGATTGAGACGACTTGCACTCTTGATCGAGCGACGCCTCCGCCTGGCTTGCCGATCGTAGTTCGCATGCACGCGCCTTGACCATGGCACGCAGGCACTCGGCCGCTTCTATCTGGCTCAAACTGCCGGGCGCCGAACCGTAAAAGGCGCAATTCGCATCGCGATACTTGATCCAGGCGCGTTGCGCGGCCTTCAACGGCGCCTGCTGACCGGCCTCGATGCGATTCATCAGTTCCTTGTAGGAACTATTCAGCCGCTTATCCCAGTGCTTCGCTTCTTTGTTGAGGCAATCGACGATGCCAATAGTCGTGTCCTGACTGCATTTCTCGTAGTCGGGGCCATACATCTCGGCAAAGCAGACAACGGGAAGAATCGTCATTAAGAGAACTATCGCACGCATAGCCGCCTCCCGACAAGTATCGCTGAATTCAAGGCTAGCCCCTTTCCGGCATGAACGTCATCGGTCAAACAGCTAACGCGCTCACGAGTACCTCCTTGTGCCAAGGGAAACCACCTATTCCGGATGATTCGATTATTTTCATAGAATAAATAAACAGTAAATTTTTATGTCATGGCATGAGCAAAAAAATCCTTGGGAAAAACGGGAACAGGCAAGAGGACAGCTCGATACAGTCACGTATTGCACGCGCCCTGCCCGTCTTGACGGCCGCCCAAATCAAGATGGCCGAGTTCACGCAAGCCCAGATGCTCCGATCCGCGACGATGAGCATCGAGGAGTTCGCGAAGGCCAACGAGGCATCCAGCGCGACCGCCAACCGATTCGCGCGCGCTTTGGGTTTCGACAAGTATTCGAGCTTCAGGGCATGCCTGATGCACGAATTCGAAAAGTCCATGTCGCCAGTCGACCGGCTGCGCCAGGCGCAGGCCGGCAGCCAGCTCAGCAACCATAAGATCATTTTGTCGGCGCTGGACATGGATATAGAGAATCTCCAGGCGACGCGGCAGATGCTGGCGTCAGCGGAGTGCGAGCTTGCGATCGACGCCATAAGAAACGCAAATCGCATCTTCATCATAGGCATGGGCACCAGTGCGCATCTGGCCGGGCAATTCGAATACGGCCTGAATCCGTATTGTCGCAATGTTCAATCGCTCTCCAACCATGCGGGCTCGGTGGGCGCGGCACGCCGGCTGCACGACGTCACGCGGGACGACCTGGTCATTGCGATCATGTTTCCGCAATACGTGCGCGACACGGCGCTGTTGGCGCATTCCGCCCACAAGCTGGGCGCAAAGGTACTGGCGCTCACCGATGGGCCTACGTCCCCTCTGGCTTCATTTGCCGACATATCCCTCTATCTGAAGACACATAGGCAGTTCGCGTCGAGCTCCGATGCCATCGTGCTTTCAACCATTCAGGGCCTGTGCGGCGCCGTGGCATACCGGCAGCCGGATAGCGCCAACGCCGCCGCTTCGATGACCTCGGCCACCCGGCCATGGTTGCTGACAAGCGACGATCATCACCAGTTCAATCGATCAGGCACGAAGCCGTAGGCTCCCGGTCTCGCGCGCAATCAGGACCATCCTCCATCTTTCATGCAACAAAACAAAGAGATCACCATGAACTTCAATCGCAGACACTTCATCAAAGCAGCAAGCTCGTTGACACTTGCCTCGACGGTACCCTCGCTATCTTGGGCGGCAGGGTCCTGCGACAAGGACCTCGTTGTCGGGACCTGGGGCGGCGACTATCAACGCTTGCTGCAGCAAAACATCGACCCGCTGGTGAAGCCGAACGGCGTGAATGTCCTTTACGATGTCGGCGCCGCCCTGCAGCGCCAGACGAAGCTGCGCGCCGAGAAAGGCGCGCGGCGCAGCACCCTGGACATCGCCCTGCTGCGCGACAACGACATGTTTCAAATGGCCCATGAAGGCACCCTGGCGAAGCTGGACGAGGCAGCCTTGCCGAACCTGCAACATGTCGTCCCGGCACTTAAAACGGACTATGCCGTCCCACATATCTTCAGCGCCCTCGTGCTGGTGTATAACACCGAGTTCCTGAAAACCGCCCCTGAAAGCTTCGCATCCCTGCTCGATTCGAGCCTGAAGGGCAAAGTCGGTGTTGTAGACGACCAGTACGATTATCTGGCCGTGGCGGGCGCCCTTGCTTCGGGCAAATCCGGCGACGATCTCCAGGCGGGACGGGATTTCCTATTGGCCCTGCGCAAGAATTCGCCCAAGGTCTATCCATCGACCGACGCGCTGGCGAGCGCGCTGAAGGGCGGAGAGATCTGGGTCACCATGACATGGAAGGCCCGGGCGCTGCAATGGTCGAAGGCATCGCTTCCCGTTGCCTATGTTTTCCCCAAAGAAGGCGCCTTGCCGGCAACGTTCTGCGCGGGCCTGTCGGGCGGCAGCAAGAATGCCGCATGCGCCGCGCATTACCTGAACAGCATGCTCGAACCCCAGGCCCAGCTGGCATTTGCGGAAACCATGGGATACGCGCCCACGGTCCTGAATGCGCCGCTGCCTCCTTCCCTGCAAGAGTCCGTCGGCTTCGACAGTGCGCAGCTGGATAAGCTCGTGCCTGTAAACTTCGAGTTGCTGATGCAGCATAAAGGCGAGCTGCTCGATTTCTGGAACCGGCAATTCCGGGCAGGGCTTTAAGCCGAAGCGTGCGTTGCGGCTTGCGGTGGCCGCAACGCCCTCGTTCATCAACAAGGAAGTTATTTTGATAATCGTATGTAATAACGAAGGCAAGTCGGGGATTCCGGTAGCCGCCGAGATGCTCACGCGCAATGCGTTGGCATTGGATGCCCTGGAAGCCGGAGTGCGCGTGGTCGAAGACGACCTCGACGTGCGCACCGTCGGCACCGGCGGCTGGCCAAATCTGGTCGGCGAGGTCGAGCTGGACGCATCCGTCATGTGCGGCTCGACCTTAAGAACCGGCGCCGTCGGCGCAATCAAGGGCTATACGCATCCCGTCAGCATCGCCCGCCAGTTGCTGGAACGCCTGCCGCACGAGTTTCTCGTTGGAGACGGCGCCGCCCGTTTCGCTCATGAAATCGGTGCCGAGACCGGCGAGCTGCTGCTTCCCCACGCTGAAGCTGCGTGGCAACGATGGTTCGATAGCGAAGTCAAGGCCGAGCACCGGGCCGCCTGGCCGGATGCACCCCTGATCGACTACTGCCACAACGCGGTCGACCCCGAGATCGGCAAGGATACGACCGTGTTTCTTGGCCTGGATCAACATGGGAATATCGCATCGGCGACCAGCACTTCGGGCTGGGGATGGAAGTACCCGGGCCGGCTCGGCGACAGCCCCGTAATCGGGGCGGGATCCTATGCCGACAGCCGTTATGGCGCGTGCGCCTGCACCGGGGCGGGCGAAATGACGATCCGTGCCGGTACCGCCCGGGCCGTTGTCCTGTACATGAAAATGGGCATGAGCGTAGAGCAAGCCGTCGATGAGGCGGTCAATGACATGCGCTCGTTGAAGGGCGGACTGATCAGCCGTGTCACCATACATGCCATAGACGCCCGCGGCAACCACCGCAGCGTGGCGGTCAATGGCTTGCCTGACAATCACTATTGGCTTTGGCTGCCTACCATGAAGGCCCCCGAAGCGCGGCCTGCCGAAATCATCCAGATATCGGAGGAAAGCCCGCAGAACAAGCCGTTCGCCATGGCCGTGTATACGAAGGAGCCTTGATCGGGATGCGGCCTAATGCGCGGGCGGCACCCGCCCACGCATGCGCTTCAGTTCGCTTCGAACCGCCTTCCCTTCCAGGCGCCTGCGCCGGGACGCCAAGGTTGGCTTGGTGGGCTTGCGCCGTTTCGGAGGCACGGCCACGCTATCGACGAGCGCTTGCAGGCGTGCCACGGCTTCAATCTTGTTCTGCTCCTGGCTACGGCTGCCCTGCGCCTTGATCACCACGACGCCCTCGGCCGTAATTCGCTGGTCCTTGAGGGCCAACAACCGCTCCTTGATGCCGTCGGGCAGCGACGAGTCCGCTATCGAAAAGCGCAGGTGAACCGCGCTCGATACCTTGTTGACGTTCTGCCCTCCGGCGCCCTGCGCGCGAACGGCGGTGAAGTTTATTTCGTCTTCCGAGACGATTACCGTGGACTTTTCCGGCATGCTGTCGCTCCTCCGGCATAATCCATGCAAACTGCAGGCTATGGACGGAAACCCTGTAGCACGTCTTGTACCATAGCCTCCAGTTGCCCCAGCGTATCCTCTTGCTCGGTATCGAGCACGACCAGGCGCGCGCCCGCGTCGGCAACGGCTTGCCGGATATTCTCGGCGGGCTCGCGATGATGCAATACCACCTTTACGTCCAATGCCTCCAGCTCGGCACGCAAGCCGTTCAATGCCTGTTGGCTCCATTCTTCGTCAGGGCGCGCATCGCGCAGGGCCATATCCAGATTCAAGCCGGACACCAGGTAGTCCAGACGCTCGGATAACGATGCCACAGATACGTCATCGAGCTGCACCAACCGCGCCTCCGCGTCGGCCGCGAGCGCCACCAGGCTGCGCTTCAAGCCTGCCAGGTTCCCTTGCAAGGCAGGCTGGGCGGATGGGGCCAGCCGTTCGAGGTCGGTCGCGATGACGTCGGCCATGCGCCCGAGATTGACCGGGTTGAGCCACGGGTAGCCACGCATGTCCGAATTGGCTTGCAACGCGACACCGGGCAGGGCGCCGTCCACGGGACGCGCCGCATCGATCTCCACGATGCGGATGTTGCTGCGCCGCGCCAGCGGATAGAGCGGGTCGTCGGGCCAGATGGAACGCAGGCCGATCACGGCATCGGCACCCGACGCGGCTCGCGCCAGTTGTTTGGCTCCGCGCCCGGCAAAATAGGACGCCATGCGTGTGGGCGGCAGGTTGCCGGGCGCGGCGCGCTCCAGGACGATGCCGCTGTCCTGTGTCAGCACGAGCGCCAATGCATAGACGACGGGATGCGCGGCCAGCACCTTGACAGCGCCGTCCGGCGCTGTGGAGGAGTGCGCACCGGTCGCGGCGGCCGATGCGGGCTGCGCGGGTTGGGCCAGCGCCATGCCGGCGGACGATGCAACGCCCAGGATCGCGAATGCGATGGCCGACAGCAGGCGCCTTTGCGTCGCAAAACCTCTCGGGAGTGTGCCGTTGGACTTCAAGATGGATTTCCCCTTAGTGCCGGAACCAGGCCGCGCGCCATCGCGGCCAACATGAATAAAATGCCGGCGACCAGAATGATGGCCGCCCCGGACGGCACCGGCAGGTCGAGCTGTATGGGCAGCAGGATGCCGGTGAGTGTGCTGGCGGTGGCGATGAGCACGGAAAGCCAGAAAAAAGCGCGTAGCGATGAACTGAGCAGGCGCGCGCATGCCGCCGGTATCACCAGCAGCGCGCCGACCAGGATGGCGCCGATCACTTTCACGGATGCCACGGTCACGATCGTCACCAGTGCCACGAACAGATAATCGAGCGCCTTGACGGGAACCTTGCGAACGGCGGCAAGCTGTGGATTGAAGCTGGCGAGCATCAAACGGTTGTAATAAGGCAGCGCCATGGCGGCCGTCGCAAAACCGACGGCCGCCAGCACCGCCAGGTCTTCGCTGTTCACGGTCAGCACGGAGCCGAACAGCACGTTCTCCAGAATATGGATATTGATGCGTCCTGCCAGCACCAGCAGCACGCTGGCCCCAAGAGCAAGCGAAATCGACAGAAACACCCCGATCAAGGTGTCGGGAGTCAGTCCGGTGCGGTTGCGCAGGTAATTGAGCAAGATGCCAAATAGCAGGCAGTAGCCGAACAGGCTGCCATAGGGCCCGGTGTAAGGCTCGCCCAGCAGAATGCCGATGGCCACCCCGGTCAGCGCGGAGTGGCCCACCGCCTCCGAAAAAAATGCAAAGCGCTTGACGACCACCAGCGTTCCCAGTCCGCCCAGTACCGGACCGATAATCAGCCCGGCAAGCAGCGCATTGACGACAAAACCATAGGACATGACGGAAGGAAGGTGGCCGGCCGCAGCCCATTCCTGCAGGGTTTGTCGAAGCATATCGATTGCCATCATGCCGCCACCGCGCAATCCACCGCCGCCAGACGCGGCCGAGTCGAGAAAAGATCCAACAGAGCTTGAGGCGTCATGACCTCGCCGGGCTCGCCATCGAAAAGAACGTGCCCGTTCAGGCCGGTGACGCGGTCGGACATTTCACGCACGGCCTGCAGATCGTGCTCTACCCAGAAGACGGTAACGCCTTGTATGCGCCAGTCGGCCAGCAACTGTTCGAAAACCCGCACGCCGGCTTCGTCGAGCGCCGCCATGGGTTCATCCAGCACGAGCAGCGACGGCGCTGGGACCAGTCCCTGCGCCAAGAGTACGCGCTGGCGCTCGCCGCCCGACAGCGCGCCCATGCGGCGCGTGCACTTGTCCGCCATGCCCACGCGTTCAAGCGCCGCCTGGATCGATCTCGCGCTGCGTGGAGATACGCCTAGAAATGCCGGGCGGCGCTGGGTCATGGCTGCCATGAAGTCCGTCACCGTCATGGGCAGGCCGCGGTCGAATTCGAGGGCTTGCGGTACATAGCCTATGGTTTGCGGAGCGCGCGGCCAATCCAGCGCCAGCCGCCCCCGATGCGGCGTCTGTCCAAGCAGGGTCGTGACGAGCGAGCTCTTGCCCGCACCGTTGGGACCGACCAGAGCGTGCACGCTGCCAGCCGACACGGTGAACGACACGTCGCGCAGAATATCGGTGCGTCCCAGCGTCAAGCCGACTTTGTCGAACACGATGGCGGGGCCATCGGCGCGGGACTCGGGCAATGCAGGGCCCGCCCTCCTCATTGTCCGGCCTCCTGTATTGCGCGCACCACCGTATCCAGGTTGCGCGCCGTTTCCGTCTCGAATTTGCCGGCCGAATAGTCGCCGTAAGAGATATGCGTCAGTGCGTAGAGCTTGACACCGGTTTCACGCTGCATGGTGTCCACGTAGGTGGACGGGAAATCCATCTCGGAGAAAATTACTTTCACGTCGAGGTTCCGCATCTGGTCGATGGTCGTCTTCAGTTGTGCGGGGCTGGGCTCGATTCCATGAGCCGGTTCGACCACGGCCGTTACCTCGAGACCGAATTCGCGCAGCAGGTAATCGTAGGCGCCATGTATGGTCGCCACCCGGAAATCGGCCGTCTTGGCTTCCGACAGCTTCGCCAAGGCGGCGGCGCGCAGCTTGCGCAGCTTCTGTCCGTACGCACGGGTGTTGGATCGATAGAGATCGGCATGATCCGGGTCGAGCTTGCCCAATTCGCGCGCGATGGTGTTCACCTGCGCGATGGAAGCGGTCACCGACAAGAAGGTATGGGGATTGACCACCTTGCCGTCATCGCCGGATGCGCCGCGGCAGCCGCGCCGGTGGCCGCCAGCAACGGGACCTGTGCATTGGCCTCGATGAGCGGGATGTCCGGCTTGTCGCTCGCGGCGATCATGCGGTCGGCGAAATCGTCGTGGCCGATGCCGTTGAGCACGACCACGTCCAGCTCATTGATGCGTTTGATGTCTTCGGCGCGCGGCTCGTAGGCGTGAGGGTTGAAGCCGGCGGGAATCAGCGGTACCACCTGTGCGGCATCGCCCACGATATTGGCCACATAGCTGTAATAGGGGTGCAGTGTCACGCCGATTTTCAGGGGCGCGGCATGCGCCATGAACGGCGCCAGCGCAAGCGCCGGCAGGATGGCCAGCGCGGCTCGGCGCAAACGCTGTGACAGGGAAGCCCTGCCGGCGGCTAACAGCTTAGATACAGGCATCATCTAATTCTCGGTTGAACGGAAAGCAAGGGAAACTGGACGGTGGATGGATGCACGCGCCACCCTAGCGCCGTTGGCGCGTGACGCCCGCATCGAACTGCGCTGCGATCTGCCGCCAGCCGGCGGCAAGCAGGCCGGACTCGTCCAGATTGCCGGGCGCGCGCGCGGGCTTCACGACTCAGCCATATGTCGGCGGACGGTCCGTGCAGGTGGCCCGCTTCGGCCGAGTGTTCGCCTTTCAGCGCGGAGGGTGGCATGCGCAGCAGCAGCGATCCGGCCACGCCGGCATCGCTGCTCAGCCCCAGATAAGCGCTGCCGTCCTGAAGATCGAGCCGCTGCCAGGCATGCGCCCCGCGGTTGGCCGCGCTGGCGTCCTGAACGAAGGGCGGCAGACCCTGTTCGGCCAAATCCGCGACCGAAGGGGCTGCGCCTTGCGCATCGGTCATGAATAGGATTTCGTCGGCAGCCACCCGCAAGTCGGCATACAGGCCTTGCTCGGCGGCGCTCAGGTCGCGTCGCGCATCGAACTGATTGGCCGCGACGCCGGACACGACGTCGGTCGAGGTCCTGACAAAGACGACGGCACCCGCCAAGGCCACGATCAGCGCGCACAGGCTGAGTACGATCAAGGTTTCATAGCCGGCACCTGCCGGCCTGACGACCTGCGTCGTCACGACTCGATCTCGGTGTAGTCGATTTCAACCACGTGTCCGGGACCGGCGTCGAACAGAATGTAGAACTCGCCGGCGGGTTTCTTGAAAGTCATCGTGGAATCCTCGCCCAGCTTGCCTGGCACGAGTATCTTTTCATCGTAAGAGATCACGTCCAGCGTAACGCCCGGCGCGTCGCTGCCGTCGGAAAAGCCGCCTTTGCACTGGACCGTGGTGTCGTCGGTCGCTTTGCATTCGGCAATGGGATTGTGCGCCCAGGCGGCGGCTGCCGCCAGGCATAGACCCGCTCCGGCGACGGCACGGGCGGCGAACGAGAAAAAATCAGGCCTGGTCATCAGGGCCTCCCTTTGCGTTGCGTTAACCATTGGACAGTCGTGGGCGATGCCTTGGCCAGAGGCAGACTTGCCTGATGGACCGCGCCATCCCAGCCTTCCAGAGTCACCCATAATTCGGCATCCGGCGCGGTTTGCTCCGGAATCAGCGCGCTGGCCATTTGCCGATAGGGGCTGCCAGAGAACAGCGCGCCGGCCGCGCGCAGGCTACGGGGCTTGCCCACCCGCAGGTAAGCCGCCTTGATATGCCCGATGCACTCTTTGCATTGCGCCAGCGTAAAGGCTTTCATGTGGCCGGCCGCCCCGTCGCGCCTGGGCGCTTCCACACGCCACTCCGCGAGCCGCACCGACCAGGGGCCAACGGCAAGCTCACCCAGCTCGCGCTGGCCCAGGCCTTTTCCGCCGCTCAAAAGCGCCAGATTGTCGAAATACCTGGGCAGATATGCCAGCGGCAGAATCAGCAGCAACGCACTCAAATGAAAGCGCCAGCGCTTCCATTTCAGCGCCAGCCTGGATGTCGGCCCATGCCCTGCCGTCGCCTTATTCATGTCGGCCTCCCGCCGTCGCCCTGGCCATTGCGGCAGGCGCCTGCTTGCCCGCTACGGCCGGCGCACGGCGCCTGGTCGCCGCGACGGTTTCTTTGAACGTGCGCTTGGTCCAGATCATCATGCCGCTGAACACCATCATGCTCAACAGCAAGCCAAAAAGGCAGTAGACCAGCTTGAGCCACGTTCCGGCGAAGTCGCCGGTGTGTAGCGGCCGCATGGATTCGGTGACCATTTCCAACCCGGACCGGTCGGACACCCGGCGCGTATGCTCGACCGCGCCCGTATAGGGATTGATGCTCAGGTTTTCGAACAGCAAGGGATAGGCGCCGCGCCCTCCCACGCCGATATGGCCGTATGCGTTCGCCGGCAACCGGACGAACGAAGCCTCCAGGTCGGGGAAAGTCTGCTGCGCGATCTGCGCGGCCCTGTCCAGGCTGATCATGGGAGGCGGGGCGCCGGCCGTCACGCGCGGTATATCTTCGCGCGCGACCACTGGCGGCACGCCGGCCGTCGAGAAGGAAATCTGGTTGTCGGACAATGCCGCCTGAATCAGGAACCAGATGCTGGTGATCGAAATGATGGCGATGAACGGAATCGACCAGATGCCCGCCAGCCGGTGAAAATCACCCCAGAATATGCGCGCCCCCTGGCCCAGGCGCAATCTTGGATTCATGAAGCCGCGCCAGAAGCGTTTGTAGACGACGAGGCCGGTCACCAGCGAAGCCAGCATCGGAACCCCCAGGAACGCCACGATGTACCAACCCAGGCTGAAGCCATTGGTAAAGGGAATCAGCAGCCAGCCATGCAGTGCGCGCATGAACTGCTGGAAGCTGAAGCCCGAGCTGCTGCCCTGGATATGACCGGTGTACGGATTGACGTACAGGGATGCGGAAGTGGCGTCCGGGTATCCGACGCGCACCGTCAAGGCGAATTGGGACTTGACCGGACGCGAGATGGACTGAACTACCGCTCCGGGATGCTCGCGTTCGACCACTTTCAAGATCGCGTCGTAACCGAGCATTTCGGCGTTCGCGGACGGCGCATTGGCACGTACGGCGGGATTGGCCAGCCAGACGATTTCCTGGCTGACCGTGGCAATTGTGCCGGTGACGCATACGAAGAAGACGAACAGCCACAGGGGCAGCGCCAGCCAGCTATGCACCAGAAACCAGAGCTTCGATTTCGAGACTTTCTTTGCTTTGGACACGCGCTTGCTACCTTCGATCTCTTTGTTTCATGTTTTGCCTTGGGGCGAGTCGGGAAAAACGTCTTTCGCGCCCCGCTTCTATCTATAAGACGTTTGAGGCCGTCAAAACCCGTAATCGACCGAGGCTGTTTTTTGTAAGCAATTGTTTATATATGGCTGAAATGACCCTGCTTCCGGACCAAGTCATTGAAAAGCGAAGATCATTACTGCAAATGATTCTCGTTACTACAAGTATGTACTTATATACAGTCGGGCGTGTGCACATGCACTTCTTTCGTACAGGCCTGTCCATGCATAGGCAATCGAATATTTTACAACTATAATGAGACTAATTCTTATTCTCGAAAACCGATCAGCCGCCCCGCCAGCGTCTTATGCCCACGGCCCACTCCCCATCGCAGGAAATCGAATCCTTCTACAGCGACCACCATGGCTGGCTGCGGAGCTGGCTGTACAAGAAATTGGGCAACGCCTTCGACGCAGCAGACCTTGCCCACGATACCTATCTGCGCATTCTGGCTGCCGGCAACCCACCCGAGCCAGAGCATTCGCGCCGCTATCTTGCCCGTGTCGCCAATGGTCTCGTAATCGACCTGTATCGCCGGCGCCGCGTCGAGGCGGCTTATTTGCAAACGCTGAGCCTGCTTCCCGAAGCCGAAGCGCCCTCCGAGGAAACCCGTGCGCTGGCGCTCGAGGCCTTGATGGAAATAGATGCCGTCCTGCATGGGCTGCCCGACAAGGCAAGACGCGCTCTTCTGCTGTGCAAGATCGACGGCATGAATTACCGCGACATCGCAGAGCAGTTGAACGTATCCGTATCATCGGTGGAGAAATACATCGCGCGCGGTCTGCAAGCGTGCTACATGGCTTTATATGATCAGCGATGACGGTCCGCGGCAGCCGCCCATCGATGCCGCCATCGTGCAAAAAGCGGCCCGGTGGATGGCGCGGCTCTGGGCAGACGATGCCTGCGAGACCGACCATGCCGCCTGCAGCCAGTGGCGTGCCGCGCACCCCGACAACGAACGCGCATGGCGTCGCCTGCAGGCTTTCGATAGCAAGCTGCAGGAAGCGCCGCAGCATGCGACAGCCGTCCTGCTCGAATCCACCAAACCTGCCAAGCCATCGCGCCGCCGTGCGCTCCAGACACTGGGTGTCGCCGTCGTAGCGGCGGCCGCGCTGCCCTTGGTGCGCGAGAGCGAAGCGTGGCGGCTTCTTTCGGCCGACCACAGCACCAGTGTGGGCGAAATACGGGAAATCCTGCTTGCGGACGGCACGCGCGTGCTGCTCAATACGTCGAGCGCCGTCAATGTGCGTTTCGACCATGCCGCCCGCGAGGTGATTCTCCGCCAGGGCGAGATACTGGTCACCACCAGCCGCGATCCGGCCTCACCCGGACGTCCGTTCATCGTTCGAAGCCGGCAGGGCACCGTGCACGCCCTGGGAACGCGCTTTACCGTCAGGCAGACCGAAGAGGCTTCCCACGTCGCGGTATTCCAGGGCGCCGTCGAGATCCAGCCTAGCCATGCGCTCGAGCCGCCAACCCGCCTGGATGCCGGCCAGCGCAGCGTGTTTTCCGACAGGCATGCGCACCCCGCGTCGCCGGCATCCGACAGTGAATCCGCCTGGTCCCGCGGTCTGCTCGTTGCCGAGAACATGCGAGTCCAGGACTTTCTGCGCGAGCTGGCGCGCTACCGGACGGGCCTGCTGCGCTGCACATCCGATGTCGCCGGCCTGTCGATTACCGGCGTGTTCTCCCTCGCCGACACCGACCGCGCACTGGCCAATCTGAAGCTCGCCCTGCCGGTCGAGATCGACTACAGGACCCGTTACTGGGTGACCGTGCGCGCCCGCTGAACGTGCTTCACCACGCGCTTGACGCCAGTCCCGGTTACAAATTAATCCGCGCCTGCATTGAGGACTTCCCGTCCTCGTTCGGAATAGACCATAAGCAAAAACTTCGAATGGAAGAGGATATTTTCATGGCTTCATATTCTGACCCGGCGCGCGGACGGCATCGTTCGCGGGTGGGTGCGCGCGGTCTGCTTGCCACTCTGGTCCACGGGGCGCTGTGCGCCGGCCTGGCGCTGGGTGCGTCGACAACCACCAAGCCGGCGGGCGCTCAGGGGCAAACGCAAGAACGGGTCCTGCGCAGCTACGACATACCCGCCGGGCCGCTCGGCACCGTGCTCAATCAGTTTGCGCAGGCGGCGGGCGTCGAACTGTCCGCCGCTTCAGCGCTGACGCAGGGCAAGCGCAGCGAGGGCCTGCACGGGCGTTTTTCCGTACCGGACGGACTCATGCGAATCGTGCAGGGCCAAGGCTTGCAGGTCATCCAGGGGCGCAGCGGCGCCTACTCGCTCAGAGCCATCCCGGCTTCCTCCGGAAATGCGTCCGGCGTGCCGGCCCTGTCGCCCATAACCGTCACGACCCAGGCCGAAAACGCCTACGGCCCCGTACCCGGCCTGACGGCGGAACGCAGCGCCACCGCCACCAAGACCGACACGCCCATACTGGAAGCGCCACAGACCATCAGCGTGGTCACCCGCGATCAGGTCGAAATGCAGGGGGCCCAGACTGTGAACCAGGCGGTCGCCTATACCCCGGGCGTCATCGCGGCGTTTGGCGGAACCGACAGCCGCTACGACGTCGTGATGGCTCGCGGCGGGCTGTTCGTGCGCCAGTATCTGGACGGCATCGTGCTGCCTTTCAGCGCCTACAGCGTCTCGGTGCCCCAGTTCGATCCCTACATGCTGGAGCGCCTGGAAATCCTGCAAGGGCCTTCGTCGGGGCTGTTCGGGCAGACCACGCCGGGCGGCATTCTGAACATGGTCAGCCGGCGTCCGCAAGCCGACGCGCGGCACGAGCTGTGGCTGCAGGGCGGCAATCTGCATACGGGCAAGCTCGCTTTCGATTCCACCGGCGCCCTGGACGCCGAAGAAAAATTTCTTTACCGCATCACCGGGCTGGTGAAGACCGCCGACGGCATGGCGGACTATTCCGAAGAGAAGCGCAAATTGATCGCGCCCAGCTTTACCTGGCGCCCTTCCGCCGATACTTCGCTGACGCTGCTGACCCACTACCAGCATGACAAAGTCATTCCCCAGTACCAGGGCCTGCCGGCCAGGGGCACGCTGCGCTACAACCCCAACGGCACCTTGCCGCGTACGCGCTTTTCCGGTGAACCATCGCATGAGGGGTTGGATCGCAAACAGTATGCGGTGGGATATGCCTTCGAACATCGCTTCAACAATACCTGGGCGGTGCGCCAGAACCTGCGCTACACCCATGTGGACATCGATGCGCGCGGCACGCCCGGCTACGCTCTTGCTTCCGACGAGCGCACCCTGAGCCGGGTCGCGACGCAAGGTCTGGGCAAAGGCAGCATCCTGGGAATCGACACCCAGGCGCAAGCGGATTTTTCAACCGGCGCGCTCGAGCACACCTTGTTGCTGGGGCTGGATTACGTAAAGCAACGAGACGACTATCGCTTTGCGTCCGCTCCGGTTGCCTCCATAGACTTGTACGACCCCGTGTACGGCATCGATATCCCGGATCTGATACCACGCATCAGCACGCTGCAGACCATGCGGCAGACCGGCATATACATGCAGGACCAGATACGGACGGGAGGATGGGTACTGACGGTGGGCGGCCGATATGATCGCGCCGATGCCGACACCGAAAACCGGACGGCCCGAAGCGCGACTCCACGCCAAGACGAGGCCTTTACCGGGCGCCTGGGCGTCAATTACGTATTCGACAGCGGCTTGGCGCCTTACGCCAGCTACTCGACCTCCTTCGAACCCGTGGGCGGCACCGATTTCGCGGGTAAGCCTTTCAAGCCCATGACGGGGGAACAGCTCGAAGTGGGCGTGAAATACCAGCCCAAAGGCTCCGATACGCTCGTCACCTTGTCGGCATTCCAGCTTACGCAGAAAAACATGCTGACCACGGACCCTCTGCCCGGACACGAGTTCTTCAGTACGCAAACGGGTGAGGTACGCTCGCAAGGCTTCAACCTGGAAGCCAGGGCGCGATTCTGGAAAAACACGGACATCATCGGCGCCTATGCTTACACCCGCTCGAAAATCACCAAGGCGAATCCCAATGCGGCGGGGGTATCGTTGGAAGGACTGCCTCTTCCCAGGGTGCCGCGCCACATGGCATCGCTCTGGGTCAATCACGACCTGAACCATATCGGCCTGGACGGGCTGTCGGTGGGCGCGGGTATCCGGTACATCGGCGCCAACTACGCGGACTCGGCGGCGAGCATCCGACTGCCTGCCAATACCCTGTGGGATGCGGCCATCCATTACGACCTGGGCAAGGCCAACGCCAGCCTGAGCGGCTTCAAACTGTCGTTGACGGCGGCAAACCTGAGCGATCGACAATATGTCAACTATTGCCTGAATGAACTCCAATGCTTCTATGGGCAAGGCAGGACGGTGCTGCTGAATTTGCGCAAGCAATGGTAATGCGAGCCTGATCATGGACTTTTCGCCGTAGGCCCCTTTATACTCGCTCCATATAGGGGCGCCATGAACCGCCCCCAGTCACTGCTTCAACCGCTTCAATCATCTGGAGGGCGCCATGGTCAACATGAGCCGGCGGCAATTCTTCAAGGTGACAGGTACGACGTTGGCGAGCTCCAGCCTGGCATTGCTGGGCGCGGCTCCTGCTCCGGCCCTGGCCGAAGTCCGCCAATACAAGCTGGCGCGCATGAAGGAAACGCGCAATACCTGTCCTTACTGTTCCGTGGCCTGCGGCGTACTGATGTACAGCCTGGGCGACGGCGCGAAAAACGCGCATCCGCGCATCGTGCATATCGAGGGCGATCCCGACCACCCCGTGAATCGGGGCACGCTCTGTCCCAAGGGGGCTGGCCTGACCGACTTCATCAACAGCCCCCATCGACTCAAATACCCCGAATACCGCGCCCCCGGCTCCGACAAATGGGAACGCATTTCCTGGGACGACGCGCTCGACCGCATCTCGCGGCTGCTGAAAGACGACCGGGACGCCAATTTCATCGAACGCAGCGACGACGGAAAAACGGTCAACCGGTGGCTGACCACCGGCATGCTGGCGGCATCGGCCAGTTCCAATGAAGTCGCCTACATCACGCACAAGGTATTCCGCAGTTTCGGCGCACTGGCGTTCGACAACCAGGCTCGTGTCTGACACGGCCCGACGGTGGCAGGTCTTGCCCCGACGTTTGGCCGAGGAGCGATGACGAACCATTGGGTCGACATCAAGAACGCGGACATCATCCTGATCATGGGCGGAAATGCCGCCGAGGCGCACCCTTGCGGCTTCAAGTGGGTTACCGAAGCCAAGGCGCACAACAAGGCCAAGCTGGTCGTCGTCGACCCGCGCTTCACGCGCTCGGCCTCCGTTGCGGACTTCTACGCGCCCATACGCACGGGCACCGACATCGTCTTCCTGGGCGGGGTCATACGCTACCTGCTGGAAAACGACAAGATCCAGCACGAATACGTGCGCAACTATACGGACCTTCCTTTCATCGTGCGGGAAGACTTCAACTTCGAAGACGGCCTGTACTCGGGCTACAACGAAGAAACGCGCAAGTACGACCAATCCAGTTGGGAATACGAGCTGGGCGACGACGGCTACGCCAAAGTCGACCCCACGCTGCAGCATCCGCGCTCGGTCTTCCAACTGCTCAAAAAGCACTACGAGCGCTATACACCGGAAATGGTGGCGCGGGTATGCGGCACGCCTGAGGACAAGTTCCTGAAGGTCTGCGAAATGCTCGCCTCGACGGCAAGCAAAGACCGCGCAGGCACCATCCTTTATGCGCTGGGCTGGACGCAGCACTCCATCGGCTCGCAGATCATCCGCACGGGCGCCATGGTGCAATTGCTGCTGGGCAATATCGGCATATCGGGCGGCGGCATGAATGCGCTGCGCGGCCATTCCAACATCCAGGGCCTGACCGACCTGGGGCTGATGTCCAACCTGCTGCCAGGCTACCTGAACCTGCCTGCGGACCGGGAACAGGTGTACGAAGACTACATCAAAAGCCGCACCCAGCTTCCGCTCAGGCCCAACCAGCTCAGCTATTGGCGCAACTACAGCAAATTCCACGTCAGCCTGATGAAGGCCTGGTGGGGCGATGCGGCCGTGGCCGAAAACAACTGGGCCTACGACTACCTGCCCAAGATGGACCGGCCCTACGACATGCTGCAGGTATACGAGCTCATGCATCAGGGCAAGATGACGGGCTATATCTGCCAGGGGTTCAATCCGCTGGCGGCGGCACCGTACAAAGCCAAGCTCCTCGAAGCATTTTCCAAGCTGAAGTTCCTGATCATCATGGACCCGCTGGTGACCGAAACGTCGGAATTCTGGCGCAACGTGGGCGAACACAACGATGTGGACTCCTCGAAAATCCAGACCGAAGTCTTCCGCCTGCCCACCACTTGCTTCGCCGAGGAAGAAGGCGCCCTGGTCAACTCCGGCCGCTGGCTGCAATGGCACTGGAAAGGCGCCGAACCGCCGGGCGAAGGCAAGAGCGACATCGAGATCATGGCACTGATCTATCAGCGCGTGCTGGGGCTGTACAAGAAAGAAGGCGGCAAGTTCCCGGATCCCATCGTCAACCTGTCCTGGCCTTATTCCACCCCGGACAATCCCAGCGCCCAAGATCTCGCCAAAGAGATCAACGGACGCGCCATCGTCGACCTCGTCGAAGAAACCGATCCCTCCAGGCCGGCACGGGTGCTGCGCAAGGCCGGCGAACAGCTCTCCGGATTCGGCGAACTGCGCGACGACGGCACGACCCTCAGCGGATGCTGGATCTACACCGGCAGCTGGACGTCCCAGGGCAACCAGATGGCGCGTCGCGACAACAGCGATCCCACCGGCATCGGCCAGACGCTGAACTGGGCCTGGTCCTGGCCGGCGAATCGCCGCATCCTGTACAACCGTGCGTCCTGCGATGTGTCCGGCCAGCCCTTCGATCCGCGCCGAAGCATCGTTCACTGGAACGGCAAGGCCTGGGTGGGTGCCGATACGCCGGACTTCAAGGCTGATGAAAACCCGGCCGACGGCATGGGTCCTTTCATCATGAATCCTGAAGGCGTCGCCAGATTTTTCGCGCGCAAGGGCATGGCCGAAGGGCCTTTCCCGGTTCACTACGAGCCGTTCGAAACGCCGGTCGGCTACAACCCGCTGTACCCCGACAACAAGCTGGTGGTCAGCAATCCTGCCGCGCGCATCTTCAAGCAGGACCTGGAATCTATGGGCAAGGTGGCCGACTTCCCCTACGTGGGCACCACTTATCGCCTGACGGAACATTTCCATTACTGGACCAAGCACGTCAAGCTCAATGCCATTCTGCAGCCGGAGCAATTCGTCGAGATCGGCGAGGCGCTGGCGAACGAGCTCGGCATCGCGCACGGCGAACGCGTGAAGGTATCGTCCAACCGCGGCTATATCAAGGCGGTGGCCGTTGTCACCAAACGCATCAAGGCGCTGACGGTCGAAGGAAAAACCGTGCACCAGGTCGGCATCCCCATCCATTGGGGCTTCGTCGGGCTGGCCAAGCCAGGCTTCCTGGCCAATACCCTGACACCGCCGGTGGGCGACGGCAACTCGTACACACCCGAGTCCAAGTCCTTCCTGGTCAAGGTCGAGAAAGCATAGGTCCTAGGAGCAAACCATGGCATTGCAATCATTGGATATCAAACGGCGCTCCGCAACTACCACGCAGCCTCCCTATGTGCGCCAGGAAGTCGTGGGAGGCGGTGTTTCCAAGCTCATCGACACCACCAAATGCATAGGCTGCAAGGCTTGCCAGGTGGCCTGCATGGAATGGAACGACCTGCGCGACGAAATCGGCAGCAACGTCGGGGTATACGACAACCCCGCCGACCTGACCGATCAGTCCTGGACCGTCATGCGCTTCGCCGAGTATGAAAACACGGCGGGCGATCTGGAATGGCTGATCCGCAAGGACGGCTGCATGCACTGCGAAGACCCCGGCTGCCTGAAGGCCTGTCCGTCGCCGGGCGCCATCGTCCAGTACGCCAACGGCATCGTCGACTTCCAGGAAGAGAACTGCATAGGCTGCGGCTATTGCATCACGGGCTGCCCCTTCGACGTTCCCCGCCTGTCCGACAAGGACAACAAGGCCTACAAGTGCACCCTGTGCTCCGACCGGGTTGCAGTCGGGCAGGAACCCGCCTGCGTGAAAACCTGTCCGACCGGCGCCATTGTCTTCGGAACCAAGGAAGACATGAAAAAGCACGCCGACGACCGCATCGTGGACCTGAAATCCCGAGGCTTCGACAATGCCGGCCTGTATGACCCGCCCGGCGTGGGCGGCACCCATGTCATGTATGTGCTGCACCATGCAGACCGTCCCGGCCTGTACAGCGACCTGCCCAAGGATCCGGAAATCAGTCCCATGGTCGGCCTCTGGAAAGGCATCACGAAGCCGCTGGCGGTGGCTGCCATGGCCGCCGCGGCGCTGACCGGGTTCTTCCACTACATCCGCACCGGCCCCAACGAAACGGATGAGGAAGACGAACGCAAGGCCAAGGAGATGACAGATGAATGACGCGAAGAAACACGGGCTGATCCAGCGCTATACCGCCAGCCAGCGCATCAACCACTGGATCATCGCCATTACATTCGTGCTGCTGGCGCTGTCGGGCCTGGCGCTGTTCCATCCGGCCTTCTACTGGATGAGCAATCTGCTGGGTGGCGGGGTATGGACGCGTATTCTTCATCCTTTCATCGGCGTACTGATGTTCGTGTGCTTCGCGGTATTCGCGGCGCGCATGTTCAGCCATAACCTGATGGCCCGCAGAGACTGGCTCTGGCTAAGGCGCATGAACGACGTGCTGGCCAACCGCGAAGAGAAAGTACCCGAGGCGGGACGCTACAACGGAGGGCAGAAGCTGCTGTTCTTCGTCCTGATCCTGCTGATGCTCGGGCTGCTGGCAACCGGCGTGGTGATGTGGCGCTCCTACTTCGCCTACCTGTTTCCCATCTGGGCCATACGCTTGGCCTCGCTGCTGCATGCACTGTTTGCATTTCTGATGATTTGCGCGATCATTGTGCATATCTATGCGGGCATCTGGGTCAAGGGATCGGTGCGGGCCATGACGCGCGGCACGGTCACCCCGGGCTGGGCATGGAAGCATCATCGGGCGTGGCTGCGTCAGTTGCGTGGCGGAACCAGTTCGCATAAATAAAGCGCCTTGGCCCTATACCAGCATGGCTGCCCCGGCCTGTCGCGCGGGGCAGCCATGTTTTTTCAGGAGAAACCGCTAATGCAGCGAGTCCTTGCGCGTGGCGAGATAGAAAGCCTCGACCACACTTCCATACCGCGCCTGCGCCTGCCCGTCCGGGCGGCCGTCTTTTCGGACCGGGCGGCACGCCTGCGGCAATTGGCACAAGACAGCCCCCTATCGGGCTACCTTTCCTTAATGGCCGGCCTGGCCGATGCCCAACACCTGGCGCTAAAGGGCTGCAAGCTGCCGGGCGCCACGGATGAGCGCATCGACCAGGCGCAAGTGCACGGCATGCCGCCGCTGCTGGCCGTCGGCTGGCAACGCGATGCCGCTTGGCGCGGCTTGCTCGCCGCCCTGCTGGACCATATGGGCATGCTGAGCAGCTTGCCGCCCCAGGCGGCACAGGCGGTACACAACCTGCAGCGCCGCCTGCACGATGACCCGGGCGCCATCGAGGCTCAGGCCGATGCCATCCTGGCCGAGCGCGGAGAAGAAGTGGATGCGGCCGCCGCGCCGTTCATCATGGCGGCCTTGCAGGTGTACTGGACCAGCCTGGCCTGTGACTTCACCGAAAGCGCCCTCCCGGTCGTCACGCCACACGGCGTATGCCCGCTATGCGGCAGTTTGCCCGTGGCCAGCGTGGTGCGCGTCGGCGGCCAGGCCGACGCCTGCCGCTACCTGTGCTGTTCCCTGTGCGCCGCCGAATGGCACCTGGTGCGTGTCACCTGTTCACATTGCGAAAACACCAAGGAAGTTTCCTACCATGCCATCGAAGACGGGCCGGAAGGAATCAAGGCCGAATCCTGCGACGCCTGCCATACCTACCGGAAAATCTTCTACCAGGAAAAAGTCCTTGGCGTTGATGCCGTGGCCGACGACCTGGCCAGCCTGACGCTGGACATGCTGATGGGCGAAGCGGGCTATGCGCGGGCCAGCGGAAACCCGCTGCTCTGGCAGCACACACAGGTCGAACCATGACGGCACGCCCTGCGGCTGAAGCCGGGCGCATGCCGGAACCCATGGCCGGCGCAGCAGACATCCCTTCCCTGGAACGGGTGCTTGGCTCCGATGCGGGTCGATCATTGGCGGCCGGCGTCGGCCGCGACCGGCTGGCCGGCACATTGCGCCGTCTTCTGGATGAAGCTCGCGCCGCGGCATTGGCGGGCAAGTTGCCTGCCGGCGCCCTGGCGCCCGCAAGCTTGCTGGACCAGGCAAGATTGCGCCTGCAAGCACAGGACAGCCCCCGTCTGCGCGCCGTCTATAATCTGACCGGCACCGTACTGCATACCAATCTGGGGCGGGCCTTGCTGCCCGACCAGGCCGTGCAGGCCGTCGTGCAGGCCTTGTCCGCGCCGGCCAACCTCGAATTCGATCTGGCCACCGGCCGCCGCGGCGATCGCGACGACCTTATCGAAGACCTCTTGCGCGAACTCACCGGCGCCGAAGCGGCCACCGTCGTGAACAACAATGCCGCCGCGGTGTTGCTGATGCTGAACGCCCTGGCCAACCGGCGCGAAGTCGTCGTTTCCCGCGGCGAACTGGTCGAGATCGGCGGCGCATTCCGCGTTCCCGACATCATGCAGCGCGCCGGCGCACGCTTGGTAGAGGTCGGCACCACTAACCGCACCCATCCCGGCGACTACGAGAACGCCATTGGTCCGCGCACCGCGATGCTCATGAAGGTGCATTGCAGCAACTATGCCATCACGGGCTTCACTCGCAGCGTGGACCTCGCCCAGGTCGCCGAGATCGCTCGCCGGCACGGCCTGCCCACCGCGGTGGACCTGGGCAGCGGCACGCTCGTGGACTTGACCCGCTGGGGCCTGCCGCGCGAAGACACCGTGCGCGAGACGGTGCAGGCGGGTGCCGACATCGTCACCTTCAGCGGCGACAAGCTGCTGGGCGGCCCCCAGGCCGGCCTGATCGTCGGCCGCGCCGACCTGATACGCAAGATCAAGAAGAATCCGCTGAAACGGGCCTTGCGCGTAGGCAAGCTCACGCTTGCGGCGCTGGAGCCCGTGCTGGCGTTATACCGTTCACCGGACCTGCTGGCCGACCGGCTCACCACCTTGCGCCTGTTGACTCGCCCGCAGATGCAGATGCGCTTGCAGGCCGACCGCCTGCAGGCCGTGCTGCAGCAGGCGGTCGGCGATGGCTACGCCGTGCAGGCCACCGCCATGTTCAGCCAGATCGGCAGCGGCGCCCTGCCGGTCGACCAGCTTCCCAGCTACGGCCTGGCCGTACGGCCCGCCGGCCCGGGTCGTCCCGGACGGGCACTGCAAAAGCTGGAGGCCTGGCTGCGACAGTTGCCAAGGCCCGTCATCGGGCGCATTGCCCAGGATGCGTTGTGGCTGGATCTACGCTGCCTGGAAGAAAGCGACGAGCCGGCCTTTGCGCAGCAGCTGCAAGGAAACCCCACATGATCGTCGGCACCGCCGGGCACATCGACCACGGCAAGACCACGCTGGTGCGGGCGCTCACCGGCGTGGACACCGACAGGCTCAAAGAAGAAAAAGCGCGCGGTATCTCCATAGAACTGGGCTATGCCTATACTCCGCTGGCCAACGGCGACGTACTCGGCTTCATCGACGTGCCGGGCCACGAGCGCCTGATCCATACCATGGCGGCCGGCGCCAGCGGCATCGACTTCGGCCTGCTGGTGGTGGCCGCCGACGATGGCGTCATGCCGCAAACACGCGAGCATCTTGCCATCCTGTCCCTGCTTGGCGTGAGCCAGGCTGCGGTCGCGATCTCGAAATCCGATCGGTCGGACGAAGCGCAGCGGCGCGAAGTGCAAGAACAAGTCGCCGCCCTGGCGGCGAACACCTTCCTGCAGGACATGCCGGTTTTTTTCGTCAGTGCAGCCGCATCTGACGACCCTGGTGTCGCCGCACTGCGCGCCCACCTTCATGCGGCCGCACAAAACATGGCCCTGCGCGGCACGGAGGGGTTGTTCCGCCTGGCGGTGGACCGGGTCTTTACCCTTAAAGGGCATGGCACCGTCGTCACCGGCACCGTTCATGACGGTGTATTGCGCCTGGATGATGAAGCGGCCGATCTGCGCTTGATGCCGGCGGGACACAAAGTTCGCGTACGCAGCATTCATGCGCAGAACCAGCCTGCACAGGAAGCGCGGGCCGGCCAGCGCTGCGCCCTGAATCTGGCAGGCATCGACAAGGACGCCATTTCGCGCGGAGACTGGATCGCCGACCTGCGCTGCTTCACGCCATCACGCAACATCGACGCGCAATTGCGGTTGCTGCCAGGCGCCGGGCCGGTACGCGCCTGGAGTCCGCTGCACATACACCTGGGCGCATCGCATTTCCTGGCGCATGCGGTGCCCCTGTCGGGCGCCACGCTGGCCGCCGGCGAAGCGGGCTGGGTGCAGTTGGTGTCCGATCAGCCAGTATGCGCGATGCCTGGCGATCGCTATATTGCCCGCGACGCGCAGGCGCGCCATACGGTGGGTGGCGGAATCATCCTGGACCCAAATGCCCCGCAGCGCAAACGCCGCTCGCCGGAACGCATGGAGTGGCTTCGCGCCGTCTCCGAACTGCATGCCGGCGGCGGCTTGGCGGATCTCCTGCACCGGGTGCCATGGGGCCTGGACGAACATCAAGTCCTTCGGCTGATGCGGCAAGCGCCGGACGGCATTGCTCCTCCGGAGGGTGCGCTATGGGTCTGCGCCCGCGGCAGCGTGGCGCCCCGCCGCCTGATCGGGCCATCGCACTGGAATGCCTTGCTTGCCCAGGTCCTGCAAACCATGGAATCGTTCCATCAACGCTGGCCAGATGAACCGGGCATCGACATGGCGCGCTTACGGCGCATGGCGCTGCCTGCCTTGCCGGAGCCATTATGGGCGGCGCTATGCGACCATCTGCTCGATACGGGACAGCTCGCGCGCAACGGGCCATGGCTGCATGCGCCCGGCCATGCCGCGGCCCTTGCGCCGCAGGAAGCCGAATTGGCCGAACGCTTGCTGCCGCTGATCAACGAAGGCGGCTTCGATCCGCCATGGGTGCGCGACCTTGCCCAGCAACTGGACCTGGACGAACAGCAGACAAGGCGGCTGATGCTGAAGCTGCTGCGCCGCGGCGAGCTATATCAAATCGTGCGCGATCTGTTCTACCATCGCGACCAGGTGGTTCGCCTGGCCGATCTGATCGCGGCGCTGGCAGGAAGCGAAGGCGTGGGCGCGGCCCAGTTTCGCGATCAGACTGGCCTGGGCCGCAAGCGCAGCATACAGATACTGGAATTCTTCGACCGCGCCGGATACACCAGGCGCTTGCGCGACCGGCACGTGCTGCGCAAGGATGGCGCGGACTTCTGGCAGCGGCTATCATAGTGTCCTACAGGAAGGCATTCGTGTCCGGTGGCATGGCTGGGCTTCAAACCCAGTTGGGGGCGTCAGACGCTCCCAGGTAGGTTCGACTCCTGCTGCTTTCCGCCAAGCCGCAGGAGCCCATCATGAAAGACACCGTATCCACGCCGGACAAGCCCCGCCTCACTTCGCTTTCCCACGGCGGAGGCTGTGGCTGCAAGATCGCGCCCGGCGTACTGTCGGAATTGCTGGCGGGCATGCCCGCGACTCAACCCTTTGCCGCCTTGATGGTCGGCAATGAAACGTCCGACGATGCCGCCGTGTACCGGCTCAACGATCAGCAGGCGCTCATTGCCACCACCGACTTCTTCATGCCCATCGTCGACGATCCCTACGATTTTGGGCGCATCGCGGCCGCCAATGCCCTGTCCGACATCTATGCCATGGGCGGATCGCCCATCATGGCGCTGGCCCTCGTCGGCATGCCCATCAACGTACTGCCCAAATCCGACATTGCCGGCATACTGCAAGGCGGCGCATCCATCTGCGCCGAAGCGGGCATCCCCATCGCCGGCGGGCACTCCATCGACTCGGTCGAAGCCATCTACGGCCTGGCCGCCATGGGCCTGGCGCATCCCGGCCACATCAAGCGGAATGCCGATGCGCGTGCCGGAGACGTACTGGTGCTGGGCAAGGCGCTGGGCGTGGGCATTCTGTCGGCCGCGCTGAAGAAGAACATCCTCGATGCCGACGGCTATCGGGCCATGATAGACAGCACCACACAGTTGAACCGGCCCGGCGCCGTTCTGGGCGGCATGAGCGAAGTACATGCCATGACCGACGTCACCGGCTTCGGTCTGCTGGGCCACACCCTTGAGGTCGCGCGCGCCTCCGGCTTGTCCGCGCAGCTGCGGCTGGCCGACCTTCCCTGGCTTCCGGGCGTGCGCCAATTGGCGGCCCAGGGCGTGATCACCGGCGCGTCGGGCCGCAACTGGGCGTCCTATGGCGAGTCCGTTGAATTGGCCGCCGAGGTGGACGACACCCTGCGCGCCTTGCTGTGCGATCCACAGACATCCGGCGGCCTGCTGGTGGCTTGCGCGCCGGACGCCGTCTCCCGGGTGCTGGACGCTTTCCATTCCGAAGGCTTCGGACATGCCGCCGTCGTCGGCGAATTGCGCGAGAACGGGCCCATGCTGCGGGTAATGGCATAATCGCTGCCGGCAGGGTCGAGGGGTCAGACCCCGAATGGGGTCTGACCCCATAAGCATCAGCGCGGGAGATCACGCGCGTTAGGCATCGCTGTTTGCAGCCAGGCATCAACCCTGCGGGCAATATCGTCGCTGTTGTCGTCCATCATCAAGACGTGCGAGTTTCCAAAAATGCCCAGTTCTTCGAGGCGCATTATTTGTATGGTGGGAAACTCGCGCGCAAAGGCGTCAATCTTTTTGCTGAGTTGCTGCCAGCGCCTGTCGGAGTCCATATTGCCGCCCAGCACGATCAGCGTGGGCGTGTCATATATGTTTGGAGCCGGCACAGGCAAGCCGGCGGGCTCGATGCCCACGACGGCGCTTACCAGGCCTGGATTCTCGGATGCCAGCCGCATGGCCAACGGCCCCGATTGGGAATGGCACACGATCACCGACTTGCCGATGCGTCCAAGCAGTGCCTTGAACGCGCCGACCATTGCATCATTGGTATGCGTCCAGCGCGGCACCATCTGCAGGCAGAATGCATCGAAGTGATCCACCGGGAAGCGAGTATTCCGATAGGATGCGCGCCGCGCCGGATCCTGGTGATAGCCTCCAGCGGCAGCGCCGATGCGGAAGCGTGCATACACATCGTCCACGGTCTGGGTAATGGGGCCTTCCGGCCAGATATCCGGGTGCGGTGCAAAGCCGGACCTTCCCCGCTCGACCGCATCGCAGACGTAGACATCCCAGCCCTTCCGCAGGAAACGGTTGACCCAGCCCTCCCGGCCGTCGGGTGTCGTCTCCCATACGGCGCCTGTCATGCCGCCGCCATGCCAGAAAATCAGCGGCCCTCTTCCATTGGAGTGCTCGGGAAGGTAGTACTGCACGTACATCTGCTCTACCGCATATGTTCCGTTGGGATTGATGCTGACGGGCTCGCCGCCCACACTCATGGTCCGTTGATAGGGCTGCCGGCCTGCAAGCTGCACGCGCCGGCCGCCAACATGGAAGGAGCCCATTGCGCGCAGGCATAAGGGCTCGGACTGGGTCTTGCTGGACATCTGCGGGCTGGCGTTCGCCTTTATTCGACGGTTATGTTGTTCTGCTGGATCAACTGGGCAAGCGCCGTGGTTTCCTGCTCCAGGAAGCCGGCCAGCGCGGCGGGCGTCCCCCCGGCGGAATCCACGCCCAGGCCATCCAGGCGCTGCTTCACTTCAGGGTCGTTCAGCGCTTCGTTGAACGCGGCATTCAGCTTGTCGATGGCTTCTTTCGGCGTGCCCGCCGGGGCCAGCAAGCCGAACCAGGGATTGACCAGCATGTTGGGGTAGCCCGATTCCGCAAATGTGGGCACGTCGGGAATGGCTTTCGCCCTCTGCTTGCCCGCTACCCCAATCGCCACCAAGCGCCCTTCCTTGATGCTTGCCAGCGATGCCGGCAGGTTATCGAAGTACATGTCGACCTGGCCGCCAAGCAGGTCCCCCGCGACCTGCCCGGCCCCTTTGTAGGGAATATGGGCGATATCGACCTTGGCTTCACGCTTCAACAGCTCCAGTGCAAGATGCGCCGACCCGCCCACACCGGAGGATGCGGCATTCAACTTGCCCGGATTGGCCGTGGCATAGTCAATGAACTCTTTGACGCTTTTGGCCGGGACCTTGGGATTCACCACCAGCACGCTGGGCACCGTGCCCACCATCATGACGGGAGCAAAATCCTTGGAAATACTGTAGGGAGCCGGCTTGTACAAGGAAGGAGCGACCGCGCAACTATAGGCGCACATGACCACCGTATAGCCGTCCGGCTTGCTGCGTGAAACGTATTGCACGCCGATGTTCCCGCCCGCCCCGCCTTTGTTCTCGACCACGACGGACTGATCCAGGCTGGCACGCGCCTTGTCGGCCAGCATGCGGGCGATGATGTCGGGCGTTCCTCCGGCGGGAAACGGAACGACTATCGTCACGGGGCGCCGAGGAAAGGAGTCCGCGGCATGCGCCGGCGCGAACAGCGATGCCATGGCGGCCACCGAAGCAATGAGGGATAGGCTGCAGCGCCTTGAGAAGACGGATGTCATGTTCTGCCTCCACGCAGTATTCATCATGATCGGCCATTCTAGTCATGGCTGTTATATTTAAATAATGATTTGTTTTTATATTGTTCATACCGATAATGGTATGGATATTGCTCCCATCGACCATGCCTGCTGACCAGCCTTCCGATTTCTCCCTCCTTCGCCGTGCAAGCCTGCCGGTGCTGCTGTGCTTCGACTCGCTAATGCACACGCGCAGCGTGACGGCAACCGCACAGCAATTGAACAAGAGCCAGCCCGCCATCAGCCGGGATCTGGCGCGGCTGCGCGAATTGCTCAAAGATCCGGTTTTCGTGGTGATCCGCAAAAAGCTTGTCCCGACCGAGCGCGCACTGTCGCTGCATGCCCAGGTGCATGGCGCGCTGTCCGGCCTTGAGCAAGCGTTGGGCGCCGGTCAGCCTTTCTCGCCGTCCGAGCTGTCCGGGGTCATCAATATAGGCGCGGCGGCTCACATCGAGCTTCTCCTTGCCGCTCCGCTGACCATGGCTCTCCAGCAGGCCGCGCCCCAGCTTACCGTCCGCTTCCAGCCGGTGCACGGCGACTTTTCGCCCGATGATCTCGACTCGGGCCGCATGGACTTGGCGATCGGGCTGTTCCCTTCGCTGCCTTCCCGCTTTCCGTGTCAAGTGCTGTTCAACGACGAACGGGTGGGGGTCGTTTCTTCCAGGCATCCTCTTGCGCGCCGTCGAAGCCTGGGCCTGAATGATCTGGCACGCGTCAAATGGCTGGCCTTTTCCCACATGTACGGCAAAGAGACCAATTTCGACCGGGCGCTGCAGGGCAGCGGCTACGCCATGCGCTTCAGCGCCTATGTGTCGAGCTTCGGCCTGGCCCCGCATTTCTTGATGGAAACCGACTACGCCACGACCATGCCCCGCATCATTGCAGAGGAATATCGCCGGCACTACGATCTGACGCTCATCCGCCTGCCGGCCATTTTGCGGGAAGCGCGCATGATGATGGTATGGAGCGCGCAAAACGACAGTGCGAGGCTCAACCAATGGCTGCGAAGGACGGTTGCCGAGCTGCTGGGCGACGTGAGGGGTCAGACCCGCTGGGTCTGACCCCATTGCCAGACATCAGTTCACGGTGATGCCGGCATCGCGCACGACGTCGCTCCAGAGTCCGATCTCTTTGACGATCTGTTCACGGAAGGCTTCGGGGCTGCCGGGCGCGGACTCTTCTCCGGTCGTCCGCAGCCTTTCAGCCATTTCTCCCTGTGTCACGGCGACATTGATCGCATCGTTCAATTTCTTTTGAATCGCTTGCGGTATGCCCTTGGGTCCGATGATGCCGTACCAAACGGTCACTTCGTATGGAACGCCTTCTTCCTTGATGGTGGGAATGTCAGTCGCGGAAGACACCCGCTCGGGCAGGGTCACCGCCAGTACGTTCAAGCGCTTGTCTTCCCGGTAAGGCAAAGTCGATCCCGCCGTGGTCAGCATGACGTTCACCTGGCCCGACACGGTGTCGGTCAGGGCTGGGGCGGAACCTTTATAGGGGACATGCGTCATGGAGATTCCGGCGGTCTTCAGGAACAGTTCCATGGCCAGATGCGAAATGCCGCCTGTGCCCGAAGACGCGTAAGTCAGATCGCCCGGTTTCTGTTTGGCCAACGCAATGAGCTCCTGCACATTGTTAGCCGGAACGCTGGGATTGACCGACAGGAAGAACGGCGCCTTGGCAATCATCCCGATGGGCGTCATGTCCTGCACCGGATCGAACGGCAGCTTGTACAGGCTGGGATTGACCGAATAGCTGTTCGAAATCAAGGTCAGCGTATAGCCATCCGGCTCCGCCCTGAGGCCGATTTCTACGCCCAGCTTCCCACCCGCGCCGGGACGGTTCTCGATGACGACCGGCTGCTTGAGCGACGTGGAAAGCAGCTGGCCCAGGCTGCGCGCGATGCCGTCGTTGCCGCCGCCCGCGGCGAAAGGAACGATGAGCTTGATGGGTTTGGATGGATACTCGTCCGCATGGGCCGCGGAAACAGGCCCCACCGCAACGGCTGCGATCATCGCCATCGACAGCAAGCCGCCTGTCAACACGCTGCGAATGGCTTTGAAGCTGAACTGCTTGGTCATGCATTATCTCCTTCTAGGTGTATTGCTCTGTAGCAGGAGGATTATGCAATAGATCGCGAAGCGCGGATTTACTTTCCAGTAAAACCCTCTCAAATCAAGGCAGCTTGGCGCTCACGTCCTCCAGCGTATCGGCAAACCTTGCCACCATATCGCGGACTTCAGCTTCGGTGATGATCAGCGGGGGGCAGAAAGCGATGCTGTCCTGTATGCCGCGCACGATCAGACCGTGCTCATGCGCGGTCTCGAATACGGCGGCACCCATCTTGCCGATGGGGTCGAAGGGCCGGCGGCTGGCCTTGTCCGCGACCAGCTCGACCGCTGCGATCAGGCCGGTGCCACGCACTTCGCCCACCAACGGATGATCGCCCAGAGCGCGCAGGCAAGACTGCAGCACCTCACCCACACGGGCGGCGTTCTCGACCAGGCCCTTTTCTTCGATGATGCGTATGTTTTCAAGCGCGACCGCGGTGGCCACGGGATGTCCACTGGCGGTGTAGCCATGGCCGAAGGTGCCCAGTTCGCCTGAATACCGGGTGATGGCGGAATGCACCTTGTCGCCCAGCAGCACGGCCGCCAACGGGAGATAGGAAGAGGTGATCTGCTTGGACAGCACCATGATGTCCGCATCGATGCCGAATTTCTGCGAGCCGAACATGGTGCCCAAGCGGCCAAAGCCCGTGATGACCTCATCCGCGACGACCAGAACGTCGTACTTGCGGCATACCGCCTGGACTTTGTCCCAATAGGTTTCAGGCGGCACGATGACGCCGCCGGCGCCCATGACGGGCTCGCCGATGAAGGCGGCCACGGTTTCCGGTCCTTCGCTCAGGATCAGGGATTCGAGTTCGTTGGCCATGCGGGTCGCAAAGGCCTCTTGGGTTTCGCCTTCTTTGCCTTCGCGATAGAAATGGGGACAAGTGACATGCTTCATTTGCGGCATAGGCAGGTCGAAGCCGCGATGGTTGGGCGCAAGGCCGGTGAGGCTGGCCGAGGCGACCGTCACGCCGTGGTAGCCCCTGTGTCGGGCGATGATCTTTTTCTTTTGACTGCGGCCCAAGGCGTTGTTGTAGTACCAGACCATCTTGATGACGGTGTCGTTGGCCTCGGAGCCGGAGTTGGTGAAGAACGCCGCACGCATGCGGCCGTGGGTCAGCTGCACGAGCTTCTCGGCAAGCTCGACGGACGGTGTGTGGGTCTTGTGGCTGAACGTGTGGTAGAAGGGCAGTTTCTCCATCTGGCGCGCTGCAGCGTCCACCAGCCTTTGCTCGTTGAAGCCGACCGCCACGCTCCAGAGGCCGGCCATGCCTTCGATGTATTTGCGGCCCTGGTCATCGTATACGTATATGCCTTCGCCGCGCTCGATGACGCGGGGCCCTATCTCCTGGTGCTTGACCGCGTTGGTGTAGGGATGCAGGTGGTGGTCGATGTCTCGGTTTTGTATGGCGCTCAGCATGCTCATGTCTTGGTCGGTGTCGTTGGCAAGGGAATCATCAAGTCAGATGATAGCCTCGATCAGGAAAGGGCCTTTTCGCGAAAGCGCCGTGCGCAGCAGGTCGGTAAATGTTCTCGTATCGGCGGCGCGGGCGGCCTCTACGCCGGCGGCCTGAGCCATATGCACCCAGTCTATGGGGGGAGAATCGAGATCCAGCATGCGACGCGCATTCCTCCCGGGCGTGCCGGCACCCATCATCTTCAGCTCATTGTGCAGGATCGCGTAGCTGCGGTTTGCAAAGATGACGGTGATGACGTCGAGTTGCTCGCGGGCGTGCGTCCACAGTCCTTGTGGCGTATACATGCCGCTGCCATCGGCCTGCATCAGGATGACCTTGCGATCCGGGCAAGCGACCGCGGCGCCGGCGGCAAGCGGGATGCCGATACCGATGGCGCCCCCGGTAATCTGCAGGAAATCATGTGGCGCCGCGTTCCAGGTCCATTTGAACGAATCACGGCCGGAGCTGACCGCCTCGTCGCAGATAATGGCGTTTTCAGGGCACAGTGCGCCGATGGCCTGGATGATGGCGCTGGCATCCAATGCGCCGGTTGGCAGTTCGATCCCGCCGCGTTCCGCGACCATGGCGGGCGTAGCGCTTGTTGCCCCGACTGCATCCGCCAATTGCTGCAAAGCCAGGCGCAGGTCGTTTCCCGGATCCGCCAGCTTGATGACGTCACATTGCTCGGGCACCAGAACGCCAGGCTTTCCCGGATAGGCAAAGAATGCGACCGGCGTGCGTGCACCCACCAAGATCAATTGCTCGGTTCCTTCCAGCGCTTTCAACGCCGCGTCCACGGCAAACGGCACGCGTTCGATGGCCACCCTGCCCGCCCCACGCTCTATGCGGCTATTGGACTGCTGCGCCATGAGCTTGGCGCCGGTCTTGGCGGCGATGCGTCCGGCGATATCCAGGGCGCCTGCGCGCAAGGCCTTGCCCGACAACAGAATGACGGTTTTGCGACCGTTGCGCAGGGCTTCGCGGACTCGCGACAGCGCGGCTTCGTCGATGGCGCTGGGCTCGACGGATCTGGCCCGCTGTATTGACGGCGACGCGTCCTGCCATGCGGCATCTGCCGGCAGGATCAACGTAGCTATGCCTCCCGGTTCGGTTTTAGCCACCTCGATCGCCGCTGCCGCAGCGGATGAGACATCGTCCGCCGATTGTATCCGGTGCACCCAATCGGACATCGGCCGCGCCAGGCTTTCGATGTCGCTGGTCAAGGGTGCATCGTGCTGAATGTGATAGCTCGCATGTTCGCCCACCACGTTCACCATGGGCGTGTTTGCGCGCCGCGCATTGTGCAGGTTGGCAAGCCCGTTTGCGAGACCGGGGCCCAAGTGCAGCAGTGTCGCGGCGGGCTTGTCCGCCATGCGGGCATAGCCATCCGCGGCGCCCGTCACCACGCCCTCGAATAAGCCAAGAATGCAACGCATTTGCGGCTTCCTGTCGAGCGCCGCGACGAAATGCATCTCGGAGGTGCCGGGATTGGCAAAGCATACGTCTACACCGTTGGCCAGAAGCGTGTCGCAAAGACTATCCGCACCATTCATGACTCATGATCCTTGTTCATCTGATAATCAATAGCCGACTGCCTGGCCGTCCCGCCTGGGGTCGGAGCCAGCGATATACCCGCCGTGGGGCAATCTCTGGATGACTTGCGCGGCGCCGAAATCCAGGCTGTCGGCCGGATGGATATCGATATTGTGTCCGCAGGAGCTCAGTGTGTCGACCACGTGCGCCGGCGTGTGGGCCTCGAGCATGACGCGCGGGCCCGCTTCGACCCGGAAGCGCGGCGCATCGACTGCCGCCTGCGGGTTGCGCTGCAGGTCGACCAGCTGCTGCATCATCTGGACATGGCCCTGCGCCTGCATGTTGCCGCCCATTACCCCGAAGCTGGCGAACGGATCGCCCTTGCAAGTGATGAACGCCGGAATGATCGTGTGCATGGGCCGCTTTCCGGGCGCGACTTGATTGCGATGGCCCGGCGCAAGCGAAAAGCCGCGGCCGCGGTTATGCAGCGCGATCCCAGTGCCCGGCACGACAACGCCCGACCCAAAGCCGTGGTAGTTCGATTGTATGAACGACACCATCATGCCGCTGGCGTCCGCCGCGGTCAGGTAGACAGTGCCGCCATGGCCGGGAAGGCCGGCCGCGGGCACCGAGGCTCTGGATGGATCGATCAGCGCCGCGCGTCGGCGCAAGTAGTCTTTATCCAGCAACTGAGCCGCCAATTCACCCATTCCCACGGGATCGCCGACATGCTCGTGCAGGTCGGCGAACGCCAGCTTCATGGCTTCTATGGGAAGCTTGAACAGATCGGCCGGATTGTCGCCGCGCGGCGGGTCGAACGTATCGAGCATGCCCAGCGCCATTAGCGCCGCGATGCCTTGTCCATTGGGAGGAAGTTCGTGCAAGGCATAGTCGCCCCGATAGTCCATGGACAGAGGCTCCACCCATTCGCAGCGGTGTCCAGCGAGGTCGGCTTGGGAGATCGCGCCGCCGGTTGCAGCGGCAAAGGCCGCGATGCGTTCCGCCAGCTCGCCTTCGTAGAAGTCGCGGCCCATGCTGGCGGCAATGCGCCGCAAGCTGGCTGCCTGGTCCGGAAAACGCCAAAGGTCTCCCGCCCGGGGCGCAGCGCCGGAGGGCAGGAATGCATGGGCGAAACCGGGCTGCTCTTTGAGCAGGGGCGCCTGCCCTGCCCATTGCCGCGCGATATTGGGTGTGACGGCGAATCCTTCCTCGGCGTAGAACAGTGCCACGCCGAATGCAATCTCAGAACGCTTTTCCTTCCTCGTCCGCAGCCGGCCCGGACCCTGCTGTCGATCGCCGGCGTCCCGCGCGGCGCAAGCGCAGCGATGATCAAGGCGACCCCTCGTCGCCCGACTTCGTCGATGCGCTCGCTCGCGGCCTGAGCGTCATGCGGTGCTTCACTCCGGGCGTCAAGTCCTTGGGGAATCTGGAACTGGCCGAGCGTACCGGACTCGCCAAATCGACGGTCAGCCGCATCGTGTATACCTTGACGACGCTCGGCTATTTGCGCTACGACCATGAAACAGGCCGTTATTCCCCCGGGTACGGCGTACTGGCGCTCGGTTTCGGCTGCTTGGCCAGTCTGGAAGTTCGACAAGTGGCACGCCCCCTCATGGAACAACTCGCTCAAGCCACCGGGGCAGCCGTGGCGCTTGGCGTTTTCGATGGGCAGTTCATGGCATATGTGGACGCAGTGCATGGCTCGGCGGCGCTCTATCTGCGTCTGCCGGTGGGACACCGCGTAGGCATGGACAGCACCATGGGCCGCACGTACTTGGCCAGCCTGCCGGCCGATGAACGCGATGCCATGCTGGCGAAGCTCGACGTGGCCACCGACATGCCGGCCATCATGCGCAAGGCCTGCCGGGACTTTGCCGCCAGCGGCTGCTGTTACGGCATTGGCGACTGGCAACCAGGCATCAATGCCGCGGCCGCTCCCTTTACGGCCATCACCGGCGAAGGGACTTTTGTATTGAGCTGCGGCGGCCCCGACACCATTCTTCCCGAATCCCGGCTCCGTTCGGAAATCACGGCGGAACTGACCGACATCGTCGCGAAGCTGTCCTTGCCCACCGCGCGCAGATAGTCATCGCGGCCTGCTATTTGCTGAGACCGGGCCGAGGGCATTATGGGGGGTCAGACCCCATGCGGGTCTGACCCGTTCCCTTTTCCTCGACTTGGGGGTCAGACCCCGCATGGGGTCTGACCCCTTCCTCAACCCAGCGATCAATGACAATCAGGAGGACCACGATGCAAGGCTGGTGGATGGAAACCACGATACTGTCGATTCCGGTTTGGAACTGGGTCGTCGCACTGACGGTCGCGGCGGCCGTGTTCTTTCTTCTTCTATGGATACGGCGCTTCGTACGCGGGCGGCTGAGCCGCCATGCGGGCAAGCACAATGTCTGGGTAGCCACCCTGCTGCTCCGCGCCGTCGCAAGCACCAGCGCATTCGCCCTCTTCGTGCTTTCCCTGCTGATCGGCGTGAAATTCCTCGAATTGCCTCTTGCGTGGCGCAGCGGGCTTTCGCAGCTGTGGTTCGTGGCTGTGGTGTTGCAAGTCACGTTCTGGGCCAGCAGCGCCATCACCTATGCCATGGCGCGCTACATGGAAAAGCGGCCGGATCTCAACCGGGTGACGATGACCATCGTCACCATGGCAGCCCGCGCGATTCTGTGGGTGGTGGCGGTATTGGCCATACTGGACAACATGGGAGTCAACATCACGGCCTTCGTTGCCAGCCTGGGCATAGGCGGCGTCGCGGTGGCCTTGGCTGCCCAGGTGGTCTTGAGCGATCTGTTCGCCTCGATATCCATCGGCCTGGACAAGCCTTTCGAACCCGGGGACTTCATCGTGGTCGGCGGTATTGCGGGCAGCATCGAGAACGTAGGGCTCAAAACGACCCGCATCCGCAGCCTGGGCGGCGAGCAGATCGTCTGCTCCAATACCGAATTGCTGAAGCAGACCATCCAGAACTACAAGAGAATGGATCTGCGCCGCATCGCTTTCCGCTTCACCGTCGCTTATGGCGCCACTGCCGCGCAGGCCGAATCGATCGCAGCCTCCGTCAAGGAGATCATCACCGGTATTGAAGGCACGCGTTTCGATCGCGCGCACCTGCTCCAGTTCTCCGAGCGCGGGCTCGAATTCGAAGTGGTCTATTACGTCCTGTCAGCCGACTACAACCGCTATATGAATATCCAGCAAGACATCAATCTGGAAATAATGCGCAGGCTGGAGGACCACGGATTGCAATTCGGACGGGGAGAAATGCGGGTGCTGTACGAAAATCAAATCTAAAATATAATTATTCTCATTATGGTTTGATCAACTCACTCGATCGAGCCTGTGCAACAGGCTCCGGAGGCGTACATGCTAGGTTTTCTGGCCTTTCTGCTGACGTCGGCAGGCGCGTTCTGCTTCTATCTGGGTTCCCGCATACGGTCGCGGTCCCGCCAGGGCTCGGACGGCGGCACCGCCTCGCTTGCCGCAGGGGTGCTGCTGGCGCTGGGGTTGGGATGCTGGACGCTGGCCATACAGCCATTGATGGGCCTGCTGGCGTTCGCGGCGCTTCTGGCGGCCTACTGGGCGCCGTTGCCGTTCATGGAAATCATTCGGCGGCGCCGGCTGCAGGCTGGGCGCGACCAATGCCACGTCCCGGCCGCTGCCGTCATTGCTTCTGCCGGCTCTCAGACCCTCCGGCCTTGAGCGTCTCGATCACCTGGACCAGTGCTTCTTTCGAGTATGGCTTGTGCAGCAGCTCGAAGCTGCCCGCATCCGCCCGCGATAAGGAGGGGTTGTAGCCGGAAGCCAGCGTGACCTTGACCTGGGGCCAGCGTGCACGGATGGTTCTGGCCAATTCCAGGCCGCTCATTTCCGGCATGACGATATCCGTCAGGACCAGGTCAAACGCCCCGCCCTCTTTTTCGAGTGTGTCCAGCGCAGCATGGCCATTGGGGGCCAGGGTGCTGCGCTGGCCCAGGTCGTTCAACAAGCTGGTCACGATTTCTCCGACGTCTTTGTTGTCTTCGACCAGAAGAATACGGTAGGCGGGCGGCTTCAACCATGACAGGTCGTCGCTGCCGGGCGAGATCAGGTCTTCATAACCGGCTGGCTCCGTCAGGGGCAGGTAGAGGGTGAAGCTGGTGCCGGCGCCTTCGTCGCTGGACACGTCGACCCGGCCGCCCGATTGGGTGACGAATCCGATGACCTGGCTCAAGCCCAGGCCGGTGCCCCGGCCAGGCGGCTTGGTGGTGTAGAAAGGCTCGAAGATGCGATCGCGAATGTCCGCCGGCATGCCCGTCCCCGTGTCCGTGATGTGGATGGCGACGTGTTCGCCCGCCGTAACGGGATTCTGCGGCGTCGCCGGAACGGACTTCACGGTGCTGACATCGATCGTCAAGCGGCCCCCGGCCGGCATTGCATCGCGCGCATTGATGACGATATTGAGCAACGCGGTTTCCAGCTGGTTGGCGTCCGCGCACACATAGCACGGCCGCGTCGGAAGCGAATAGGACAACTCGACCGAAGAACCGGTGGTGGCGCGAAAGAGCTCTTTCATGCTTTCTATGCAGCGCCCCACCTCGAACGTGACGGGATGCAGCGGCTGCTGGCGCGCATAGGCAAGCAGCTGCTTGGTGAGATGCGCGGCCCGGTCGGCGGTCTTTGCAATGGCATCTACATAGCGCATGCGCTTTTCTGCCGACAGCTTGGGATTGCGCAGCATCTCCGCCGAACCGCGAATGACAGTGAGCAAATTATTGAAATCGTGGGCCACCCCGCCGGTCAGACGCCCGATGGCTTCCATTTTCTGTGCCTGGTGCAGTGACTCCTTGGCGATCTGCAGATCTTCGGCCGCTTGCTTCTTGCCGGTGATGTCGCGGGTCACCTTGGCATAGCCGATGAGCGCGCCGTTGCCGTTACGGATCGCGTCGATGACGACGCTGGTCCAGAAGCGCGTTCCGTCCTTGCGCACCCGCCATCCCTCGGCCTCGAAGCGGCCTTCCTCGGCCGCGATCGCGAGCGCGCGGGCGGGAAGTTTGTTGGCGCGGTCTTCATCGGTATAGAAGCAGGAAAAGTGCTGGCCGATGATTTCGGTGGCAGAATAGCCTTTGAATCGCTGGGCGCCGGAATTCCATGTGCGGACATAGCCTTCCGGATCGAGCAGGTAGATCGCATAATCCAAAACGGATTCGACCAAGAGTCGGTACCGATATACTTCGTCCAGCTGCGTCAAACTCTTGAGATTGATGTCTATGACGGATGAAGCCGGCGCGGGCGAGCTCATGAGGTTTCCTTGGTCAGCCAGTAACGGAATAAGACATTTTGCCTCATTCCCTGCCGTTTATTTTAATTATTTTTGCAGTCCGGTTTTCAGTCCACTTCCTCAACATGGCCTAGCCCTGCCCTCCATTGCGCTCGGGATCTGGCGGCGTGTGCGCCAGCCCCGCCCGTTCCTGGGGCACGATCTTGTCCGGCTGGATGTCATCGGCGTCCAGTGCCGTACCGCTGTCTTCAACGTCGGGGCGCTCTCCCGTGCTTTGGCGATCGGTCCCTGCATCGGACCGGTGGCTTTCAGGCATATCGCTGGGCGAATCGGAGGAATCGCTCGGGCCGAAATCAGGCTCGGTGCGTCCAGGCTGTATGAATGCCTCATCCGCCGCGGCATCGTCGGCCGGGATGCCTATGTCTTCTTTTCTGGTTGCCATGGTGAGCTCCTTGTCGTAAACAGACTGTTCCAGAGCAAGCGCCGTGCCGATATTCGTGGGGGGCCGCAAGGCGGGCAGCGAAATTGCTATAGCGGTTTGTCTATATGGCAAAGCGAAAGGAGAATGCCATGAAGTTGCTGCTGTGGATCATTGCTATCATTTTCATTGTCGGTCTGCTTACCCTGACCGGTGTGTTCAAGCTTATTTTCTGACCTTATCTTTTGAAATCAACTCCCAAGATGCAAACGCCCGCAAGCGGGCGGACCCAGTCTCGGCCCGCCGCGCCGCCGCTCATGAGCGAACTCAAAGTAACATTGATCGGCGCGCTGCTTATCGCCATCGGCCCCATCTCGATGGCGCTCTACACCCCCGCCCTGCCCGAGCTCGTACGCTACTTTCATACCACCGACGCACTGGTCAAGATGACCGTGACGCTGTATTTCGCCGGCTTTGCCGCGGCGCAACTGGTGTGCGGCCCGCTGTCGGATGGCGTGGGCCGCAGGCCTGTGATCGTGGGTTTCATGCTGGTGTATGTCCTCGCATGCATACTCATCCTGTTTTCGCCCACCATCGAGACCATGCTTGCCGCACGGGTGTTGCAGGGCGTGGGAGCCGCCATGGGCATCGCCATTTCGCGCGCCATCGTCCGGGATGTCTTCGCGGATGCGCGGTCATTCCGTATCATGAACCTAATGGGCCTGTTCATCGCCATTGCTCCGGCAATAGCGCCGGCCATCGGCGGGCTCACACTGGAAGTCGCTCACTGGCGCGCGCTGTTCGCCATGATGGCCCTGGCAGGGCTGGGCGCGATCTTCGTCGCTGTGTTTTCCCTGAAGGAAACCGTACAACGCGACCTGTCGCGCATCCGGCCCGGCGCGCTGTGGGCGTCTTATAAACAGCTGCTGCAAACGCCTTATTTCATGCTTGCCAGCCTGGTCATCGCCAATGCCATTGGCGCAGTATTCGCCCTGGCCACCATGCTGCCATTCGTGCTGATGGACCAGGTCGGGCTGTCGCCCACCGGTTTCGGTTTCAGCCAGATTCTGCAGGCGGGCATGTATGTCGCGGGCGCCATGGCCGTCCAGACGATTTTGCCACGCTATGGAGCAGACCGGCTGGTTCCGGTGGGGCTTGCACTCGTGCTCGTCGCATGCCTGGGCTTGATGATCCTGCTGCCGGTGTGGGGCACCAATTTCTTCAGCATCATGGTGCCTATTGCCGTGTATTCATTCGGCATCGCCTTCATCATGCCGGCCATGCTGACCAACTCGCTGATGCCCTTCCCCCGCATCGCCGGCGCCGCCTCCGCCTTGACCGCCTTCCTGCAGATGGCGGTGGGTCTGCTGGGCAGCGCAGTGGCGTCCTTATTCCAGGACCCCTCGCTGGCGCTGCTTGTCGTATTGCCCACCATGGGCTTTGCCGCAGCGGTATGCTGGCACTTCTGGCGCAAGCAGCCCGTGCCAACATTCCATGCGGCTTGACCTCATGAGGATGCGTTTACGAAGCTGAACCCGGCTTGCCCGGGTTCAGCTCTGAAAAGTCGCCGGTGCCCAATATGATGGTGCCATTGACGGGCGTGTTCACCGTCTGGGCAGCCACGCCCATGATCTCCGCTTTTCCTTTCCTGAAGGCCTCCAGCAAGTCGTCTTCCGAAGTGCTTGGAGCCCCGAAATGCTCCGTCAGTACATCTGAGGAAATTTCAAAATCCTGGCTCGCCCGCCCCTCCACTAGGGCTGTGAAACGAACGGCCCCATCGATGACCACTGGCGGCTTTTGCTTGTCAAATTCGGTACTCATGCGCGCTCCATGAAAAGACTGAAAACGGTGGACAGCCGAGAAAGGCGTCCCCCGGCCTGCCCACGTCCCAGCACGTGGTGTACCCGAGTTCCGAGTTCCGCCCGCGCAACGGGAACGCAAATTGCTGCCGGAATCGCGATTTCGTGCCTTTCACACCAGGAGAATGAATCGTGAAAATAAAGAACACTTTGAAACTGCGACATGCGCTTGCCGCCGTTGCCGTCGGCGTCTCCGTCCTCGCCATCAGTGCCTGCACCACCACCGTACCGCGTGAATCGCAAACCGGCGTGGAAAAGCGGGACAGCATCAATGAGCGTGCCGATGCCGCACTGAAGCGGCTATACGACGTGGCGCCCAATTCCCGCGAGTTGGTGTCGCAGGCCAAAGGGGTGCTCATTTTCCCCCGGGTGATCGGCGGTGGACTGGTTGTGGGCGTCGAGCACGGCGACGGCGTACTGCGCGTGAACGGGCAGAACAAAGGCTATTACAGTACGTCGAGCGGGTCCATCGGCCTGCAGGCGGGCGCGCAGTCCAAGGCGATCGTGATGGTGTTCCGGACACAGGAAGCGCTCGACAAGTTTCTTGCCAGCAGCGGCTGGACCGCGGGAGTCGATGCCACGGTCGCGGTCGCCAATATCGGGGCAAACGGCGCGCTGGATCTGAACACGATACGCGAGCCGATCGTAGGCTTCGTGATGACCAACGTCGGACTGATGGCAGGGGTTTCACTGGAAGGCACCAAGATCAATCGGATCGACGACCGCGGCGCCGCGGCGGCCAAGGCGGCGCAGTGATGGTGTTTTCTAGGGGTCAGACCCCGTACGGGGTCTGACCCCAGGCTGACGGAAGGACGGATCTGCCCCCCGGCTGATGAGAGGAAGGGGTCAGACCCCATTCGGGGTCTGACCCCAGGCTGCCCCCCACACATCGAAACAGGGTCAGACCCCAAATGGGGTCTGACCCTAAGCCTGGATGTGCGTGTGCCGGAAAGGCAGCTTGGACAGATCCTGGCAGGCGGGGCCCGGTGCATCGCAGTCGATGATGTCGATACAGCGGTCGGCGAATGCCGCCCTGAAGTGGTTCTTGGCCTTGACGCACAATATGCGTAGCTGTGCGGGATCTACGCCATGCAGGGCATAGAAGCCCGGGTCGTCCGCCGGAGTGACGCGTTCGGTGACGATGACGCGTACATTGGGAAGATCTTCCAGGCGCAGCAATACGCTTTTGCCGCAAGAGCGCGTTACTCCCGTCATCATTGGGCCGGTATTCCGGAATTCCCCGTCGGTCACGCGCTCGATGACCGCCCGCACGGGGACCCCTTCTCCGAACTGCGGTCCGTGGCGGCCGCCCAGCGTAAGATCCATGCTCCTGCCAATGCCGGTGCTTGCCGCCGCCTGCGCCAGGTCCGGATCGGCAAAGCTTGCGAACAGTGTCGGCACCATGGGGCGCGCCGCCACGAGTGCGCGGAACAATTCGGGCGTATCCGCGCCTCCGCCCGACAAAGGGTTGTCACCGGAGTCGGTGACGGCGATCAGTCCAGGTCTTGCGTCTGCGAGCGCGGCCGCCAGCGCCTCTTCTGCATTGGGTAGATGCACGCGGAACTCATCCGCCGACTCGCGTATCCTTGCCATGACCTTGCCGGCCGCCGCAGCCGCTTCTGCGCCCGAGGGATCGCGCGCCGCGTCGCTCATCGTAAATACCGAGGCGCCGGTATATGCGGTGTCCGAATAGGGGAATCCCCCGAACACGGAAACATCGAGTACAGCGCCGGCCGCGGCATTGCGGGCCGCCTCTTCCAGCAGGCGCATCGGCCCCGCCGCGGTGCGCATATTGATGCTGGGCAGTACGATGCGTTCGTTCAGTAGCACCTTGCGAGTCGAGAGTTCTCCGCTTGCAATGCGCGACAGCGCTTCCAGCACGCGCCCGGCGGTTTCGGCCATGTCGATATGAGGGTGCGTGCGATATGCGGACGCGTAGTCCAGCACGTCCGCCCATTCCGGCGGCAGGTTGCCATGCAGATCGAAACTGGCACCGATAGACGTGTGCGGAAGGAGCGCGCGGACCATGCGCGCAATTTCCAGTTCGGGGGTTTCGCGAGTCGTGGTAATGGCGGCACCGTGCAAAGACAGGTAGACGGCGTCCCAGCCGCCTTCCTGTTGCCCGGACACCAGGCTTTGCCGGACCTCGTCGATGTAGCGTTCGAACACCGCATCGTCTATCGGACCGGCGGGAAGCGCGGCGGCACAACGCAGAACGACGACTTCCCAGTCAGGATGCGTGTCGGCAAAGGCGGCAACGGCGCCCAGTTCATGCGCGGTGCCTCGCATGAGCTCGAGCACCTGCGGGCCTGCCATCCATTCGTATTGCTCGAACTCCGGCATGCCCGCCGGCGCTGGACTGAATGCGTTGCCTTCGTACCAGAAGCGCGCGACGGCCAATCGGTTCCGCTTCATTTGCCCTCGGCCTTGATGTTCTTGAGGACCTCGCCAAAGCGCTTCTGCTCTGACTTGAGATGCGCGGCCAGATGTTCGGGCGAGCCGCCCACGGGAATGGCCCCCAGTGCGCGGAATTTCTCGATGGTCTCGGGCTCTTTCTCGAAGGCATCGATTTCCCGGCTGACGCGGTCGACGATGTCCTTGGGCGTGCCGGCGGGCGCGACGATGACGAACCAGGAGTTGAGCAGATAGCCTTTCACGGTATCGCCCACCGGCTTCACGCCGGGAAGGACTTCGAGCTCTTTCTCACTGGCGACGCCCAAGGGAACCACCTTGCCGGCGCGTATGTTCGCGAGCGCCGTGGGAACGTTATCGCCCGACAGGGTGATGTGGCCGGCAATCAAGTCGGTTGTGGCCTGGGCAGCACCTTTGTAGGGGACGTGCGCGATGTCCACTCCCGAAAGTTGCTTGAGCAGTTCCAGCGATATGTGTCCGGTGCTGCCGACGCCAGGCGACCCCCAATTGAGCAGACCCGGCTCCGCTTTCGCCTTCTTGAGCAGGTCTTCGATGTTCTTGAGGCCGGACTGCGGATTGGTCAGGATGACGTTCGGGACGTCCGCCACATAGGAAACCGCGGCGAAATCCTTGGCGGGGTCAAAACTCATCTGGGGATAAACATAAGGGTTGATCGCCAGCGGGCCGGGCGTACCCATCATCAAGGTATAGCCGTCGGGTTTGGCGCGCGCGACTTCAGCCGCGCCGATATTCGCGCCCGCGCCCGGCTTGTTCTCGACGACGACGGTCTGGTTCAGCCGCTTGGACAGGCCGTCCGCCACGATGCGGGCCAATAGGTCGGTGGTGCCGCCGGCGCCGAAGGGCACGATCAATTGTATGGGCTTGGCGGGCCATGCCTGCGCGGCAACCGGCGTTGCACACAAGGCGGCCGCGCAGGAAGCGATGGCGGCTGCGATACCGCGCAGGGCCGCATGGCCGGGCTTGCGATGGCGGGATTGGAATTGCGATTTCATGGTGTTGCCCCCTCTGGTTGGAAATAATGGCATGGGACGGAAGTGAACATTTGATCTATATTTTGATATCATGGAACATATGATCCGATTTTCTGATCGCCAAGTCAACACCGCCGGAATTCCACATGACGCATATTTTTCATCGCAACCCTTTGACCCCGCCGAAGATCGCAATGCAAGGGCAATCTAATTTTCTGATCGATGCGTCGGGACGACGCTATTACGATGGATCAGGCGGCGCGGCGGTATCATGCCTGGGACACGGACACCCCGAAGTCATCGACGCCATGATCGGGCAACTGCGCAAGCTCGAGTATGCGCACACCAGCTTCTTCAGCTCGGAACCCGCGGAACACTTGGCCGAGACCTTGGCCAGGCAATCCCCCCCGGGCCTGCGCCATGTCTACTTCCTGTCCAGCGGGTCTGAAGCCGTCGAGACGGCATTGAAAATGGCGCGTCAATATCATGTCGAGCGCGGCGAACGCACCCGCCGTCACACCATAGGGCGGATGCAGAGCTACCATGGCAACACGCTGGGCGCGCTGGCCATCGGCGGCCATCAGGGCCGGCGGGCGCTCTACCAACCCCTGCTCGTGGAAAGCCACCACGTTTCGCCTTGCTTTGCGCGTCACTACCGCCTTGAGGGCGAAACCGACGATGCGTACGGAACGCGGCTTGCCCAGGAACTTGAACATGCCATTCTCGCCCTGGGCCCGGAGACCGTCAGCGCCTTCATTGCGGAAACGGTGGTGGGCGCTACTGCCGGAGCGGTCTGCGCGGTGCCCGGCTACTTCGAGAAGATCCGCGGCGTATGCGACCGCTACGGCGTGCTACTGATCCTGGACGAAGTCATGTGCGGGCTGGGCCGCACAGGTTCCTACCATGCTTTCTCACGGGAGGACGTGGAACCCGACCTGCTCTGCCTGGCGAAAGGACTGGGAGGCGGTTACCAGCCCATTGCAGCGGTCATGGCCCAGGAAAAGGTCGTGGATGCGATCGTCTCGGGCTCGGGCGCTTTCCAGCACGGCCACACTTATATCGGGCATCCCGTCGCCTGCGCAGCCGCCCTGGCCGTCCAGAACATCATCGAACGGGACGGCCTGGCAAGCCGTTCGGCACAGCTGGGCGAATACCTGAACCGCTTGCTCAATGAACGGTTCGGCGACCATCCTCATGTCGGCGACATACGCGGGCGCGGCCTTTTCCAAGCTATCGAACTGGTGGCGCAACGCGAGCCGGATACGCCGTTCGAGCCCGGCGCACGCCTGCATGCGCGCATCAAGCAGGAAGCGCTGGCGCGCGGCCTGGCGTGCTATCCCGGGGGCGGTACCATAGACGGCGTGCGGGGCGATCACGTTCTGCTGGCGCCCCCCTTCCTCACCACGCAGGCGGAACTGGAGGCGGCGGTCGATACCCTTGCCGCCGCCGTCGATGCGGCGATCGAGTCGGCGGGCGGCCTACAATAGCGTTCTTGAATGCCGGCGGGAGAATCGATGGACAAGCTTGCGGTCGACAGGCTCATCAAAGAGCAGTTCAACCAGTTATCGCCAACGCTGCAGCGGGCTGCGCGCTATGCGATCGACAACCCGCGAGCCATCGCGTTGAACTCCATGCGCACAGTGGCCTCAGAGGCCGGCCTGCAGGCGAGCGCCATGCATCGACTTGCCCGCCAGCTCGGTTTCGAGGGCTACGAGCAATTGCGCAGCGTCTATCGCGGATGGCTTGCGCAGGGCACCGGGTCTTTCAGCGAACGCGCCACGGCGCTGCAGCAGCACGGTGGCGACGGCTCGGAGCGCCTGCTGGCGGAACTCGTCGAGGCCGATACCGGCAGCCTGCGCGGCATGACGGCACCCGATACCATGAAGGCACTGACGACCGCGCGCGACCTGCTTTCACAGGCGCGCCACATTTACACCGTAGGCCTGCGCAGCCTGTTTCCGGCGGCGTTCTACTTCAACTATGCCTGCGGCATGTTCATGCGCAACACCACGCTGCTTTCAGGCGTCGGCGGCATATTCGCCGACGAGCTGCGCCGCTCGCGGCAGGAAGACGCGCTCATCATATTCAGTTATGAGCCCTATGCCAGGGATTCGGTGGCGGCGGTGCGCTTCGCTCGGGAACGCGGCCTGAAAGTGATCGCCGTCACCGACAGCGTGGTGTCGCCTATCGCTTCCCACGCCGATGCGCTGATCGTGGTCGCCAACACCACGCCATCGCTCTTTCCCTCCGTCGTGCCCGCTCTTTCCGTCGCCCAGATGCTGGTGGCCCTGCTGGTTGCCGACGGCGGCGCCGCCAGCCTGGAGGAAATCAGGCGAAGCGAAGCCCAGCTCAGGGATTTCGACGTTTATCTGGAATGAGGCTGGGGGTTGAGGGGTCGGACCCCATTCGGGGTCCGACCCCGGGCGAAAGGGAAAGAACGGGGTCAGGCCCTATAGGGTCTGACCCCAGCCAAGATGAAGAAGCGGTCAGACCCTGTACGGGGTTTGACCGCTTGGCGCTGCGCAAACATTCAAAGAATGACAAGCACCGTGTGCCGCTGCCCGTCCAACGGCAGCCGTATCTTTCCGCCTGGGCATTCGAGCGCGACCTCGTCCATGACCGCCTTTGTCACGCCCGAGCCACGCTTCGACGCGTTGTCCACCCGGATCTCATAATGACTGTCGCCCATTGTCAAGGCCACTTCGAAACCCGGCCACTTGACCGGTATGCACGGGTTCACGGAAATGAACCCGCCGTCTCGCTGCATACCCAGAATCCCTTCGATCCCTGCACGATACATCCAACCCGCCGAGCCCGTGTACCAAGTCCAGCCTCCGCGCCCGACGTGCGGAGGCACTGAATACACATCGGCTGCCACCACATAGGGCTCGACCTTGTAGCGTCGGGCATCTTCGACCGTACGCGCATGATTAACGGGATTGAGCAAGGCGAAGAGTTCAGCCGCCTTGTCTCCTTCTTTCAGCTTCGCATAGGCCAGGACCGCCCATAATGCCGCATGCGTATACTGCCCGCCATTCTCGCGCAATCCGGGCGGATATCCTTTGATGTAACCGGGATCATGGGATATTTCATCAAAGGGCGGTGTAAACAGCAACGCCAGCCCATCTTCCCGGCGCAGCAAGTGCCTTTCCAAGCTGGCCATCGCCAAGGCGGCCCGCTCGGGTTGCGCGACGCCTGAAAGCACCGCCCATGATTGCGCAATGGAGTCTATTTTGCATTCCTGGCTGTCGCGCGAACCCAGCCAGGTACCGTCATCGAAGGTCGCGCGCCGATACCACTCGCCATCCCAGGCATGGGTCTCGATGGCCGCGCGCACTCGGTCGGCATGCCCGCTCCAGCGGGAAGCGCGTTCCGGATCACGCGCGCGGGAAAAAGGCTCGAACATCTCCACGCTGCGGATGAATAGCCAACCCAGCCATACACTCTCGCCGCGGCCCTCCTGCCCCACCCTGCTCATGCCGTCGTTCCAGTCGCCGGTGCCAATGAGCGGCAAGCCATGTATCCCAGTCAAGGCCATGCATTGATCCAGGCCACGGGCACAGTGCTCGAACAATGTTGCCCGTTCTTCAGAGCGCGATGGCTGGAAAAAGGCGTCATGCTCTTCGCTGCCCAGGACCGGCCCTTCCAGAAAGCCCACCTGCTCATCCAGCACGGCCTCTTCACTGCTACGCTCCACATAATTGGCCGCGGCAAAAGCCAGCCAGACCCGATCATCCGAAATCCGGGTTCTTACGCCCTGCCCCGATTGAGGAAGCCACCAGTGCTGCACGTCCCCCTCTGCAAACTGGCGTGAAGCGGCGCGCAGCAACTGCTTGCGGGCCAACTCCGGCATGGCGAACATGAGCGACATGCTGTCTTGCAACTGGTCCCGGAACCCATATGCGCCGCTGGCCTGATAGAAGGCCGATCTCGCCCAGAGCCGGCATGCGATGGTCTGATAAAGCAGCCAACCGTTCAAAAGAATGTCCATGGCTCGATCCGGTGTCTTGACCTGGATGGTTCCGAGCACGCCGGCCCAGTGCGCCTTGACGTCATCGAGGACTTGATCGAGATCCGCCTGCCGATAGCGCGTGACCAGAGCGCTGGCTTCGGCCTCCGAGTCGCATTGCCCCAAAAAGAAAACCAACTCGCATGATTTGCCGGGCGCGAGTTCAACGGTGCTTTGCAGCGCCGCGCACGGGTCCAGCGCGGCCCCGCAACGACCCGACAGGTCTTCGGCGCCGGCGAGCGCCTCCGGCATGGCGACCTGGCCATTGTCGCCCAGGAACTCGCGCCGATCCGCAGTCCATGAAGCCTGGCGGCCCGCCATGTCCGCAAACGCGATACGCCGCCCGAAGTCCAGGCTCCATGGATTGCGCGCGAACAACGCCCCTGTATCCCCATCTATGCTGGTGATCAGAAACGGCGCGGTCGCGCTGCGCGCCAAACCCAATACCCATTCGGCATAAGCCGTAACAGAAAGCCTCCGAGACTGATTGGAATGGTTGACGAGAGTGAGCCGGGATATCTTGATCGGATCATGCAAAGGCACATACTGCAGCAGTTCGCTGGCAAGATCGCCATGACGGTGCTGGAAACAGCTGTAACCGAACCCATGGCGGGCTATATATGGCGCGGGATTACGCATGGGCGACGCCGTGGGGCTCCACAGATCTCCGCTGACCTCGTCCCGAATATAAAAAACCTCGCCCGAAGGATCCGCAATGGGATCGTTGGACCAGGGCGTCAACTGGTTTTCCCTGCTGTTCTCGGACCATGTGTACGCGCTGCCATCCCCGGAGACCTGAAAGCCGAACTTCGCATTCGCGATGACATTGATCCAGGGCGCCGGCGTGGTCAGGCTGCCGTGCAGCGTCATGACATACTCCTTGCCCCGGTCGTCAAAGCCACCGAACCCATTGAAGAATTCGAGCCCGCTTCGCGCCGATGCGCCAGGCAGCGGCGTCATCAAAGACTCCGCCACCGGCTGCTGCGGCAGATTGCGCCTCGGCGAGGCCTCGGCGATACGTGCAAGCTGGTCCACCACCAGGCCATGGGAAGCCGCCAGGACGATACGGGCCACGGACTGGATCAGTTCCCTGCCCTGCAGCGTCATCAGGTCCGCGCGAAAGGTATGGACCGACCCCTTCGCCAGCTCGTCCTTGACGCGGGGACGGGCCTGGCTGCTGCGCACAGCGGTATCGATGGCGTTCTGAAGATCCTGTATGTATGAGGACGCGCGTTCATTGATGATGACTAGGTCGACCGCCAGTCTTTTCATCCGCCAATACTCATGCGCGCGCAATAACTGATGCAGCAACGGCATGTCATGCACGTCGTCGATCTTCACCAGCACTATGGGCAAATCCCCAGATATGCCATAGGCCCACAGCGAGGACTGGCTGCCCGCGCCACGGACGATGGATGCTGAAGACGCCCTGAATCGCGAGTCCGGGTATAGCAAGGGCCCCGCCAGCCGCTGGAATGCCGCCGCCTCCTCCGCTTGCATGCCCAGGTGGCGAAGCTGGACCTGCGCCTGCGTCCAGGCCAGGGTCTTGGCTCGCTCGAACGCACTCCGGTCATGATGCTTGTCGATGAGATCCAGCAAAGCGGCGCGCGTGTCCGCTACAACCGTCCAGAATGAAATCCGCCGCATCTGCCCCGCCGCGACCCGTACGCTGTGCCTGAGCGAGAACACCGGATCGAGAATCGTGCCGGTCGTGTTGGACAAGGGCCGCCCCTGGGCGACCACATTGGGCAATGTCGATGAGTCGGCGCGGTCCATGAACCGCGCCCGGTCGCTTTCGTATTGCACTGGGGCAACCGGTGGTCCGTCGATGACGGCGAAATGCGCGGCCCAGACCCGAGGTTCATCCGGCGAACGAGGGCGCCTGGTTGCGATCAAGGCGCCGTATTCCGGCAAGAACTCCGTGACGATGAACATCTTCGAGAACGCCGGGTGGGCGCGATCGGATGCCGGCGGCGCCAGCACCAGCTCCGCATACGACGTGACCTCGATTTCCCGAGCCGCTCGGCCGCTGTTCACCAGCGACACACGGCGCACTTCTCCATCGTCTTCCCCCGAAACCAGCACTTGCGTGGTCGTGGTCAGCGAGCCGTCGCGGCGCAGGAACTCCGCCCAGTCCTCGGAGAATTCCACCTGCGCCTGCGGCTTGTCGCTCCCATTAGGCTGCGGCATGGACGACCATGCGATGCCGCGCTGCTTATCGCGCAGGAAAACATACGAACCCCAATTATCGCGGGTGGCATCCTCGCGCCAGCGCGTCACGGCAAGGTCGCGCCATCGGCTGTAGCCTCCGCCGGCGGCGGTCAGCATGACCGTATACCGTCCATTGGACAGCAAATGAGTCTGGGGAGGCCCAGCCGGCAGACGGTCGAATCGGCGTATGCCGAACGACGCCACGTCGGGCCGCGATGCGGATGCTTTGACTTCCTCCGCGCGAGGATGGGCCACGGCGACATCTCGCGGCACGCGCTCTTGCAGCAGCAGGTTGCAAGCCTGGATCATGGGCTCCCGATGGAAGCACGAGCGCATCTGCCCATCCATCAAGGCATTGGCGATGGCCACAATGGTCATGCCCTGGTGATGCGCCATAAAGCTGCGGACAATAGCCAGCGAATGCCCCTCCGGGAGTCTGGAGGAGGTAAAGTCGAGCGCCTCGTAAAAGCCATAGCGGCCCAGGGCGCCCAATCGCGCCAGGCCGTCAAAGTTTTCACGCGCGCGCTCGGGATCAACCATTGCCGCCAAACCCGTTGCATAGGGCGCGACGACCTTGTCTTCAGAAAGCCCTCGTTTCAATCCGAGGCCAGGCACGCCGAAGTTATAGTATTGATATGTGAACTCTATATCGCGAGCGTTATAGGCGGACTCGGAAAAACCCCATGGGATCCCATGCTCGGCCGCATAGTTTCGCTGGCGCTGCACGACAAGCCGGTTGGTTTGTTCAAGCAGGCTGCCAACCGGCGCGCGCATGATCAATGAAGGCATCAGATACTCGAACATCGAGCCCGACCACGAAATGAGCGCCGAACCGCGTCCGACAGGTGTCGAGGTGCGTCCTAGCCGCAGCCAGTGCCGCGTGGGCGCATCCCCCTTGGCAATGGCGAACAGGCTGGCCAAGCGCGATTCCGAAGCCAGAAGATCGTAGCAACTGGCATCCAGGGTATTGTCGGCACGCGAGTACCCGATGGAAAGCAGCGTTCGCTCGGGGTTTAGCAGGAAAGCGAAATCCATGTCCAGGGCCATGCCTCGCGCCTCGTCCGCCAAGGCCCGCAGACGAGCGTTCAGCGCCTGGCCTGCAGGCGCGGTCGCCTGCGCCTCCTGGCCGTATTCCCGCACGGCCGCCGCCAGGGCATGAGTCCAGAAAACCAAGTCCTCGCCCCCATGCCCCTCCGCCGTATCCGACGTAAACGACTGGGACACCCGAACCGCCTTGTCCGTCAACCTCCTGAGCACTGGCAATAAAGGAAGCAGGTCCGGTTCCTTCAACAAGCTCTCGATTTCTTCAAGCGTCCCGGCAAGTTGCTCAACGCGCCGGCCACCGGGAACTGCAAGCCCGCTCAGCGCATCGCGCGCCAGCGCCAGATTGTCTCCCAGTCCTTGCCAGACGTTCGGGCTGACGAAGTTGCTGATCCAGCCGTCGCAGGCATTGGCCAGGGTGATCAAGTGACCGGCGAGGTTCCCGCTATCGACGGAGGATACATAAGCCGGCTCCAGAACCCGAAGGTCGTCGGTGGCGTACCAATTGAAGAAATGTCCCTTGAAGCGCTCCATCTTGCCCAGCGTGGCGAGCGTCTCTTCCAGCCGCTCGATACTGCGCTCCATGCCTACCCAGCCGAAATCGTGGGCTGCGACCGTGGACAGCAGATACAGCCCGATATTTGTCGGCGAAGTACGCCGGGCCAGAACGGGATCGGGCGTTTCCTGAAAATTGTCGGGCGGCAGCATATGGTCGTCCGCCGTCACGAAGACTTCGAAGTATCGCCAGGTTTGGCGGGCGCTGCGGCGCAACGCGACAGCAGTCCGTGCCGACACGATCAACTCGGATGCCAACGCCCGTGGCCTGCTCACCCACCAGGCGCAGGCTGGGCCAGCCAACCAAAGTGCCGTAAAAGGCAAGACGAGCGGCCAGGAGCCCGACTCCACCAGCAGCAGCACCGCCGCCATCGCCACGGCAAGGCAAGCGCTTGGCCACATCAAGCGGTAGAAGCCGCCCATGTCCAGCCTCGCGCCACCCGCGGACTGCGCTGCCGTCGTCCACTCCAGCAAGTGGTGACGGGTGAGGTACAACCGGACCAGCGTGCGGATAATCGCATCGGACATCCTCCATGCGCTATCGGCCAAGAACGTGAATGACACCAGCACTTGTCCGCCCGCCAAGTAGATATCCTGGGCGAACAACGACATCCGGCCACGCAACGACACGCTGCTTCGGCGAAATAGCATCGAACTAAAGGCGGGCAACATGACGGGGACCACCGCACAAAGCACGATGAGCGCCGTCGCCGCAAAGGCGGCCGGCATAGGCAGCATCCAAGCCGCGCCCAACGCCAGGAAATTGGCCGGCGCCTGCACCGAGCGGCGCAGATTATCCAACATCTTTCCCCTGCCCACCGAAGGCACTGCACGATTGCCCGCGCGCCGCCCAAACAGCCAGGGGAGCAATTGCCAATCCCCGCGTGTCCATCGATGCGTTCGCTTGGCCGCCACATCGTAGCGGGCCGGGAATTCTTCGACCACCTCGACATCCGAAGCCAGGCCAGCCCGGGCGAATACGCCCTCGAACAAATCATGACTGAGCATGGCGTTTTCAGGAACGCGCCCGGCAAGAGCCGCCTCGAACGCATCTATCTCGTATATTCCCTTTCCCGTGTAGGATCCTTCGCCGAACAGGTCCTGGTAGACGTCGGACACGGCCGCCGCATAAGGATCCAATCCCCCTGGACTCGAAAACAGGCGCTGATATACGGAGCCATCTGGATGCAACGGCAGCGACGGGGTCACCCGCGGCTGGAGAATCGCATGCCCGGCCATGATTCTTTGGGCAGCTGCATCGAAAAGGGGACGGTTCAGCGGATGCGCCATCTTGCCGATGAGCTTCTGAGCGGTATCCCTTGGCAGCCGGGTATCAGCATCCAGCGTAATCACATAACGCACATTGACCGGCAATCGCTGGGCCAATTGCGGGATGGGCGCATAACTGGTGTCTTCCGCTCCGCGCAGCAAACGGTTCAGCTCATGCAATTTGCCGCGCTTCCGCTCCCAGCCCATCCACTTCCCTTCAGATGGGTTGTAGAGCCGACGCCGGTTCAATAGCAGGAACCGGCTTCCCGCCGCCGCAGACCCGTGCCTTTCATTGAGTTTCGTAATCGCGGCGGCTCCCGCCGCCAACAACGCGGTATCGTTCGGTGTCGTTTCCGTCTCGGCATCCAAGCCATCGGTAAGCAGCGCAAAAACCATGTCGCCGCCGCTCCCCGATAGATAATGCACCTCGAGCTGCTCGATCTGGGCCAACAGTTCGGCTTCGCTGGTCAGAAGAGTGGGCACCACCACCACGGTTCTATATTGTTCCGGCACGTTGGCGCTCAGGTCCATGCCCGGCAGGACGGAAGCGCCGAAATTCCAGGTAATCACCCGATTCGCGAGCGCCGTCACCATTTCGGTAATCGGAAACAGCGAAAGAAGCATGAATAAGAAGACGACGCCCGCCGCCATGCCCGGCGACCATATCACCCAAAGCGCGAGCCAGGACACAATGGCTGTGCCCCCCAGGATGACGCTGACGTAGCCGGCCATCCCGCTGCGTATCGTGAGGCGGTTCAGGCGCAAGCGCCCGGGCGGCTTATACGCTATCTCGGCTTCGAACAGGGCTCGTCCTTGTGCAATCAAATGGTATCCCGGGTCGCCCTGCCGTTCCCTGTCCTCATCTTTGGCCGCTGCCTCCGCCTTCGCGGCAGCGGCCAGGACAGCCTGCGCCACCTCCATTTCGGTCATATGGGCGCCTCGCGCCAAGTCTTCAATGGCTTTGCGATAGAGATCACGCGTGGCGAAATCCATCTCACCGAATGCGCTCGCCTCCCTAAGCCGCCCGTCGACTAGGCTGACGCTTTCGAACCAGTCCGCCCAGTCGATGTCGGAGATCAGGCGCATGCTGGTGATTACGTTGCGCACACTGACGTTGGATGCCCCCTGCCGTTGCTGCGCTTGCTGCACCACGTCGTCCCGGCTTGTGCCTTGCGAGCCCAGCTGCTCATCCAGCCACGCCAATGCAGGCGTTTCGCGCGGATCCTGATCACGCAGGCGCTTGCTGAGCTGAGCCGCGAACATTTCCGAAAGCGGCGCCCGTATCCGGGAATTGCCATGAAAGTCCCGCGTACCGTATCGCCCGTCGAACTTCAACAGCTTGTCCGCAAGCTCATCGGCCTCGTTGCGCTCCTTGCGGCCCGCGACGATTTCATCAGCCAGCCGCCTGAGGTTCTCGACCAGGACGATGCGCAGGGTTATGGCAACTGCCCAGAGTTCGCCGATCGTGAGCAATTGCACGGACTGATAGGCCGCAATGAATCGCCGCAACGCATTGGGGTCGAAATTGCTGTCGGTATGGGCGACGAACGCCCATGCGACGCCCAGCACACGCGGGTAGCCTGCAAACGGTCCTGAGGCAAGCTTGGGCAATTGGCGATAGAAACCCGGAGGCAGATCATCGCGGATCTGCCAGATTTGTTCTTCGACCACATGATAATTATCGAGCAGCCATTCGGCCGCCGGCTCGATGCCACGGCCGGCTTCCAACTCCGCCGCACTCGAGCGATAGGCCGACAACAAGACAGCGGCATTTTGATCGAGGCGCTTTCGCAATGAAGGCGCCCTGCGCGGCCTGGCTGTAACAGCTTGATCCAGCGCCAGGCTGCGCGCGTGCTGAGCGAGCCGCTCTGTGCCAAAGAGTTCGTGCCTGACCGGCGCCCTGTCGCTCCAGGGCGAGGGGCCTATTTTCGTTTTGGATCCGATATGCGTGAGCCCCCCTTGAAAGGAGTTGCGCCTGCTCCCGACGCAGGAATGACGGGCTTGGGCGGCTGCTTGGGCTTCTTGGGCTCTTTATTGCCGCGGACCTGACCTTTAGCCATGATGGGAACTCCCTGAATGACTGGGGTGGTATGCAAAGTGCATGACACAGCATACAGCATCCATCGGCCTCAGCCTCCCATCGCATATGCTCCAGCAATATGCGGACACAACTTTCCGTCGCCGCCGGTCGAGGCGTCATCGCCGATCTCCACCGCCGGCGCCGCATCGAGCAGCGCCCGGGTATAGGGATGACGCGGAGAGATGAGCACCTGGGCTGTCGGGCCCTGTTCCACGATGGATCCCTTTTCCATGACGACCACTCTTCCGGCGATTTGCTCGACCGCCAGCAGGTCATGGCTGATGAACATGCAGGCGAAGCCGTGATGCGCCTGCAGGTCGCGGAAAAGCGCCAGTACCTGCGCCTGTATGGTCATGTCCAGCGCCGATACCGGCTCATCCGCCACGACGAATTCAGGACGGCGGACCAGGGCCCGCGCAATGGCGACGCGCTGGCGCTGTCCGCCCGAGAGCTCATGCGGCCAGCGCTGTGCCAGGTGCAGCAGCCCGACTTCATCCAGGGTTTCGTCCGTACGGCGCTTCTTTTCGCGCGCATCCAGGTCGGGAACCAGCCGCAGGGGCTCGGCAACGATGGCATGGACTCGCATGCGGGGATCCAGCGATGAATAAGGATCCTGGAAAACCAGTTGGCAACCCAACCGGAAACGGTGGCGGTCCGCTCCCCGGGCTTCGCCCACATTGACGCCCCGGTACAGCACGCGTCCTCCCGAAGTCGGGACCACGTTCAGGATGGCCCGACCCAGCGTCGTCTTGCCGGAGCCGCTGCCGCCAACGACCGCCACGGTTTCGCCGGCATGGACGTCCAGGCTGACTTGCTTGAGCACATGATGAGGCACATGCCGGCCGAATAATCCCTTTCGCGAGCCGGGATAGACGACCTGCAGATCCTGAACGCGAATGACGACGTCGCCGCAGGCGCGATGAGGCGGCCGGGCCTGCCCGGGCTTCGGCAAAGCGGCAAGCAGGCTGCGCGTGTATTCATGCGCAGGAGACTGCAGCACCTGCCGCACACCGCCGGTTTCGACCACGTCGCCCCGACACATCACCATGACGCGCTGGGCGTAGCGCGACACCAGGCCCAGGTTGTGGGTTATCAGAATGACGGCCGTGCGCTCCTGGGTGGCCAGTTCCACCATGAGGTCCAGGACTTCGCGCTGGGCCAGCATGTCCAGCGCCGTCGTGGGTTCATCGGCGATCAGCAGGCGCGGCTGCAGCAGCATGACGCTGGCCAGCATGATGCGCTGGCGCATGCCTCCGGAAAACTCGTGCGGGTAGGCTTCCAGGCAACGTTCCGGGTCTTCGATGCGCACGCGGCGGAGCATGTCGATGCACTTCTGCCGGATCTCCTTGCCGGTGAGACGCGTGTGCAGCTTCAGGCCCTCGGCCATCTGTGCGCCGATGCGATGCGCGGGGTTGAGGGACACCATGGGCTCTTGAAAGACCATGCCCAGCTGTGAGCCGCGCAAAGCCTGCAGCTGCTTGGGCGAGCATTGCAAGAGGTCGTGACCGTCGAACAGAATCTGACCGCCCGATACTTCCACGCCCCGCGGCGTCAAGCCCATGATTGCGCGAGCGACCATGGTCTTGCCGCTGCCCGATTCCCCCACGATCGCAAGGAACTCGCCGGGCCGGACATCGAAATCGACGCCCTTGACGATGGCTTGTCCGCTTGCCTGAGCCCGCAGCGACAGGCCGCGCACCTGCAGCAGTGTTTCGTGTGCTGCGTTCATCGGGCCATCCTCGGATCGAGACGATCGCGCAGGCTGTCGCCCAGGAGGTTGACGCCAAGCAGTGTCATTGCGATGCACAGGCCTGGAGCAATACCCAGCCACACCGCCGTGTTCATATAGGTGCGGGCACCGGCCAGCATGTTGCCCCAGGTTGGCGCCGGAGGCGGGACACCCAGTCCCAGGAAACTCAGCGCGCTTTCCGACAGGAGCACCCATCCGAACATGCTGGTTGCCAGCACGGCCACGGGCGCGATGCAGTTGGGCAGAATATGCCGCCACATGGTGTACCACTCGGAATTCCCCATGATGCGGGAGGCCTCTATGTGTTCTTTTTCACGGATGGAAAGCACGGAGCCCCGTACGACGCGCACCACCGATGGCGTGTACGCCAGCGACAAGGCCAATACGATGCCCCACTTGTTTGGGCCGACGATGACCAGTATGCCCATGGCGAGCAGAATGCCCGGAAATGCCAGGAGCGCATCGTTGACCATCATCAAGGCCCTGTCGGTCGGCCCCCGGAGAAATCCCGCCATGCCGCCGATGAGCGCTCCGGCCACGACCGCGATCGATACGGTGACGATGGACAGCAGCCAGCTCGTGGCCGCTCCCTGCATGATGCGGCTGAGCACATCGCGGCCGAATTCATCGGTACCCAGCCAGTACATGGCGCTGGGCGCTTGCAGCCGCGCACGCAGGTTCAAGGCCAGGGGATCGTATGGCGTCCAGAAAACGGCCGTCAGGGCCAACAGCCCAACGACGCCGATCAGCACCCCGCCTATGAGTGTGTTGATTTGAATACGCTTCATGATCCGTCCTACTGCGCTGTCACGCGTGGGTCAAACAAGGGGTAGCACAAGTCCACGACGAGGTTCACGCAAACGTATATCAGCGCGGTGAACAGCAAACACCCCTGAATGACGGGGTAGTCCCGCGCAAAGATGGCGTCGACCAGGTGACGGCCCAGTCCAGGCAGGGTGAACACGGTTTCCAGCACGGCAATGCCCCCCAGCAGATTGCCCAGCATCAAGCCGATGAGCGTCAAGGTGGGCGCAAAAGCATTGGGCAGGACGTGGCGGCGCAATACGCTGGCCTCGGGCACGCCCTTGGCCCGGGCATGGGCGACATATTCCAGGCGCAGGACCTCGATGGCGCTGGCGCGCGACATGCGCGTGAATACGCCCGTTTCGACCATGGCCAACGTGGCGATCGGCAGGATCACATACAGGATTCCTTGCGAGAAACTATCGGTCAACGCCACGTAGCCCACGACGGGAAGCCAGTTCAACTGCAGTCCGAACAATAGCAAGAGCAGCATGCCCAGCCAGAAGCTCGGGATGGACAGCAGCAGGGTCGCCGTCATGACGATGCCGACGTCCAGCGCCTTGTTCTGCTTCCATGCGGCCACCAGCCCGGCGGGCACGGCGATGCACACGGCAATGGCGACAGCCACCACGACGATGGTGGCGCTGACCTGGAAACGCTCGATGATGACGGGCAGCACGGGCTGCCCGTCGCTGAGGGAGTGGCCGAAGTCGCCCCGCAGCACGGCGGACAGCCAGTGCATGAATTGCGCCGGCAAGGAGCCGGTCAGTCCCATCTGCTCGCGCAGCCTGGCCAGCGATTCGGCGTCGGCGCCATCCCCCAGCATCAGCTGGGCCGGGTCTCCGGGGATGAGCCGCAGCAGCGCAAACACTGCCAGCGCCACCAGCAGCAATGTGGGGATGGTCTGCGCAATGCGTCGTGCAAGATAAGCAAACATCGTTATGTCCTACTACCCGGCACAGCCGTCATTTGAAGCCTACATTCCAGAATCGGGGCTTGTCGGCTGCCCAGCCCTTGTAGCCCTCGACCCCCTGGCGCAGCCCCGTCACATTGGTGCCGTTGTAGAGCACGATGATGGGCACTTCCTTCAGCATGGCCGCATGCATCCGGTCGAAGATGGCCTGACGCTTGCCGGTATCGGCTTCGCGCATGCTTTCCGCGAGCAGCTTGGCCATGTCGGGGTCGTCCCATACCTTGCGCGGTTGCTTCTGCTTGTCGCCCGAGATCATCTCGAAGCTGAGCGCAGGATCCAGCCGTGCGGAGTAGGTGAAGGCCATGGTGGGATAATCGCCCTTGCCGTAGCGATCCAGCTGCGTGGCCCAGTCCAGCACTTCGAGCTCGAGGTTGATGCCGGCCTCCGATGCCATCGCCTGTGCCAGGACGGCGGAATCGAAGCAGGCGGGGTAACGCTTGTTGGTGATCATCTTGATGGGCTGGCCCTTGTAGCCGGCCTCTTTCAGAAGCTTGCGCGCCTCGGCCAGATCGCGCTTGTAGGTGGCGGCCTGTTCCTTGTCGTAGAACGGGCTGCTGGTGGGCACCACGGAACTGTTGGCCTCGGACATGCCCTCGGTGACGGTCTGGGCGATCATGGGCAAGTCGAGCGATAGCGCCAGCGCCCTGCGGATGCGCACGTCCTTCAGCAATGGGTCCTGCGTCTGGAGCAGCAATGCCACCATGTTCATGGAGGGACTGACAACCGTCTGCACATCCTGGCGCTTGCGCAACTCGGGCACATCGGCGCTGCTAGCGGTCGCATATACATCGATGGCGCCGCTGTACAAGGCCGCCTTGGCCGACGACGCATCCGGTATCACCATGTAGCGCAGGGTCTTGACCTTTGCCTGTTTGCCGCCGGTATAGCCGTCGCCCCCGCCGGGCAGCGATGCGTATTCGTCAAAACGCTGGAGTTCGAGGTACTGGCCGCGCTTCCATTCTCCCATCTTGTACGGTCCGGTTCCGATGGGCGCTTGCCATTGGCCCGAGGCGTCGACAGAGTCGCGATGCATGATGGCCGAGCCCCCGCAGTCGGGCCTGGCCATATTGTTGAGGAACAGCGCCGAGGGCCGGTCGAGGGTGAACACGACGGTTTTCGGATCGGGAGATTCCACGGACAGGATTTTCGTCATGCCGCGGCCATCGAACTCCGGCAGGCAGCGCCATGACGTCTTGGGATCCAGGTACCGCTTCCAGTTCCAGACCACGTCTTCGGACGTCAATGCCGCGCCATTGTGGAAGCGGACGCCGTCGCGCAGGGTAAACGTATAGGTGAGGCCGTCGTCCGACACCTTCACGTCCGAGGCCAGCAAAGGCCCGACGGAAAGGTCTTCCCTCAGGGCCACGAGACCCTCCGTCACATGCAGCAGGACCGCGTCGGTATTGTCGTCGCGGTTCACGCCGGGATTGCTGGACCTGAGATCGGCATTGATCTGGACACGCAGCATATCGGCGGCCTTCTGGGCCGCCGCGGGTGTCGCCGCAGAGGCCAGAACGAGCGCAATGGCGGCGGATAGCTGGCGCGCGTACAGGCTGGCGCGAGGGTAGGCGATGTTCGGCATGGTCGTCTCCTGGGTAGCGCGGCGCGGCGTGCCCGCATAGCGCGCTGGGTTCAAAGTTGGTATTTGGCGAAGTGCCTGGGCGGGGCGTAAGGCATGCGGGCGATATGCATGAAGCCGGACGCCGGTTCCATGCAAGTGGTCGCCACCGTGGCGGATATGCTGTCGAAGCTGGACGGCTTCGGATAGCGCAGCACCCCGTCGGGCTTGGCAAAATCGTCGGCCAGCGCTTCCTTGATGGTGTCCCAGTCGATGCCGCCGGACCTGCCGTGCATCGCTGCCGAGACGCGGCGCTGCCTGTAGATGGAATCGGGTGTCATGGCCAGGCCGGTATCCTGCAGCTTGGCGCGGGCCGCCGGGCAAAGCCAATGATTGGCATGCACCAGAATGCCGTCGACCGGCGTCAGCCAGAATATTTCGTCGGGTGCGCATTCCAGGTTGACTGCCTCGCCCTCCGCCTGTGCCAGCATGAGGTTGTTGGAGCAGAACCGGCGCGCGCCCCACAAGACTTTCATGGCGGCGCAGATATTGGCCGATTCCAGCATCTTCCGGCGCACCAGCACCAGGGGCACTTCGGCGGGCTGCTGGTAGTCGCGGTCGGAGCCCAGGAAGTTTCCGCTGAGCGACACACCGGCGCTATTGAACCCATGCCTGGCCAATGCGCCGGCTTCGGTAAAGGTAAGGAGATCGGGCCCGTCGCTGCGACGCATGAGCAGCACGATGCCCGTGCCGACGCATTCCTGGCGCCAATCCCAGTTGTGGGCATGCAAGAGCTTGCCGTTGGCGCTGGCTTCGGGCAGCACGATGATGCCCGTGCAGCCGTCGTCGGGCTCTTGGGGAGCCTGGGCCAACGCGCCATGGCCGAACATCATTTCGGTCCGGCAATTGACAGTGATGATCTCGGCAAGGCTGAGCCGGGCGCCTGCGGCGATGCCGCGCAGTTCTTCCAGATAGGCCTCGTCGTAGTCGGCAATGGTTTTTTCCATGGCTTGCGCAAGCTGCTGCAAGCGCTGCGGCGTGACGCCGCGCCGGTCCAGCTGTCCTTTGTACAGGGCGACGCTGGCGCGAATGCGGTCAGGCACGGCGGCGCCATGCTGACGCCCGCGCTCGTATGGGCTACCGCTGACTTCGACCAGCGGAAAGGTGTTGGCGTCGGATTGCGCAATAGACATGCTGGATTCCTGCGATATGAAAGTATTCTACGATGGCAATAATGTACTAAAATCAAATTAAGTGCAATATAATTTCCACTAAGGGAAAACCCCGTTACACTATGCCATGACCACACACAGGCCCACTCCCCTCCAGCGCGACCTGGCTCGCCGCATCGCGGCGCACATTGCCGACGGCGCATTTCCCGCCGACTCGCATTTGGGCGAAGAGGCCCTGGCCGACATGTTTCAGGTATCACGCACGCCCATCAGGGGCGCCTTGAAGCTTCTGGCCAGCCACGGCGCCATCCATTACCGCTCCAACAGCGGCTACTTCGTCCACCATGCCGGCGAAACAGCCTCCTTGCAGGCGCTCGACGACGATGAAGACGGCGCCAGCGCCGACGCCCTCTACCGCGCGCTCATACAAGACAGGGCGCGCAAGCAGCTGCCTGACACCCTGATCGAAAAAGACCTGCTGCGGCGTTATGGCTGCTCTGCCGCCGTGCTGCGCAATGTGCTTTCGCGCATGACCTCGGAAAACCTGATCGAGAAGAGGCCGGGGCGCGGCTGGCAATTCCTGCCCGCCCTGGACTCGGGGGAAGCGCTCACGGAAAGCTACCGCTATCGCATCATCATAGAATGCGGCGGCTTGCTCGAACCCGGATTTCAAGCGGACGCGGAGGAAATGCGCCGCAGCCGCTCAGCCTTCACCGAGCTGCTGACACGGTCTCAAGACAGCATCTCCGCTGCCGAGTTCTTCCGCCTGAATGCCTCGTTTCACGAAATGCTGGCGCGCTTTTCGGGCAATCGCTTCATCGTCTCGGCGCTTCAGCAGCAAACGCAATTGCGGCGGCTGGAGGAACACGATGCCTTTTACCGCCACGATCACGTGATGGAAGCGTCGCGCGAACATCTCGAAATCCTGGACGCCATAGAAAGCAATGACCAGCAGTGGGCCGCCGCCCTGATGCGCAGGCATCTGCTGTCGGCATTGGCCAAAAGCTGAGAGCCCGTCACGAAGTCGATCTTCCAGCCATCCAATTGCATTAAATATTTGTTTAGTACAAAATAGAGCCACCTAAACTTGCAGGTGAGTTCACATGAGCGCCGCCCCGATCATTTCTCCGCCCCCGCTGGGGGCCTATTGGATGCCCTTCACGGCCAATCAGCGGTTCAAATCCAATCCCGAGCTTTTCTCCCGCGCGGAAGGCATGTACTACTACCGCGCCGACGGGTCGCCCGTCCTGGACGGCATCGCCGGGCTATGGTGCGTGAATGCGGGGCACCGATGCGAGCCCGTGGTGCGCGCCATCCAGCAGACCGCCGACGAGCTCGACTATGCGCCCTCGTTCCAGATGGGCCACCCCATCGTGTTCGAATACGCCAATGCGCTCATCGATGCGGCGCCCGGCGATATCTCGCATGTCTTCTTTTCCAATTCAGGATCCGAAGCGGTCGACACCGCACTGAAGATCGCCCTGGCTTATCACCGGGCCCGCAACGAAGGGCATCGCTACCGTCTCGTCGGGCGTGAGCGCGACTACCACGGAGTGGGCTTCGGCGGCCTGTCCGTATCAGGCATATCAGGGCACCGGCGGCCTTATGGGCCGCTGCTTCCGGGCGTGCTGCATCTTCCGCACACCTACGACCGCAGCCGCATGGCCTATTCCCGCGGTCAACCCGATTGGGGCGCCGAGCTGGCCGACGCCCTGCAGCGGCTGCTGCAGCTGCATGATCCATCCACCGTGGCGGCAGTCATCGTCGAGCCAGTGGCGGGCTCCACCGGCGTGCTGGTGCCGCCGAAGGACTACTTGCCAAAGCTGCGCGAAATCTGCGACCGGCACGGCATCTTGCTGATCTTCGATGAAGTGATCACCGGCTTCGGGCGCATCGACGGCATGCTGTCATGCGAGTACTTTGGCGTTCTGCCCGATCTCATCATCAGCGCAAAAGGCCTGACCAACGGCGCTGTCCCCATGGGCGCCACCTTCGTGCGCCAACCCATCTACGAAGCGTTCATGCAGTCCGGCAACAGCGGCATCGAGCTTCCGCACGGCTATACCTATTCGGGCCATCCCCTGGCCGCCGCCGCGGGCCTGGCTGCATTGCGGCACTATCAGGAAAACCAGCTGTTCGCGCGCGCACAGGCGCTTGCGCCCCGTTGGGAAGCATTGGCGCACGCCATGAAGGGCGAACCCCATGTCGTGGACGTGCGAAATATCGGTCTGCTCGCGGCCGTCGAACTCGCGCCGATCGAAGGCAAGCCCGGCCAACGCGCACAGCAGGTGCACAAAGCCTGCCTGAAAGCGGGCTGCCTGATCCGCGCTTCGGGCGACACCATGCTGCTGTCGCCTCCCCTGATCATCGAAGACGCCCAGATGGAGCAACTGTTCTCGACCTTGGCCAAGGCGCTGCGCGAAGCATAGCTTGGGTGGGGTCAGACCCCATGCGGGGTCTGACCCCCGCGCCATAGCAGATGAAGGGGTCAGACCCCGTACGGGGTCTGACCCCCACACATTTCCAAACAAAGGGGTCGGACCCCGCATGGGGTCCGACCCCTTATTCCTGATCCACCAGCACAGGCGCTTCGGGATCCCAATCCCGGCGCCGGTTGTAGCGACCCAGCGCTTCGTCGGCCTCGATGCCGAACGGTTTCAGCTTGTCCGCCAGGCTCTTCGCATTGCGTGCCAGAACCGCATCGTCCGGCAGCGCAGCCTTTGTCGCAATGATCACCCGGTTGCCTGCGATACCGCTGCGCAGGTTGAAAAAATCGCCGAACACCGCCGCATACGTGGCGGATTCGCGCTCATACATGCGGCTGGCGGTGAAGGAATTCGACACGAGCACGCCATCTTCCGACAATATGGCGCGTACATGCTCCAGGAATTCACGCGTGAGCAGGTGCGCGGGGATGTAATCGACGTCGAAGGCGTCCAGCATGATCATGTCGTAGCGCCGGCCTTCCCGATGCGCTCGCTCGACGAAGGCACGGCCGTCTTCCAGGAAGACGCGCTGCCTGGGGCCTTGTTCATAGCCGAAGAAACGCTCGGCGACGCGCAAGACCGCCGGATCGATCTCCACCGTGTCGATTGTGGCGTCGGGAAGAATCTTGGCGAACGCTTTGGGCAACGTCGCGCCGCCCAGGCCGACGAACAGGACCCTGGCGGGATCCGGCTTCACGAACAGGGCGCTGGTCATCATCCGGGTGTAGGCAAAAACCATCCGGTCGGGGTCATCGATCTGCATGCAGGTCTGGCGCCCATAGTCTTTGATGGTATTGAAGTTCATGCAGCGCTCGCCGAATTCCTCGAACACCAGGACGGGCGCGAATTCGGAAGGCTCGGTATGCAGCAACCGTGCGCCGGACGTATCCGGCGAAAAGTGCCGGGCCAGGGCGACGGAGACCAATACCGCCGCGACGGCCGACGCAAGAAGGGTGAAAAGGCGCGCGTGCTTCATGATGAGATGATACAGGGGTCAGACCCCATGCGGGGTCTGACCCCCCTCACCATACGCCACTTTTTCTGGGGTCAGACCCCGTACGGGGTCTGACCCCTCATTTTTTTGGGCTCGGACCCCGTACGGGGTCTGACCCCTCGGTCCCTCTTCCTACGGTGCCTTCCAGAGGTCCGCCAGTTTCAGCCGCTGGATTTTTCCCGATGGCCCCTTGGGGAGTTCGTCGACGATGCGGATTTCCCGCGGGGTTTTATAGCGGCCGAGCGTGTCCTTGCAATGGGCCATCAGCGCCGGCGCGTCGGCCTGGACGCCCGGCTTTAAGGTAACCGCCGCATAGATTTCCTGTCCGTAGTCCGAATCGGGCAGCCCGACCGCAGCAGCCTCCAGAACCGCGGGGTGGCCCAGCAGCACCTCGTCGATTTCGCGCGGTGCGATGTTCTCGCCCCCCTTGATGATGAGCTCCTTGATGCGGCCGGTGATGGTGAAATAGCCGTCCGCATCGCGAAAGCCCAGGTCGCCGGTGCGCAGCCAGCCGTCGGCATCGAACGCTTTGGCGGTTTCGGCAGGATTGTCGAAGTAGCCCTGCATGACGTTAGGGCCGCGCAGTATCACTTCGCCGACCTGTCCATCCCGGACCGCCGTCCCGTTGTCTCCCGCGATTCGCGCCTCGACGCCGCAGGGCAGGCCCGGCGAACCATAGCGCCGTCCCGACGGATCCTGTGGGTTGCAGAACACGACAGACGCCGTTTCGGTCATGCCCATGGCTTCGATGATGGGGATGCCGAAGCGCCGCTCGAAAGCCTGATGATGCTCTACCGGCAGCGGCGCCGAAGCCGACCGGCCGAAGCGCACGCTGGCATGCGTGGAGTCATCGGTTTCAGGCTCGGCATTGAGCAGGTAGGCGATGATGGTGGGCACCATGTTCAGCCATGTGCATTGGTAGCGGTCCACCAATTGCCACCACTTGCTTGCGCTGAATTTCCGGGGCGCGACGATGCTGCCTCCCGAGACGAAGGGCGTCAAGGTGGCGATTACCTGGCCATTGATGTGGTACAGGGGCAGCGCCGACAGGACGCGGTCGCTTTTTTCCAGGCCATGCCAGCCGGCGACCGCGCGCGCGCCGTGCAACAGGTTCGCATGGCTCAAGGGTACGCCCTTCGGCGTGCCGGTCGTGCCGGACGTGTACATCAGCAGCGCCATGTCGCGTGCATCGGCGGCTTGGGCAGTGAAGCCGGAGTCGCCTTCCAGGCCGAAGACATCGGCATCCGGATCCACCCGGAAGACGGCCGGTGCTTCGGCGGTCGCGGCCAAATCGGGCAGCAGTCTATGAATCGATTCAGCGAGCTCATCGCAGGTAAGCACGGCGCGCGCCCGGCTGTGCCTGAGGCAATGCAGCAACTGTGCCTGCGTTGCCAGAAGATTGAGGGGCACGATCACGTGGCCGCTGGCCATCGCAGCGAGAAATACCAGTCCCGCCTGCATGCCGTTGGGCAGGAACATCGCGATACGATCGCCGGCGTGCAAGCCCTGCCCCGCCGCCCAGGACGCAAAGCGCCGTGTTTGCAGCAACAGGTCTCCGTAAGTCAGGCGCCGGTCGGTTTCGGGTGCGATCAGCAACAGCGCGTCGGGCTGGCGCTCCGCATGCTGCCGCAAGACGTCGAGCAAGGTGTGCGCAGTGTCTTTCATCGTCCGTACCTGTCAAAGAATGCGCCGAATATCTGCGCTTCGCTGGGAACTTCCCCGGCTGTCGGGAATACGACCCGTGTCGTGTTGAGGTACTGGCGGTAATCCATATTGGCGGAAAAGTTGTTGCCGCCCCAAGTGCCGCAACCCATGGACAGGGAAAACGGCAGCCCGTTCTCGAAACTGCCTCCCGTCGCAAAGGTATGCGGTTGATTCACGATGACGCGCGCCACCGGCAAGGTTTCCGCCAGGCGCCTGGCCTGCCCATCAGCCTCCGCGGGGTCGATGTGCAGGCCGACCGAATGCCCCGCCCCCTGATAGGCATAGATGGATGCCACGATTTGCGCGGCATGCTCGCGGTCGCGGCTGCGATACAGGGTCAGCACGGGAGACAGCTTTTCGCCGGAGAAGGGATGTTCCGGGCCGAAACCGCTCTCTTCCACCACCAAGGTCCGAGCCGCCGACATTTCGGGACGCGTCAAGCCCGCCGCGGCCGCGATGTGGTCCGCCGCTTTGGCCGTCAGGGCGCCCGACAATCTGCCGTCCGGCCACATCGCCGACTGCAGCGACGATTTTTCATCTGGCGCCAGCAGCGGCGCCCCCAGCTTGGCGAATTCCGCAATCAGGCCATCGGCCACCGCGTCGTCGACCACCACGCTGTTTTCGGACGAGCAACTGGTGGCGTTGTCGAAGGTCTTGGACAGCATGATGCGCTCGGCCGCGGCCGCGAGATCGGCGGTGGCATCGACGATGCTGGCCACGTTGCCCGCGCCGACCCCGAACGCAGGCGTCCCGCTCAGGTAGGCGGCCCGTACGTTGGCCTGGCTACCGGTCGCAACGATCAGGTCCGCCTGCATCATCAAGGCATGCGTCAAGGCCTTGGAGACGGGAGTCGGAAGCATCTGCACGAGCCCTTCGGCCAGTTCGCGCTCCATGCCGATGCGCTCCAGCTCTGTGTGGATGTAGCCGAGAAGCATGCGGCATGTGCCCGCGCCCTTGGGAGAAGGCGCAACGATGACCGCGTTGCGGCACTTGAGCGCGTTGATGATCTTGTTGGCGGGCGTGGCCCCCGGATTGGTGGACGGCGTGATCGCCGCCACCACGCCGACTGGCCGCGCAAACTCGACCAGGCCAAGATCCGGGTACTCCGCCACCACGCCCACTGTCCGGGCGTGCTGAAGATCGCGCAGCAGGCCCAGGGTCTTGCGGTGATTCTTGGTGATCTTGTCGGCCACGTTTCCCAGGCCCGTGTCCTGCACTGCAGTTTCCGCGAGTGTCCGATTGCGGTCGGGCTCCATGATGGCCCAACCGCAGGCCAGGGCGAGATCGTCCGCCTGGGCCTGTGTGTAATCGTTGATCGCCTCTTGGGCGCGGCGGGCCCGCTGCACCAGGGCAGCCACTTGTTCCATGGATTCCGGGTCGGTGCGTAGCGGTAGTTGGGCCGGCGATGTCTGCATGATGATATGGCTCCTGTTGTGCCTCGATTGGCATCAATCGAGTTTGATCTTGGCCTCCTGGGCAAGGGACGCCCATTTGGTCAGTTCTGTATTGACGATTTCCCCTAGTCGCCCGGGACTGCTTCCGACCGCTTCCGCGCCTTGGCCCAGGAGCTTTTCCTTGATCTCGGGCTTTTGCACCACCACGGAGACCGCCTTGGACAAACGGTCGATGACAGGTGCCGGCGTCTTGCTGGGAACGAACATGGCATACCATGAATCCACTTCGAAGTCGGCCACACCGGACTCTTGCACTGTGGGCACGTCGGGGAACATCGGGCTGCGGCGAACAGTGGACACGGCCAGCGGCTTCAGGCGCCCGGTCTTCACGAAACCGGCCGCGGCGGGAATCGATACCCACAGCAGCGGAATCTGATTGCCCAGGACATCATTGACGGCCGGGCCGCCGCCGCGATAGGGAATATGCTGCATTTTCGTGCCGGTGCGCAGGCCCAGCAGCTCGCCCGCGATATGGCTGGGCGACCCATTTCCCACCGAACCGTACGAGATTTCGCCGGGTGCGGCTTTAGCCTGCTGGAGCAGATCGCCTACGTTGTTGGCCGAGAACCCGGGATTGGCAACCAGTATCTGAGGCAAGGAGGCGACCAGCGATACCGGTGCGAAATCGTTGGCGGTATCGAAACTCAGCTTCTTGTAGATGGCGGGATTTATGGTGTGCGAGGAAAGGGTGAAGAGCACGGTGTAGCCGTCGGGATCGGCCCTGGCCACGGCTTCCGTGCCTATCATGCCGGCGGCCCCGCCGCGGTTCTCGATGACCACGGTCTGGCCCAACTGCTTGCCCAGGTCTTCCTGGATGATGCGGGCGATGATGTCGGTGCCGCCGCCGGGTGGATATGGCACCAGCATGCGGATGGGCCGGTTCGGCCAATCGTCCGCCGCCTGCGCAACGGGCGCGGCCAGCGACAGGCCGGCGGCGATGGCGAGCGGCCACGCCAGCCTGCGCCAAGACGTAAGTTTTGCGAGGGTACTGCCACTGCCTGGTGTTCGATCGTGCAACATCATTAGTATTGACATCGTTGTCTCCTTGCGGGTGGCGCCGCCATGCAGCGGCTGAAACTACGTTTTCATCATGCTTCGCTCTTGTCCTTCATTTAAAACACGCCGGCCCGACGCCATCGCGTCGGGCCGGTATCCCAACAACGCCGACGTGGATGCGGCCGCTATACGCAGCGGCGCAATCAGCTCCGGCAAACGGTCGGGCAGCGCCCGGCTGCTGGGCATGCTCATGCCCAGCGCGCCGACCACTTGCCCACGTCCATCGAATACGGGCGCGCCCAGTCCCGAGACGTCTACGCGCCATTCCCCCTGATTCATCGCGTAACCCTGTTCGCGCACCGCCATGAGGTCTGTCAGCAGGATTTCGTGATCCACATGGCTGTTGGCGGTGTAGGCCTTCAAGGCAGGCACCGTCTGGCGCAGCCACGCCACGGCTCGGTTTTTTTCCGGCGGCATGGAATACGCCAGCAGGACCTTTCCGCTTGCCACGCATTGGGCAGGCGCCCGCCCGCCAATACGCGAGTACGCGGCAACCGGCTGGGGACTGTCGATTTTGTCCAGGTAAACGATTTGCGCGCCATCGCGCACGACCAAATGGATGGTCTCGAGCGTTTCGTTCGCCAGCGTCGCCATGGCCTGATGTGCAACGTGGCGGATGTCGAGCGAGCCGACCACTTTCGAGCCCAGTTCGAACAGCCGCAGCGTGGGTTCGTAACGCGCATCGGATGCCTGGCGGACATAGCCCAGCGCTACCAAGGTCTGCAAGGTGCGATGCGCGTTGCTGGGAAGCAGCGACAGGCCGTGTGCGACCTCGGACACGCTCGCGGCTTGAGCGTTGTTGACGAGAAATTCGAGTACGGCCATACCTTTGACTAAGGTTTTATCCATATTCTAAATAATAGAATTACATTCTATATTTAGAATAGCATGAATTTCCTAGCTGCGGAAATTTCCACACGACGTCAGGCTAGATCGCGCAATAAGCGGCACGCTCCGGCTGCACAAGCGCGATGTCGCATATTAAACACTCCCCACTTATAGCCAATGGAAATAAGCATAAAGCTAAACGGCATGCCGGCAAGGCCGGACTGCCACTATACTTCCCTCCTTCTTACCATCTGCTTCAACGGCGCCCCTCCGCCTCTCTCTCGCCATGCATTCCAGTCACAACCAGGACGCCATGCCGCTCATTCGGCTGTCAGGCGTGACCAAGACGTTTCCCATGCCGGGCGGCGGAATGTTCACAGCCGTGGCGCCGACCTCCTTGGATATCGGCCAGGGCCAGATCTTCGGCCTGATCGGCCGCAGTGGAGCCGGGAAATCGACCCTCTTGCGCATGATCAATCTGCTGGAACGCCCCGACAACGGGCAGGTGCTACTCGAGGGGCGCGACCTCACCCAACTGTCTACCCCGGAACTGCGCCTGGCTCGCCAGAACCTGGGCATGATCTTCCAGCAGTTCAACCTTCTGCAAAACGCCACGGTCTACGAGAACGTTGCCTTTCCGTTGACCTTACACGGGCGATTCGGGCGTAAGGAGTTGAAGTCGCGCGTACAGGAATGCCTCGCGCTGGTGGGCCTGACGGACAAGGCCGAGCATTATCCTGCCCAGTTGTCTGGCGGCCAGAAGCAGCGCGTGGCCATTGCACGCGCGCTGGCACCCCGGCCCAAGGTCATGTTGTGCGACGAGCCGACCTCTGCGCTCGACGCGGAAACCACGCGCAGCGTGCTTCATACCCTGCGGGACATCAATGAAAAATTGGGCGTGACCATCGTGATCGTCACGCATGAGCTCTCGGTGGTGCAGACTCTGTGCACCCGCGTAGCGGTGCTCGAGCATGGCGAACTGGTCGAACAGTTCGATACCGACGACCAGTCCACCGAACGCCTGAGCGCGCTCGGTAAAGAGCTGGAAAAAGAACGCCTGAAAATGCAAATCCTGAAGGAACATTCATTGTCTGCATCTGCAGGCCATGCTGCCGAGTGATCATGAGCGAAAACATCATTGCCATTCTTCCCGAGCTGTGGCTCGCCATCGCGCAGACCTTCCTGATGCTGGGCATCGGCGTCGCCTGTGCCATTGTGATTGGCGGCCCGCTGGGCGTATTGCTGTTTCAGATGGGGCCCAACCAAGCCCTGGAAAACCGCAAGCTCTATTTGATCGTCAGCTGGGTGGTGAACACCGTGCGATCCTTCCCGTTCATTATTCTGCTGGTGGTACTGACGCCGATCACCACGACCGTGGTGGGCACCTCGATTGGGCCGCTTGCGGCGTCAGTGCCCTTGTCGGTGGCGGCCATTCCGTACTTCGCGCGCCTGGTGGAACAGAGTTTGCGTGAAGTGCCGCGCGGCGTCATTGAAGCGGCCGAGGCCATGGGGGCGTCACAGTACCAGATCGTGCGCCGCGTGCTGGTTCGCGAAGCGCGTTCCGGCCTGATGCTGGCGCTGACCGTCCTCGCCGTCAGCTTCCTGTCCTATTCGGCGGTCGCCGGCGTAGTGGGCGGGGGCGGCATCGGCGACCTGGCCATACGCTACGGCTATTACCGGTTCCAGACCGACGTCATGCTGCTGACCGTGGCATTACTGATCATCTTGGTGCAGATCATCCAGTTCGGGGGCAACGCCATTGCCCACCGCCTGGATAAGCGCTGATCCATTTACTTAAAAAGGAATGACAACATGTTGAATATTCGTCGTCGTATTGTTCTTGGCGCTGTCGCGGCGGCCATGACCCTGGGCGTTGCAACCGTGCATGCGGCCGATGCCGAAAAGGAGAACCTGGTGTTTGGAGCAACGGCCGGCTACAACTATGATGTCCTCAAGTTCGCCATCGTGCCTCAGCTTGAACAAAAGGGCTACAAGGTCAAGCTGGTGGAATTCAACGATTACGTGCAGCCCAACCTGGCTCTCGCCCAGGGCTCGCTGGACGCCAACCTGTTCCAGCATATTTCTTACTTGAACCGTTTCAAGGAAGACAAGAAGCTCGACATCACCGACATTGCGCAGAGCACGACCGCCCCCATGGGCATCTATTCCAAGACGCGCAAGAGCCTGGACGAGACCAAGGAAGGCGACCGCTACACCCTGCCCAATGACCCCAGCAATCTTGCACGTGCCTTGCTGCTGCTGCAAAAGCACGGCTTGGTAAAAGTCCGTGCCGACATCGATCCGCTGCGTGTCGCCGAACGCGATGTGACGGAAAATCCAAAGAAGATTCGCCTGCAGCCGGTTGAAGCCGCCCAACTTCCCCGCACCGTGGGCGATGCGGATTTCGCCATCGTGCCCGGCAACTTCGCCATTGCCGCCGGTCTGGCGCTGCCCAGCGCCGTCGTCCTGGAAGAGCCGCCCATCGAATACCAACAGGTTGTCGCCGTACGCACGGCAGACAAGGACAAACAATGGGCCAAGGATCTTGCCGAGTCGTTCAAGTCGGCCGAGTTCAAGCAAGCCCTCGATAAGCATTTCCCTGGGTATGTCGTTCCAGCAGCATTGGCTGGCTCGAAATAAGCCCCTGCCGACGAGGGGTCAGACCCCATACGGGGTCTGACCCCTCAGCGTCTAACTCCTGGGTATTTGATGGGGTCAGGCCCCGTACGGGGCCTGACCCCTGGGACGGGCGAGTATATCCATGAGTTCGCCGACGTCCTGAAGTTCATCGAAGTTTCGCAGCAGGCCCAGGCTTGCGTCCACCTGTGCCGGGCTCATGCCCGACATCGGCGCCAGCCGCCGGTACTTGGCGTCGATGTCCTTCCAGTCTATGCCTCTAGCCCCCGACCCGCGCGGAGCGCGGCAGGTGCTGACGAATTCCCGGCCGTCTTTCAGCAGGATCGCGACGCTGCCGCCATGGCGATGCGGAAAGCGGTCGGGCAATGGCGGGGGGTCCGGATCGAACACGATCCGGTCTTGCACGGCGGCGATGACGGGATCTCGCATCTTCGTCACCGTCATGGCGTCCCAATCGAATTTGCGTTCGACGATGGACGCCGCCACGAAATAAAACAGGCTGTGGGCCGCATCCACCAGATTGCGCGGATGCGGCTCGCCTCTGAAGTTGGTCCACTGGACCGCGGACGATATCGTGACGCGCTCGATATCGGAAGGGGAAACGTCTCCGGCCATGGCGGCATCGGCCGCGGCTTCGGCCGTTGCATGAAACGGATGAGCGCCGGGCATCAGCTTGATGGCCATATCGGTGACGATATCCCAATCCTTGCCCAGGTCCCTGGCGATGTCATCGAAGGCCTGCCCGTTCATGGCGCTCAGGAAGCCGCGCGGCGATTCGAGAACGGCCAGCTCGCCTTCATAGCCGCGCATGGCCGCCAAAGATGCCTGCACCCCGATCATGGCTGCGTTGCCCGCATGGTATTCACGGGCGCAACTGGTGTCGGCAGCGATGGCCATCCCGCCGATGGACGTTGCCGCCAGCGAAATCGCGTGTGCCATGCGCTTCGCATCGAGATCGAGCAGGCGGCCTGCTGTCACGGCCGCGCCGAACACGGTGGATACGGACCCATGGAAGCCGCGCTGCATGCGTCCGGGGGTAAGCGCTTCGTCTATCCTTCCTGCGACCTCGTAGCCCAGGACCATTGCCCGCAACAGTTCCGCGCCGCTTCTGCCTGTGTATTCACCCAGGGCAAGCGCCGTGCTGGAAACGATGGTTCCGATATGGGCAATGCTGCGCATGTCGCTGTCGTCGGAGGCAGCCGCGTCGCTTGCCATGGCGTTCACCCTCACTGCGCGGCTCAATGGCAGGCGGGCGCCCTGGAACCACACGGTGGCCTGCGCGGCGCCTCCGTCTTCCAGTTCGAGGTCCCGCACAATGCGGGCGGAAGGAATGTCCTGCCCCATGGCCGAACTGGCGAGCGTGCTGGCAAGGCTCATTTTCGCGCGCTCCATCGCCAGCACGGAAATGGCCTCGGCGGAAGTTTCCGCCGCGAACCGGGCCAGGGTTTCGGACAGGGCCGGCATCAAATCTGCATGCCCCAGCGTCCGATGGTGCGCTGTTCCACGACACGGAAAATCAGGTTCTCGACCAGCAGCCCGAACAGAATGACCGTAAGCAGCCCCGCGAATACGTTGGGAATGTCGAGCATGTTCTTGTTCTGGAAGATATACCATCCCAGACCGCCGGACCCGGAGCTGGAACCGAAGACGAGCTCGGCCGCGATCAAGGTGCGCCAAGCGAACGCCCAACCTATCTTCATGCCCGTGAGAATGCTGGGAAACGCGCCCGGAATCAGTATCTTGCATACGTACCGCAGTCCGGTCAGGCCATAGTTGCGGCCCACCATGCGCCAGGTCAGGCTTACGGAGCGAAAGCCCGAATGGGTGTTGAGGGCCACCGCCCACAATACCGCGTGGATCAGCACGAAGATGATGCTGGCATTGCCCAGCCCGAACCAGATCATCGACAGGGGCAGCAGCGCAATGGACGGAAGGGGGTTGAACATGGAAGTCAGGGTTTCGAGCAGATCGGCGCCCACGCGCGTGGCGCTTGCAAACGCGGTGAACAAGGCGGCGATGAGCAGCCCCGCCGCATAGCCTTGCAGCAACAGGGAGATCGACGTCCAGGTGGCGTGCAACAAGGTGCCCGTCAGGATCCCGTTGAAGAAGGCCCGGACCGTTGCGACGAAGGTGGGAAACAGCAAGGGATTGCCCGACCATCGAGCATAGGCTTCCCATACGAGCGCCAGCAGGATCAGCATGACGCTCTTGCGAAAAACGCCGTTGTCCAGCAGCCTTTCCCAGACACTCAGCGGCTTCTCGATGACGCCGTATCCCTTGTCTTCGACCGTATTGACGATTTCATCGCGATGGACGGGCTTGGCCGCGGCTTCAGACATGCGCCGTCCTCCCTTGCGTAGCATCTTCTTCGAAGAGCAAGTCCTCGATGCGCTGCGTCAGCAGCTTGCCATCGGGACCCGCGACGTCCGTGCCTTCGCTGTTCAGTTCCGCGCGGACCTGTCCGGGATGCGGGCTCAAAAGCAGGATCCTGCTGCCGATTCTGACCGCTTCGGGAATGGAGTGCGTGACGAACAGGACGGTGAACCGGGTGTCCTCCCATAACTGCAGCAATTCTTCCTGCATCTTGGCCCGCGTCAGGGCGTCGAGCGCGGCAAAGGGTTCGTCCATCAGCAGGATCTCGGGCTCCATGGCCATGCCCCGCGCGATGGCCACGCGCTGCTTCATGCCCCCGGAGAGCGTATGCGGCAGGCTGTCTGCGAAATTTGATAGATTGACCTTGTCGATGAAGTGCATGGCTTTCTCGACCGCCGCCTTGCGGTCCAGGCGACCGCTGGCCGTGAGGGCGAACACCACGTTTTCCTTGACGGTCTTCCAGGGGAGCAGTTGGTCGAACTCCTGAAACACCATGACCCGGTCCGGGCCGGGCTTGGCGATTTCTTCGCCATTGAGCCGGATCTGCCCTTCGACCGTGGGCAGGTATCCCCCCACGGCTTTCAGAAGCGTCGACTTGCCGCAGCCGGACGGGCCTACGATCACGTAGCGATCGGAACGGTAGACATCGAAGCTGACACGATAGGTGGCCGTGATCAGGTGGTCTTTCGTGCGATAACGCAGCGTGACCCCCTGCACGGACAGCAACGGTGTTGCGGAATGAGGCATGGACGGCGGTCTCCGGGCAATCCGTTCAATTCCCGGCCGACACGGCGGGACCGGGGAAGAAAAGCTCCTCAAGCTTCTCGGGACGGTTCTTGATCGATTTGATTTCATGCATGAAGTTGGCGTACTTCATGACGTTTTCAGGCTTGGCCGTGTACTTGATGGCCGGGTTGTTCAGGATCTCCACCATGTCCGGCACGGCGCCGCTTCCTCCCATCGATGCAATCAGCACCTTGGCCGCCGCATCTTTGTCGGCCTTGATCATTTCCTGCGCCTCTTGCAAGGCCGCCACGAACGCCGCATAGACCTTGGGATTTTCATCGTGGAAACGCGTGGTGGTGGAAACCATCGTGAAAGTGGTGGACCCGCCCATGACATCGTCGGAATTCTGGATGGTACGGATTCCGTCGGTTTTCATTTCGCGCTCGGCCAGGGGCGAAGAGGCATAGTGCGCCGCAATGCTGCCGCCGCCGGAAATCAGCGCCGACGCAGCATCGCCGTGATTCATGCTGACGGTATAAGGATCGAACCGGAACGCCTGATCCTTGCCGTATTTTTCGACTGCGTACATTTGCATCACGATGGATGGAATGGACGACTTGACGGAAGTCACCGCGATCTTGTCGCCCTCCTTCAGGTCATCCAGAGACTTGAGATGCGGGGCCCGGGCGTTCAGGTACATGGGCATGGAACTGATCGCCGCCACGCCCTTTACGTTCGCGGTGCCTTTGGTGCGGTCCCACAGCAGAAGGAAAGAAGGCGGGCCCGCGGAGATGAAGTCCGCGGATCCGGACAGCAGCGCGTCGATCATGACGGATGGGCCGCCGATGTTCGCCCAGTTGATGGTGACCTTCTGCCCGGCCTTTTCGGCATGTTTTTCGATCAGCTTGTGCTCCTTCATCATGTGCAGCGGAAGGAATCCGAAGCCGCCCGCCCCCAGCGGAATATTGAGCTTGCTGACTTCGGCGTGCGCGCCAAGCGGCAGGATGGCCGCGGCGGCCAGTACAGTCATTGCTATCGTCTTTTTCATTGTCGTCTCCTTTTGATGGTGGTGCCCGCCCTGCGGCAATGGTCAGGACGGCGGGGCGTCGCCGATTTGGGTTCCCGCCAGCCGTTCGCTGAGCAGGGCGACGGCGGTATGGTCCGCCTGCGGCCCGAGGACGGCGCTCGCGCCGGCCCACAGGTTGCGGCACAGCTCCGCAAACGGCGCATTGACGTCGTTTTCGTGCGCAATGCCCAGCGCGATGGTCAAGTCCTTGACCATGAGGCTCATGGCGAAGCCGGAATCGAACTTGCGCGACAGCACGTACTGCTTGAATTTTTTCTGTGTGCTGTTGTTCATGCCCGTGGATACATTCAGGACGTCGACCATGGTTTCAGGCTCTATGCCGAATCGGGACCCGATGAGCAGGGCCTCGATGCCGATGAGAAAGCCCGCCGACGACACCAGGTTGTTGAGCGCCTTCATGGCATGGCCGGTGCCGATGCGCCCCGTGTGGATCACGCTGCCCAGCGCCGAAAGAATCGGCATGGCGGCGTCGATATCGCTTTTTTCGCCGCCCGCCATGATGGTGAGCTCGCCGCTGCGGGCACGCGGGACGCCGCCCGAAACCGGCGCGTCGAAGAGCAGCACGCCCTGGGCTGCCAGGCGCTCGCTGAACGCCACTGTCTTGCTGGGAATGCCCGAGGTCATTTCAATGACCATGGCGCCCCGGCGCAGCGCAGGCGCCATGCCGGCCTCGCCGAACAGGACCTGTTCGACGATGGCGCTGTTGGGCAGTATGGTGATGACTGCGTCCGCTTGCCCGGCAAGCTCGGCAAGCGTAGCGGCCGGTTGAATGCCGTGTTCCTTGGCAAACGCCGCGCTGCGTTCTTGATTACTGTCGAAGACCGAGACCTGATGGCCGGCCTTGATCAGGCATGCCGCCATGGGCCCGCCCATAGCACCCACGCCGACCAGTCCGACCGGTGATTGGAACGCGGTCATCATTGTGCTCCCGCGCCGGCATGCCGCGCTTTTTCCTCGGCGATGACTTCGGCGGCCACCTTCATGCCGTCGAGAGCCGCCGGCACCCCGCAATAGATGGCCACCTGCAGGAATATTTCCTTGATGTCGTCCTGCGTCAGCCCGTTGTTGAGGGCGCCGCGCACATGCAGGCGGATTTCGTGCGGACGGTTCAAGGCGGAAAGCATGGACAGGTTGATGATGCTGCGCGTGCGGCGGTCCAGGCCCGGACGGCTCCAGAGTTCTCCCCAGCACCACTCGGTGACGAGCTTCTGCATATCGGCGGTGAAGTCGTCCGCCGCGTCGAGGGATTTTTGAACATGCTCGGCACCGAGCACCTCTTGACGATTCTTCAGGCCTTTTGCAAACAGCTCGGTATTGAATTCTTCGCGCATGGTCGTGCTGGCTCCTGTGAGGATGGAGGGGAAAGTCCAGCAAATTATGAACGCCGGCCTATCAATCTGTCAATAATATCGTCATACAATATACGAACATTTATACGATCCATAGTGAGACGACCGGAGGGAGCCCCGCCATGCATTCCATATCACCAGAGCCCAATCATGTGTCCGGACAACTGGCGGATTTCATCCATACGGCCTCTTGGGAGCAGGTTCCGGATGCGGTCCAGCACGAAATCAAGCGGGCGCTGCTCAATTACTTTGCCGTATGCCTGGCGGGGTGCCAGGATCCCACCCTAGACAAGGCGGTAGCCGTTTACTCGCGCTACTCGGCCGCAGCCTCCACGACATTGGTCGGCCGCCATGAGCGCCTGGACATGCTCAACGCTGCAGCCATCAATGCCATGAGCGCAAATGTGTACGACTTCGACGACACGCATGTTCCCACCATCATCCATCCCACCGCCCCGGTCGCCGCGGCCTTGTTCGCCTTGAGCGAAACCGTCCCGATGCATGGTCGGGACTTCATGATGGCCTTCCTGCTGGGCGTGGAAGCCGAATGCCGCATCGGCAACGCCATTTCTCCCTTTCATTACGACAAGGGCTGGCACATCACGTCCACCTGCGGGGTCTTCGGCTCGGCGCTGGCCGCGGGCCGCGCTCTGGGCCTGAGCCCGGCGCGATTGTGCTGGGCAATGGGTTCGGCGGCGTGCCAGGCCGGAGGGCTGGTCGAATGTCTGGGAACGATGTCCAAAAGCGTAAGCGTGGGCAATGCCGCCCGCAACGGGTTGCTAGCGTGCCTGCTGGCCCAGGACGATTTCGACGGCCCTGTCCGCCCTCTGGAAGGATCCCATGGCTTCCTGTCCGTATTTGGCCGGACACCCGATTTCGACGCCATCACGCAAGGCCTGGGCGACCACTGGGAAATCCGGAAGGTGGCTTACAAGCCTTATCCATGCGGCGTGGTTCTGAATCCCGTGCTGGATGCATGCCTGGCCTTGTCCGCCCGCATCGACAAGAAACGCTTGGACGCCATCCAGTCCATAGCACTGACCGGCCATCCGCTGCTGCGCCAGCGTACCGACCGCCCCGGCGCACGAAATGGAAGGGAATCCCAGGTAAGCGCCCAGCATGCCGTCCCCGTTGCGCTCATGCACGGACGTGCCGGCCTGGATGCTTTTTCGGATGCCGCGGTGGCGGATCCCGCCCTGCGGTCGCTGGGTGCGTTACTGCAGTTCCACGACGATGCCAGCTACCCGATAGACAGCGCCGAGGTGGCGATCCGCTTTCAGGATGGCGACATCGTTCGCGAGCATGTGCACGTGGCGCGGGGCGCTCTGGCCCGCCCTCTTACCGATGGGGAAATCGAAGACAAGCTTCGCGACTTGTGCCGCCATGGACGGTCGGGCTGCGACGCCACGCGGCTGATCGATGCAGTCTGGCGCCTGGAAGATTCGCCCGATGCGGCGAATCTTGCGACAATGGCCGCGGCCGCCCATTGAAGCCATAATAATCATATTGTATGATCGAATTATCAAAGGACACAGATACCCATATGAAGTCTCAGGAAGTGGATGATGATTTCAAGGTGCATCGCGTTGCCGCGGTATTGCGCCATAGTGTGACGGAAAGCATACGCAATGCCATTCTTGCGGGCCGGTTCCATCCCGGAGACCGCCTGCCGGAACGCGAACTGTGCGAAATGACAGGCGTCAGCCGCACGCTGGTCCGCGAAGCGCTGCGCCAGCTGGAAACCGAAAGGCTGATCAAGGTCATTCCGCATCGAGGGCCTGTGGTCGAGACCATCACTCCTGAACAGGCAGACGGCATATACAGGGTCCGCGAAGAACTCGAAGGATTGGCAAGCCAGCTGTTCGCGCAGCGCGCGACGGCCGAACAGCTTGGCGCTCTCAAGGCCGCCTACAAGGAACTGGACGCCTCCTGGTCCAATCAGGATCCTCTCAGCCAGTTGAAAGCCAAGAATAATTTTTATCGCTGCCTTCTCGAAGGCGCCGGCAACGAGGCACTGTCCAACAGCCTGCGCCTGTTGAATTCGCAGATCATGCTCTTGCGCTCCATGTCCATGGCGGCGCCCGGGCGTGCGGCCAAGAGCCTGGCCGAGCTGGGCGATCTTTTGAAAGCGCTGGAAGCCAAGGACGAAAAAGCCGCCCGCCGCGCCGGTGCCCGGCACGTGCGCAATGCCGCGGCCATCGCCATCGAACTGCTGCGCAAGACCCACGACGATGCGGGCACTCGCAAGGCTTCCGCCGCCGTTCCGTGAATCTACTCCGGAGACCAAGCCATGGGCGTCCAAGACATTGCCCCTTTCGAACTTTATGCGATCCGGTATGCGCGCCATCAAGGCCGAAAAGCGGAGGACAACTATATCGGTTCGGTGGATTTCCACGACGCGGACTCGGATCTCGATTATTACGTGTGGGTTGCGCGCCGCGGCGATGAAACCTACGTGGTCGATACCGGCTTCGAGGACGCCGCCGCCCGGGCTCGCGGCCGCGAGCTCCTGCTCCCGGTACAGGAAGGGCTGGCCCTGGTCGGCGTCGTTGCCGCCAACGTCCGGAACGTGATCATCACCCATCTGCACTACGATCACGCGGGCACCCTGGATCGTTTTCCCCAAGCCACGTTCCATATACAGGACGCGGAATCCGCCTATGCGACCGGGCGTTGCATGTGCCACCCGGCCCTGCGCCAGCCCTTCAACGTAGAGGACATCGTCAGCTTCGTCCGGAAGCTCTATGGCGGGCAGGTCAAGTTCCATCGCGGAACCGCCGAACTCGCGCCCGGCCTGAGCCTGCATCTCGTGGGCGGGCACACGGCGGGCCTGCAGGCGGTGCGAGTCTGGACGCGACGCGGCTGGGTGGTGCTGGCGTCGGACGCGACGCATCTTTATGGGAATATCGACCGGCAGATACCCTTCCCCGTGGTCTACAACGTGGGCGACATGCTGGAAGGCCATCAATTGGTGCGCAGCCTGGCCGACTCGCCTCAGCACGTCATTCCGGGCCACGACCCCCAGGTCATGCATCGCTATCCCGCGGCGTCGCCCGAAACCGAAGGCAAGGTGGTCAAGCTCGACGTCCCGCCTATCCTGCCGGCCTAGGGCCTGTTGATGGGGTCAGACCCCATACGGGGTCTGACCCCGCCGGCAACCCCGCCGGCAGGCCAAAGGGCCCTCAAACCACGACACACGCTTCCTCGAAGGACAGCCTGGGCAGCCTGGGATGCAGGACGGAGTGGTCGCCGTATCCCAGATTGCACAGCAAGTTGACCTCATAGGTCCGGCCCGGAAAGAACGCCTTGGCCACCGCCGGAGCATCGAACCCGCCCATGGGGCCGCAATCCAGGCCCAGGGCTCTCGCGGCCATGATGAAATAGCCCGCTTGCAAGCTGCCGTTTCTCAGGGCGGCGTCTCGCGTGGCCGCGGGACTGCCGGTAAACCAGGAGGCGGCGTTGGGCTCGTGGGCATACAGCCTGTCCAGCTTTTCATAGAAGGCCAGGTCGTAGGCGAGGATTGCGGTGACCGGCGCGGTCCGGGTTTTTTCCCGATTGCCAGCCGCCATGAGCGGCACCAGGGCCTCTTTGCCGTCCGGACTGCTCACGAAAGCGACGCGCAGCGGCAGGCAGTTTGCCGATGTCGGCCCCATGACGGTCATCATGAAGAGCTTGCGCAGCAGGTCGTCCGGCACCGGCTTTTCACGCCATGCGCTGTGCGTGCGTCCATGCAGGAAGACCTGGTCCATCACCGGATCAGGCATGAAGGCCTCCGGCGCGGCTGCGCAACAGCTTGCCGGGCAAGGCGCCGGTGGCCTGCCCGTTCTCGTAGATGGGCTGACCGTTCACCACCGTTGCAAGATAGCCGTCGGCGCGTTGAACCAGGCGCCGGCCACCGGCCGGCAGGTCGTACACCATTTCGGGACAGTGCAGCCTGAGGGCGTCCGGATCAATGATGTTCAGATCGGCCTTGCGCCCCGCTTGCAGGACGCCCCGATCGTGCAGTCCGTAAACCCGGGCCGTATCGGACGTCTGGCGCTTCACGACCCATTCCAGCGGCAGGCGCGGTCCGCGCTCGCGATCCCGCGTCCAGTAGCTGAGCATGAAAGTCGGCATGCTGACGTCGCAGATATAGCCACAGTGCGCGCCACCGTCGGACAGGCTGTTGACCGTGTTCTCGTGCCTCAGCATCTGGTGAAGATGGTCCAGATGCTCGTAAGCGTAATTGAAGGACGGGTAGTACAGGATCGCTTTGCCGTCCTTCTCGAGCATCAGGTCGTAGATGATGTCCAGCGGCGCCCGTCCCGTCCGCTGCGCAATGGCGGCGATACTGTTGCCGGGCGACGGCTCGTAGTCGGGATTGTCGCCCAGCGGGTAGATCTTGTGGAAGCTGCCGAAGAGCGTGGTGGCGCGGCGGTCGAGCAATCCGGCCTGCTCTTTCATGATTTTCTGCCTGACGACCGGGTCGCGCAACTGGGCGATCATTTCTTCGAATGGCAGCTTGCGCAAGACCTTGAAGGTCGGGTGCGCAACAAAGGGATGCAGCGTGCTTTCCCAAGAGAACAATATGCCCAGCGGCCGGCCGCTGATGCCTCCGAGCAGCGGCACGCCGTCTTCGCGCGCCCGATCCAGCGTCACCAACAGCTGCTTCCATACATCGGGGGCGTCGTCGGTCTGCTGCAGGTTGAAGAGCACAGGCAGCCTGTTGTGGCGGGCCAGGGCGTTCAGCCAGGGAATCTCCTGTTCCATCAAGGGATGGTTGGCGGTCATCTGAAATACGCCGTGCCCCGCCTCGCCCATCACGGTGCCCAGCGCCATCAGTTCCTCTTCGGTGGCGAAGGTGCCCGGCGGATACTTGCGCTGATCGTATTTGTGCAGGAAGGTCTTGGATGTGGAGAATCCCATGGCCCCGGCGTCCATGGCTTCGCGCAGCAGCTTGCGCATTTCCCTCAAGTCCTCGGGCGACGCCTCATCGTGATGGACGGACCGGTCTCCCATGACATAGGTGCGCATTGCCGAATGCGGCACCTGGGCGCCGATGTCCAGCGCTTTCGGCTTGCGGTCAAGTGCATCCAGATATTCGGGAAAGGTTTCCCATTCCCACTGTATGCCTTCCGACAGCACCGAACCCGGTATGTCCTCCACCCCTTCCATCACGGCGATCAGCCATTCGCGGCGATCCTGCTTGACGGGGGCGAATCCCACACCGCAGTTGCCCATGACGGCGGTCGTCACCCCATGCCAGGTCGAAGGGCTGAGATAAGGATCCCAGGTGGCCTGGCCGTCGTAGTGCGTGTGTATGTCTATCCAGCCCGGCGTCACCAGGCACCCGTCGGCGTTGATTTCCCGCCGCCCCGCGCCTGCCTGCCCTCCGACCTGGACTATCCTGCCGTCCTCGATCGCCACGTCGCCCGTAAACGAAGCCTGACCCGTACCATCGACGACGGTACCCCCACGAATCACAAGATCGTGCATGCTGTAGCCTCCTGATTTCATTCAAGCCGGATGCCGGCGTCGCGGATGACGCTGCCCCAGCGTTCATAGTCGTTGCGTACAATCCTTGCGTACTCGGCCGGACCGGCGCCGCTGACCTCGTTGCCGCCGGCCTCGATGTACTTCACCACTTCGGGCGCATTCAGCGCAGTGCGAAATACCTCGGCGATCCGCTCGGCGACGTCCGGCGATAGATTGCCCGGTGCGAACAAGCCTTGCCAGCCCACGATGTTCAGGCCAGGCAAGCCTTGCTCTTCCAGCGTGGGAAGATCCTTGAGGACCTTCAGCCGCTTGTCCGTTGCAGGCCCCAGCAACTTGACTTGCCCGGCCCGCCATTTCTCGACGGCGCTGGAGGTGCCATCGAAGTAGACTTGCACATCGCCAGCCAGCAAAGCGCGGCTTGCATCGGACGTGCCCTTGTACGGCACATGCACGATGTCGATGCCGCCCTCACGCTTGAGGATCTCGCCATTCAGATGCGATGTGGATCCCATGCTGTAAGAGGCATAGTTCACTTTGCCCGGATTCGCTTTTGCGTACTCGATAAGCTCTTTCGTCGTGCTGAACGGCGCATCCTTGTTGGCGGAAAGCACCGTGGCCGAGCGCACGACCTGCAGCACCGGAGTGAAGTCCTTGAAGGCGTCATAGGGCAGATTCTTCACCAGATGCGGATTCTGCGTATGCGTGACGACGATGGTATAGAGCAAGGTATAGCCGTCGGGGTTGGCGCGTGCCACGTTCTGCGCGCCGATGATCGTTCCGGCACCGGGCTTGTTGTCGACGACGACGGGCGAGCCGGTCTGCTCGGTGACTTTCTGTGCAAGCATGCGGGCCAGGGCATCCGACCCGGAGCCGGCCGGGAACGGCACGACGACCGTGATCGTCCGGCCTGCCTCGGGCCAGGAAGGGGCGCTGTGCGCCAATGGCGCAAAAAGCATGCAGCCGAATGTCGTCAGACAGGCGGCGGATGTCTTAATCCAGGTATTTTTTTTCATATCGTCTCCGTGGCTTGTTATCGACTCGGCTTTCAAGCGGCCTCGCCGTTTATCTTCTGCAGAAAGGCAAGCGCTTGCCTTTCGCTGTTCAAAACTTTAGGCTTGGAATTGATATGAATCAAATGCAAATTATTCCATTATCTTATGAGTAACGCTCATCATGCTTAGCCTGCGCACCTTACGGCACTTTTCCGTGCTGGCCGAAGAGCGCCATTATTCGCGCGCAGCGGTTCGCTTGCACCTGACGCAATCGGCGCTGAGCCGCAGCATCCAGGCCCTGGAACAGGGCCTGAACGTTCAGTTGCTGGATCGTTCCGCCTCAGGATTGACGCTTACGCCCTCGGGACACGCCGTGCTGGAACATGCCTACCGGGTGTTGCAGGAGGCCGATGCACTGCACCGCCGGGTTGAATTACTGCAGGGCATAGAAGCCGGCGACGTGGCAATGGGGGCGGGGGTCTTTCCCGCCGCCGGCTTCCTGTCGCCTCTGCTGACCCAGCTCGCGCGGGACTATCCCGGCATACGCATGCGCGTGGAGATCGAAAGCTGGCAGCGCCTGCATGAAATGCTGATCCGTGACAGCCTGGATTTCGTCGTGGCCATCACCCACAGCCTGCCGCCGTCTTCCGATTTCCACCTGCGCCCTTTGCCCCCGCAGCACATCGGCCTGTTCGTCCGGGCTGGCCATCCCCTGCTCGCCATCGCCCATCGATCATTGCGTGCCTCGCTGGCGGACTATCAGCTCGCCGCCACCCATCTGCCTCCACGGGCGCGCAATCAGCTGGCCGCGCTGTATCGGCTGTCTCATGCGGACGACCTGCCCCTTACTCTGGAATGCAATAGCGTCGATACGCTGCTGACGGTCGCTTTGAACAGCGATGTCGTGATGCTGTGCGTGCGCGAAGCGATCCGAGAGCAGCTTGCTGATGGAAGAGTCGTCCAGTTGCCGCTCGCGTACTCCAGTGACGCCGAACTGGCCTGCAACATCGTTCACCATGCACGGCGCGATCTGTCTCCACCCGCACTCAAGGTCGTTACCCTGATCGAAGACCTCATGCACGCCGGCGCTGCCCGCCTGCTAAGAAGCCCGCGCGATCCTTCACCGGATTGACCTGGCAGCGGGCGCAGAGCCGCGTCATCCCGAAACAGATGGGCATGCGGATTGCTCGTCCAGGGTGCCTCATTCAAGGAGAATCCGCATGACCCATCCCAACGACCCGGCCAAACCCGGCAGCGAACACGACCTCTTGCCGGAGCTTGGGCTGAAGCGGCCCGCGACACCCGGCGGCGGCACCCCGAACGGAACCCCGGAAGAAGCACGCCAGGACAAGGCCACGCGCTTTGACGGCAACCCCAATCCCGTGCCCAGCGACGCGGGAATACTGGGACCGAAGGACGACACACCCGCGTTTCTGGAAAAGAAGGAAGGCGTGCGTTCTGGTAAGTAGGCTCATGGGGTCCGACCCCGTACGGGGTCGGACACCTAGACATGAAGCCATGGGGACGGACCCCGTACGGGGTCCGTCCCCTGCACATCATTTAGGAGGGGTCAGACCCTTGGGGTCTGACCCCATGTATTGCATTCATCCCAATTGAATTGTATGATCATCCGTACAAACATGCATTTATGTACGAACGGCCATACAAAGGAGCCCAGGATGGACACGATGGAAATCAGGCGCATTATCGATCAATGGATGGTTCCCACCGCAGGCGGGGCCTATATGGCCGGGCTGGAGAATCGGCCGGTCATCGCACGGGCGCAAGGCATCAAGGTCTATGACACGACGGGGAAAAGCTATCTGGATTTCGGTTCAGGGCAGATGGCGGCTGCGCTTGGCCACAACCATCCCATCTATGTCGAAGCGGTGAAGCGCAGCCTGGAAAAAATCAGCCACTCGACCAAGACTTTTCTGAACGTGGACCGACTGGAACTGCACCGCCGGCTCGGTGAAATCCTGACGCCGCCTTTGCAGAAATCCCTGTTCCTGGTCAGCGGCAGCGACGCCGTCGAGGCGGCGGTCGACATGGCCAGAAAAGTGACGGGCGGCGCCGATATCCTCGGGATGCACATGGGTCTGCATGGGTCCACCTCGTTCGTCACCCGTTCCTTATCCTTCGGCTGGAACCGCAGCAAGCACGGCATCGCGGCCCAGGCGACCTCCTCCATCCTGGCGCCCTATACCTATCGCTGCCCGGTGGGATCCAAAGAACACTGCGCATGCGCGGCCAATGCCGGCAACTATCAATGCCTGCGAACCAGCTTCGAGCTCGCCGTCAGCAACTTCACCGGCAAGCCTGCGGCCATCGTCATGGAACCCATACTCAGCGCCGGCGGCATCATCGTCCCTCCTCCGGGCTACGTGAAGGCCTTGCGGGACCTCTGCCATCAGTTCGGCATGCTGCTGATCATGGACGAATCGCAAACGGGGCTTGCCAAGACCGGCCGCATGTGGGGCCATCTTCACGAAGACGTGGTCCCGGACATCATGACCGTATCCAAGCACTTCGGCGCAGGCCTGCCCGTCAGCGCAGTCTGTACGTCGGCCAAGATAGCGGACCAGGCCGCGGCAAACGGCTACTTCGCCACGCGTTCCCATGCCTGCGACCCCATCACCTGCGCGGCGGGGGTCGCCAGCATCGACATCATCGAGCAGGAAAACCTGGTGGAGCGCGCCGGGGACATCGATCGCATATTGAACGAGCGCCTCAGCGCCATGGCCGGCGACATGCCCTTGATCGGCGATATACGCGGCCGGGGCGTGCTGTACGGCGTGGAACTCGTCCACGACCGCGATACGCTGGAACCTGCCAACGCTGCGGCAAAAGCCGTCGTGCAAGCCTGCCAGGACCGAGGCCTGCTCGTGCAGGCGCGCGGCAGCCATGGTCGCATGAACGTCATCAGGCTGGTCCCCCCACTGACTTCCACCGATGCCGAGATCCATCAAGGCATGGACATCCTGGCGGAAGCGCTCGCCGAAGCGACACGACATGCAACACTAAAAGGAGAAGCGCTGGAGGCGTAAAGCGGCACCACCATTCCAACATACAAAGAGGAGACAGAAATGCACCTATCCAAGGCTATTTCACGCGCAATGCGTTATCTGTTGTATGCATGCTGTACGGCGGCCACCGCCGTCTGTGCCCAGACCTATCCCGCCAAACCCATCACACTGGTCGTTCCCTTTCCTCCGGGCGGCGGCTCGGACCTGATGGGGCGGCTGATCGCCGACGGCCTGGCACCCCGTCTTGGGCAGCAGGTGGTCGTCGAGAACCGCGGAGGCGCAGGCGGCTCGATCGGCACCGGCGTCGTCGCCAATGCCGCGCCCGACGGCTATACGCTGGTGCTGGCTTCAACATCGGAAATCGCCATCAACCCCAGCCTGTATCCCGATCTGAAATACGACACCTTGAAAGACCTGACCCCGGTCGCCATGGTGGGAACGACCCCCATGGTCGTCGCCGTGAATCCCGAGCTGAAGGTCGCCGACCTGAAACAGCTGGTGGAGCTGGCTCGATCGCAACCCGGCAAGATCAATGTCGCGTCCGCGGGAACAGGCACGATCACGCACTTGTCCGGGGACTTGTTCAGATCGATAAACAAACTGGAGTGGGTCCACGTTCCTTATAAAGGCACTGCCCCCGCGCTGTCCGACCTGATGGGGAACATGGTGTCCGTCATGTTCGTGCCGCCGCCCGCCACCTTGGGACCGGCGGCCGCCGGACGGATAAAACTCATTGCGGTGTCCGGCGATACACGCATTCCCGCGCTGCCCGACGTTCCCACGGTGAGCGAGAGCGGCATATCGAACTACAGCGTCAACAATTGGTATGGTCTGTTCGCGCCCGCGGGAACCCCCGAGGCCGTGCTTAATACCTTGTCCAGCGCGGTGGCCGACGCCTTGAAAGACAAGAAAGTGCTGGACACCCTTGCAAAGCAAGGAGGCGAGGCCGGAAAACTGGATCGGAAGCAGTTCTCGGCCTATGTTGCGGACGAGGTGGCAAAGTGGGGCAAGGTCGCCAAACAGGCTGGCGTGAAACCACAGTAAGGCTGCCGCCTGCCGCTTCGATCAACCATCCCGGTCCGCCGCCGGGATTTTTCTATTCGGCTGGCCTCGGCTTTTCAGCCCCTTCTGTTCTCGTTGCTGGCTCCCCGAGGCCAGGTTGATCGTGTAGTAGTAGCGATCAGCCCTGAAATAGGATTTGAAGAGAACGAAGGAAGCACCGCTGCCCAGGCGGCATAAACGGCTGATCAGCAATACCGGCGCCCCCACCGGGACCGCAAGCAGCTGCGCCATACCGGTATCCGCAACGAGCGCATCGATGAACTGGCGTTCGTCGATGCATTTCAGGCCGAGCCGGGTTTCAAGGATTTCGCTGATCGGGGCGTTTTCAAGATTTTCCCGCACGACCCGCGCTCCGGTCTCGACCGACATGAACGCATGGTGCACCACCAGCGGCTGGCCTTCAAAATACCTTAGCCGGGCGATCTTGTAGACTTCGGCGGGATCGACCTGGGCCAGCCCCGGCTCCAGGTCGGCGGGCACGCGCACGGTTTCCAGAACTCGCGCGTAGGTGTCCAGATGCAGGCTGGAAAAATCCTCGACCATGCCGGTGAGCCGCTTGCTGGTGGGCGCATCCGGACGGCGTTTGAGGAAAGTCCCCCTGGCCCGGTGACGCTCGATGATTCCCTCGTGCTCCAAGCCCCGCAAGGCTTCCCGCACGGTCTCGCGGGACACCCCGAACTCTTCGCAAAGCACTTGCTCGGTGGGCAGTCGATCGCCCGGCTGGTATTCCAGGCTCATGCGGCGTTCGAGAATATGCCGCACCTGCAGATACTTGGGAAAAGGATTGAAGAACGGCGCTCCGCCGGGCTGTTGCTTGTTTTTTTCGGTCATTTCCTGAAACGACGCATATCGACATGCGTGATGCCCATTGGTGAACTCTTCGCATGGAGCGGCCCGGGCGGCTTGGCGCTCTGGTTTGGAACGCCGGGAGACGCCCGATGCGGCCACACAAAGTTTACCAAACTACCGCAGATACCGATTGAACCAATCCAGGGTTCGGCTCCAGGCGAGATCCGCCGCCGCCTTGTCATAGCGTGGCGTCGAGTCGTTATGGAAACCGTGGTTCGTGCCGGGGTAGATATAGGCCTCGTAGGTCTTGCCGTGCTGCTTCAGCGCCGCCTCGTACGCAGGCCAGGTCTGATTCACGTTGGGATCGTTTTCAGCAAATTGCAGCAGCAAGGGCGCCTTGATGCGAGGCACGTCTTCAGGCTTGGCCTGGCGCCCATAAAAGGGAACCGCCGCGCCGAGCTCGGGATAGGCGACAGCGGCAGCGTTGGCGACGCCGCCCCCATAGCAGAACCCGGTGATGCCGACTTCTCCGCTTGCACCCTCGTACGCGGCCATGAACTCGACGGCGGCGAAAAAGTCGTTCATCAATTTCACGGGATCGACCTTCTGCTGCAGCTCGCGGCCCTTGTCGTCATTACCGGGATAGCCGCCCTGCGACGTGAGCCCGTCTGGCGCCAGCACAACGAACCCGGCTTTGGCAAGGCGCCTGGCCACATCTTCTATGTATGGGTTCAGGCCACGGTTCTCGTGCACCACGACGATCGCGGGCGGCTTGCCCTCGGACTTGGCGGGCTTGACCAGATAGGCCCGCACCTGGCCATTGCCCTGGGCGGAGGGATAGGTGATGTATTCCGAGACGATATCGGGATCGGTGAAGGAAACCTGTTGTGCAAGCGCGTAGTTGGGGCGTAGCGAAGCCAGCAGGGCCGAAGCCGTCAGGCCGCCCAAGGCGAACTTGCCGGCCCGGCTGAGAAATTGGCGCTTGGTGATTTTTCCGTGCACGTAATGGTCGTAAAGTTCGAGCAACTCGGGTGCGAAATCTTTGGCTGTCAGTCTCGTCATGGCGTCTCCTTTTATTGGCAGGCGCGAATGAACCCGCGTGTTTCGATTATGAAGCCATCGCCATGGATGATCCAGGATTTTTTCAATGGGGTCAGACCCCATGCGGGGTCTGACCCCTCCCGCTCTTGAAAATAAAACGCCAGCCCACATATACATGCCAAGCAAGTCGGCGCCATCGATCGGCCCGACGCCAATCTTGTAATGATGATTTCAGGAGAATCAACATGAGCAACATCACCCGCCGCGACCCCTTCGGCGATCTCTTCCGTGGTTTCTTCGTCAGGCCCGTCGACTTCGGTTTTGATGCGGCGCTCGAGTCGCCGGAAATGAGAGTGGATGTCAAAGAGAATGCCGAAGGCTACCTGGTCCATGCCGAATTGCCTGGTGTCAAGAAGGAAGACATCCATGTGCAGATCGACGGCCCCCGTGTTTCCATCGGTGCCGAGCGCAAGCAGGAAAGACAGGAGAAGGACGGCGAGCGCGTGCTGCGCACCGAGCGCTACTTCGGCCGAGTGTCCCGCAGCTTCCAGCTCAGCCAGGACGTGGACGAGTCCACCGCCACCGCCCGGTTCAACGATGGTGTTCTGGAGCTGACGCTTCCGAAAAAAGCACAGGCTCAGGCCAAGCGTCTGACCATCGCTTGAGGCGGTGAAGGGGTCAGACCCCGTACGGGGTCTGACCCCTTAAGTAATTCCTCAAGCCGGCAAGCGTTCGAGATCGCGTGAAATCTCTGCGGACACCTGCAGCAGGCGGGGGCCGATTTCGTCGATCAGTTCCCGCTCCCGATCATTCCCACCCAGAGACATGGCCGCCAAGACGTATGTTGGAGCGCCTCGGTCATACAAGGGCGTAGCAACGGAATTCGATTGACGCGTCACCGGCGAGGCCATGAAACAGAAGCCCCGCTCTTCGAGTTCCTGAAAGGCCGCATAGATGCCAGGCATGTACTTGTGCGTACCCTCCGCGCTGACGTCCTTAAGAGCCTCGAACAATTCCGCCTGCAAGGCGGGCTTCTGCGCCCACAAGTAGGCGCGCCCTGATGCCGAACGGGCGATCGGCGCCAACGCGCCGGTAGCCAATCCGAGGTGGCTGAGCCCGCTGGGAACGGCATGTTCCAGTACGAGCATCTGCAGGCGCTCACGCGCCATCAGGCTGACATGGACACCGAACTCTTCAGCGAACCGCATCATTTGAGGGGATGCTGCCTGCACGACCGGAAGCCCGCGCTTGACAACGCGCCCCAACGCCAGGCAAGCGACGTCGGGGCCGTAGGCACCGCTGGCATCCTGCCTCAAGAAGTTCGCGTCGACCAAGGTGGCGATCAGCTTGGACGCCGTCGTCCGTGGCAAACCCAGGCGCGTCGAAATTTCAGCATGCGTGAGCAGCGGTTCCCGGCTGTCGAACAGATGGAGAATATCGAGCCCTCGTTGCAACGAATTCACTTGGCCGCCGGATGGCGTTTCGAGCCCAAGCGCGGACGGATTTACTTCAGCGGTCCTGCGTCTCATCCTATGCTCCTGCGTGCGACATCGCGCTCCAGGCGATGTTTGATTTCCAGCAGCCTTGGCGCGATCGCCTCCGACAGATGCTCCGCCGTCACCTGGTTGGCCGGAACGGCAAATCCCAGCGCGTAAGCGTGGGGCCGATCAGGCATGTCGATCACGACCGCGATGCCGTTGGTTCCGGTTTCCAATGTTCCTGTAGCGATGCAATAGTCGTGCGCCTGCATTTCGCGGACGCTGGCCTGGATGGCCGGCTCCAGGCCCGGCCAATGCTCGGGATGCGCCTGCGCGATGGCGCCCAGCAACTTGCTGCGTTCGTTTTCGCTCATTGCGCCGATAACGGCCCTTCCCAGGGCGGATCTTGACAGGCTCAGGCGCGAGCCCGGATGCACGCGCAATGCAAACAGCATGCCCCGTCCATGACAGACTTCCTGGCAAACCATGCTCAACCCGTCCAGCGATGCCAGCACGATGGACCCATTATGGTCGTCCGCCAGTTCTTGCATCAAAGGCCGCGCCTGCGTCGTCAGCTCGCCAATCGAGGCAGCCAGGTAGCCTAGAGCCAGCACTGACGCGCCCAATTTGTATTGCGCGTTCTCCGGAGAATAAATGAGATAGCCGGAAGCAGTAAGGTGCGCCGTAATCCGCGAGACAGTGGGTTTGGGCACACCCGTCATGGCAGCCAGCTCGGCATTCGAGCGCCAAGGATTGTCGGGCTCGAATGCTTGCAGAATGGCAAGCCCCCGCGCCAAAACACGGACGCCGGCTCCACCGCTGTCCGCGTCGGAGCGGTCCTTGATCTGGTTCATGTAGGTCCTGTAAGTCGAAAACGGAATTATAGGCCACCACGTCAAGATGAATTGGCTATGCGACGGATTTTTAAGAGAAACAAGCCTTCGCCGACACCGGTTTAAAACAAAATTTGCCTCGTTGATCCGGAGACCCAGGTATTGGCCATCGGATTTACGAGCCGCCCTGGGGCTCGGCCACCTCCACTTCGACCAGCAGATCGCCGACATTCACGTTGGCACCTACGGGAAAATGGATGGCGGTTACCACTCCGTTTGCCGACGCGAGCACTTGGTTCTCCATCTTCATGGCCTCCACGACGGCGAGTACTTCGCCCTCGGCTACCAGGCTCCCAATTCGAACAAGTAGTGCCGTGACGATGCCAGGCATGGGGGCAACGGCGGCGCCGGCGGCCTTGACTTCGCCGGGGCTGCGCAAACGAGCAGGGACCAGCGCATAGCGGTTGCCATCTATTTGCAACTCGATGGCAGCGCCCGTATCGCAAGCAGCCCATTCGCTTCCGTTGACCGTACCCCGAGAGATATCGCCGCCGGCCGATGACACGCCTACCCGGAAAGCCTCTCCGTCCACACTCAATTGAACACCGTTTTCGTGGAGGCCCGTCAAGCCTGCCTGGACCAATTGGTCGCCCGCCCAGAAACCCAGCATTCCGAGAGGCGCTGTTGCGCTCAACGAGCTGCGATCCAACACACCGTGTCTACCGCCCGCGGCCCAAGGCGAGAGCGATTCGGCCGGCGTGCACGAGCAGGCGGCCGCGCAAGCGATGGCAGCGGCCGCCACGCCGGCTTGCGGCTTGTGAAGCGCCGTTGCCTCGTCCAGGTACTGCGTATGAACATCCCCGCTCTGGACTGCGGGATCCTCGAGCACCCGGGTCAGGAATCCGAGATTGGTCGTCAGACCAAGCAGCGCCGTGCGCCTCACGGCATCACGCATTTGCCCCAGCGCTCGGGCGCGGTCCTCACCCCGAACCACCAACTTCGCCACCATGGGGTCATAGAAGGCGGGGACGCTGTCCCCGTCAGCCACCCCGGCCTCGACCCGCACGCCTTGCGGCCAAGCCACGCGCGATACGCGGCCCGGCGCCGGCCGGAAGCCTTCTACCGGATCCTCCGCATAAATTCTGCATTCGATCGCGCAACCCGAGGCCTTGATTTGCGACTGCGACAAGGGCAAGGAACCGCCCGCGGCAACCTGAAACTGCCATGCGACCAGATCCTGGCCAGTGATTTCTTCCGTAACAGGGTGCTCGACCTGCAGGCGCGTATTCACTTCCAGGAAGTAAAAATTGTGCTCCTGATCAACGATGAATTCGAACGTTCCCGCGTTTACATATCCGATACTGCGAGCGCCTCGCACCGCCGCATCGTGCAGCCGCATCCGGACAGCCTCGGGCAACCCGATAGCCGGCGCTTCTTCCACCACCTTTTGATGACGCCGCTGCAAGGTGCACTCGCGCTCGAACAGGTGCACCACCTTGCCTTGCTGGTCGCCGAACACCTGCACCTCGATGTGCCTGGGCCGCTCGACGAAACGTTCCACGATCAGCCGTCCATCGCCAAAGCTGCTGCGCGCCACCCGGATCGCCGCTTCGATCGCGGGGCGCAGCCCGGCCAATGACCGCAGGACCTGCATGCCCTTCCCGCCTCCGCCGGCGCTGGGCTTGAGCAGCACCGGCAGTCCGATCTCGCTGATCATCCGTTCTATTTGCGCCGGATCTTCGCTGGCCTCGACCATGCCTGGCACGGTAGGCACGCCGGCGTCCCGCATCAGGGATTTGGCGCGGGATTTGTCGCCGAGCGCCAAGATCGTCTCCGCTCGTGGACCGATGAAAGTCAGCCCCGCATCCTGCACCGCTTGAGCGAACTCCGCGTTTTCGGAAAGAAAGCCGTATCCGGGATGGACCGCCTCGCAGTCATGCTGCAGGGCAGCAGCGATGATCGCCTCCCCTTTCAGATAACTGTCGGTGGCCGGACCCGCGCCCAGGCAAACCGTCGCTGCGGCGCCCTTCAAATGCAATGCGCCCGCATCGGCAGATGAATGAACTGCCACGTACTCCATCCCAAGCTGTCGGCAAGTCCGGGCGATACGGCAGGCGATTTCACCGCGGTTGGCAATCAATATGCGTTTGAACATGTTTACATCCTGAATACGCCGAAGCGCGTGCTTTCGCGAGGTCCGTTATGGGCCAAGGCCAGTCCCAAGGCGAGCCATTGGCGGGTATCGACCGGGTCTATCACGGAATCCACCCATAGCCGGGATGCGGCATGCACCGGCGTGCTATGGGTTGCGTAGTGGTCGCGGATCGGTTGCTTGAAGGCCTCCGCCTCTTCCGCCGTAAACGTCTTGCCCTGACGCGCAAGCTGTTCCTGGCGCACAAGGGCAAGCACGGTGGCGGCCTGCTCGCCTCCCATGACCGACGTACGGGCATTGGGCCACATTGCCATGAAGCGGGGGCCAAAGGCGCGGCCGCACATGGCGAAGTTTCCCGCTCCGTAGCTGCCGCCGATGATCACGCTGAACTTGGGCACACGAGACGTGGATACGGCGTTTACCATCTTGGCGCCATCCTTGGCGATTCCGCCATGCTCGTATTCCGCGCCCACCATGAATCCGCTGATGTTATGAAGAAACAGCAGAGGAATGTCGCTCTGGGTGCAGAGCTCGATGAAGTTGGCCGCCTTCTGGGCACTCTCTGAAAAAAGGGGGCCATCATTGATCAGGACGCCCACCGGGTATCCCTCGATCGCGCCCGTACCGCATATGAGCGACGGCCCGTAGCGTTCACGATACAGATTGAGCTCGCTTCCATCCATCAAGCGGGCAAGGATTTCGCGCGCTGGAATGGGCTGCTTGGGGTTGGCCGGAATCAACCCCGGAAGCTCGGCGGAATCGTAAAGCGGCGGCACCGGCGCTCTGGGCGGCGGCAGCAAGGGCTTCGGCCCTGGACGAGCCACGATTTCTCTAATGATGGAAAGGGCGTGTGTATCGTTGTCGGCAAAATGATCGGCCACGCCGGACAGGCGCGTATGCACGTCCGCTCCGCCCAGCGTTTCCGCATCGACCACGACACCTGTCGCGGCTTGCACCAGCTGCGGTCCGCCCAGGAAAATCGTGCCATTGCCTTTTACGATGACGGTCTCGTCGCACATGGCGGGGATATAGGCACCGCCTGCCGTGCAGGACCCCATGACCGCGGCGATCTGTTTGATTCCCATTGAGGACATCTCTGCAATGTTGCGGAAGATACGTCCAAAATGATGCTCATCAGGGAAGATCTCTTCCTGCAAAGGCAGAAAGGCGCCTCCCGAGTCAACCAGATAGATGCACGGCAGGCCGTTCTCGCGCGCGATGGCTTGCGCTCGAATCTGCTTCTTGATGGTGATGGGGTAGTATGTGCCGCCCTTGACCGTCGCATCGTTCGCCATCACCATGCAGGGCCGTCCTTCGACCATGCCGATTCCGACGATCAGCCCACCGGAGGGGACCTCGTCTTCATACAATCCATGCCCGGCCAACTGGCCGACTTCCAGGAACGGCGTCCCCGGATCGAGAAGTTCATTGATGCGTTCGCGCGGCAAGAGCTTTCCACGCCCGATATGGGTCTTCGCATACTTGCCGCCGCCACCCCGGACGGAAGGCCCTTGAGCCGCCTCCACTTCCTTCCTGAGGCTTTCATAAGCTGCCCGGTTCCGATCCAGATCGTCGCCGGCATTGCGCAGCATGGAATGAAGTATCGCCATGTCATTCCACCACGGTCAAGCGCAGCAATGCATGCCCGAGCGACTTTCCGGTTTGATCCAGGCGGAGCGTCTTCGTTGCTCCGCCCCCCAATGCCCCGTGCATCACCACCACCACGGCCTGTATGTTGTCCATGGGATGGCAGTGGACCTCTCCCTTTACCCAATCGCCATACAGCGCCTTGACCGCCGCAGGCGTAACGCTTGCGAGCAGAAGCGGGTAATCCTCGGGGCTCCTGGCCACCAGGCCCGCGGTGCAAACATCCCCCTTGTCTCCGGACCTGACATAGGCAATTTCATGAAGCTGGCGTGTCATATCGTGTTCCTTTCAGGCTACCAAGATGTCGGTGGTTTGACGCACGAATTCGCGCGGAATCAATGTCGGCCACAGCGCCACGATGGGCCGCGACTTCATCGGCGTGCCAAATGACGTGCCGCCTGGGCCCATGATCCATAGGTGAGTGCCGGCGCGCCGGACTTTGTCGGCTTCTTCACGCGTTCTCGTCCGCACCGCGCAACGCAGCCCCACTTCGCTCATTTGATTCGCTCCGTTTCGCTCTGGAGCAGGCGCCGCCGGGCCATGCAGCATGTTCAAGCCGACGAAGTCGAAGTGAATTTGATCTGCAGCCAGGCCCATCCGCTCGAACCGCTCGAGCATGGTGTCACGCGCCTTGCAGGCGCGGTCGTAGGCGTTCGGCCAGGGGAAGAACGCCATGGTTTCCCCTATCCATCCATCCTGGTATCCGACTACGAGCTTGAGCAGGTCCGGCGCCGGCTTGCCCTTGACGCCCGACACCCGGACACGGTCGGTGCCCACGGCATCCAGGCTCAGCGAAGTAAAGTCCGCAACGGCATCCGGCATGAGGTAATTGCGCGGATCGGAAATCTCGTAGACCAGATGCTCCTTGACCGTGAAGGTATCGACGCGCCCCCCCGTGCCCGGCAGCTTGGTGATATCGGCGCTGCCGTCACGGCGGAACTCCGCGATGGGGAAGCCGACCTGGCCCATGCGCGGCATATCGGCGAAACGTGACGACATGCCGCCCGTGCAGCCGGCGGCGCACTCCAGGATATGGCCTACCGTCACCGATGCGGCCAGCAAGTCGGCATGGGCCGCATCCCGTTGCCAGCCGAACTCGTGCACGACCGGGCCGACGTACAAGGCGTTGTCCGACACACGGCCTGTGATCACCACATCCGCGTCACCCTTCAGGCTTTCGACGATACCCGAGCTGTCCGTATACACGTTCGCGGAAACCACGCGCGAGCGTATCGCGGAGAAGTCCTCATCGCCGGTGTCCATGTTGGTCAAAGGCACATTGCCGGCTGTCAGCAAATCCAGCTTGCCCAGAAGATCATCACCTTCCACCAGCGCAATGCGCGCACCGGCCAGCCCGTCCTTTCTTGCGTTCTCGACGATGCGCTGCGCCGCAGCGCGAATATTGACCCCGCCTCCGTTCGATATCAGGCGGGTCCCGCGTTCCCGCGCTTGAGGCAACAGCGCGTTCATGCACTGCACGGCGTCCGGTATATAGCCGGCGTCGGGATTCTTCATTTTTTGGCGCTGAAGCAGCGCCATGGTCAGTTCGGCCAGATAATCGAAACACAAGTAATCCAGCTCGCCTTTCTCCAGCAGCTCTACGGCCGGATCCTGAGCGTCGCCCCAAAAACCAGACCCTGCCCCAAGTCGCAGAACGTCTTTCATCGCTATCTCCTAGCTTTATCGATACACGGCAGATCGCCGCAATAACCTTGGTCTCCCGCGCAGCTGCGCAGCCCACGAGTTCCGTTTTAATATATTGAATTTCATTTTAAATAAAGCGACTGACGAAGTCAACGCCTCAAGTCTTGTTCCCCAACACAACTATAGTAGACATGAATGGGATATGTGGATGCAGTGATTGAACCTGTAGCACGCCAAGAAGGTCGAATTGTTTCTTGACAGAATCGGTCCAAAACCTATAATTCCGATTAGTCTAATTTAATTTCATTTTCATTGGATTCAATCAAATGCTTGCAGCCGGAACGTTCTCGAACAAAACGTTTTTCATCACCGGCGCCGGGACGGGCATCGGAAAAGCGTTCGCATTGCGGGCGGCGGCGCTCGGGGCCACGGTTGCATTGGGCGGCAGAAGAGAAGACCCATTGCGCGAAACATCGGCCGAAATTGCCGAGGCGGGAGGCCAGTCTTTGATCTGCCCCATAGACATTCGCAATCCGGACGACGTCGACGCCGCCATCGCTCGAGTCGTTGCCGAGACAGGGCATATCGACGTGCTGATCAACAACGCCGCGGGGAACTTCGTGGCCCGCGCCGAAGATATTTCTCCCCGGGGTTGGAACGCGGTCATCAATACCGTGCTGAACGGCACTGCATACTGCACACTCGCCGCAGGCAGGCACATGCTGAACCAGGAATCCGGGAAGGTGCTGAGCATCTCCGCCGCCTACGCTTGGCATGGCGGTCCGGGAACGGCTCATTCGGCTGCCGCCAAGGCCGGCGTAATCGCCATGTCTAAATCGCTGGCAGTGGAATGGGGACCGCGCAACGTGCAGGTCAATTGCCTTTGTCCGGGCTTCGTGGACACCCCGCAGTCGCGCACGGCGCTTTGGCCGACCGCCGAAGGCCGGCAACACATACTGGGTTCGATCCCCGCCGGGCGCTTCGGCACCATCGAAGAAACCATTGAAGCCGGCTTGTTCCTGTGCAGCCCGGCGGCGGACTACATCAATGGCGAAGTGCTGGTCATAGACGGCGGGCAATGGCTGAACAAAGGCGCTTTCGTGCTTCCCGAGCCAGGGCATCGCTACGATAAGGTTTGATGACCTAGTACGATTTCGGCAGGCCCAGCACCTTCTCCGCGATATTGCACAGAATCAGATGCGGGCTGACCGGCGCTATGCGCATGATCATGGCTTCTCTCAGATATCGCTCGACATGATATTCCTTGGCATATCCGAATCCGCCATGCGTCAGGATCGCCGTCTCGGATGACCTGACGGCGGCCTCCGCCGCCAGATATTTGGCCGCGTTGGCCTGGGGGCCGCAAGGCAATCCACTGTCATACAGGCTGGCGGCACGCTGCGTCATCAACTCCGCGGCCTCGAGTTCCGCCCAGCATTGTGCGAGCGGATGCTGTATTCCCTGGTTTTGACCGATAGGCCTGCCGAACACGACCCGCTCACGCGCGTAGTCGGCCGCGCGTGCCAAGGCAAGCCGCCCGATGCCCACCGCCTCGGCTGCAACCAGGATCCGTTCGGGGTTCATGCCGTGCAAGATATAACGAAAGCCCTCACCTTCCTCACCGATGCGGTCCTCGACCGGCACGGGCAATGCGTCGATGAAGAGTTCGTTGGAGTCGACCGCCTTGCGGCCCATTTTCTCAATTTCTCGCACCTCTACATGGCTCCGGTCCAGGCGCGTATAGAACAGGCTCAAGCCCTTGGTCGGAGATTGCACGTCTTCTATAGGAGTGGTCCGCGCAAGAAGCAGCATGTGGTCCGCCACCTGCGCGGTGGAAATCCATACTTTCCGGCCGGTGACCAGATAGTGATCGCCATTGCGGACCGCGCGCGTGGTCAGCTTGGTGGTGTTCAAGCCCGCATCGGGCTCCGTTACGGCAAAACAAGCCTTGGACTCACCCCTGATCAGGGGCGGCAACGCACGGGCTTTCTGCTCTTCCGTGCCGAACACCACCACCGGGTTCAGGCCGAAGATATTCATGTGCACCGAAGATGCCGCCGACATGCCGCCGCCCGACTCCGCAATCGCCTGCATCATCAGCGCCGCATCCAGGATGCCCAGCCCGGCCCCGCCATAGGCCTCGGGCATTGCAATGCCCAGCCAGCCGGCATCGGCGACCGCACGATAGAACTCCTCGGGGAAGCCCCCATCGCGATCCTTGTCCAACCAGTACTGGTCATCGAAGCGCCGGCACAGATCCACTATGGCGGCCCGCAGTTGCTGCTGTTGTGAACTGAGTTGAAAGTCCATGTTTTTCCTGTTTCATGTCCATGCGCGGCGCTTGCCAACAAGCGCCCGGCTGGGCGTGGTCCGATGGGTGAATCAGCCGGCGTTCTTCACCGGCCATGAGTAAAGAGACGGGGACCCCGACCGCAGGCGCTTGACGGCGTCTTCGTGGTAGGCCGTCGAGTACGCTATGGCCTGGCCCGCCATCTCGGTATCGGCCATGGCTCCCAGGTCCGATGACATGGACCGCAGCATGGCGGTCTTCATCAGGGCAAAAGCCGTTCGCGGCAAGTTCGTCATGGCCAAGGCAATTTCCCGGGCACGCGCCTGCAGCGCCTCGGGCGCCGCCAGTTCGTTGACCATTCCGTATTCCAGCGCTTCGCTGCCACCGACAGCCCGGGTCGAATACAGCATGTCCTTGGCGCGGAGCCATCCCACCACTCGTGGCAAGGTAAACAAACCACATGCGTCCGGAATCAACCCCAGGCGGAGGAAGGACATGCAGAAACGCGCGCGCTCCGTAGCGACGACGAAATCGGCCGCCAGCGCCAGGCTGCATCCGGCGCCATAGGCGCATCCGTCGACCGCCACCACGACGGGCTTCGTCGTTTCCAACAGGCTTTGAGCCCCCTTGCTCACGGGGGCAATGCGGTCACGGCCCGCCTCGGCATCCAGTTCGCCGGGACGCATCTCGCCGATATCGCCCCCCGCGCAAAAATGTTCTCCCGCGCCCGACAGCAACACGACACGGACCTCGTCGTCCTTGCCGGCCCGCGCTATTGCCTCCCATAGCGCGGTCCGCATATCCAGGCTCAAGGCATTCCGCTTTGCCGGGCGGTTGAGCCTGATATGGCCGACCCCTTGCGCCAGGGAATATTCAATCATGGAATCCGTCATGCGTCGTTCCCGGAGCCATTATCTTCAAGAGACCAATTGGCCAACTGAGTACGCAGGGCAGCGGCCACGGCCAAAGGCTCGTCGAGCATGACGTGATGACGGCAGTTGGCCAGCTCTATGACAGGCATAAGCCTGCCAAAGCGGCTGCGCATGTAGGCCCGAGTCTCGCCATCGACCCGCTCGCTATGCTCGCCAACGAACAACGCAACATTGCAACGCATATCGAGCAGCGCCTGGGTGAACTCCGTGGGCCGCGGATACCCGACGGCGGCCGGGTCGAATTTCCATCGCCACCCGCCCGTCGTTTCGACGACGGAATGAAAGGCGATATGGTCCAGATAGAACTGGCACCCGACCCGCTGCTGGGGGACCAGGCGAAACCGTCGCAAGGCCTCGGCCCGGTCCGCATAGATATCGCCCGGCGTCTTGACCTGGACCGAATACGGGGGGCTATGCTTTCCAGGCGGCTCGATCGGAGAATCAATGACGATGATGCCGGCAAGGCGGTCGCCGTGCGCGGCGCCCGCCATGATGGTGACGAAGCCTCCCATGCTGTGCCCGACGATGAATGCCGGGCGTCCCGGCGCAGCGGAATCCAGCACCGCCACGACTTGTTCAGCATAGCGTTCCCGCTCGTAGCGGCCGCAATGGCTACTGTCGCCCATGCCGCCCAGGTCGATGGCCAGCACGTAGTACTGATCGGCCAACAGCGGCGCGATGAAGCGCCACCATTCGGCATGAGCGGCATTGCCATGCACCAGCATCAAGGGGGGCAGACCGGGATCGCCCCAACTCAGGTAATGAACACGGCAGCCGTCGACATCGACATACCGGGATTCATTGGGCATCGCGAGAGCCGTCTGGGCCCATTCCGGAATCGATAGCGGCACCATATTGCCGTGTCCTTCTGCCACTTCTGCCTCCTGCGTGTCGTTTAGGTGGGCTGGATGCCGGCCGCCTTGACCAGACGCGCCCACCGATCGATCTCGATCGCCTGGAATTTCGCGAGGTCTTCCGGCGAGCCGGCAACCGGAGTCCAGCCCTGGGAGCCGAACTGTTTCTCGGCCTCGTCCGACTTCATGGCGCGAACGATGATCTCATTGAGGCGGCTTATGATTTCCGGAGGCGTGCCATTAAGGCCGAAAGCAGCGATCCAACCCGTGACTTCATACCCTTTCACTCCCTGCTCCGCGATCGTCGGGATGTCGGCGTACTTCGCGATACGTTTGCCCGTGGACACACCGAGCGCTTTCAATTTGCCGCTTTCCACCAAGGGCATGACGGCGGGGGCATCGCCGAATACCATGTCGATCTGACCACCGATCAGGTCGGTGAGCGCGACAGGAAGCGTCTTGTAGGGAACATGCAGGATGTCGACGCCCGCGAGTTCGCGCATGACCTCGCCGCCTGCGCGCGAAGAGGAGTTGCCGGCACCGAACGTCATGCCGCCCGGATTCTTCTTCATCATGGCAACGAGTTCCTGGACGTTCTTTGCGGGGTGGTCCGCCCTTACCACCAGAACGACCCCGCCGATGATCAGATTGCTGATCGGCGTGAAATCCTTGACCGGATCGTACGGCAGTTGCTTGAACAGGCTGACGTTGGCCGCATGCGTGGTATTCGTACCAAGCACGAACGTATAGCCGTCAGCGGGCTGCCGTGCCGCGAACTGCATGCCGATCGAACCGCTGGCCCCGGCCTTATTGTCAATGACCACCGGCTGTTTGAGTTCGGTGGACAGGTAGGGACTGAGGAAGCGCGCAACTTGATCGGTGGTGGTGCCCGCACCGAAAGGCACAACGATGGTTATGGGTTTGTTGGGATAGCCGCTCGATTGAGCATGGGCCTGCGTACCAAGCAACGTGGAGCCGAGCAGTGCTGCGCCTGCGGCTAGAAAACTTCTGCGGTTCGTATTCATGTTATGTGTCTCCTTCGAGATATCGTCATATGACTGTGTAGTTACTGCGCCTTGTTTCTTCAGCATGGCGTCATCTTCCCGCCATGATCGCCGCGAGCGTGCGAGCATCGGTGCCGTCGTTCCAGATCTTTCTTCTGCATGCGTCCACATCGACCTTCGAGTCGATCTCCATAAGCAGATTCCGGGCTTTTTCGGCGATCTGGTCGGCCGTCATGGGTTTGGCGGGCGTACCAAAACTGTCTTTCACCAATGAAGTTTTGATCGAGCCGTCGGCGAACGTGATGGTGACCGCTGTGGGGAACTGCTTCGGATACATGGCTTCCAGCTCGGCGTCATACTCGAAATGCACGAGATCGGCGATTTCGAGTATGCGCGGATCGTCGAGATGCGCTTCACTGTATGCGTCGTAGCGCGAGGGGCCGTAAGCCAGCGACGCGCCGATCAGATAGGGGCAGCTGTATTGGGCCGCCATGACGGAGCGGGGCCGGCGCATCATGTGCTGATCCTCGATCAATTGCGGGCCGCGCACAACGATGCGGCGAATCTGCTCCACCGATGTGCTGTACTTTTCGGTTACCTCGCCCAGGGCGTCGATGGTGGAATGGAAGATCCGGCAGCAGGAATAAGGCTTGAGACTGATGCAGTGTATTTGCAAGGGATCCTGCGCCGCGCGCGACACCGCCGCCGCATGGATTTCACCGCCGAACATCTTGGCAAGGCCATAGCGTCCGTCCAGCGAGCGCCGCGGCGTGCCGATTCCGGACTCCATGGCCAATTCGGCGGCGATCACCCCGTTACGCGCCGCGTACCCGGCATGCAGCCGCTTCACGGCGCCGCCGGTGGGATCCACGGAGAACTGCATGGTTCCGCTCGTCTGGGACAATGCGTGCCCCCAAGCGGTGATGAGCCGATCCGCATCGATCGGGCGGCCTTCGCCATGCAGCAGCACCACGCAAGCCGTCGCGGCGCCGAACGAGCCGAAGATCGGCGTGGGATGAAAGCCGCCTTCGATCACATGCAGCCCGTGCGCCATGATGCCGACGCGCGCCATGGCTTCGTAGCCGGCTGCGATGGCGACGAACAGGTGGCGCTGAGATGCTCCCGTTTCAGCCGCGACTGCAAGCGCCGCGGGAAGCACGGTACATGCGGGATGGCTCATTGTTTCATCGTGCGTGTCGTCGAGCTCGTAGCCGTGCGCCGCGGTGCCGTGAACCAGCGCAGCGACCGATGCGGCCGCCGAAGCCTGGGTCCCGATGACCGGAGCGGTGCCCGTGCCGAAAAAACGCTGGGACCATTTCGCGATATCGCGGGCCCATGGCAGGGCGGCTCCGCGCAGCGTCACGCCAAGCGAGTCCAGCATGAGCCGTCTGACTTGCTCGATGTCCGGGTCGGCCAAGCCCCGGTTTACGATTTCGACGATCTGATCCGCGAGGCTCGCGGTCAGATCGCATTCGGGAACGGACGAAGTTGTCATGAGACCTCCTGTGGGCGGTGCGTTAAGCGGGGATAGCGGTTTAAAGACGCAGGGATTTGGCGATGATCGTCCGTTGTATCTGCGAGGTACCTCCGCCTATGGTGGATTGCATTCCTTCGCGGAAGTAGCGCTCCATGTCGGCTTCGGGCAGCATGCTGTGGCCGCCGAGAATCTGCATGCCGTTACGCGTCACAGTCTGCAGCGTTTCGGACGCGAACAACTTGGCCATGCTGACTTCGCGGCTGCAGGCCTCGCCGCGTGTGGCCATATCGGCTGCCCGATACACCAGGAGGCGCGCCGCATCGACGCTGGTTTGCATATCGGCGAGCATGTGGCGCAGCACCTGAAACTCGAAAATCGACTTATCGAACTGGACGCGCTCGTGGGCGTAGCGCAAAGCATCGGTGACGGCTTGCTGTGCATTGCCGACGTAGGCGGCCGCAACGGCGATACGCTCGAGCTCGAGGTGATCCGTGATGATGCTCCAGCCCATGCCTGGCGCACCGAGCATGTTGCCGGCCGGCACCTTGGCGCCATCGAGGAAGATTTCCGTCGTGCCGGTCGCCCGCCTTGCCATGGTTGGCAGCTTGCGGATGTCGACGCCCGGTGTGTCGTTGGGCACCAGCAGCACGCTCAGTCCACGATGCTTCGTTGCCTCTTTATCGGTCCTGACCAGCATGGCGATGACGGCATCTTTCGCCGCGGCGCCGGAGCACCACAGCTTTTGCCCGCGTATCGTCCAATGGTCGCCATCGGCCTCGGCCCGCGTCTTGGTGTTCGCTGCGTCCGACCCCGCCGAAGGCTCGGAAATGGAAATGGAGAAGCGGACTTCGCCCCTCATGAACGGCACCAGGTATTTTTCACGCTGTTCGGGCGTGCCGTACTTGACGATGTTCATGGCAGTAAAGGTGGAAACCATGAATGCGGTCGCGAAATCGAAGCCATAGCGAGCCAGCCCTTCGCACATGAGCGCGTAATCGAAAATGGTGCCGCCGTCGCCGCCCTGCTCTTCTGGAATAAGCAAGCGCAGCCATCCCATGCGGGCAATCTTTTCGTAGGCCTCGTAAGGATACTGGCGGTCGATATCGCACTGGCGCACGTACTCGCGCGTTACTTCCTTCTCCATCACCCGCGCAACGGTTTCATGCCAAAGCGTTTGTTCTTCTGTCAAGAAATTCATAAAGGCTCCGTGAATCAAAATTTCCTTACTTCGCCCACAGAAGGCGACGATGTCTATTCTTGCGGGGATACGATCAGGCGCTCGCGGCGAAGCAACAGACTGAATTCACAGCTCATTACCCGTTCATGCCGCTGATTTACCGCCGTCAACAACGCCGTGGCGACCCCGTGGTTTTCCCCCTTGTCGCGAAGCGCGATCACTTCGCTTTCGGCATACAAGGTGTCACCGATGAAGGTCGGCTTCAGGAACCGCAGCTTGTCGACGCCATAGAAGGCTTCCACCACTTCTGAGTCGAAGCCGAGCAAGGCGTTGCTGATGACGAAGACCAAGCCGCCCTGCACGACCCGCTGCCCGTACATCGATTTGGAGCTGAATTCCGCATTGGCGTGGATTTCGAGCCAATTGCCGGTCAGCATGCAAAAGTTGACAACGTCTGTTTCAGTGATCGTGCGCCCCCGAGACCGGGCGCGCTGACCGATCACGAGTTCACCGTACGGCAGATTCATCATGGCGAATTCTCAAGTTGGAAGGCCGTCCACCTGGGACGAGCAAGTCATATGAGTTGAAATGGTAAGGAATGAATTTCGATATGTCAACATCAATTTCATTATAAATCCATAACGCCATAGCACTCCATAACGTACGCTATAGCAATAGATGCTAAGATCGCTGCACAACCGCCCTAATCATTCCATTTAGATTTTTTTGATTTCGTTTTATTCTACAGCCATTCAAGTTTTGCCTGCTGCGGACGCGCCTGTCCGCCGCAGGCCGGTAGACAGATGCTCAACGCATGCACGCCGGCCGTTGCGAAGGAAGCTTCATTTGAAATCATAATTCTATCTATAAAATGAAATGACTAATATAAAAATAGAATTTGAATAAATTTCTGCTTGAGAAACGACAATTTCCCGCCCAAGCAGACAGCGCCATCTTCCCTATAACATTCTTATGCATTCGATTGATTCTGGTTTTAAAAATCAATCCCTCATTTCTACTCATTAGATAACGAAATTTAAATTGACATAACAGAACATTCAAGATATCGTCTGTTCTTGTCGATCACATTCCATCTACGCATTCGCCATGGCAAAAACGCTGTCCAACATACGGGTTCTGGATTTATCACGCATTCTCGCGGGTCCCTGGGCGACTCAAAACCTCGCCGACCTGGGCGCGGAGGTCATCAAGGTCGAACGACCCGGCAGCGGAGACGACACCCGGCACATGGGCCCGCCATTCCTGCATGCCGCCGAAACGGACGAGCCGGGCGATGCCGCTTATTTCATGTGTTGCAACCGCGGCAAGCAGTCCGTCACCATCGACTTCAGCAAGCCAGAAGGCCAGGCGCTCGTGCGCGCCCTTGTTGCCGACGCCGACGTACTGGTCGAGAACTACAAGGTCGGGGCGCTGAAGAAATATGGCCTGGACTACAACTCCTTGCGCGAGCTCAATCCCGGGCTGGTGTACTGCTCGGTCACCGGCTTCGGACAGACAGGGCCGTACAAAGACCGGGCGGGCTATGACTTCCTGATCCAGGGAATGGCCGGCCTCATGAGCGTCACGGGCGAACGGGACGACCTGCCCGGCGGCGGCCCGCAGCGCGTGGGCGTGGCCGTGGCCGACATCCTGACGGGCATGTACGCGACCGTGGCGATTCTGGCGGCACTGCGCCACCGCGATCAAGGCGGCGGCGGCCAGCATATCGACATCAGCCTGCTCGACTGCATGGTCGGCTCGCTGGTCAACCAGGGAATGAATTACCTCACCAGCGGCGTTGCTCCGGTCCGCATGGGCACCGGCCATCCCAACATCGCCCCCTATCAGGTGTACCCGGCGCTGGACGGCCACATCATCCTGACGGTCGGCAACGATACGCAGTTTCAACGCTTCTGCAATGCGGTTGGCGATCCCGATTTCGCCAGCGACCCCAGATTCAAGACGATCCGCGACCGGGTCGCCAACCGCGCTGCGATGAACGAGCGGCTGGAGGCCATCACGCGCACGCGCAGCGTCGAAGACTGGGTGGCGCTTCTGGAAGAGGCGCAGGTGCCTTGCGGGCCGATCAATACGATAGACCGCGTATTCAACGATCCTCATGTCGTGGAACGGGGCATGCGCCTGGATCTTGCCCATCCCCTGTATGGGCAAGTCCCGCTCATCAACAGCCCGATACGCTTTTCCGAAACACCGCTGAAGCTGACCGAACCGCCGCCCGTGCTCGGGCAGCATACCCACCAGGTCCTGGCGCGCCTCGGATTGAGCGACGATGAACTTGAAAAACTTCAACAGGCCGGCATCGTCTGAGCACATCACACATAGCACACATCAACAGAAAGAGACATCGACATGAAACACCTGCCCATCTCAAAAGACAAGAACGGCCTGGACATCTACGGCATCGGCCTTTACTGGGACGACGTCGAAGTCGGCTATCGTTTCCGCACACTGGGACGCACCATAACAGAGGCCGACATCACCATGTTCGTGGGCGCAACCGGGATGGTCGAAGAAATGTTCACGAACGTGGAATACATTTCCGAGGTGTCGGTGATCGGCTCTCGCCCCGCCCCCGGTTCGCTCGTGTTTTGCATCGCGGAAGGCCTGCTGATGCAAAGCACCATGCAACGCACGGGCATGGCTTTCCTCGAGGCCGATCTAAAGATTCATCGCCCCACCACGGCAGGCGACACCATCCACGTGGAATGCGAGGTCGTGGAAGCGCGCGCAACCAGCAAAGCCGGCCGGGGCCTCATGCGCACTGCCAACAAGGTCGTCAACCAGCGGGGCGAAATCGTAGCAAGCTACAACCCGCTGCGCATGGTCAAGAGCCGTCCGCAACAGTAAAGCCTCGCCGGAAGAAAGATGTCAATCGGAGCAAAATCCATGGTCCAGACCGATGCGGTACTTTTCGATGTCGACGACGGCATTGCGACCATTACCATCAACCGTCCCAAACAGCGCAATGCGCTGTCCATAGAAGTCGGCAACCGCCTGCTCGATCTCTGGGAACAGGTCGATTCAGATCCCAGCATACGGGTGGCGATCCTGACCTCTTCGGATTGCGGCACGTTTTGCGCCGGCATGGACCTCAAGGAAGCGTCGAGAGTCAAGGCCGAATCCAATGTAGATATCCTGGACCTGTTCCGCGATCCTTTCCATCAGCGCATGCGCGCCGTCGAAAAACCGATCATTGCAGCCATGACCGGGCATTTCACGGCGGGCGGCATGGTGCTGGCGGCCAACTGCGACTTGCGCATCGGCACCGCGGGCACGCTGGGCGGCATATCCGAAGCAAAGGTGGGCAGGGGCGCGCCCTGGGCGGTGCCCATGCTGTGGATGCTCCCCCAACCGTTCTTGATGGAGCTCATGATGTCCGCCGAACTGCAGCCCATCGAACGATTCCATGAGTTTGGCTTCATCAACCATGTTGAAGCCACGCCCGACGCCGTACGCGAGCGCGCCCGAAAGCTCGCCAAAAGCATACGCGACAATGCCCCGCTGACCGTATGGGCGGCAAAGCAAAGCATAGGCGCCGCCATGGACCTGGGCTGCAAAGAAGGCTTCGAGGCGGCCAAACGCATACACGAACGCGTCTATCACAGCCAGGATGCGATCGAAGGCCCGCGCGCCTTTGCGGAAAAGCGCGCCCCCCGATGGAGCGGCACATGACGAAAGATGCGGGCGGCCTGGTGCAAACCGAGAGGCGCGGGGACACGATCATCCTTTGGCTGAACAGGCCGGAAGAACTGAACCGGCTGTCGACCGAAGGCCAATTCCTCGAGCTTGCCGACAAGATCCGGCAAGCCAATCTTGATCCTACCGCGCGCGCCTTGATCATCACCGGGAAAGGGAAGGCATTTTGCGCGGGCGGCGATTTGCACAAGATGGCGAACCGGGAAGGGTTCTCGGCGGGAACACCCCAAGACATCCGCATGCGCTACAAGGAAACCATCCATCAGGTGCCTCTTGCGCTGAACGACGTCGATATCCCCACCATCGCGGCAGTCAACGGGCCTGCCTACGGCGCCGGATGCGATCTCGCCTGCATGTGCGACATCCGCATTGCGTCCCCCGATGCGACCTTCTGTGTCAGCTTTGCGGAACTCGGCATCATATCCGGAGACGGCGGCTCATGGATTCTTCCACGTCTGGTCGGACGATCCACCGCAATGGCCATGACCTTCACCGCCAGTCCCATCGACGCCACCGAAGCCTTGCGATGCGGGCTGGTGACTCAGCTTGCAGAACCCGGACAACTGCTGGAAAGCGCGCTGGCGCTCGCAGAAAGAATTGCCAGCCACCCAAGGAACACCATACGCATGGCCAAACAACTGCTACGCAGCGCGGAACACACCAGCCTTCCCGATCACCTGGACATGGCCGCTGCGCTGCAGGCCATCGCCCACACATCGGAAGAACATATTGTAGCCGTCAACCGCTTGATCCAACGCCTTCAGAACAAGTCGGCCTGACGCGCCAGGCGAAGTCGCGCGGGGTCAGATTGCCGGGGCCAGACCCCGTGCCCGGACTCTGGGGTCAGACCCCGTACGGGGTCTGACCCCTCGACTCAACCCTCGTGCTTGGGCAATTCGCTCGCCCATGACCGGATTCCGCCCGGAGTCCTGGAAAACCGCGTAGGAATGCCCGCGGCGCGCAGGCGCCCTTGCGTTGGATGATCGTATTCGAACAGTGTGCCGGTAGCCTGTATGTGGGGATCGTCCAGCAGCGCATCGAATGCCAACACCTCGCTATGCGGGATATCGGCCCCGGCCAGCAAATCGAGCCACTCGGCCGTTGACTTGCCGCCAAGGATGCCGGCCACCACGGCGTAAAGCTCGTCGATATTCGCGTTCCGCGCCGCGGCGTCCACGTACTTTGACTCTTGCGCCAAGTCCCGCCGCCCGGCAACGATGAAGAAACGCATCCACTGCTCGGTGGTATATGGCATCAGGGCGATATGCCCGTCCTTCGTCGCATAAGGCTTCCGGTGCGGGGACATGACCCGAGGGTATCCGGACGAGCCGTCGCCCGATACGAATGTCTTGCCCGCCAGATGCTCGACCGCAAGAAAGGAAACCATGGTCTCGAACATCGGAACCTCGATGGCCTGGCCAAGCCCGGAACGCTCTCTTTCGTACAAAGCCATCGGAATCGCATATGCCGCCGTCAGGCCCACGACTTTATCGACCAGGATCGTATTGACGTACCGGGGGCCTTGATCGTCGTTCGCTCCCTGGAAATGCGCCATGCCGCTCTTGGCTTGTATGATGTCGTCGAACGCGGGCAAGCCTGCATAGGGTCCCGATTCGGAATAGCCATATGCGCCGCAATAGATGAGCCGAGGGTTGCCGGGTCGCAAGGACTCGTAATCCAGCCCGTGCCGACGCAACGATGCCGGCCGGACGTTGGACACAAATACGTCGGCGTCAGCGATAAGGGACTTAAGGCGAACCAGATCTTCGTCGCGCCTGATATCCAGAACCAGGAAGCTCTTGTTTCGATTCAGGTTGAGAAAGCAGGCGCTCATTCCCGCATTGCGCACCGGTTCCGTATAACGCAGGACATCACCCCCCGGCGACTCTATCTTGATGACCTCTGCGCCCATATCGCCGAGAATCTGGGTGGCATAGGGCCCCATTCCCACGGTGGTCATGTCCACCACCCGAATTCCCGTCAAGGGTCCGCATGCCGAAGCACCCTGCGTTTCCATCGCTCTACCTGCTAAAGACTTGGCGCTACAGTTGCGCACCGGAGCTTTTTATGACCGGCCCCCACTTTTCCCGTTCCTTGGCGAGAAAGTCGGCGAACTCCGCTGGGCCTCGTCCTACGGGGATCAGCTTGGCATCGTGAAACTTCTGCTGGATTTCGGGCGAAGTGACAATTTCAACAATGGCTTTGTTTAGCTTGTCGATAATCGCGGGTGGCGTGCCCGCGGGGGCCATCACGCCGCCATAGATGTCGACTTCGTATCCCTTGACGCCTGCTTCCGATACGGTGGGAAGATCCGGAAATGCGGGCGAACGATATTGGTTGGTCGTTGCCAGCGCCTTGATTCGTCCAGCGGCAATATGAGAGGCGACTGCAGTGGCCGAGCTGATGCTCATGTCTATCCGCCCGCCCGCCAGGTCTGTCGCGGCAGGAGCCTCCCCTTTGTATGGAATATGCAGGATGTCCACTCCCGCCATTTGCTTGAAGAGCTCCATGGCCAAATGCTGAGGCCCGCCGCTGCCGGAGGAGCCGAAGCTCATTTTGCCCGGATTCGCCTTCGCCATTTGCACCAGCTCGGCGACCGAGTTGACTCCCAGGTCGGAACGCACGACCAGCAGATGATCATAAGTCACGACATGATTGACCGTCGCCAGATCGCGCTCGGGCTTGTAGGAAAGATTGGGATCCATCAAGGGGCGCAGTGTCACGTTGCCGGCGCCTCCGAACAGCAGGGTATACCCATCCGCGGGCTGGCTGGCCACATATGCGGCGCCAATGGCGCCCGCCACGCCGGGCTTGTTCTCGACCACGACCTGCTGGCCCAGTCTGGCCGACATTTCGTTGGCAAGCACGCGTGCCGTGACGTCGGTAGCGCCGCCCGTGGCATAGGGCACGATGAGGCGTATGGGCTTGTCTGGATAGGCAGCCGACGCGGCGGCAACCTGGGGCAAGCAGGATATGCCAAGGGCCGCAGCTGAAACTGCCGTTATCAACCTTTGCGCTTTACGAAGCAACCTGCCGATCGTCATGTCTTCTCCTGTATGAGTTATGTTGATACAGCGAAGAATAGACAGAGTAGTTCATTAAGTCAATAGTTATTTCAATTTAATTTATTGAGTTTTAATAGGATTAACAGCTATTTACTTGCTTAATATTAATAACACACCAACTATTTCTGTAATTTTATTGTTAATTTCGTTTTGATCTGATGTCGAAATGCCAATTTCCTGGAGGTCCGCCCCTGCAGGGTCGGACCCCGGACGAAAGGAGGGTCAGACCCCAATCGGGTCCGACCCCGGTCAGTGGGTGGGAGGGTGGGGTCAGACCCCGTACGGGGTCTGACCCCACCGCCTGATAAACTGCCGGCTTCCCATTCGTCAAAGGAATTCCCATACGATTCCCGCTGAATCGTCGAAAAGCTCGGCGACCGGCACGCTATTGTCACCGTCGTGCTGGCTTGCGGCATCTTGACCTACGGAGGCGTGTCGCTCTTCGTCGTGGCATTTGCCATCTATCCGATCGCCAAGGATCTCTTCCGCAGCGCGGACATTCCAAAACGGCTGATCCCCGCAACGATCGCCCTCGGCTCGTTCACCTTCACCATGACCGCGCTGCCCGGCACACCTGCCATACAGAATGCGATTCCGATTCCCTACTATGGCACCAATGTCTTCGCGGCCCCAGGACTGGGACTGATTGCGGGCGCCATCATGTTTCTTGGGGGGCTGTGGTGGCTGCGCGGCAGAGCTGCGCACGCCCATGCCGTCGGCGAAGGCTACGGCACGCACGAAGACGACAGCGACGCCTCCGCGGCCGACGCGGGCCAGGAAGGAGCCTTGTCCGTCATGCCGCTGCCATTGGCGCTGCTGCCGCTCGTATTGGTGATAGGTATCAATGCGCTTTTCACGTATGTCGTGTTTCCCGGCATGGACACGAGCCAGGTTCTCAAGCATTTCCCGGAACTGGAACCGTCAAAGATCACCGGGCTATGGGCGTTGATCATTGCCCTGGCAATCGCCTGCACCACCTTGATCCTGTCGCGCCTGGGGCATTGGACCGACTTGCGCGCCAGCGTCAACAAGGGCGTATTCGGCTTCATGCTGCCGCTCTTCAATACCGCGTCCGAGGTAGGATACGGCGCCGTCATCGCCGGCCTGGCGGGCTTCACCATCATCCGCGACGCCGTGCTGAACGTCACGCCCGGCAATCCTTTGATTTCCGAGGCCATCGCCATGAACGTGCTGGCCGGCATCACGGGCTCGTCTTCTGGCGGCCTGAGCATTGCGTTGCAGACGCTGGGCGCCGACTATCTGCGCATGGCGCAGGAGGCCGGCATCAGCCCGGAACTGATGCACCGCGTGGCCGTGCTGGCCGCAGGTGGATTCGACACCCTGCCGCACTGCGGGGCCATCATCACCTTGCTGGCGATCTGCAAGCTGACTCATCGCCAATCCTATTTGAATATCGCAGCCGTGACGATGGGCGCACCCATGCTCGCCTTGGTCGTCGTGATCGCGCTGGGAACGATGTTCGGGAGCTTCTGAGGGATGGGGTCAGACCCCATGCGGGGGTCTGACCCCGAGGCCGCGGTTAGGGGGTCGGACCCCGTACGGGGTCCGACCCCAAGTGACTTCCTGTCAGTTCGCGCAGGCGTGCGAGCTGTTCATGGTCGACCGCCACGCCCAGCGATTCGGCTTCCCTGCGCTCCTGGTAACGGCGGTCTCCCGGCATCCGCGGCTGGCCGGCATCGTGCATGGCCCGGACCAGTCTTTCAGCACGCTGCGCAAAGTTCCCTGCCGCCGCCCTGGAGGGATCGATGACGATGAACAGCTGCCCGGTGCGAGGCGTTTGCGCGCCGGGATGATCCGCCCAAGTGAAGTCGAAGGAAAAGTTTCCGCCGGTCAATGCCGCGGCAAGCAGCTCGACCATCATCGACAAGGCGGAACCCTTGTGGCCCCCGAAAGGCAGCAGTGCGCCGCCGTCCAGTATTGCAGCCGGATCCTGGGTGGGCGCGCCCGAGCGGTCGACACCAAAACCCGGCGGCAACCGCCGCCCTTCCCGGGCGGCAATCTGCACGTCGCCATGCGCGATCGCGCTGGTGGCCAGATCGAACACCAGGGGATCGGCGTTATCGCGCGGAGCGGCAAAGGCGATGGGGTTGGTGCCGAACAGCGCCTGCCGGCCACCGTGGGGGACGACGCAAGCCATGCTGTTGACGAAGGTGAGCGCCACCAGGCCTTCTCGCGCGAATGGCTCCACGTCCGGCCACAGTGCCGCGAAGTGATGGGAATCATGGATGGCCAGCAGCGCAATGCCGTTGTTCCTGGCCTTGGCGACGAGCGCTTCGCGCGCGGCCGCGAGCGCCGGCTGCGCGAAGCCATTGCGCGCATCGACGTTGATGTAGCCCGGTGCCGAGTCGCTGACGACGGGAACCGCCTTGCCGTCCACCCAGCCGCTTGCCAGGGTGGAAAGATAACCCGGTATGCGGAAAACACCATGGCTGTGGGAGCCGTCGCGCTGCGCGCAGGCAACGTTGTCCGCCAAGATGGAGGCCACCTGGGCCGACGTTCCGTGGCGTTCGAAGATGCGTGCCAGCAATGCTGACAGTTCGGCCAAGGGAATACGAACCGTGTTGGGATTGTCTTGCATGATGGTCATCCTATGGTCATCAGGCTTGCGTTGCCGCCCGCCGCCGCCGTGTTCACACTGACGGCGCGCTCGACGAGCAGGCGCTCCGGCGGTATGTCGGTCTCGCCCTGCGCCAAGCCGATGACACTCGCTATCGGCCCCCGGCGCTGCGCGATCCACTGGCAGGCCGCGCGCAATTGATCGCCGTCGCCATGATGCAGCACGACATCGAATGATACGTCGTCCGCGGAACAGTCGGCGGCCAAGACAATACGAGCACGCACAGAGGCCGGCAGGCTTTCGTACATGCTGCGGTTCAGCGGATTGTCTTCCCACACCACCGCCGAGCCTATCGCGATCGCAGCCGCAAGCTGGGCCAACAGATCCGTTTCGCCGGCGGCCAGGCAAAGCACGCGCGACCTGGGCAACAGGCGATATGTATTGCTTTCGCCGGTCGGGCCCGGCAAGCTGCGCGTGAGGCCGCTTTGGGACGAGCCCGCATAATGGTCGCAAAGCCGGGCCAGATCGCTACGTCCTTGCTGCATGGCCCAGGCCTTCAAGCTCTCGAACGCGCCGCCGTCCTTCTTTGCCAGCATGTCGCGCAGGCGGGCATCGGGCGCGCATCCTCCGTCCAGCCTGGCCAGCGTACGGCTCACGGCGTCCTGCGGACGGCTTGCCAGCAGACGATACAGGTATAGCGGCCCGCCGGCTTTCGGACCCGTGCCCGAAAGCCCTTCGCCGCCGAACGGCTGGACCCCGACCACCGCGCCGACGACGTTGCGGTTCACATAGATGTTTCCTGCGTGGGCGCGCTCGACCACCCGGTCTATGGTCTCGTTGATGCGTGTATGCACGCCCAGGGTCAAGCCATAGCCGGTGGCATTGATCTGGTCGATCAGGACATCGAGGTCTTCACGGCGATACCGAAGCACATGCAGGACGGGACCGAAGACCTCGCGCTCGAGCTCCTCCAGGCTGTTCAGGCCGATGAGCGTCGGCGTGACGAAGGTGCCATGGGCCACGGCGTCGGGCTCGGCGCGCGCCAATCGATCGACGGAATGTCCGCTCGCCTGCATGGCGGCTATATGCCGCTCGATGTTGGCCTGGGCCTCGGCGTCGATGACGGGTCCGATGTCCACGGCGATATGATCGGGATTGCCCATGCGGTATTCGGCCATGGCACCCTTGATCATGGCGATGATGCGGTCGGCCACGTCTTCCTGCACGCACAGCACGCGCAGGGCGGAGCAACGCTGGCCGGCGCTGTCGAACGCGGAAGTCACCACGTCCTGGACGACTTGCTCGGCGAGCGCGGATGAATCGACGATCATGGCGTTCTGACCGCCTGTCTCCGCAATGAGCGGCACGGGCCGGCCCTGGGCATCCAGCCGCCCGGCCAGGCTGCGCTGCAATATGCCGGCAACTTCAGTGGAACCGGTGAACATGACGCCGCGGATACGCTCGTCATTGACGAGCGCGCCGCCTATCGCGCCGTCGCCGGGCACCAGCTGTACCACGCCTTCCGGCACGCCGGCCTGCAGCAGAATGCCGATGGCCTGCGCGGCAATGAGGGGCGTCTGTTCAGCAGGCTTGGCGAGCACGGTATTGCCGGCCGCCAGCGCCGCCGCCACCTGGCCGGTGAAAATGGCCAGCGGGAAGTTCCAAGGACTGATGCAGACGACCGGACCGAGAGGCCGATGGCTGTCGTTGGAAAAATCCCGGTGTGTCTGCAGCGCATAGAACCGCAGGAAATCCACGGCCTCCCGAACCTCGGCTATGGCGTTTGAAAATGTCTTTCCCGCTTCCCGCACGACCAGGCCGATAAGCGGCTGTATCTGCCCCTCCATCAGATCGGCGGCGCGTTCGAGGATGGCGGCGCGTTCGGTGCTGGGCGTGGCCTGCCAGATGGGTCCGGCGGCCAGGGATGCATCGATGATGCGGGGAATGTCGGCCAATGCGGTGTTCGTCACTTGGCCGACGATATCGCGGTGGTCTGCCGGATTCAGAACCGGCTCCGGCCCGGATTCCGTTGCCGCGCAAGCCAGCATGGGCCGCGCCGCCCAGCCTGCGTGGGCGGAGGCGAGCAATGCGCTCGACAAGGAGCCCAGCCGATGCTCATTGGAAAGATCGATACCGCTGGAATTGAGCCGGTCCTCGCCATACAACGCGCGAGGCAGCGGGATGCGTGGATGGGGGAGCCCCGCGGCGCCCTCTTCCTCTGCCATGCCGGCGATCGATACCGCCGGGTCTTCGACCAGCGACGCCAGGGGAATGTCGGGGTCGGCGATGCGATTGACGAAAGACGTATTGGCGCCGTTTTCAAGCAGGCGACGAACCAGATAGGCGAGCAGGGTCTCATGCGTTCCCACGGGCGCGTATATGCGGCAGGGCCGATCGAGGCCGCCGGTGGCCCGTTTGCCGACCACTTGCTCGTACAGCGGCTCGCCCATCCCGTGCAGGCACTGGAACTCGTACTGGCCCGGATAGTAGTTCTGCCCCGCCAGGTAATACACGGCCGCCAGGGTGTGGGCATTGTGGGTCGCGAACTGCGGATAGATGGCGTCCGGAACGAGCAGCAGCTTGCGCGCGCAGGCCAGGTAGGAAAGGTCCGTGTACACCTTGCGGGTGTAGACCGGATAGCCTTCCAGGCCATCGATCTGCGCCCGCTTGATCTCGCTGTCCCAGTATGCTCCTTTTACCAGGCGGATCATCAAGCGGTGGTGGCTGCGACGAGCCAAGTCTATGAGGTAGTCGATGACGTAGGGACAGCGCTTTTGATATGCCTGGATCACGAAGCCGATGCCGTTCCAGCCCTTCAGCGTCGGCTCGAAGCAAAGGCGTTCGAGCAGATCCAGCGAGATCTCCAGCCGGTCCGCTTCCTCGGCATCGATGTTGATGCCGACATCGTAGCCCCGTGCCTGCTGCACCAGGCCCAGCAAACGGGGATAGAGCTCATCCATGATGCGCGCGTACTGGCTGCGGCTGTAGCGTGGGTGCAAGGCCGAAAGCTTGATGGATATGCCGGGGCCTTCGTAGATGCCGCGGCCATTGGACGCCTTGCCGATTGCATGGATGGCCTGCTCGTATGCCGCCAGGTAGCTGCGCGCGTCGTCGTCGGTCATGGCCGCCTCGCCCAGCATGTCGTAGGAATAGCGGAATCCGCGGGCCTCGAATGCACTGGCATTCGCCAGCGCCTGCCCGATGGTTTCGCCCGTGACGAATTGCTCGCCCATCAGGCGCATCGCCATGTCGACGCCCTTGCGTATCAAGGGCTCGCCGCGCTTTCCGATGATGCGGTTCAATGCGCTGGAGAGGCCGGCTTCGTTATGGGTGGACACGAGCTTGCCGGTAATGACCAGCCCCCATGATGCCGCGTTGACGAACATGGACGGGCTTTGGCCGACGTGCTGTTGCCAGTTTCCGTTGCTGATCTTGTCGCGGATGAGCGCGTCCCGGGTGCCTTTGTCCGGAATGCGCAACAGCGCCTCGGCCAGGCACATGAGCGCGACACCTTCCTGGGAGGACAGCGAAAATTCCTGCAGGAGTCCTTGGACCAGGCCGGCACGCCCGCCCGCATTCTTCTGGCTTCGCAGCTTTTCCGCGAGCCGGTATGCCAGCGCACCGGCCGATTCAGCGACGTCTCCGGGCAAGCGCGCCTGATCGAGCAGCATGGGCACGACCTCTTCTTCGGGACGCCGGTATGCGCCCGTGATGGCGGCCCGCAAGACCGATTGCGGAAGTATGCTTTCGGCGAATTCCAGGAATGGCTGATGGGTGGCCTCGGGCAGGGATTCCATCGCCTCGACCTCGCCCCGCGCAACGCGCGCCGCAACGCTGTGCAGCTCTGTCACCGAGACCCCGCTGTCGAGCGATTCGAGATAAGAAAATATGGACTGCTTGATGACCCAGTGAGGGCTGCGGTCGAGCTTGCGCGCCGCCTCCTTGAGGCGGTTGCGGGTGGCTTCATCGAGCTTGACGCCCAGGGTGGTGCTTGCCGAAGTCGTGGCCATGATAATAGAGTGCCGTAAAGATAAGGTTGCGCGTCTGGAAATTACACTACAGGTTGCACCTTGGGTGCAACCTGGTACAACCATTTTTCTTTTCAGGGTTAACCCTAGTATTCGGGCCGCCTAAATCTTCGAACGGACGTAGCCGGCCACCACCGCCAATATGTCGTCCAGGTCGTGCTGCAGCACGTCAAAGCCGGCGTTGCGCTCGCGGGTGGCTTCGTCCATGTAGACCGGACGCCGGATTTCAACCTGCAGGCTATGGCGGCGCTGTGCGGGCCGGCCAATTTGCGCGATCAGCTGGACGCCCTTGTAAGGGTCATTGCGGGCGACGGTATAGCCCCTGGCGCGCAGTTCATTGTCGATGAGATCGACGAATTCCGGCTCGCAAGTCGTACCGTCGCGGTCGCCCAGCACGAAGTCCGCCAGCGGGCGGTCGCTGCGCAGCCCCAGGCGCTCGTAAGCGTCGTTCGGCATGGAATGCAGGTTCAGGTGCCACAAGGCCCCGAACTGCTCGTAGCGCTCTTGCACCGCCCGCGACAAGGATTCATGATACGGAAGATAGTAGCCGTCGATGCGCCGCTGGACTTCCGCGACGCCCAGCTTGCGGTCGTAGACGGCCGTTTTCGGGTCCATCCTGGTCCAGACCAGTCCCTTGCCCAGGCGGGTCTTTTCACCGGGCGACAACGGTTCGGGCCAAGGCCCGTCCAGGGTGTCGGGATCCAGATCCGCCAAAGTGCGATTGGGATCGATATAAGTGCGGGGAAAGGTCGCCGCGATGAGTGTCGCGCCATGCCGGGGCGCGGCTTCCCACAGCGCATCGACGTGGGTGTCCTCGCCCTGACGCAATTGGCCCAGTGGAACGGCATGCCCGAAATCTTCCGGATATGCCGTCCCGCTGTGCGGCGAATCGCAAACCAGTGGTATGGCGGCGCCGGTCGGATCGAGGCGAACGACCGGCTTGCCTGCTTGGGCTGCTGCCATTATTGCGGCTTGATGTCGGCGGCCTTCGCGACCTTCGTGTAGCGAGCGATCGCAGCCACGATCTGCTTGGCGAACTCGTCAGGCGTATTGATCATGACAGTCGCGCCCGCGTTCTTGGCACGCTCCAGGAACTCGGGATTCGTCGCAGCCTTTGCCACGGCCTGATTCAACCGAGCGATGACTTCCTTGGGTGTCCCGGCCGGCGCCACGAGGCCGAACCAGCCGCCCGTGCCCATTTCTGGGAAGCCCAGTTCGCCGTACGTGGGAACATCCGGCAAGACGGCGCTGCGCTCGGCGCCAAGAATGGCCAGCGGACGCAGACGCCCCTCCACCAGGTGCGGCAAGGTCGAGGACAGGTTGTCGGTTATGGCGTCGACCTGCCCGGCGAGCGCATCATTCAGCGCGGGGCCGGCGCCGCGATACGGCACATGCAGCAGCTTGATGCCCGAAAGCATCATGAAGTTTTCGATATTGGCATGCCCCAAAGACGCCACGCCGGGAGACGCGAACGAATATTTCATTGGATCGGCCTTGGCCAGGGCGATGAATTCCTTCATGTCCTTGGCCGGGATCTTGGGATGGACGGCGAATACGCTGGGGACGCCCAGCACATTGGAAATGGGCTCGAAGTCCTTGATGGGATCGTACTTGAGATCCGTATAGATGGCGGGATTGGATCCATGGGTGCTGACCGTCGCCATGCCGATGGTATAGCCGTCGGCCTTGGCGCGGGCGATCTGTTCGGCGCCCAATGCGCCGCCTGCGCCGCCCTTGTTCTCGACCACGATGGACTGGCCCAGTTCGCGGCCGACATACTCGGCGATCAAGCGCCCGACCAGGTCGGTCGAACCGCCCGTGGCAAAAGGCACGATCAGGCGTATGGCGCGATCAGGGTAATCGGCGGCGGCCGCCGCGGTGGCTGAACAGCCTATCAGGAGACCGGCAACGCCGGCCATCGCACGGCGCACAAACTTGGTGGTGAATGAAACGGACATGGCGACTCCATTAATGGGAAAAGGTTGCATCGCGGAGTATCTGCAATTTACGAAGCAGGGACAAACGACTATATTTCAGCTTTCCATTACTTTTGGTAATGCTCCTGTTTCATCAAGGCGTTGCGCATGAGGCTGCACTCCCCTTCCATGTCCGAACTGCATGCTTTCCTGACCACTGCCCGGCTGGGCAGTTTCACAAGGGCAGCGGAGCATCTGTGCGTCACGCAAGGCGCGGTCAGCCGCGCCATCGCCCGGCTCGAAGCGCATTTTGGGCAGCCGCTGATGACGCGGAATGCGCAGGGCCTGGTATTGACCGCCGCCGGCCGGCAACTGATGGAGGGCACGGAAGCGCCTGTGCGCGCCATCGAATCCGTGTCGACCGAGCTTCGGCTCGCCGCCGGCCACCTGAATCTCAGCCTGGCGGTAGTCCCGACATTGGCCAGCGTCTGGCTCGTGCCGCGGCTGCCCGAATTTCACCAGCGCCACCCGGAAATCTCCTTGTCCTTCGCCGCGTACCGCCGCGACGAAGACTTCTCGCGGTCCACGCCGCATGCCGCCATCCTGAGCGGCGTGCCGGTGCAATGGCCGCATTGGCAGTGCGATTACCTGCTGGGGCGCGAAATCGTCGTAATCTGCCATCCCGACCGCTTGCGCGAGCGCCGGAACCAGGGGCGCTGGACCGATCCGGCCGAGCTTCTGGACGAGCCGCTGCTCTACCACGCCAATGCCCCCGGCAACTGGCAGCACTGGTTTGCCGCGATGAACGTAGCCGACAAGCCCAAGAGCGGCACCACGCTCGACCAGGTTTCCATCATCGTCCGCGCGGTCATGGCCGACATGGGCATTGCCGTGCTGCAGCGCTGCCTGGTCCGCGACGAGATCGAAGCAAGCCGGGTCGCGGCTCCGTTCGACGTACCGGTTTCCCTGGATCGCGGCTATGTGCTGTGCAGCCCGCTGCAGCGCAAGGACCACCCGGCCCTGGCAGCCTTCCGTTCATGGATTCTGGATGCCGCCGCGCGCGATTCCTCGGAATAAGGCCGGACCCCGTCGAATCAAAGACGAGGGGTCAGACCCCGTACGGGGTCTGACCCCGCGCTATGGGCGATGATAGGGGAAGGGGTCAGACCCCGCATGGGGTCTGACCCCGGGCTACGGGCGATGATGGGAAAATGGGTCAGACCCCGCATGGGGTCTGACCCCAGGCAAAGGGCAAGACGGGTCAGGCCCCGTGCGGGGCCTGACCCAAAGTCCGGCTTGCCCACCACAGCACGATGCTGAGCGTGGCGCCGCCGGCCATGCCCAGGGCCAGCAGCATCGCGTCATGGAAAAGCAGCGGCGCGATCGTGCCTGAAATCAGCGCAAAGATGGTCATCTGCACGAAGCTCTGCAGCGAAGACGCCATGCCCCGCATGCTGGGAAAAGTACCCAGCGTGACCACCGTCATGCCCGGCAAGGCCAGCGACAGCCCAAAGGCGTAGATGAAAATCGGCAGAACGGCCCACGGCACCGAAGGCACGAAGAAAGCGTTGTATAGCACGTTGCTGAGCGCCCCCAGGGCAATCGCGGCCTGCCCGCAATGGATCATTGTGGCGGGCGCCAGCTTTTCGGCAAAGCGCGAATTGATCATGGATCCGGACACCATGCCCAGGATGAAAGGAATGAACAGCCAGCCGAAAGCGGTTTCCGACATGCCCAGAATGTTCATGATGAAACTTGCCGCCGACGAGATATACAGGGCAAAGCCTGAAAACGCGAATCCCACCGCCAGGATAGCCAGGACGAAAGAGGGCTGGCGCATTGCATGCAGGTAGTTGGCCACGATGACGCGCAGGCGGAACGGCTGCCGCCGGTTCTCCGGCAAGGTTTCAGGCAGCTTGCGCAGGCTCGCCACGATCAAGAGAATGCTCACGATGGTGAGCAAGCCGAAAACCGAACGCCAGCCGCTGAGGTTGTTCAAGTACCCGCCAAGCACCGGCGCGATGGCGGGTGCCAGGCTGAACACCATCGTGATATTGGCGAACAGACGCTGCGCTTCCGCTCCGTGGTAGCGATCGCGGACGATGGCTTGCCCGACGACCCGTCCCGCTCCTGCCGAACAGCCTTGCAGCCCTCGAAAGAAGAGCAGCCACCCGAACGTGGGCGCCAGCATGGCGCCCACGGAGCCTATGCCGAACAAGACCAGCGAGCCGATGATGACCGGACGCCGGCCGAAACTGTCGGACAGCGTGCCGTAGAAAAGGCTCATCAAGGCAAAGCATGTCAAGTACAGACTGAGCGTCTGCTGGACCATGGCCTGGCTCACTTCGAATTCGCTGCCGATGCTGTGGAAGGAAGGCAGGTAGGCGTCTGTGGCGAATGGGCCGAGCATCGCCAGCCCGGCGAGCATGAAGGTCAGGGTTCGAAAACTCATGTGCAGCTTAAGGGTTGTTCTCGCGCGCGGGCGCTGGAGTCTGTTCGAGGATGATTTCCACCCGCCGGTTGCTGGCGCGGCCTTGTTCCGTGTCGTTGCGGGCCAGCGGCCGTGTGTCGGCATAGCCGATGGCTCGCAGCCTGGCGCGCCCGATGCCGTTGGAGGCAAGGTATCGAACCACCCTGCCGGCCCGGGCGCTCGATAGCTCCCAGTTGGAAGGGTATTGGCCTCCGCGTATGGGCAAGGCATCCGTGTGACCCTCTACGGTGACGGCGTAATCGCTGTCCTTGAGGACCGGAAGCAGCTTGCGCAGGACCGCCAATCCTTCGAGGCTCAGGTCGGCCTTGGCGGAGCCGTACAGGATTTCGCTATTGATCCGGAAGCTGATGGACTCCTGCTTGCGGATGATTTCGATGTCATCGCCCAGCTCCGGCAATGCCAGCACACCCATGCCTCCCGCCGCCCGTTCTGGGACGGCCGGCGCCGCTGCGGTAGACACGCCATGGCCATTCCCCATTACATGCCGCAATACGGAATCTGGATCCGTTTCCGCCTGGAAGTGCGATGGCACATCAACCACGAGTGCCGCTTCGAGGGAGCGATCATCTGCCAGGAGGGGCGCGTACGTGGGCGAGTCCCACTCCGTTTGAGCAATGATGGCCGGCAAGGGATCCGCATCGACGGGTACCGCCGGCTTGGGCGGCGCTGCTGGTGCTGGCACCAGAGCGGGAATGGGCGGCGTGGGCGCTGGAACGGCCTGGATGGTGTCGGGCGCCGCCACCCCGGGCAGCAGGCCGCTATGGGCCGGCAATAGTCCGGAGGTCGACGGCGGTTCAGGCACCAGTTTGGCCGCCTGCCCGGACAAGGCCAGCATGACCACCAGCAGCACGAGCAACAAGGTGATCAGGTCCAGATAGGTCAAGAGCCAGCCCTCGGTTTCCTCTTCGGGCACGGGTTCGACATACCATTTGTTCTGATGCACCACGCTCATGACGGCCTGGTCTGCGGCTTGGCCTTGGGCTTCGGCCGGCGAAACCGGATGCGGGACGTCTTGGCCGGCTCGGTCAACTGCTCTTTGGCGCGCCTGCCCTGGTGATCGTTGATTTCGTCTTCATGTTCTTCCATGAAGGAATTGAGCGTCTCGCGCATCAACGACGGGCTGCGCTTCTGGCACATCATGGAAACGCCCTGCATGATCATGCTCATGACGATCACGCGCTGTTCGGTGCGCCGCTCGAGCTTGACCGCCACGGGCTTGAGCAGCAGATTGGCGAACAAGATGCCGTAGAACGTGGTCATCAAGGCCAGCGCCATCTGCTGGCCAATAGCCGCCATGTCGCCGTCTCCCAGCAGGAAGAGCAGATTGACCAGCCCCACCAGCGTGCCCAGCATGCCGAACGCCGGCGCAAAGCCGGCCATCGTCCTGAACAGCTGCGCCTCCGCGCGCTCGCGGGCACGCAACCGGGACACCCGCCATTGCATGAGATCGATGATGTCCTGCTCTGGCGTATGGTCTATGACGAGCTGGACGCCGGTCTTGAGAAAAGGATTGGAGACATTTTCAAGAGCCGCCTCGACCTTGCGGATGTCGTCCTTCATCCATAGCCGTGAAATAGAGATGAGATCGTCGATATCCTGCTCGGTGTGCAGGCGCTCGTTGCGCAGCACAGGACCGAGCAACCGGAAGATGCGCAGCACTTCGCGCAAGGGGTAGCTGATGAAAGTGGCCGCCAGCGTGCCGATGACGACAATGCCCAGGCTGGGCAAGTCGATGAACGAGGCGGCGTCCTCTGCGGAAAAGAACAGCACGGCGCCCAGCAGGACCACGCTTGCGACAATGCCGATAAGGGTCGAGGGATTCATGCGCCAATATTATACGTGGGGCCATCCCGACCGGCGCACCTTCCGGCCATGTTTGCGTTACTCTTCTATGTTCAATTCTTTGAAGGAGTACTTTCATGACCCAAGCCTCAGCCCGCCATATTCTCGTCGACACGGAAGCCAAGTGCCAGGAACTCAAGACCGCGATCGAGAATGGCGCGGATTTCGCGCAAGTAGCCAAGGAAAATTCCAGCTGCCCGTCCAGCCGCGACGGCGGCAACCTGGGCACCTTCGGCCGCGGCCAGATGGTCAAGGAGTTCGATGAGGTCGTATTCAGCGCGCCGGTCGGCGTGGTGCAGGGCCCGGTAAAGACGCAATTCGGCTACCACCTGGTGGAAGTCACCAACCGCGAAGACTAAGCTACGCGACGGAGCGGCCCGCGCTTGCGGGCCATCCCGCACCCGGGGTCAGTCCAGCGTGAATCCCACCTTGATGGAAACCTGCCAGTGCGCTACCTTGCCGTCGACGACATGCCCCCGCGTATCGGTAACGGTAAACCACTGGATGTTGCGCACGGTCTCGTGCGCCTTGGCAATGGCCGTGCTGACAGCGTCTTCGATGCTGTCGGGGGAAGAACCGGTCAGATCCAACTGCTTGTAGACATGATGACTCATGGTGTGGCTCCTGAAGTTGGGTGAGGGACTCGTCTCCATGTTATTCCATTTAGCGCAGGATGCAATCCGCCATGAGAGGCGCAATGCTAATATCACCCCCTGCGTCTCGCCGGCCTTTCCCTTCCAAGAATCGATCATGTCCACAACCACTCCATCTTATATGCGCACGCTGTACGCCGGCGCGTTCGTCGTGCTGCTCGTCATGGGCGTGCGGGCCACCTTTGGGCTGTTCATGCAGCCCATGGGCACGGAACTGGGATGGGGGCGCGACGTTTTTTCGATGGCGTTCGCCATCCAGAACCTGGTGTGGGGCGTCGGCTCCATCTTCATGGGCATATTGGCCGACCGCTATGGAGCGGGACGGACGATCGCGCTGGGCGCCTTGCTTTTCGTGTTCGGGATGGTCGGCACGCGGCTATCCACCGATGAGCTTTCCTTGTACCTGACCGCCGGCGTGCTGGTGGGACTGGGCCAGGCGGGCACCACGTTTCCCGTGATCCTGCCGGTGATCGCCCGCGCGGTTCCGCCGGCATACCGAAGCACGGCCATGGGCATCGCCAGCGCGGGCGGATCGATGGGGCAATTCACCGTCGTGCCGATCGGGCAGATCGCCATTTCCACCTTTGACTGGACCGGCGCGCTTTGGCTGATGTCCTTGTTCGCCGCCGCGGCCATGCCCTTGGCCTTGCTGTTGCGCGGCAAGCCGGACGCCTCCGCGACAGGCGGACATCAATCCCTGGGCACCGCCGTCAGGCAAGCCTTCCGACACCCATCGTTCCACTTCCTGTTCTGGAGCTATTTCGTCTGCGGCTTCCATACCGCCTTCATTACCCTGCATCTGCCGGCCTACCTCGTCGACGGCGGACTGAGCGCCGGACATGGCGCGGTCGCGATTGCCCTGATCGGCTTGTTCAATGTGGCGGGATCCTTTTACGCGGGCAAGCTGGGCGGGCGCTACAGCAAGAAGAATCTGCTGGCCGCGGTATATTTCCTGCGTGCTTTCGGCATTATGTTCCTGCTCGCCATGCCGATGTCGCCGTGGGTCGCCTATGTATTCGCGGCATGGATGGGGCTGTTCTGGCTGGGTACCGTGCCGCTGACGCAGGGCTTGATCGGTCAGATCTATGGCTTCCGATATGCCGCCACCCTGTCGGGCATCGCATTCCTTGGACACCAGATCGGCAGCTTCATCGGCGTATGGCTGGGCGGCTACGCCTACGGCGCCACCGGCAGCTATGCCAGCGTCTGGTGGGCCGGCATCGTGCTGGCGGTGGTGGCGGCGGCCTTGTGCCTGCCCATCAGAGAGCAGCCGCTGGCTGTTGGGGGGCAGGCTCCGCAAGGGGCATGACGGCATTGGGGTCAGACCCCATGCGGGGTCTGACCTCGAAATACCGGTAGCCGACCTGGGGGGTCAGACCCTGTACAGGGTCTGACCCCGAAGGCTTATACTAGGGCTGATGGGGTCAGACCCCGTACGGGGTCTGACCCCATTAACAGACACCTTGAAGCCATGAATACCGAATCAAGCACTTCCGACACCCAGTCGCCGTCCGCAGCCTCGCGGCACCGGCGCGTCGTGGGCGTGCTGGTGCTGGCGGTAGTGCTGGGGCTCTCTTTTCTGGGCTACCTGACGCCCGACATGCGCATCCAGTGGGAAAACTTCATGTCGATGTGCGGTTTCTGACCGGCCAGTTCGGCGTGTCGGTGCACACTGCCAGTACGCGCGCCGGCGCCTTGCTGGTCGACAAATACACATGGCCGACCGAGCTATCGAAGTACGCGGCCTCGTTTCGCTTGAGGCTGATGGCTTCGCCCGTTTCGAAAACGATGCGGATCGAACCCGACAGCACATAAGTGAATTCCTGCCCCGGATGCTTGATGTATTCGGTGAATTCTTCGAGATCCCGGGAAAAGATGGTGGCCATGATGGGCGTCATGACCTTGCCCGATGTTTCGCTGAACAGGAACTGGTGCCGATAGGTATCGGTAAGATATTCGTCCTGCTCGAGGCTGCTGGCCTTCAGCACCTGCCCATTCAGCCGGTTCGGCGCATGGTCGGCGCCTGTTTGCAGCATCACGGACATATCCACGTCGAGCGCCAGCGAAATCGCCACGAATTTCTCGTAGCTCAAGGCGGTCTGTCCTAATTCCGCCTTCGACAAGGTGGACAAGGCCACGCCCGACGCCGCCGAGAGCTGCTTGAGCGTGAAACCCTTCTGCTTGCGTATGGCTCGAAGACGCGTGCCCATCGCCTCTTTCGAAACGACTTTATGATTCAGCGCATCCGTATTCGACCCCATGGCCCTCCCCCGTTCTTATAAAGGCGAGCGGCTGGAACCCACGCGATCCACGATAGCCCGATAGTGCTCGGGTCTTCTGTGCCGCTCGTAATGGAAGATATTACCGCGGTAGCCATCCGCCATACTCATGTCGCATACGTAGTTGATCACCTCGTCGTCCTCCGACAACGCCTGGACGGCGATCTCGCCGGTGGGCGCCACGATGCAGGACCCGCCTATCATGTGTACGCCTTCCTCCACGCCCGCCTTGGCCGCGGCGGCCACCCAGCATGTATTCTGGTAGGCCGCCGCCTGCAAGGACAGATGGTTGTGGTGCAGCGGCAAGTGCTTGGGCTCTCCGAGCCGCCCGTAGCCGGTCGGGGTGTTGTAGCCGACCATGACGATGTCGACGGCCTGCAAGCTCATTACCCGATAGGTTTCCGGCCAGCGCCTGTCGTTGCAGATGCACATGCCGATGCGGGTGTCGCCCGCATCGAAAACCGGAAAGCCCAGGTCGCCCACTTCGAAGTATTTTTTCTCGAGATGCTGTATGGGATAGCCGTCCTGCGACTGCGCATCCCCCGGTATGTGGATCTTGCGGTATTTCCCGATGATGTTGCCGCCGCCGTCGACCAGAATGGATGTATTGAATTGCCGCTCGCCATCCAGTTCGGCATAGCCCAGGTAGAACCCGACGCCCAGTTCACGCGCCAGGTCGAATAGCGGCTGCGTCTCTTTGCCCGGCATCTCTTTCTCGAAGAAGCTCGCTACCTCTTGCGGATCGTCCAGGCTCCAGCGGGGGAAGAACGTTGTGAGCGTAAGCTCCGGGAAGGTCACCCACTTCGCGCCGCGGCTCGCGGCATCCTTCAACAGCTCGCACAGGCGCGCAACCGTCCGGCTGCGGGTATCGCTGCGCGCGATGGGCCCTACCTGGGCCACGGCAATATGCAATTTCAAATCTTCCTCCTATGAGTATTGTGTTCAGGAACGCTGCAGCACCCGGCCGGCGTACTGACCGGTGAAATGCGTCTTGGCATCCCAGACTTTTGCGCCGTTCACGTATACGTGGTGTATGCCGCGCGAACGCTCCATGGGTGTCTCGAAGGTCGCGGCATCCGAGACGGTGGCCGGGTCGAAAACGACCAGGTCGGCGTAGGCGTTCTGCTGGATCACGCCACGGTCAGCCAGGCCGAACCGGTTCGCGGTCAGGCCCGTCATTTTCCAGACTGCCGTCTCGATGGGGAACAGACCCAGGTCGCGGCTGTAATGCCCCAATACGCGCGGGAATGTGCCCCAGAGCCGGGGGTGCGGGTGTGTGTCGTGAGGCAGCCCATCGGAACCGATCATGGTGTCCGGAAATGCCATGATGCGCTGGACGTCGTCCTCGTCCATCATGAAGTAGATCGCACCGGCGGGCATGAGTTCGTCGACCGCGTCCCAGCGGTCCTTGCCCAGTTCCCGGGCGATGTCGTCCAGGTCGCGACCGGTGTATTCCGGATGCGGCTTGCACCAGGTGATGATGGTCTTGGCGGACAGCAGCGCACGGTCTTTCTTGAGCATGGTGGATCCGGCCACGTAGGGATAGGCATCCAGCGATATTTCCTGGGTCTTCATCGCTTCGGCAATAATGGCCAGCGTCTCGCCGGAGCGGCCGAAGTTCTGCTTGCCCATCAGTTTGTGGTGCGAGATGACCACCGGCACATCGAGCTCCTTTCCGATCCGGAAGGTTTCGTTCAGGGCGGCGACGATCTCATCGCCTTCATCCCGCATGTGCGTTGCATAGACCCCATTGTGTTCGGTCAGGGGCCGGCATACCTGGATGATTTCCTCGGTCGTGGCGTGCGCGGCGGGCGGATAGAAGGTGCCGGTGGAGATGCCGATTGCGCCGGCCTCCATGCCTTCACGCGCCAGTTCGCGCATGCGTTCGATTTCCTCAGGCGTCGCGTTGCGTTCCAGGTCGCTCATGACCGCGGCCCGCAAAGTGGAATGCCCCAGCATGCAGGCGCAGTTGAGCGCGGGAGGAGACTCCCTCAGCGCATTCAGGTAGTCGGCGAAAGTCGAAAATGCATAGCTGCCGCCCACATCCAGCAAGTCGAGGGGAGACGGAGGGCTTTCATGGAGCAAAGGCGCCAGGCTGATGCCGCAGTTTCCCGTGATGACCGTGGTAACCCCTTGGGAGATCTTGGGCTCCATCTCGGGCTTGCGCAGCAGCAGGTTGTCGTCGTGCGTATGCGAATCGATGAAGCCCGGCGACACGGCCAGGCCGGATACGTCCTCGCGGCGGGCCGCAGTCGCTCCGGACAGATCGCCAATGGCGGCGATGCGATCGCCCCGCACGCCGATATCGGCCGCATACGGCGGTGTGTTCGTGCCGTCGATCACCAGACCGCCGGACAAAATGAAATCGAAGGACTCTCTCTGTTCACTGCTCATGCTTCCACTCCTGAATGATGGGGCCGGCCGCCCCGACCGCTATGCAAAATGACACGCCACCACATGGTCCGCGCTGAAGCGGCGGACCTCGGGCTGGGCCTGGGCGCACACCGCCTGAGCGTTCGGGCAACGGGTCCGGAAGGCGCAGCCGGACGGTGGCGACAAGGGGCTGGGAATCTCGCCCGAGAGCCGCAGCGCCTTGGGCTGGCCGCGGCTCTCTTCTGAAAAGCGCGGCACCGCCGCCATGAGCGCCTTGGTGTAAGGATGGCGCGGCGTATTGAAGATCTCGTCGCGTGTACCGACCTCCACCATGCGTCCCAGGTACATCACCGCTACTTTGTGGCTCAGGTGCCGCACCACGCTCAAGTCATGGGAGATGAAGAGATACGTGAGCCGCAGCGTCTTTTGCAGGTCCACGAGCAGATTGATGACTTGCGCCTGTACCGAGACGTCGAGCGCCGAGACCGGCTCATCGCACACGATGAAATCCGGCTCCAGGGCCAAAGCCCGCGCAATCACCAAGCGTTGCCGCTGCCCGCCTGAAAACTGGTGCGGATACTTGTCCAGGGAATCGGGTTTGAGGCTGACCAGGCGCAGCAATTCTTCCAACCGCGCCTCCACCTGTGCCGACGGCACCGAGAAGTTGCGCAGCGGCTCGGCCAGGATGGAACGCACGCGCATGCGCGGATTCATTGAAGAATAAGGATCCTGGAAAATGAACTGGATCTTCTTGCGCAGCTCGCGCAGCGCGCCGCTCTTGAGCTGCCCCACATCCCTGCCTTCGAACACCACCTGGCCGTCGGAGGGCTCCAGCAGTCTTGCCAGGCAGCGCCCCAATGTGGACTTTCCGCAGCCCGACTCCCCCACGATGCTGAAGGTCTCGCCTTTTTGCACGGTGAAAGAGACGTCGCTCACCGCGTTCAGCACCGCGCTTTTTCCCTTGCTTTTTATGATGAAGCGCTTGCTGAGCCCGATGACTTCCATCTGGACTTCGCCGCCTCGCACAACGCCGGTGTTTTCCTGAGACATATCCATTACTCGCTGTTTCTACATTAGGGTCCGCTATGACGCGGCCCGGCACCAGTACTGGTGCGCATCGCCGGCTTGAAGCGCAGTCGGAGCCCTGGATTCGCAGGCGGCAATCGAGCGCGCGCAACGCGAATAGAAGGCGCAGCCGGAGGCCGCGGGCGTGATCGTGGGCACGATGCCGGGCAGTTCGGCCAAGCGCTGCTGCTCCGCGTCCGAATCCATGAAGGCGGGCAGCGAACGGATGAGCGCCTGCGTATAGGGATGCTGGGCGCGATACAGTACGTCCGAAACACGCCCTTCCTCGACCTTGGACCCGGCGTACATCACCATGACGCGGTCACAGGATTCGGCCACCACGCCCAGGTCGTGCGTGATCAGGACGATGGCGGTGCCCAGTTGCTGCTGGATGTCCTTCAGGATCTGCAGGATCTGGGCCTGGATCGTGACGTCCAGCGCGGTGGTGGGCTCGTCGGCAATCAGCAGGCGCGGCTTGCAGGCGAGCGCGATCGCGATCATGACGCGCTGGCGCATGCCTCCCGATAGCTCGTAGGGATAGTTCGCCAGCCTTTTCTGCGGATCCGACACCTGGACCAGCTCCAGCAGGCCCTGGGCGTCCACCAGCGCCTGCTTGTAGGTCTTGCCCTGGTGCAGCACGATGGATTCGGCGATCTGCCGGCCCACCGTGAATACCGGGTTCAGCGAGGTCATGGGTTCCTGGAAGATCATCGACAGCTTGTTGCCGCGAATCCCGCGCATCTCCTTCTCGCTGAGGCTCAGCAGGTTCCTGCCTTCGAAATCGATGGTCCCGGAGACCACGCGCGCGGACTTGGCCAGCAAGCGCATGATGGCCAGCGAGGTCACGCTTTTCCCGCAGCCCGATTCCCCCACGATGCCCAGCGTCTCGCCGCTGCGCACATGGAAGGAAAGGTCGTTCACCGCCACGACTGTGCGATCGAAGCCCTCGAAATGCACGCTCAGGTTCTCGACGCTCAGTATGTTCTTGTCGCTCATTGCCACGCCCTAGATTTTCTTTGCCAGTTTGGGATCCAGCATGTCGCGCAGCCCGTCTCCCAGCATGTTCACCGCCAGCACCGTCACGGCAAGGAAAATGCCGGGGAACAAGATGATATGAAACGCGATGGAAAGAAAGTTGCGGCCGTCCGCCATGATGTTCCCCCAGCTCGGGGTCTGGGGCGGAATGCCCACGCCCAGGAAGCTCAGCACCGCCTCCGTGATGATTGCCGAGGCCGCGATGAAGGTGGCCTGCACCATCAAGGGCGCGAAGAGATTCGGCAGGATGTGCATGGCCAGGATCTTGTGCGTGCGCGTGCCCACTGCCTTGGCGGCTTCGACATAGGGCTGGTTGCGTATGGAGATCACGAGCGCGCGCACCAGCCGCACCACGCGGGGCACTTCGGGGATGATGATGGCGATGATGACCGTGACGAGGCCGCCCTTGAATACCGCCATGAGCGCAATGGCCAGCAGGATGTTGGGGATGGCCATCAGGCCGTCCATGATGCGCATGATGAACATGTCGAGCCTGGAAAAATATCCCGCCAGCATCCCGATCAGCACACCCAGCGCCACGCTGACGATGGCGACGGCGACGCCCACTACGAGCGATACGCGGGCGCCCCAGACGACACGCGCATAGACGTCTCGTCCCAGTGCATCCGTGCCGAAGATATGCTGCGCGGACGGCGGCTTCATCCGCGCCAGCGGATTGATGTCCAGCGGGTTCATGCTGGACAGCAGGGGCGCGAAGATCGCGACCACGGTCAGCAACGCCAGCACCGCGATCCCGAAGTACATGGTGGGCTGCATGCGGAACATGGCCCAGAGCTTTCTTCTTGTACTCATAAAACCTATGGCTTGTGTTTGCATGGCGGTCAGCGGTCCATACGGGGGTCGAACAGCCTGTAGCTCAGGTCGACGACCAGATTGATCAGTACATAAACCGCCGAGGCGATCAGCAGCACGCCCTGTATGACCGGGTAGTCATGGCGCAGCACGGCATCCACGGTCAGTCGCCCCAGGCCGGGTATGGCGAATACGGTTTCCGTGACCACCACGCCGCCGATCAGCATGGCGATGCCCACGCCCACCGTCGTCACGATGGGATTGGCGGCGTTCTTGAGCGCATGCCAGATCACGAGGCGCGCGCCCAGGCCCTTGGCCTTGGCCGTCCGGATGTAGTCCTCGCCCAGCGCCTCCAGCATGGTGGCGCGGGTCATGCGCGTCAGCAGCGCCATATACACCAGCCCCAGGGAAAGACAGGGAAGCAGCAGATGCTTGAAATACGCCGCCGCGCCGGCCGACAGGGACTTGTAGCCCTGCACCGGCAGCAGGCCCATCTTGATCGACAGGACATAGACCAGTCCGTAGCCGATGAGGAAGACGGGTATGGAAAACGCCATGACCGACGCCAGCATGATGAGCCGGTCGGTGAACGAACCGGCTTTCCAGGCGGCCGCCACGCCCAATGGCACGGCGAACAGCACGGCAAAAAGTATGGTGAACAGCGCGATGGATAACGTTGGACCCATGCGCTGGTGAATCAGTGTGGAAACCGGAACATTGGTCGAAGTCGAGATGCCCAGGTTGCCGGTCAGGACGTTGCCGCTCCAGGTAAGGAACTGCTCGATGAGCGGCTTGTCCAGCCCCATGGCGGCACGGATCTTCTCCACGTCCTCGACCGTGGCGTTTTCCCCGGCCAGCACCGCCGCCGGATCGCCCGGCGACAGGTGGGTCAGCAGGAAAACAAATACCGCAACGACAACCATTACCGGAATTGTCGCGATCAGTCTTCGCAATACATATAACAACTCAAGACTCCTTGTTCTGTTTTCCTGCCGGCCCGCGCCGGAAAGCGCGGATCACTTCTTCTCGACATTCCACATGACCGGGATGCCTGTCTTCATCAGATCGACATTGCTCAGGCCGCGTGTTGCGATGACAGGCTTGAACTCCCCCCACATGACGTAGGGAACAGCCTCGTAAGCATGTGCCTGGATCTCTTTGGCCAGTTCCTTGCTCTTCTCAGCATCGCCTTCGGCAATCCATTTCGCGCGCAGCTCATCCAGCTTTTCGTCGCAGGGCCAGCCCGGCAGGCCGTTGCCGCAAGGGGCCGACAGCCAGGGGTTGGTCACCGGTGTGCCGGCATCGAAATAGCCGCCATGGGTCAGGAAGATGTTCCAGCCGCCTTCCGCGGGCGGATCCTTCTTGAGGCGCCGCGCCGCCACCGAGGCCCAGTCCATGGCTTGAAGGTCGACGTTGATGCCGGCCTTCTCGAGCGCCTGGGCAAGCACCAGGTTGGCCGGGGAGTTCACGTTGTCGGTCGGATAGAGGATGACGACCTTCTCTCCCTTGTAGCCGGCCTCCTTGAACAGCGCCTTGGCTTTCTCGACGTCAGGCTTCTTGTAGGGTGCAGCACCGGCATCGCTGGCGTAGGGCGAACTGCAGGTGTACATGGACGGGCAGTAGTCCGTGCGGTATTTTTCCCCATAGCCGACCGCCGACACGAATTCGACCTGATTCACCAGGTGATACAGGGCCTGCCGTGCCTTCGCGTTGTTGAACGGAGGGAACATGTGGTTGGGAACGATCATGCCCTGCGATGCCACGGAAGGCGTCAGCGTGATCTCGGAATTGGCTTCCAGCACCGGCAGGAAGTCCGGCGTCACGCTCTCGATCATGTCGACCTCGCCGTTTTGCAGCGCGGCGGCGGCCGTGTTGGCGTCGGGGATGTATATCCACTCGACCCGGTCGACCTTGGCCACCTTGCCGCCCGACAGACCATCAGCCGGCTCGGAGCGCGGCACGTAATTCGGATTCTTCACGTACACGACCTTGTTGCCCGGCACCCATTCTTCCTTCTTGAACAGGAAGGGGCCGGAGCCGACCATTTCCGTCACAGGCACGCTGGGGTCCGTGTCCGCCAGGCGCTTGGGCATGATGAAGAGCGGCATGCCGGACGGCTTGGACAAGGCGGCAAGCACCAGACCAAAGGGCTGCTGGAGCGTAAGCTCGAACGTCTTGTCGTCAACGATCTTGAATTGCGCGCCCGCCTTCATCAACAACCTGCCCAAGGTGTCCTTCTTGGCCCAGCGCTCGATCGACGCCACGCAATCGGCCGCGGTCACGGGCGTGCCGTCGTTGAACTGCAGTTTGTCGCGCAATGTGAAGGACCACTGCATGCCGTCTTCGGACTTCTTCCAGCTGTCCACCATTTGCGGATGGACTTCGCCCTTGCTGTCCTGCGAAAACAGTGTGTCGAACACCATGTAGCCATGGTTGCGCGTGATGTAGGCGGTATTGAAGAGCGGATCCAGCGTCTTCAGGTCGGCGGTCGGCGCGAGGCGCACGGTGGTTGCGGACAGTGCCGCGCCGCTGGCCAGCAGCAGGCCGCCGGCCAGCATGCCGGCGGCGAGCGCCTTCATGCTCATGGATTTGATTTTCATTTCTTGTTCTCCCAGTATTGATTTAATTGGATGCAGCAGATTGAACAGCCGGCGTGGCCAGCGGCCATTTCGGATAAACCAGCTTCTTGTAGGGCAGCGTGCTGATGTCGGACGTGACCGATCCGGGTGTGCCCAGGTAGATCACCTGCGCGGCCACTTTGGAAAAATCAGCGTAAAAGTGCTGCGAGGACTTCACCACGATGAACTTCTGCGCGCCCAGGTCGATGCCGAATTGCGTGAACAGGTCACGGCCCACGGCCTGGTTGCGCACGCTGGTCAGCACCAGCGTGATGCCTTCGGTCTCAACCACCGCCACGTCGCCCAGCAGGGACGGCGTATTGGACAAGCCCGTCATGTAGGCATCGCGGCGCAGCGCCTTTACGGTGCAGACGGCATCCACGGGCTGGCCCGACGCCGCGGAAACCTTGCCGCCTATGCGCAGGGTCAGGACGGCGCCTTCGCCGGCATTCATGCACAGGCCCACCGCGCCGGGATCCCAGACCGGACCGATGACCGCGTCCCGCACTTTGTGCTCGAGAAGATCCGCGAAGACGAAAGTGGAATCGCTGCCCGCGCCGCCGCCCGCGTTGTCGGCCGAATCGGCCAGCACCGCGGGATAGCGTTTGTTTTCCTCGACGATGCGCAGCGCTTCGACCGTCGTCGGATTGGGGGTCTGCAAGGCATCGCGGAAGTCGATGATCTCCCGGCCCAGGCTTTCGGCCAGCTGCCGCGCGCGTTCTGCATCGCCGTCGGTATAGACCAGCACCTTGCTGCCCATGCCCGGCACGTCTCCCCAGGGAAAGCCGTGAGCAATCGAAATCGACAGGATGCCGGGCTCCTGCTCCATCTGCAGCAGTCGGTCGACGAAGCTGCGCATGGGCTCGCGGCTGGTATGCATGATGGAAATCATCTCGCAGTCGAAAACACCCAAGGCGGGCCTGGTCTTGCCCTGGTGCTTCGCCACGCAAAGGTCCACCAGATCGTAGGCGCGCTCGAGGATATCGGTGTGCGGATATTCCTTGAAGCACACCAGGAAATCGGCGTTTTCATACATCAGCGGCGTCATGTGGCAATGCGGATCAAGCTCCGCGCCGACGACCACCTCGGGTCCGACGATTTCACGGACGCGGGAAATCAGCTCGCCTTCGCAATCGTCGTAGCCGTCGGCCACCATGGCGCCGTGCAGCCCCAGCACCACGATGTCGACTTTCCCCGCATTCCGGAGGTCTTGCAGGATCTCGTCCCGCAGCGTCTCGAACGCATAGCGCGTCGTCAGGCCGGCCGGCACGGCGCCTGCCACCGCACCCTCGATTACCGTCCAGCCGTGCTCCTTCGCGCGCTGGCGCGCCGCCCACAGAGGCCCCGAGAACTGCAGCATATTGTCCGGATGCTGGCCCGCCGGATAATAGCCGCGGGCCTTGAAAGAATCGATGCCGGTCGGTATCGGCGAAAACGTGTTGGTTTCCGTGGACAGCGAGGCGGTGAAAATCCGCATGTTTTTCGTCTCCTATTTGAATCAGCGTTCCAGCGCCTGGATTTCGATTTCCAGGTCCACGCCCATGGCCAGCTTGGCCTCCACCGTCGATCGCGTGGGCAGGCCGGCGGTGAAGTAGCGGCGGTATTCTTCATTGAAGTCCGAGAACAGGGCAAGGTCCGACAACCAGACCGTGGCTTTCACCACGTCCTCGAAACCCAGCCCGACCTCGGCCAGGCTATCGCCCAGGCGCTCCATGACGGCCTTGGTCTGCGCCTTGATGTCGCCCTTGACCACTTGCCCATTGGCGTCCATGGGAATCTGCCCCGAAAAGAAGACGAAGCCGCCCGCGCGCACGATGCGCGAAAAAGGCAGGCCCAAAGGAGACTCATAGCGTTGAATTGACATGATCCATTACCTATCTGTTCGTGAAGTTCGTGTTGTTCGTGATTCGGCCTTGTTCAGGCGGCAAAGCGTGAAGGCGAAACCAGGGCGGCATCCAGGTTCTCCGCGCTCAGCGAAGGGTCGAGACCCTCTCCCAGGACCAGGTTGGACGCCAGCAGCGAAGCGCCCGGCGAGGTCTGGATGCCATATCCCCCCTGCCCGACCAGCCAAAAAAAGCTGCTGGCCTTGCCGTCCCAGCCGATGACGAAATCACCGTCGGGCACGAAGGACCGCAAGCCGGCCCAGGTATGGTTGGGACGCCGGATCTGCAGCGTGGTGGCCGCCGTGATGCGGTCTATGCCGACCGCGATGTCCAGTTCCTCGGCCACGACATCGTGCGGTTCGACCGGATCCGCATTCGCGGGAGAGCCCAGCAACTGGCCCGCGTCGGGCTTGAAATAGAAGGATTCGTCTATGCCCACGACCGCCGGCCAGTGCTCGATGCCCGGCCATGCGCCATCGGCGTCGCCCGCCGCCTTGAAGGTGAACGCGCTGCGGCGCTTGGGCTGCAGGCCAATGCGCGAAGCGCCGAACAGGTCGGCCACTTGCTGGCCCCAGGCGCCGGCGGCGTTGATGACGACGCGTGCCGTGATCGTATCGCCCGAGGCAAGCTCGACCTTCCAGCCGTCGCCATCCCGGTGCGCGCTGCGAACGGCGGCGCCGTAGGAGAATTCCACGCCGGCCTGCTTCGCCCCTTTCAGGAATCCTTGAAGCAATGCGTGCACGTCGACGTCCTTGGCATCGGCCTCCTCGATTGCACCGATAAGGCCTTCGCCGCGCACGCAGGGAACCCGCGCGACGACCTCATCGGCGGTCACCGTGCGCACTTCGGCGCCCGTCGCGCGCAGCTGTTCAAGCGTATCGGCCAGCAGCGCCTCCTGGCCTTCCCGCGCGATGTAGAGCACGCCGCGGTCGGTCAGCAGGCTATGTTCGCTGAACCCTTCCGGCGGCGCCTCGAAGAAGGAGCGGCTGGCGCGAGTGAGCGCGCGTATGGTGGCCGTGCCATAGGTTTCCATGAACATGGCCGCGGAGCGGCCGGAGGAATGATACCCCGCCTGGCTCTCGGCTTCGACCACCTTGATTGCGCCGCGCTCCCTGAGCCGGTAGGCCAACGAAGCTCCCGCCATGCCCGCACCGATAATCAGATAGTCATACACCTTCGCGCCCGCCATGAAACCCGTCCTTTATTACTGCAATTTGAATTATCAAATATGAGAATTCTCTAAAACGAGAATCTTCCACGTTCAAGGAAAGGCGGTCAAGCGGACTTCGCAGGGGTTTACCCTTAGCTGGGGTATTTTGAGGGGTCGGACCCCGTGCGGGGTCCGACCCCTTGAACTTGCCGGCGGGGTCATGAGGTGGGTGTCAGACCCCATGCGGGGTCTGACCCCGTTGACTTGCCGGCTGGGTTATAAGGAGGGGTCAGACCCCGTATGGGGTCTGACCCCGGCTACACTGTGCGAATGCCATCCTCGGAGACACCGCCATGACCGACCAACTTCCTGAAGACAGTGCGCTCGAGACCGTCGTCGTGCCCCGCAGCCACGATCTGGGCGACAACTTTGAAGTCCGGCGCGCCTTGCCCTCGCGGCAGCGCCGCATGGTGGGGCCCTTCGTATTCCTCGATCAGATGGGCCCGCATGTCTTCGCGCCGGGCCGGGGGCTGGACGTCCGCCCCCATCCTCACATCGGCCTGGCCACCGTGACGTATCTGTTCGAAGGCGAGATCATGCATCGCGACAGCGTCGGCAGCGTCCAGGCCATCCAGCCGGGCGACGTCAACTGGATGACGGCGGGCAGCGGTATCGTTCATTCCGAGCGGACGGGGACACAGGCGCGCGAGCTGACATCAGCGCTATACGGCTTGCAATGCTGGGTGGCGCTTCCCAAGGCCCATGAAGAATGCGCGCCCAGCTTCGTCCACGTGGGCAAGGATGATCTGCCCACCGAGTCCGACACCGGCGTTGCGGCGCGCATCGTGGCCGGCCGTTTCTTCGGCAAGCGTTCGACCGTACCCGCCTTGTCGGAGCTGTTTCAGGTCGACGTGCAACTGCTGCCTGGGCATCAGTTGTCCATACCGCCCGAGTATCCCGAACAAGCCATCTACATCGTGCAGGGCACGCTGGACCTGGCCGCGGATGGCCAATATGGCGCGGGACAGTTGCTGGTGCTCAAGCCCGGCAAACAGGTCACGGTGAAGGCGGCCGGCCCGGACCCGGCCCGCTTCGTCATGCTGGGCGGGGAACCCATGGACGGGCCGCGCTACCTGTCCTGGAATTTCGTCTCGAGTTCGGCCGACCGCATCGAGCAGGCCAAGGAAGATTGGCGCAAGCAGCGCTTTGCCGGCGTCCCCGGAGAAACCGAATTCATTCCCATGCCCGATATTCCCGGAAAGCCGGTGCGCTACCCTTGAATCCTTGGCCCTAGGCGATGCCCGCGTCGCGCATGCGCTGGTACTGCTCGGGCGTGACGCCGATTTCCTTCAGGACTTCGGCGGTATGCTGCCCTAATTCAGGGCCCAGCCATCGCGTGCCGCCGGGCGTGGCGCTCAGCTTGGGAACGACACCCGGTAAGTCGATGGGCAGGCCGTCCGGCAAGGTGAATCGCTGGATCATTTCGCGGGCGAGGTAGTGTTCGTCCTTGACGATGTCTTCGGCGGTATAGATGCGCCCACTGGGCACAGCGGCCTGTTCCAGCACCTTCAGCACCGTACCCAGGTCGTGGCGCCCGGTCCATTCGAGAATCGCGCCGTCGATGAGGTCGACATGGCGGACACGGCCGTCGTTATGCGCCAGCTCGGGATCGAGTGCGAGATCTTCGCGCCCTATGGCCGTCATCAGGCGCTTGAATATCCCATCGCCATTGCCGGCAATGGCCACGTAGTGTCCATCGGCGCACACATAGGTGTTGGAGGGCGCGATGCCCGGCAGCGATGAGCCGCTGCGTTCGCGCACATAGCCCTGCGCGGAATATTCCGGGACCAGGCTTTCCATGACGGCGAAGACGGCCTCGTACAAGGCCACATCGATGTACTGGCCCTTGCCGCCATTCACCTTCAGATGATGCATGGCGATCAGGGCGCCGATGATGCCGTACAGGGATGCCAGCGTATCGCCCAGGCTGACGCCGGTGCGCACCGGCGCGCGATCCTGGTAGCCGGTTACGTAGCGCAGGCCGCCCATGCATTCCGCAATCGCCGCGAATCCCGGACGCTGGCTTGCCGGGCCGGTCTGCCCGTACCCCGAGATGCGCACCATGATGAGATCCGGATTGACGGCGGATAGCTGTTCCCATCCCAGGCCCCATTTCTCGAGCGTGCCCGGGCGGAAATTCTCGATCACGATGTCCGCCTCGGCAGCCAGCTTGCGCACGATGTCCTGGGCCTCCGGCGCTTTCAGATCGAGCGTCACCGATTTCTTGTTGCGGCTTTGCGTATACCACCATAGCGAAGTGCCGTCGTGCAGCTTGCGCCACTTGCGCAGCGGGTCGCCTTCGCCGGGCGGTTCGATCTTGATCACGTCCGCGCCGAACTGCCCCAGTATCGTGCTTGCGTAAGGCCCGGCGATCAGTGCGCCAAGCTCGATGACCTTGATATCCTTCAGCGGCAGATCCGCATTTTTTTGCTGAGACATCGGAACCCCCATATAGCGTCAGCGCTTGTCGCGCATCCGCAGACTATAAGCAAATGCGCTCGCCAGCAGGCCCAGCCCAAGCGCGCAGATGGCGAATACCCACCGGTAGCTGATGTGATCGATGACCAGGCCGGACAAGCTGACACCGATCGAGATGCCCAGGAACAGGCAGCCCGCAAACAAGGACATTGCCGTGCCTCGGGCGGCAGGCGCCATCTGAGTGGCCCGGGTTGTCAGGGTGCTGTGCAGCGTGTAGTAGCCGATACCCGCCGCCATGGTCGCCGGCAGCACCCATTCCCAATGATCCAGCACGGCCACGACCAGCCAGGAAACAGTCAGCAGCAAGCCGCCCAGCATCGCCATGCCGCCTTCGCTGAACCGCGACAGCAGCTTGCGGGCGCTGAAGGAATACATCATGCCGCCGACGCCATAGAGCGCGACGATGCCGGACGAAACGGAGATGCCGAAGCCGTACTCATCGTGCATGAAAGTCGGCAGGAACGCCATCGCCGAAAATACGAACGCGCCTTCCAGCGTCACGACCACGAGCAGCCAGACCGCCCACAAATTGGTCAGCACGCCGATCATGTCGCGAATGTAGCCATTGCCGGACATCGGCCGCCGCGCTTCCCGGCGGATCGATCGGTCCAGCGACAATGCCAGGCCCACCACCAGGAAGAACACGAACAGCAGGGCGAAGATCCAGCGCCAGCCCCAGACATCCGTGATGACGCCCGATACCCATTGGCCGGCGATCAGCCCCATGAGTATGGCGGTCAGGTAGCGGGCCATCGCCGCCTGGCGCTCGGCATAGGGAACGGTGTCGCCAATCCAGGCGAGGGACAGCGGAATGATGCCGGCGGCGGCGACCCCCGCCAGCACCCTGGCGATGATGAGCAGGTCCAGCGTGGCGGCGAATACGGCGATCGCATTCCCGACGATGCACAGCAATGCCGCGATCCCGATGACGCGGCGCTTGCCGTAGCGATCACCCAAGGGGCCGAATACCAGTTGCAGGATGCCATAGGCGATGGCGTAGGCCGAAATGGTGTGCGATGCCTGCCCGGCCGTGACATTGAAGTCTTGCGCCAGCGCCGGCAGCATGGGATCGCAGACACGCATCATGGCGCTGCTTCCGAACCCCGCGAAGCCCAGGGCGAACAGCGCCCGCCTTTCCTGCTGTTGCGTAGCGGCCTGGTTCCCTCCAAGGCCTGTGTTGCCGTCGATGTGCGATTCCTGCGGGTGATTCTGACGCATGCTTGCTAGAGTCTCGGAGTACTGCCTGTACGGCCTTCATGGGCCAATGACGTTACACCTTCTTGGCGGGCGCCGCAAGCGGCATGGGGTCAGACCCCGTACGGGGTCTGACCCCGGGGCGGCGAAGTTGAAGGGTCAGACCCCGGATGGGGTCTGACCTCCAGGCAGGACGGTTCAAGGGTCAGACCCCATTCGGGGTCTGACCCTTCGTTCATGCCATCATGAGCTGTCCCGCCGTCATGGCTTGCTCGGCGCTCAGGTCGAGCTCATTCATCAGCTTGGCCAATGCGTTGCTGGCCAGATGCAGAGCAGCCGTCAGCGACATCACCTCGGACTGCAGCATGGCCACGCGCATCTTGCGCTGGTCCGGCTTCATGCGCGTATCAGCCATGACTTCCTGCAGCTCTCTTTGCTTCTTTTGAAGTTCGGCCCGGATCTCCCGGATGCGCTTTAATGCCTGCTTGATCTGGTCCGGCAGATCGCTGTCGTCGATGTCGCCGTTGGCGTTCCCTTTGCTTCCCGCCGCCGAGAGCGTCCTTCCCGCGGGCGACAGGTCGACATGGATGCCTGAAGACGGCAGTCCGCCGGCCACTTCATTGCCGTTCCCGGAGGAAGAAATCGTACCGGCCTTGCCGGCGGGCGATGGGATCGCGCCGGATTCCAGGCCCGGCGATATTGCGGGGTTCTTATCGAGATTGATCATGGGCCGTCCTCTTTATATAGAAGCTCAGCTTCGATAACGGCGCGGGAAATGGACTCTTTAGCGTCCGGGAGGGTTTCGGATGGGGTCAGACCCCGTACGGGGTCTGACCCCGAGCAGGACGGTTCAGGGGTCAGACCCCGAATGGGGTCTGACCCCGGGGCGGTAAGGTTCAAGGGACAGACCCCTTCCGGGGTCTGTCCCTTCAGCGCCGGATCAGTTCGGACGAGGCTTCGAGGACTGCCGCCGTGAGCGTGTCCATGGTTTCGGAGTTGATGCGCCAGTGCTGCCAATACAAGGGCACATCTTCCCAGGCCCGGACGCGCAGTGGCACCAGCGCCCCGTCGTCGAGTTCGCGCTGGATCAGGGGAAGCGGATTCATGGTCCACCCCAGGCCTGCCAAAGTGGCCTGGACGAACGCGCGCGAGGAGGGCACCCACCATACCGGCGGATGCCAGGGCTCGCCCCGTAGAACCTTGGCGGCAAATCGGGCCTGCATGGCATCCTTGCGATTGAAGACCAGAACGGGAGCCTCTGCCAGGGTACGCGCGCTGACTCCGGAGGAAAAATAGCGCTCATGGAATTCCGGGGAGCAGCTGGCCACATAGCGCATGCGGCCCAGTCCATGAATGCGGCAGCCCTGGACCGGATCGGCGAGCGTGGTGACGGCACCCAGCACGGCGCCATTGCGCAAGAGCGCCGCGGTGTGATCCTGGTCTTCGGATTGCAAATCGAGCGTGGCGCGGGCCCGATCGGAAAAGATGCGTGCCGCTTTGATGAACCATGTTTCCAGGCTGTCGTGATTGACCGCGACGGCGATGCTGGCGCTTTCGGCCTCGTCTTCCAGGCCCAGGCGGGTCAATGCATCGTGTTCAAGCAGCGCGGCCTGCTCGGCCAAATGAACCAGGATGTGGCCGTCGGCCGTGGCAACGGCGGGCACGCTGCGCTGGACCAGAAGCCGGCCCATGCGTCCTTCCAAAGCCTTGACTCTTTGCGATACCGCCGACGGTGTCACATTGAGGACCGCGGCGGCGCGTTCGAAACTGCCTTCCCGCACGACCGCGGCGAGCGCCCTGAGGTTCCCATGATCTATTCTCATATTAAGAATTTCTTAATCTGATTAAATTAAATTAGCTTCATTTTATACCTTCGATCATCGAGAATATAGTCACATCGCGCGGCTCGCGCGCTCGACGAATCCCCATTGGAAGTCCAGAATGCTACCCATCGCCATGCCACCCGCATTGTTGTCCGCCTGGGCCAGTGGCGCTGCCACCGGCCTGGGGCTGTTCGCAGTCGTGGGCGCTCAAAGCGCCTTCATTCTCCGGCAAGGCATCATGCGGTCCCATCTGCTGGCCATCCTGATGGTATGCGCGGCAATCGATGCCGTCTTCATCTTCGCCAGCGTGCTGGGGCTGCAGGCCATGACGGAATGGCTGCCCTGGCTGTCGAGCGTGATTCTATGGTTCGGCGTTGTCTTTTTGCTCTGGTATGCATACCAGTCCGCACGGCGCGCGCTACGGCCTCAAGCCGGCCCGGCCATGGCGCAGCAGGCGATGTCCTCGCGGCGCGCCGCGCTGCTGGGCGCCGTCGGTTTCAGCCTGCTCAATCCGCATTTCTGGCTGGACATGATGGTGGTGGGATCCATCGCCCAGAACTTCCAGGAAGCAAAGCTGGGGTTCGCTGCCGGCACGTTGACGGCCAGCACGCTTTGGCTGATCGTCCTGGGCGCCGGATCACGCCTCTTCGCCCCGCTGTTCTCCAACGCCAAAGCCTGGCGCATCCTCGACGGCATGATCGCATTGGTCATGTCCTTCTTGGCGCTGCGGCTTGCCATGTGGAGCTGATGGGGACAGATCCCATGCGGGGTCTGTCCCCAAGGCGGGTTCAAGGGGGTCAGACCCCGTACGGGGTCTGACCCCACCCCCGAATTACTCCGCCACGTAGCCTGATTCGCGGATGATCGGGCCCCAAGTGTCGAGGTCATTCTTGACGATGTCGCTCAGGTCATTGGGCGAACCGGAATGCGGCGCAAACCCGATCGGCACGATGGCTTTCGCGATGTCGGGCATGGCCGAGACCTTGTTGAAGGCCTGGTTCAGGCGTTCGATGATGGCAGGGTCGGTTCCGACGGGAGCAAAAATCCCCATCCATCCCGACGCATTCAGATTCCCATAACCCAGCTCGACGAAGGTCGGAACGTCCTTCAGGATGTCCAGGCGTTCCGGGCCGGTAACGCCCAGGACCTTGACCTCGCCTTTGGCGACGTATTCGGTAATGGTGCCGATGGCATCCACCGCCGCGGGCACGTGGCCGCCCAGCAGGTCGCTCAGCAAAGGCGCGCCGCCGCGGTAGGGCACGGCCGTCATCTTCAGGTCGTTCTTCTTGGCGATGCTGTAGCCGATGAATTGCGGCGCGCTTCCCGGCGCGGGAATGCCGTAAAGCCCGTAAACGTCGGGCTGCCGGCGTACCAGAGAGATGTACTCGTCCAGCGACTTTGCCGGTGTGTTCTTGCCGACGGCCAGGATGTGCTCGAACTTGGCGATGGGTGCGACCGGCGCGAAATCCTTGATCGGATCGTAAGTCACCGTCTTCACGGTCAGCGGCAGCGTGGACAGCATGTGATTATTGGCGACCAGCAGGGTCGATCCATCTTTGGGGCCTCGCACGAAGCCCTGAGCGGCTACCTGGCCACCCGCACCGGCGCGATTGTCCACCACCACGCCGACACCCAGTTCGACCCGCAGCTTTTCCGCATAGACGCGCGCCACCGCATCCGCCGTACCCCCCGGCGGATAGCCCACGACGAGCTTGATCGGATCGGGAAGATTCTGAGCTTGAGCCGCGCCCGTCCCCAACGATAACGCCAGGCCGGACAATGCCAAGCCCATGAATGTCTTTGACCATCTGTTTGCCAGCTTCATGCTGATATCCCCTCTTGCTTATTGAAATTCGCTTTTTGATCAATGAACTACAACTCAACGCAGACGCCGTTCCCGCCGCTGTCGTAGCGCCGGCGCATGGCGGCCGCCATCACCACGTCCTCGAGCGCGAGGCCCAGGGACTTGAACAGCGTGACCTCCTGCGCATACCGCCTGCCGGGCGCACTTCCTTTCACCACCGATCCCAATTCCGTCAACGGCTTGTCGGCATCGATCCGTCCCAGACGCAAGGCATTGAGATACTCGCCCGACTCGTTCCGGGTCGAATTGGCCAGGTCCACGAACAGCGTGGCATCGGCCATGGTGTCCGCATCGATCTCGCAATGGGACGGCGTGCTGGACCCCATGGCGATGACGTGCGTTCCCGCCTGTATCCACGAGCGCTCGAGAACCGGCTGGGCCGAATTGGTTGCCGTCAGGACGATGTCGGATTTCTCGACGGCGTCCCTGGCATCCGGCGCGACCTTCAAGGGAAATGAAAATTCGGACTGCATCCGCTCGACGAATCGACGGGCGCTGTCCGGATGCCTGCTGACGATCTGGACTTCCTCCAGTGGACGCACGGCCGCAATCGCCCTGAGCTGCCATTCGGCTTGATGACCCGCTCCGAACAAAGTCAGGACCCGTGCATCGGGACGGGCCAGCAGGTCGGCGGCCAGGCCGGACACCGCCGCCGTCCTCAAGGCCGTGATGCTGCTCGCATCGACGATGGCGAGCGTTTCTCCGGTCTCGCCGCTCATGAGCACCACGCAGCCCTGATGCGGATCCTTGCCCAGCGCGGGATTGCCCGGAAACAGCGTGCCCACCTTGGCGCCATAGACCGGAACGGGATAGATGTCGGGGTCGTTCACGCAGGCCGGCATCAGGCCAAGATAGCCGATGCTCAGCGGCGATTTGACGATGGTGCGCAACGGCTGGTCTATCCTTCCATTGGCAAGGGCCAGGAAAGCCTGCCTCATCAGCTGGATGCTTTCGTGCATGGACAGGCCGCCGTATACCTGCTCGGCGGTCGCGGTATATACCTGGAGACTCATCCGGCCGCTCCGACGGCCGCGCTCAAATGCTTCATGTAAGTGGCGGGATCGGTATTCGTGCCACACAACAAGACTCCAACCCGCTTGCCTGCCAGCTCTTCACGCAAGGAATGCATCAGCGCGGCGGTGGCCACCGCGCAAGCCGGTTCGACCGCCAGCTTGAGTTCGGAGAACAGCGTCAGCATGCCTTGGCGGATCTGGTCTTCCGTCACCGTGGCCAAGCTGTCTATATTGTCGCGGCAGATCTGGTAACTGTAGGCGTCGGTATGAGGCGCCATCAGGCTATCGGCAATGCTGCTCATGGCGCCCATTTTCTGCGGGCCATCGGCGGCAAAGCTTTGCGCCATGACATTGGCCCCTTCAGGCTCGATGCCGTAGACGCGGCATGCCGGGTTGTGCAGCTTCACCGCCGCGGAAACGCCGGCCGCCAGGCCGCCCCCGCCGACGGGGAGGATCACGGCGTCCAGGTCGCCCGCCTGTCGCAGCCATTCGTAGCCGAGCGTGGCGGTGCCCAGGACGGTCGGATAGGTGCTGAAGGGATGGATGAAGGTCATCCCTTCGTTCTGCTCGATACCACGCACGATGTCGAAGGCTTGCTGTCCATCGTCGGCGAAGATGATCTCGGCGCCGTACTGCTTGCACAGCGCGACTCGCGCCGGACTGGCCGACTTGATCATCACCGTTTTTGCCTTGACGCCCAGCCGGTGCGCCGCGTAGGCAACCGCCACGGCATGATTGCCGGCCGATACGCAGGTCACGCCCCGCGCCTTGGCTTCATCGGACAGACCGAGCAGATTGGTGAAGGCGCCGCGCGCCTTGAACGTGCCGGATTGCTGCAGCAATTCAAATTTGAAATTCGCGACCGTTCCACCGGGAAACGCCGGACCCGAGTAGTCGAGTACGGGAGTCGTCCTGACGTACTCGGCCAGGCGGGCATGCGCCTGTGCAACGGTTTCCAGGGTAAATGGCTGTGCCTGCTCTGCGTTCATGGATTGGCTCCTGCTGTGTCTCTGGATGGTTTGGTCGGCACTGGGGTCAGACCCCATTCGGGGTCTGACCCCGGATCAAAGCCGTGAGGAACTTCTCACATTGCGCGATCTGGTCCAAGGCGACGTATTCGTCCGGACGATGCGCCTGCTCGATGTTTCCAGGACCACATATGACGGCAGGCACGCCCGCTTTCTGGAAAAGCCCCGCTTCGGTGCCATACGCGACCTTGCGGACCTCGTAGTCGTTCGTCAGCGCCCGCACCAGCTGCGTGATCGCTTCCTTCTCGGCAACGTCCAGTCCTGGAGACTTGGCCAATTGCTCGATCTCCACGCGCCCGGCGGCATTCTCGCTTTTCATGCGCGGCACGATGTCCTGGTCGATGTATGCCTGGATTCGCCGCAGGATTTCTTCGGAGGACGTGTCGGGCAGGTTGCGGTATTCGAATTCGAATTCGCACAGGTCCGGCACGGTATTTAGGGCGATGCCGCCCCGTATCATGCTGGCCTGCACCGTCGTGTAGGGAACGTCGAAGGCCTCGTCGAACGGACCGTCGGCCTTGTGGCTGTCGGCGATGTCCCGGATCATGCAGATGATGCGCGCCGCATACTCTATGGCGTTCAGCCCACGGTTTGTCAGGGATGAATGCGCCGCATGGCCGTGGACCCGGCAGCGGTAGGCATTGATGCCCTTGTGCGCAACGATGGTGCGCATGCTGGTCGGCTCGCCCACGACGCAGGCGGAGGGATTCACGCCGCGTTTGACGAGATCCTCGATCATGCCCGGCGCGCCCACGCAGCCCACCTCTTCGTCGTAGGAATACGCGAGATGCACGGGGTGGGCCAGCCGCGCCCCTATCATCATGGGGACCAATTGCAGCGTCACGCCAACGAAACCTTTCATGTCGCAGGCGCCGCGCCCGTACAGCCGTTCGTCGCGTATCGACGCCACGAAGGGATCGGTGGTCCACGCCTGGCCGTCCACCGGGACCACGTCGGTATGGCCGGACAGCACGATGCCTCCGGTCGTTGCGCCGGTGGCACTGGGTATGGTCGTAAAAAGATTTGCCTTCTTGCCGGAACGATCATGCGTCAATACACATTGCAGCCCCTGCTGCTCGAGATACGCTCTGATGAAGTCAATGAGGTCGAGATTGGACAGCCTGCTGGTGGTATCGAAGGAAATCAGCTTGCTGATCCAATCTACGGAACTCGCCGGATAAGCCTGATCGGCAGAGGAAGGTTGCGGCATAATGGGCAGCTCTGCAAAAACACATGAAGCCGTAACGATAGGCTAAAATTTTCCTATATGAAAATAATTTAAATGTATAAGAAACTAGAATTAAATTATTGTTGTTTATTATGAGCAGTGCGGCGGAACAACATCGCGGACCTGGCCCTGTGCCCACGCTGACCAAGGTGGAACTGGGCGAAAAGATACGTGCGGCCAGAAAAGCCAGCGGCGTGACTCTGTTGCAGCTCGCGGAGCGGTCCGGCGTGTCCCTCGCATCGCTGTCCAAGGCAGAACGGGGGCTCATCGCGCTGAGCTACGAGAAATTCCTGGCCGTCAGCCAGGCGCTTCAACTGGATCTTACAGATCTCTTCCATAAGCCCAGCAGCTCGGGCCTTCAGGGCCGGATGGTCGTCGACCGGGTGAACGAAGCCGTCATCTATAAAGCCAACCGCTATCTGTATGGCATGCTGGCAACGGAATGGCCTCAGAAGAAAATGACGCCGATGTATGGAAAGGTCGAACCCGGCAAACCCGCGAATGCCGCCGATTTCAGCAAGCATGCCGGCGAGGAGTTCATCTTCGTGATCAGCGGCACCCTGACCATGCAATTCGAGAACGGCGAGTCGCGCACACTGCATGCGCATGACAGCATTTACTTCGACAGCGGCCTGGGCCATCACTACCTGTGCGCTTCTGAAGAGGCGGTCGAGATCCTGGTCGTGTGCGTCAATGATTCGGGTGACACCGGCACGACGCTTGCTGAAACGCGCCCATGGACACTATCGAACAAGTCGCCGAATTCATGAGATCCAACGGCCTGCTGCTGGTCACGGCGGAATCGTGCACGGCGGGCTTGATCGCGGCGACCCTGGGGGATATTCCCGGTGCCGGCAAGCTGCTGGATTGCGCCTTCGTAACCTATTCGGTCGACGCCAAGCAGCGCAATCTTGCCGTGCAGGACAGCACATTGCAGCAATACAACCTGACGAGCGAAGAGGTGGCGCGCGAGATGGCTCAAGGCGCGTTGCGCAATACCCGGGCCAATCTTGCCATATCCAATACCGGCGTGGTGGACGACACCGACAGCAGCATTCCCGCCGGGACCCAGTGCTTTGCCTGGGTGTTCCGCCTGCCTGGGACTGGCAAGGGGGAAGGCGGCGCACTGAAGGTGTTTTCAGAGAAATGTGTTTTCCAAGGCGATAGAACCCAGATCCGCGAGGCCAGCGCCCATTACGCGCTGGGACGCATTCCGCATTATTTCGCAAAGCTGTAAGCCTGCCGAAAAACCATGTGAAGCCGAACAATACATATTACTTGATCGGTTTCGTATATCGTCTAAATCCCTAGTAACTTAGTGCGATATCCGTTCATTTGCATGTAAGGTTTGATTCTCGTCAAACACGCGGGCAAATAACCATGATGATATTGGGGTAATGCAATTACTCACACAACATGGGAAAAATCATGTTCAAGCGCGTTACCCTAGCTCTCGGCTTAGCCATGGCATTCAGTGTCCAGGCGGCGGCCCCTTCGACTCCCTCGTCCGACCAGCTCCGCAAAACGGCCGGCGCCCTGTTCCAGCCCATTCCCGAAGCGCAAGTCGTCATCAAGGACAGGAACCTGTCCACGGACCAGATCGAACTGGGCAAGTGGCTGTTCTTCGAACCACGTCTGTCCAAGAGCAACATCATCAGCTGCAATACCTGTCATAGCGTCGGCACCGGCGGCGCCGACAATATTCCCACGTCGATCGGCCACGGCTGGCAGGCCGGCCCCCGCAATTCGCCCACCGTATTGAACGCAGTGTTCAATATTGCCCAGTTCTGGGATGGCCGCGCCGCCGACTTGAAGGAACAGGCCAAGGGCCCCGTGCAGGCCAGCGTCGAGATGAACGCCACGCCCACGCACGTGGAAGACACCCTGCGCAGCATTCCCGAATACGTGGAGTTCTTCGCCAAGGCCTTCCCCGGCGAAAAAGATCCCGTCACGTTCGACAACATGGCCAAGGCCATCGAGGCCTTCGAATCCACGCTGGTCACGCCCAATTCGCGTTTCGACCAATGGCTGGCCGGCAAGGAAACCATGAGCGCCCATGAGCTCAATGGCCTGAACCTGTTCATCAACAAAGGCTGCGTGGCTTGCCACTCCGGCATCAACGTCGGCGGTCAGGGCTATTTTCCCTTCGGCGTGATCAAGCGGCCCGGCGCGGAAGTTCTGCCGGTCGGCGACAAGGGACGCTTCGCCGTCACCAACACCGCCTCGGACGAGTACGTATTCCGTGCCGGCCCGCTGCGCAACATTGCACTGACCGCCCCCTACTTCCATAGCGGCGAAGTGTGGGACCTGGAACAGGCCGTGGCCATCATGGGTTCGAGCCAACTGGGGCATGAACTGAACGGCGAAGAGGTCAAGGCCATTACCGCCTTCCTTCACACCTTGACCGGCGACCAGCCGCGCGTGGAGTATCCCATTTTGCCGCGCAGCACCGCGGCAACGCCCCGGCCGGCGCAATAAGCAGTTGGGGTCAGACCCCGTACGGGGTCTGACCCCGCGCTAAGGAAGAAAGGGGGTCAGACCCATAGGGTCTGACCCCACAAGCGGAAAGAAGGGTCAGACCCCATGCGGGGTCTGACCCTTCAATTTCAAGGCGCGGCCGGCAAGGCGCGTTTATGAGCGGACTGGCGATATGTGCGCAGGATGGTCTCGTATACGTCCTGGGGCACGTTCTTGCCTTCCAGGAAGTCGTCGATCTGCTCGTAGCTGACGCCGAAGGCGTCTTCGTCCGGCTTCAGGGGCACCAGCGATTCCAGGTCGGCAGTCGGCACCTTCATGACCAGCGCGTCCGGCGCGCCCAGCGCCTTCGCCAGCCCGCGCACCCTGCGCTTGTTGAGCCCGGTCAGCGGCATGAGGTCGGCGGCGCCGTCCCCGAACTTGGTGAAGAAGCCCATCAGGGCTTCGGCCGCATGGTCGGTGCCCACCACCAGCCCGCCATAGGCACCGGCAATGGCGTACTGGGCGATCATGCGCTCGCGCGCCTTGATGTTGCCAAGCTGGAAGTCCTGGTGCGACGCGTCGCGGAACGCGACTTGGCCTGCCGTGATCGCCTGTAGCATGGCATCGCTTGCCGGCTTGATGTCGACCGTGACGAGGCGGTCCGGACGTATGACTTCCAGGCAGGCCTGTGCATCGGGTTCGTCGCGCTGCTCGCCGTAAGGTAGCCGCATGGCGATGAATTGCGCCTCATGGCCGCGCCGGCGGGCTTGATCGGCGGCGCGCTGCGCCAGACAACCGCCCACGAGCGAATCCACACCGCCACTGATGCCCAGCACCAGGGCTTTCGCCCCGGCCTGCATCAGGTAATCCGCCATGAACGTCACACGGCGTTCTATTTCGCGGCCGGCGTCGAAGGTGTCGGCAACGCAAAGATGGTCGATGATGTCGCGCTGGATGGCACGTTGTTCGGCTGTTAACACGATGGTTCCTTCGTGGTTGTGTGTCTTTGCCGCCGGGAGACATGGCCGCGGCGCACGAAGGATTATGATACGACAGGTTGGGCGCGCCCACCGCCCCTGAACCTTCCTGCAACAACCGGATACTTCCGCGTAAACCGATGCCTTCTACGACTCTCGTTCTTGCCGCGACCCTAACCGTACAGGCCCTGGTTGCCGTATGCCTGTTGACGCTTCCGGTCGTGGCGCCCGCCGTGGCGGAAACCCTGGGCGTGTCGGCGGCCTATGTCGGCATCTATGTGGCGATCGCCTATGCGGGCGCCATGACGGCAAGCCTGCTTGCGGGGGCGGCGGTGCGCCGGTTCGGCGCCATCAGGGCCAGCCAGTTCGGGCTTGTGCTGTGTGCGGCGGGTGTCGCGCTCTGTATGATGGAATCGCTTTTCGCCATCGGTTTCGGCGCACTGCTCATCGGCCTGGGATATGGTCCGATAACACCCGCAAGTTCGCATCTGCTGGCACGCACGACGCCCGCCCACCGGATGTCCTTCGTATTCTCCATCAAACAGACCGGCGTGCCGCTTGGCGGAGCGCTGGCCGGCATCATCGTGCCCGGCCTGGCGGACATGGTGGGGTGGCAATGGGCGTTCCTGGCGGTGGCCCTGGCGTCGTTGCTGTGCGCCCTGGCCATCCAGCCGCTGTGCGCCAGCCTGGATACCGACCGGGACCGGACGCAGCTCCTTTCTTTCGGCAACGGCCTTGCCGGCCCATTGCGCCTGGTCTTCAGCCAGCGCAGCCTGGCCATCCTGGCGGCCGTGTCGTTCATGTTCTCGATTTCGCAAACGTCCCTGACCACTTACCTGGTCACCTACCTGCACGAAGACTTGGGCATGGGCCTGGTGATTGCGGGCTTCACACTGGCCGTCGCACAGGCCGCGGGTGTCGGCGGCCGCCTGCTATGGGGCTATTTGTCGGACCGGATGCTGGGACCGGTGCGCATGCTGGCGGTGCTGGCGCTCTTGATCGCGCTCTGCGCCATCATCACGCCGTTTCTGGGTAAAGTGGATTCGCCCTTGTTGGTGATCGTCGTGCTGTCGCTGTTCGGCAGCAGCGCAATCGGCTGGAACGGCGTGTATCTTGCGGAAGTCGCGCGCCAGGCGCCCGCGGGCCAAGCCAGTATCGCCACTGGCGGCGCGCTGGCCATGACTTTCCTGGGCGTGGTGGTCGGGCCGCCCATCTTCGGCATTGTCGCGCAGTCCGTCGGAAGCTACGGCCTGGCCTATGCCACCCTGCTGCTCCCCGCCGGCATCTGCCTGTTTCTTCTGTGGTCCAACCGGAAGATCTTCAGCTAGCGTGCTGTTCGGCCAGGGCCTGCCTGCGCCGCAAGTCCGGCAGGCTCCTAGCGGCTCCACAAGACATAGAAACCCTGTACCAGATAGGCAACGCCTATGGTCAGCAGCAGCGCCTGGGTCCAGCGGCGGAACTGATGGTCGGTCATTTTTTCAAGGACGAACTTGCTCAGGCTGGTGCCCAGCACGGCCATGACGATCACCATGGCCAGCATGATGATGTCGAAGGTGTCCTCGCCGCCGATGGCGCGGCTGAAATACACCAGCTTGGCCATGTGCGACACAGTCTGGCAGGCGGCCTTCGTGGCCACGACGGCGCGCCTGTCCATCTGGGTCCGGATGAAGAACGCGTCCAGCAAGGGTCCCGAGACGCCGGCAATGAATTGCAGCGTGGTATTGAGCATACCGCATACTTCCGCGCCGAAGCGCGACGTCACCTGGGGCACGTAACGGGCCGGGATGATCAGGGCCACGAATGGCAGCGCGCCCAGGACGATCAGGACCAGCGCGCGGTCGGGCACGAACCCCAGGAACAGGAATGCGATCGATGCCAGGACCAGGCCCAGGCAATAGCCGCGGAATATCCTGAAATCGATATGGCGGCGCCATAAAAACGCCCGCCATCCGTTGGAGGTCATCTGCGCCATGCCGTGAACGATCATGGCGGGAGCCACCGGCAGAAAGGCCACCAGCACGCCCATGAGGACCATGCCGCCGGCCATGCCGAACACCCCCGACAGGAACGAGGTGCCCAGCACCGATACGGCGATCAAGGACAACAGGCTAAGCGGCATATCCTAGAAGCGATCCAGCACTGCTCCGGTACTTGCCGTGGATGCGTTGAAGGCGAACTTGGCCTGCACGCCGCGCGTGTAGCGCGGCGCGGGCGCTTTCCAGTCCGCCCGCCTGGCGGCGAGCTCGTCGTCGGATACGTTTACCTGGAGCAGCAACTGGTGCGCGTCGATGGTGATGGAATCATCTTCCTTGACGAGGGCGATGTTGCCGCCCACCGCGGCCTCCGGCGCGACATGCCCCACCACCATGCCCCAGGTGCCGCCCGAAAACCGGCCATCGGTGATCAGACCCACCGAATCGCCCAGGCCGGCACCGATCAATGCGCCGGTGGGCGCCAGCATTTCAGGCATGCCCGGTCCGCCCTTGGGTCCCAGATAGCGCAGAACCATGACGTCCCCCGCCTTGATCCTGCCGTCCAGTATGGCCTTCAGGGCGGATTGCTCGTCGTCGAATACGCGCGCCGGGCCGGTGATGACAGGATTCTTCAGGCCGGTGATCTTGGCAACGGCGCCTTCGGGAGAAAGATTTCCCTTGAGGATGGCCAGGTGTCCTTGCGGATACAGCGCCCTGTCGGGCATGAAGATGACTTTTTGCTCGGCGCTGGGCGTATCCGGGATATCGGCCAGGGTTTCGGCCATGGTCTTGCCGGTGATGGTCATGCAGTCCCCATTGATGAGGCCCGCATTGAGCAGGATCTTCATGACCTGGGGCACGCCCCCCGCCTTGTGGAAGTCGACGGCAAGATAATGGCCGCTGGGCTTCAGGTCGCAGATGACCGGCACGCGCTGGCGCACGCGCTCGAAATCGTCGATGGTCCATTCCACGCCGGCGGCATGGGCGATGGCCAGTATGTGCAGCACGGCATTGGTGGATCCGCCCGTCGCCATGATGACGCTGACGGCGTTCTCGATGGATTTGCGCGTGACGATGTCGCGGGGCTTGAGGTCCAGCTCTATGGCCTTGAGCAGCACGCGCGCGGACTCGGCGGCCGATTCCGTTTTCTCGTCGTGCACGTTGGCCATGGTGGATGAATACGGCAGGCTCATGCCCAGCGCCTCGAAGGCGGAACTCATCGTGTTGGCGGTGTACATGCCGCCACAGGAACCCGGCCCTGGAATTGCGTGGAGCTCGATCTGCTTGAGCTCGTGGTCGCTCATGCGGCCCGCGGCGTTTTCTCCGACCGCTTCGAATACGCTGACGATATTCAGGTCCTTGCCGTTCAGCCGTCCCGGCAGGATCGTGCCGCCGTATACGTAGATGGAGGGGACGTTCGCGCGCAGCATGCCCATCATGCCGCCCGGCATGTTCTTGTCGCAGCCGCCAATGACGACCACGCCGTCCATCCACTGGCCCTGCACGCAGGTCTCGACGCAGTCGGCGATGACTTCCCGGGACACCAGCGAATACTTCATGCCCTCGGTGCCCATGGCCATGCCGTCCGAGATCGTCGGCGTTCCGAACACCTGGGCATTGCCGCCCGACGCGGTAATGGCGGCCACCGCCGCATCCGCCAGTTTCTGCAAACCGCTGTTGCAGGGCGTGATGGTGCTGTATCCATTGGCTACGCCGACCATGGGCTTGACGAAGTCTTCTTCTTTGTAGCCCAGTGCATAGTACATGGATCGATTGGGCGCCCGGGCCGGACCCTGCGTGATGTTGGCCGACCGCAGCCGTCTTGACGTCGTCATTTTGCCTCCTTGGTTCGAGTATGGGCGCAGCATTCCTGGCGCCTGCATCGGGAAAACAGTTTAGCGCCTTTGGACGCCTTACGCGCGACCGCACAAAAAACACGCCTCAACGAGATTTCTTGATTTACATCATGGATTGTCGGCGGCAATGATGGAATGATTCGCGATTGATAATCATTATCATTCAAAGGCCAAAATAGGCAATGACCGCCATGAAGAAAATGTTCGCCGCGACGCTGTTCACGGCATTCGCCTGCATGCTTGCTTCCGCGCATGCAGCGACCAAGTATCAGAAAATAACGCTGGCCGGTCCCACGGCCCTGGTGACCTTCCCTTTGCTGCACATGGTCGAGTCCGGAGCGCTGAAGGAGTTCACCGACAAGCTCGAATTCCGACTCTGGCAGAATCCGGATCAATTGCGCGTGCTGCTCGCCAAGAAGGAAATCGACTTCAGCGCCAGCCCCAGCAACCTGCCCGCTCTCATGGCGAATCGCGGCGAACCGGTCCGGCTGCTCAATATCTCGGTCTGGGGCATTCTGTGGCTGGTGAGCCGGGATCCGGACATCAAGCGCTTTCAGGATCTTGCCGGACAGGAGCTGCTGGTGCCATTCCACCGGGACCTGCCGTCCGTACTGCTCGATACCTTGCTGGGGCGCGATGAATTTGCCGGCGACCGCGCCCCGCAGCTGCGGCGCACCCGCAGCGCCGAGGACGCCATCGCGCTGATGCTCACCGGTGAGGGAAAAAGCGTGCTGCTGGTGGAGCCCACGGCCTCCCTGCTGATGTTCCGCAACCAGCAACAAGGCGGACAGCCGCTATATCGCGTCGAAAGCCTGGAGGACACCTGGCGTGCCAGCTTCCCCGGTCAGGCAGAGTTGCCGCAAGCCGGCATCATGGCCAATTCGAATGTCGCAGGCGACATCGCCCTGAGCGAGGCGGTCGAGCGGGCATACGCCCAGTCCGCCGCCTGGTGCAAGCAGAATGCCAGGGCTTGCGCGGAACTCGTCCAGCGACATATTCCGCACCTTCCCGTTCCAGCCGTCGAAAGCGCCATCCAGGCCACGCGGCTGGACAGCCGCCCGGCCCGCGAGGTCCGTCCTCAGCTCGAAGCCTTGTACGCCCTGCTGGCCAAGACCAACCCGCAGGCGGTGGGCGGCCGTCTGCCTGACGCAGGATTCTACGGACCATGAGCGCTCCCATGCTGCGCGCGCCCCAACGCACATCGCGCACCTGGTCCCTGGCGGGCGTGCTGATCCTGCTGGCAGGCTGGCAGATTGCCGCCATGTACCTGGGTCCCCTGCTGATGGCCACGCCGCTGCAGGCGTTGCGTGCCCTTGGCGGCATGCTGAAGAACGACGGTTTCTGGTACCACGCCGGGCAATCGCTGGGGCGCATCGCCATAGGTGTGGGCCTGGGGTGCAGCATAGGGTTCGTGCTCGGCGTGCTCGCCGGGCATTACGCCCGGCTGCGTGGCCTGCTGGAGCCGCTGCGCTGGCTGCTCATGGCCATTCCGCCGGTGGTGGTGGTCGTGCTCGCCATGCTCTGGTTCGGACTGGGCTCGCCCATGGTCATCTTCATCACCGTCCTGATGATGGCGCCCGGCATGTATGTCAATACCGTCAAGGGCATGCTGCTGGTGGATCGCCAACTGATCGAAATGGCCCACGTCTATCGCTACGGTCCATGGCTGCGGCTGCGCCATCTGTACCTGCCCGCCCTGGCCGCACCCTTGACCGCCGCCCTGCTGATCGCCACCGCCGGCGGCGTCAGGCTGGTGGTCATGGCCGAGGTCCTGGGGGCCGAGAGCGGCGCGGGCTATGCGATCGCCAATGCCCGCAGCACCTTCGACAGCGGCGAACTCTATGCCTGGGTCATCCTGATTCTGCTGCTGGTGGCCATGCTGGAATTCACCCTCCTCCAGCCCATCCAACGCCGGCTCACCCAATGGCAGGATTCAACGCCCGCCAAAGCCGGAAGGCCTTGAACATGCTTGAACTACGACAGGTTTCACTGAAATTCGGGTCCCGGAGCGTTCTGGACGGCGTGGACTTCAGGCTCGCGGCCGGCGAGCGCGTGGGCGTGCTGGGCGCCAGCGGAGCGGGCAAGAGTTCCTTGCTCAAGATGGCGGCGGGACTGCTGCCGGCGACCAGCGGTGCCGTGGTCAACAGCTACCGCCATCCCCTGCTGGTGTTCCAGGAGCCCCGGCTGCTGCCCTGGCGGCGCCTGCGTGAGAACGTGGAGATCCCTTTGCTGGCGGCAGGCTGCCCGAAGGAACAAGCCCGCGACAGGGCCGACCACTGGCTCGGCAAAGTGGGGCTGAGCGGCTACCACGACGCCTGGCCGCGGGAGCTATCCGGCGGCATGGCGCAGCGCGCGGCGCTTGCGCGCGCGTTCGCGCTGCAGCCCGACCTGTTGCTGCTGGACGAACCCTTCAGCGCGCTGGACCCCGCCTTGCGCGCCGACCTCGGAGCCCTGTGCATCCAGTGCCTGCGCGACACCGGCGCCGCCATGCTTTGCATCAGCCACCACCCGCACGAGCTGGTCAACATGGTGGACCGCTGCATCCTGATCTCCCGCGGCAAGCTGATCCAGTTCGATATCGACGACACGGACGGCATGCGCGCTTCCGTCGCGCGCGATCTTCACGACATTTTGCTCAAACAGGACATTTGATCCGAATGAACTACGCCTTGCTTCTTAACCTTCATCTCTTCGCGGCGCTGATTTTCATCGGTACGGTCTTTTTCGAGGTGCTGATCCTGGAAAACGTGCGCAAGCATGTTCCCCGAGACGTCATGAGAACCATGGAGATCGCCATCGGCACCCGCGCGCGCGGACTCATGCCCTGGGTGCTCCTGATGCTCTACAGCGCGGGACTAGGCATGGCCTGGCACCACCGCGCCGTGCTGGCGCACCCCTTGGAAAGCAGCATGGGACTGATGCTGACGATAAAGATCGTCCTGGCGCTGAGCGTGCTGGCCCATTTCTTCACCGCCATGACGCTGCGCAAGAAGGGCAAGCTGCATTCCGTTCATTTTCAACGCATCCACCTGAGCGTCTTCTGTCACATGGTCGGCATCGTACTGCTGGCCAAAGCCATGTTTTATCTGCACTGGTAACAAGTCCCTGAACTCGTGACGAGAAAGAAAAAAATGCCCACTACGCCCGCCTTCCCACGCATCGCCCTGGCCATCGCGCTGGGTGCCCTTTGGCTGCCCGGCGCCCAGGCCAATGAGGTTTCCACCTTGGCGCCCGTCCTCGTTACAGGCGAAGGCGGCGCCACGCCGCTGCAGCCCAGCGCGCGGACGGAAGCCGCCAAGCTGCAACGCGTGCCCGGCGGCACCAATCTCATCGAGCCCCAGAAAGAACCGCGACTGGCCACACTGCGCGATGCGCTGGACTTCCAGCCCGGCATCGTCGTGCAGGAGTTCTTCGGCGGCATCGACCAGCCTCGCCTGAACATCCGCGGCTCCGGCATCCAGAGCAATCCGGTGAACCGGGGCGTGCTGCTGATGCAGGACGGCCTGCCGCTGAACGAAGCGGACGGATCCTTCGTCATCGGCTTTCTGGAGCCGCGCAACAGCCGGCTGATCAGCGTCAGGAGAGGCGCCAACGCGCTGTCGCCGGGCGCGACCACCCTGGGCGGCGAAATGGATCTGCAATCGCTTACCGGCACCCAGGGCGACGGCATCAGCGTGGACGGAGGAAGCTTCGGCCGTCTGGGCCTGTATGCCGCCAAAGGCTTCGAAAGCGAGCGGCTGGACGGCCGCCTGAGCGTCAGCCACGACAAAAGCGACGGCTATCGCCATCATTCCAGCTCGAAACGCAGCAGCGTCCAGGGCAATTTCGGCGTGCGGGGCGACCGCTTCGAGAACCGGACCTATTTCTCGTACACCGATCTGGAATTCGATATCCCCAATGTCATCCCGCGCAGCCGGCTGGAAAGCGATCCGCGCAGCGTCATGGGCGACTATCCCAATGATCCCATCAACGTATACAAGCGAGACCCGAACCGGAAATCACGCCAGTTGCGGCTCGCCAATCGGAGCTACTGGGGCACTGAAGACCTGAATCAGACTTTCGGGGTGTACTGGCAGAACATAGACGACACCTTTACCAGCCCCGAGGTCTCCTACCCGACCACCGGCCATACCTATGGCGCGCAATGGCAACTGGCGGGCAAGCTGAGTTCGCTGGACTATCGTCTGGCGCTGGACTGGGCCCGCAGCAACATGGATCGCGAGCTCCATGCCGTCAGCCCGGAAGGCGGCCGCTTGCGCGAGTTGGCGGACTACGACCTTCAGGCGGAAAATCGCAGTGCCGTGCTCGGCCTGCAATGGCACTTGACCGATCAATTCAGCCTTGTGGGCGACCTGAAGTACACCCAGGCCGTCCGCGATGCCCGGAACCGCAACAACGGCATCTCCCTGAATCAGGACTGGTCATACGCGAGCCCCAAGGCCGGCGTGCTTTGGAAACCCAGCGATGCGCTGCGGTTGTTTGCCAACATCAGCCGCAGCAACGAGGCCCCGACCTACTGGGAAATCATTTCCGCTTCGTCGCCCGCCGCGCCGCAGCGCCTGGACCTGCAGCGCGCGACCACCTATGAAATCGGCGGCGACGGCACACTGGGCAGCGGCGACTATGCCGCCAATTGGTCCCTGACACTGTATCGCAGCAACGTTCGCGACGAACTGATGCATGTGAGCAACGCCAATGGCACATCGGCCGGCACGTACAACTATCGCGGACGCACGCGACATCAGGGCATAGAAGCAGGGCTTAGGGGGACGCTGCCCGGCTTCGGCGCCGGAGCATTCGACTACCGCCTGGCCTATACCTACAGCGACTTCCGCTTCCGCGGCGGCGAATTCGATGGCAATCACATCGCCGGCGTGCCCAAGCACTTGATCGCCGCGGAGGTCCTGTACCGCGTGGGCGGTTGGCGCGTCGGCCCGAACCTGCGCTGGATACCATCCTCCACGCCGACCAACCATGCCAATGTCAGCGGTACGGAACAGGATTCCTATGCCTTGCTGGGCTTCCGGGTGGCCTATCAGCACGACAAGCACTGGAGCGCCTATCTGGCCGCCGACAACATCACCGACAAGACTTATGCCAGCAGCTATGTGATCCGCGATCGAGCGACGGATGCAATGCCCACGTTCCTATCGGGCAACGGGCGCAGTTTCAGCGCGGGGCTGAGTTATAAGTTTTGACGACCTGAGGGGTCAGACCCCGTACGGGGTCTGACCCCATGGACGCCTGGGCTAGAATAGTCTCGACAATCGAACCAGACCCGGGAGACATCATGACGACGCGCAACCCAACCGTTCTGATTACCGGCGCCAGCCGCGGCATTGGCGCCGCCACCGCCCTGGCGGCCGCACGTGAAGGATTCGACGTTGCAGTCAATTACGTCAACAACGAGGCCGCAGCCCTGCAGGTGGTCGAAGCGGTAAGGCGCCGCGGGCGGCAGGCTGTCGCCATACAGGGCGACGTGGGCCGGCCCGGCGACATACAAAGAATGTTCGTCCACGCCGAAGAATCGCTGGGCCCCATTACAGCCCTGGTCAACAACACCGGTGTCACGGGCCCCATCGGGCCGTTCTCCAATACCACGGACGAAACCATAGAAAATGTCTTCCGGGTGAACGTCTTCGGCGCCATGCAATGCACGCGGGCGGCGCTCGAGTCGTTCTCCCGCAACGATGTGAAAGGCGTGATCGTGAACGTGTCGTCGGTGGCGGCCCGCACGGGAAGTCCCGGCGAGTATGTACACTACGCCGCGAGCAAGGCCGCGCTTGAAGCGTTCACCCTGGGCATAGCGCGTGAGGTGGCCGGAACCGGCGTCCGCATTTGCGCGGTCGCGCCCGGCTCCACCTTGACCGAAATCCACGCCACCGCCGGCGAGCCCGAACGGCCTGCCCGCATCGCGCCAAAGATCCCCATGGGCAGGTTGGCGAACCCCGAGGAAATCGCCGAGACCATCGTCTGGCTGCTTTCGCCGGCGGCGTCCTACATGACAGGCACCGTCGTGCAATGCTCCGGGGGCCTGTAGCAGGCGGCTCGCCGGGTCCGCGCCCCACAATCAGGGGTCAGACCCCGTATGGGGTCTGACCCCGCCTCCGGCGTTAACAGGCCCTAGCACAACAAACATGTCCACTGAACCACATATCATCTGTCACTCCACCGATCTCGTCGATGGAGGGCTTGCCCAGAAAGTGGACGCCGTCCACAGCGGCAAACGCACGAACGCTTTTTTCATCCGCTACCAGGGCCGGGTCTACGGCTACGTGAACTCCTGCCCTCACATGGGCGCGGAACTGGACTGGGAAAGCAGCGTGTTCACCCGCGCCGGCGACCTGCTCATGTGCGCCCGGCACGGCGCCACCTTTCTGCCCGACACGGGCGAATGCACCGGCGGTCCCTGTCGTTCGAGCCGGCTCACTTCGCTTGCGGTTTCTGAGGAAGAGCGAAACGGGGAGTCGGTCGTCCTGTGGTGGCCGCAGGGTCAGCCCCTGAACAGGGTCTGACCCTTAGAGTGTGGGTGCCGGGGTCAGACCCCATGCGGGGTCTGACCCCTTCGCATTAGACTCGTTCGCCCTACGGGGTCAGACCCCGTTCGGGGTCTGACCCCTCAACTGGGAGACGTCGCGCACGGCGCCGCGGTCGGCCGAGGTGGCCAGCGCGGCATAAGCCTGGAGCGCTTGGGATACCACGCGCTCGCGGCCGACGGGTTTCCAGGCCTGGGCGCCGCGTGCTTCCATCTCGACGCGGCGGCGGGACAGTTCGTCGTCGTTGATGGCAAGGTGGATGGTCCGGTTGGGGATGTCGATTTCGATGGTGTCGCCGTCGTTGACCAATCCGATATTGCCGCCTTCCGCCGCTTCCGGCGAGGCATGGCCGATGACCAGGCCCGAGGAACCGCCGGAAAACCGGCCGTCGGTGAGCAGTGCCGAGCACTTGCCCAGGCCTTTGGATTTGAGGTACGAGGTGGGGTAGAGCATTTCCTGCATGCCGGGGCCGCCCTTGGGGCCTTCGTAGCGGATGACGACGACATCGCCTTCCTTGACCTGGTCGTTCAGGATGCCGTCGACGGCGTCTTCCTGGCTTTCGTAGACGCGAGCCACGCCGGTGAACTTCAGTATGCTTTCGTCCACGCCGGCAGTCTTGACGATGCAGCCCTTGGGCGCAAGGTTTCCGTACAGGACGGCCAGGCCGCCATCCTGCGAATAGGCGTGCTCGCGCGAGCGGATACAGCCGTTTTCGCGATCCAGGTCGAGTTCGCGGTAATGGCGGTCCTGGCTGAAGGCCACCTGGGTGCGCACGCCGCCGGGCGCCGCCTTGTAGAAATCCTGTACTTCCGCCAGGGCGGTGCCGCTGTTGACGTCCCAGTCGGCGATGGCCTGCCCCAGGGTGCCGCTGCGGATATTGCCGACTTCCAGATTGAGCAGCCCGGCGCGTGCGAGTTCGCCCAGGATGCCCATGATGCCGCCCGCGCGGTGAACGTCTTCGATGTGGTACTTGTTGGTGGCGGGTGCCACCTTGCACAGGCAGGGCACGCGTCGGGAAATGCGATCGATGTCCGACATGGTGAAATCCACGCCCGCTTCCTGGGCCGCGGCCAGAAGGTGCAGCACGGTATTGGTGGATCCGCCCATCGAGACGTCCAGCGCCATGGCGTTTTCAAAAGCCTGGATCGTGGCGATGTTGCGCGGAAGCACCGACGCATCGTCCTGCTCGTAATAGCGTTTGCACAAATCGACGACCAGCCGGCCCGCCTCTTCGAACAAGGCCTTGCGCCGTGCGTGGGTGGCCAGCACCGTGCCGTTGCCAGGCAAGGCCAGGCCCAGCGCTTCGGTCAGGCAGTTCATGGAGTTGGCGGTGAACATGCCCGAACAGGAGCCGCAAGTGGGGCAGGCGCTGCGCTCGGCCTCGGCCGCCTCGGCGTCGGTCACGCTGGGGTCTGCCGCCTTGATCATGGCGTCGATCAGGTCCAGCTTCATGAGTACCTTGTCGGTGCCGGGCTCGAATACCTTGCCGGCCTCCATGGGGCCGCCCGACACGAACACCACGGGAATGTTCAGCCGCATGGCGGCCATCAGCATTCCCGGGGTGATCTTGTCGCAGTTCGAAATGCACACCATGGCGTCCGCGCAATGGGCATTGACCATGTATTCGACGGAGTCGGCAATGAGCTCGCGCGATGGCAGGGAATAGAGCATGCCGCCGTGCCCCATGGCGATGCCGTCGTCCACCGCAATCGTATTGAATTCCTTTGCCACGCCGCCCGCCTTCTCGATCTGGCGCGCCACCAGCTGCCCCAGGTCCTTCAGGTGCACGTGCCCCGGCACGAACTGCGTGAAGGAATTGACGACGGCAATGATGGGCTTTTCGAAATCGCCATCCTGCATGCCGGTGGCGCGCCAGAGGGCGCGCGCGCCGGCCATGTTGCGGCCATGGGTGGAAGTGCGTGAACGATATTGCGGCATCTCAATCTCTGGAATAATAGACGGTAAAAAGGCCTAATGATAATCCATCGTGTTGCATACTTCCGGCAAAAACCCTACCTCCAGGAGACATCGTGATCCCAGCAGCAGCGCCCCGCCAAGAGCCCGCCCACCTCAGAGCCGACATCCGAAAGCTGGGCAAGACACTGGGAGACGTCATCAAGGAATGCGAAGGCAAGGCCATCTATGACGTGATCGAAAAGCTGCGCAGGGCCGCCGTCAAATTCCGCCGCGAGGGCGACCCCGGCGCCAGCCGCATACTGGAGCGCCAGATCAGCCGGCTGGACGAGGACCCGGCCACGCTGGTCGCGCGCGCCTTCAGCTATTTCCTGCATTTGTCCAATATCGCCGAAGACCGCGACCAGAACCGCAGGCAGCGGCAGCACATGCTCAGCGTCGGAACGCCCATGCGCGGCAGCCTGCAGCATGCGCTGGATCTTTTGAAGGAACAGGGCGTGGGCGCCGGCAAAGTGCTCCGCTACCTCGAAGCGGCCAGCATCGTGCCTGTGCTGACCGCGCACCCTACCGAAGTCCAGCGCAAAAGCACCCTGGACCTGCACCGCGAAATCGCCCGGCACCTCGCACAGGCGGATGCCCTGCTGACGCCGTCCGAAGATGAAACACTGCAGCTGACCTTGATGGGCCTGGTCGCCACGATGTGGCAGACACGCATGCTGCGTCTTAGCAAACTCACCGTGCTCGATGAAATCGACAATGCGCTCAGTTACTACGACAGCACTTTCCTGAAGGCCATTCCGCGCCTGTACCAGGATCTTTCCGGACGCCTTCAGCCTCCTGCCGGCCAGCCCTTCAGCGCCGGGACACGGCCGCTTCCCCCCTTCCTGCGCATGGGCAGCTGGATAGGCGGCGACCGCGACGGCAATCCCAATGTCGACGCCGCCACGCTCGAACAGGCCTTGCTGCGTCAATCCACGCAGCTGATGCGGCATTATCTGCAAGAGATCAAGGCGCTTGGAACGGAAATCTCCATTTCCGCCCATCTGGGGTCGGCCAGCCCCGCGCTGCTGGCGCTGTCCGGATCCAGCCAGGATAAATCCCCGCACCGGCAGGACGAGCCCTACCGACGGGCGTTCATACACTTGTATGCGCGCATCGCCGCGACCGGCCTGGCACTGACCGGCCGCCGTCTGGCCCTGCGCCCCACCTACGACGCGCCTCCTTATGACACGGCCCAGGGGTTCCAGCACGATCTCCAGATCATTGCCGACTCGCTGGATCAGCATCACGGCAACCTGATTGCGCGCCTGCGGCTGTCCGGCCTGCTGCAGGCGGTCAGCATTTTCGGATTCCATCTGGCCACCGTCGACCTGAGGCAGAGCTCGGACGTGCATGAACGCGTCCTGACCGAACTCTTCAAGGCGGCGAAGACGGAATTCCGGGGACGCCCCGTGGACTACAGTTCACTGGCCGAAGAGGAACGAATCGAACTGCTGCGGCTCGAACTGCATCAAGTGCGTCCCCTCGTTTCCCCTTGGATCGAATACTCGGCGGAAACCCAAAAGGAGTTGGCCATCCTGCGCATGGCCGCGCATTGCAGGCGCCGATACGGCAGCGACGCCGTCAAGCAGACCATCGTATCGCACACCGAGACCCTCAGCGACCTGCTGGAGGTTCTCGTCCTTCAGCAGGAAACCGGCCTCATCGCTCCGTCCGATGGGCATCCGTCTTCCGACTCGAAAGACGGGCTCATGGTCGTTCCCTTGTTCGAGACGATTCCCGATCTCATGCGCGGCCCCGAGATCATGGCCGCCTGGTTCGACCTCCCCGAGGTCGCCGCGCGGGTGCGCCACAATCAGGAAGGCATGCAGGAAGTCATGCTGGGCTATTCCGACAGCAACAAGGACGGCGGATACCTTACGTCGAATTGGGCGCTGTATTGCGCCGAACGGGAACTGGTGCGCGTATTCCAGAAGCGCAAGCTGCGCCTGCGCCTCTTCCACGGGCGCGGCGGATCGGTGGCCCGAGGCGGCGGATCCAGCTTCGACGCCATCCTTGCCCAGCCGCCCGGCACGGTCAACGGCCAGATACGCCTGACCGAACAAGGAGAAGTCATACAGGGCAAATACAAGGACGCCGAGGTGGGACGCTGGCACCTGGAGAACTTCGTTGCCGCCACCCTGGAAGCCAGCCTGTCTACCGCATCCGCGACGCCGCGCACCGAGGACGACAACATGGCGCGTTTCGGCGCAGCGCTGGACACCATGTCGGGGCTGGCCCGGCAGACCTATCGGGATCTCGTCTATGAAACACCCGGTTTCAACGATTACTTCTTCGCGTCGACGCCCATCCTCGAAATCGCCGGGCTGAACATCGGCTCCCGTCCCGCATCGCGCAAGTCCACTCAGCGCATCGAAGACCTGCGCGCCATCCCCTGGGGGTTCTCCTGGGCCCAATGCCGGCTGATGATCACCGGCTGGTACGGCATGGGCACCGCATTGCGAACCTATATCGAAGAAGGATGCGCGGGCGCGCCCGCAACCGCCAAGGCCCGGCTCAAGCTGCTGCGGGAAATGGCGGAGACTTGGCCGTTCTTCCGGACCCTGCTCTCCAACATGGAGCAGGTACTGGCCAAAACGGACCTGCAAATCGGGAAGCGCTACGCCGGCCTGGTACAGGATGCCAAGCTGCGCAAAGCCATCTTCCAGAGGATTTCAGCAGAATATGAATTGGCGGTCGACATGTTCAGGCAGGTCACCGGTCACGACTTGCTGGCCAATGACCCGCAATTGCGCGCCGCGCTGACCGAGCGCTTCGCCTACATCGACCCGCTCAATCATCTGCAGGTCGAACTGCTGAAGCGACAGCGCGCGAAGTCCTCGCGCGCTGCCAGGGATGAAGAAAGCCCCACGCAAAGGGCGATTCACATGACCATCAACGGAATCGCGGCGGGGCTCAGGAACTCGGGGTGAAAACGGCTTCAGGCCCTAGGACACCGATTCCACTTTGCAGTCGCGCGCCAGCATGCTGCCCACGTTCGACGCCTGCGCGGCGCCGGGCTGGGCCGACTCACGCGTCAGCATCAGGCCTTTGGCGTCTTCGACATCGCCCTCGACGAACTTGTCGGTGGTCCAGGTGTACCCGCCTCCGCGGAAGGTATTCCCGACCATGTCCGCGTTATTGGCGGTCGCGCGATTCAGCTCTATTACCTGGTTCATGTACACGACGCGCGCCGCAAGCGCCTGTTCGCCCTGGAACGTGTATTGAGCGGAAAGGGGGACGGATTCGGGGCCGCAAGCGTACTCGACGGTCTTTTGAGACAGGTGCTGGGCGTCTTTCGTCGAGGAACACGCGGCCAAGCCCGCGCACAACGCAATACCCGCCGCTACAGTCAGTTTACGGTTCATGAAAAATCCTTCAAAGTTCCAGACATCGTTGCCTGCTCTTGATTTTTTATAACACCCGGTCCCGCGCGCCGATGTAAGCGCGGGTGTCAAAATGGCGCTTACTACAACTGCCCCGAAACGCCTTACGCCGACTATGAAATACGCCGCGAGCCACTACGCATTGCGCATTGCCATCCCCGCCTACCTGATCCTATGGGCGGCGCTTGCCAGGCATCCTTCCGATCGTGAAGCGTGGCTGCTCGAGAACGCGCTGGTGGCGGCGCTGTTCATCGTGCTGTGGGGCGTGCGCAGGCTCTTCCGGTTTTCTGATCTGTCTTTGCTGCTGATCCTGTCCTTCCTTGCCCTGCACACGCTCGGTTCCCACTACACCTACTCCGAAGTGCCCTACGACGAATGGTGGAGTTCGCTCACCGGCCACACCCTGAACAGCGTATTCGGATGGGAACGCAATCATTTCGACCGTCTCGTCCATTTCTGTTACGGCCTTCTGCTCGCCTACCCGGTCCGCGAATTCTTCTTGCGCATTGTCGAAGTGCGCGGCTTCTGGGCATATTTCCTTCCACTGGACTTCACGCTCAGCACCTCCGCGCTTTATGAGCTGATCGAATGGGGTGCCGCGGAAACCTTCGGCGGCGACCTGGGCATGCACTACCTGGGAACGCAGGGCGATATCTGGGATGCTCACAAGGATATGGCGCTCGCAGGCCTGGGCGCCCTGATCGCCATTCTTCTCATTGCCGCGCTCAATCGCGGGATGAAGCGCGACGCTGCCTGGGAATGGGCGCATACGCAGAAGCGACGCAACGTATAATTCGCGCCAGAGCAAACCCAGTCCAAGCTAAAAGGTAGGCGACATGAACGGAGATAAATTCGCGCTGGTGACCGGCGCCGGCTCAGGCATAGGCAAGCGCATTGCGCTCGCTTTGATACAAGATGGCTACACCGTCGCCCTGACAGGAAGGCGCCGCGATGTCCTGGAAGCCACCGCACAGGAAGGGAGCCGGCATGGCGACCGTTCCCTCGTCATTCCAGCGGACGTCAGCGATCCCCACGCGGTCGAGCATCTGTTCGAAGAGATCCGCCTCCGCTTCGGCCGCCTCGACCTGCTGTTCAACAACGCAGGCGTGTTCGCACGCTCGACATCGCTGGAGAACCTGGACTATCAGGAATGGAAGACCGCGGTCGACATCAACCTGACCGGCGCTTTCCTGTGCACGCAAGGCGCTTTCCGCATCATGAAAGCACAGTCTCCGCAGGGCGGCCGCATCATCAACAACGGGTCGATTTCCGCTCATGCGCCGCGCCCTCATGCCGTGTCCTACACCGCCACCAAGCACGCCATCACCGGCCTGACCAAGGCGACATCGCTGGACGGCCGGGCGTACAACATCGCTTGCGGGCAGATAGACATCGGCAACGCCGCCAGCGAGATGACCACCATCATGGGCCGCGGGGTCCTGCAGGCCGATGGTTCGACCAAACCCGAGCCCTTGATGGACATCGACCACGTCGCCCGCGCCGTGCTCTACATGGCAAGCCTGCCGCTGGACGCCAACGTGCAGTTCATGACCGTGATGGCGACCAAGATGCCTTACATAGGACGAGGCTAGCTGGGCGTGGGGTCAGACCCCGTACGGGGTCAGACCCCAACCTCTTAGAGCCTGACGCTCTCCAGGTGCTCGACCACACGGCAGGACCAGCCCAGCTCGTCCTTTATGCGCAGGCGCAATGTGTCGGCCGCCTCGGGTTCCCCGTGCACCAGAAAGGTTGCACGCGGCGCTTTCTTGAAACCCCGCAGCCAGCGCAGGATTTCATCGGAATCCGCATGCGCCGACAGCATGGACAGGTTGCTCAGTTCGGCACGCACTGGTACATATTCGCCGTGGATCTTGATCGTATCGGCGCCGTGCAGCATTTTCGCGCCCCGCGTCCCCGCGGCCTGATAGCCCGAAAACAGGATAGTCGATCGAGGGTCCGGGGCATAACGCTTCAGATGATGCAGTACACGGCCGCCCGTCGCCATGCCGCTGGCGGAGATGATCACCTTGGGCATGGGCGTGGTGTCCAGCTTCTTCGATTCTTCCGCGTCGCGAACGTAATGGGCCACGCCATACGCTTCGTCGCACTCGCGGATGTCGGGACGCATGAGATCGCGATGGCGCCGGTATACCTCGACCGCGTTCACCGACATGGGACTGTCGAGATAAATGGGCAACCCCGCGGGCAGGCGATTGTGCTTCTTGAGCATGTGCAAGTACCAAAGCAGCAACTGCGCCCGTCCAACGGCGAAGGCCGGAATGATCACACTGCCGCCGCGCTGCGCGGTGCGGCCAATGATGTCCGCCAATTGTTCCATTGCGTCCAGCGGCTCGTGGCGCCGGTCTCCGTACGTGGATTCGAGCAGCAGGTAGTCGGCCTGCCGTATCGGCTCCGGATCCGGCAGCAAAGGGTCGCCGTAGCGGCCCAGATCGCCCGAGAACACGATGCGCGTGCCGCGCCAATCGATCTCCACGACGGACGCGCCAAGAATATGTCCCGCCCGGGAAATCCGCGCATGCACGCCGGGCGCCACTTCATATGGCACGGCGAAATCCATGCTCTTGAAGCGCATCATGGCTCGCCTGGCATCCGCCGCCGTATAGAGCGGCAGGGCCGGCCGGTGCTTGCTCAAGCCATGGCGGTTCGCGAAATCGGCATCCGACTCCTGAAGGTGAGCGCTGTCGGCCAGCAAGATATCGCACAGGTCGATGGTTGCTCCCGAGGCATAGACATTGCCCTTGAAGCCGTCGCGCACCAGCCTGGGCAAATATCCTGAATGGTCCAGGTGGGCATGGCTGAGTACGATGGCGTCGATTTCCGCGGGATCGACGGGAAACGGCGCCCAGTTGCGCTGCCGCAGGGTCTTGAGGCCCTGGAACATGCCGCAGTCGAGCATGACGGACGCTTCACCATCGCTGAGCAAATGGCGGGAGCCGGTCACCGTACCGGCTGCGCCTAAAAACGTTAGTTCGAGATCCATGTATCGCGCCTGGGCCCTTCAACAGTACAAATCCTCCGGACGTCCGCGGCTACGGACCGCGTTCAGTTCGTTCTCCGTCAGGAAGTCCTGGGCACCGCCGCCGCTGATTTCCGCCGCCGCAAGCGCAATATGCGCCCAGGTGCAGCGGTTGGCGAACAGCATGCCGTCGACGTCCAGTGTACCGCCCCGGTTGATATACCCCAGCGCGCGCAGTCGGCGCGGTCCTTCGTCGAGCCGGCGCAAGACGCCCAGCAAAGGCTCCGGCCTCGAATGCGAGACCAGCACTCTTGGAAGATCGGCCGGAAAGAGATCGGCCAGGGCCGCATCCGGAATCACGAATCGAGCTTCCAGTTCATCGCGCGGGATGCGCAGCCGGCCCGGCTCGATGATGCAGGTCACCATGGCTTCGCAGCCTCGGTCGGCAAGGCGCCGTGCCGCGCGCATGCTCTCGCGAAGCTGGTAGGCGCCGACGGCCACGAGTTGCACCGGCGGCCGTGCCGACGGCACCCGCAGGTGCGCGGCTCCGGTCCGGCATGCGGCAACGGCCTGGTCCGGACCGAAGCAATGAGGGACAGGCTGCTTGGGGACGACCAGCGCAGCGATCACGCCGTGCGATCGATAGACCTCCTGGAGGGCGGCGACGGCGCTGTTGGCATCCACGGGAAACAGCACCCGGGACGTGTCCGACATTTCGCCCAGCAGCGCTTCGCACAGCGTGGGATCCTGGTGGGATTGTTCGTTCTTCCCGTTTTCCCAGGTATGGGAGGTAAGCAGCAGCGGCACGCCCAGCCAGCGCGGATCCCGGCCCGCCTGACGCTGGTGCCTGGCAAAAAGAATGTCCTGGCGCAAGGCGCCCAGCATCTTGACCGCGAAGGCCTCGTAACTGACCGCCAGGTTCAGGCCGGCCTTGTTTCCCAGTGCCGCTCCGATGACGGCCTCTTCGTTCAAAGCCGTGATCACCGCGCCGTCCACGGCCTCGCTTCCACCAGGCTCCGGATTGCTTGCCCGGTGTTTCAGCCGCGCAAGCGTCGCGTCCATCCGATTGCTGCTCAGCTCGTCAGGATTGCCCACTCTGACCCGCAAGCTGGGATTGGCATCGATCATATCGACGAAATACGCATCGATCGCCTGCATGGGCGATACCATCGCCTTTTCATCCACATTCCACGAGGGCGTGGGAAGAACCGGTGTGTCGATATTGCGCTCGGCAAGAGGGTGGTGGGCTTCGCGGACCCTGCCCTGCTCCTGGTGGCATGAAAATCGCCTCCGCGCCTCGTCGAGCTCTCCTGGCGGCACGAACAGCCGGGCGGCGCCTTGGTTGAACTCATCGCGCGCAGCGTCGTCGTTCCGGGGGTTGGCTTGCAAAGGCAGGTTGTGGGCGCGGTTGGTTCCCGCCCCCGGAAAGCCGAAACCCTTGATGCACTTGGCAATGGCATGGGGAATCCGGACGGGATAATCGAGCTCATCGTCGGCCTTAGCCTGCAAGGCGGTCAGGCGTTCTTCCATGTCGATGATGGCCCACGCGTATGCGGCGGGATCATGCCCATCGATCTCGAAGGGATCGAATCCGTTCAGCTCCAGATGCCTGAGCAGCCACTGCGTGCCGCCCTTCTGGGCGATGCTGGTGCGCTGATCGATGCGCCGGCCATTGAGGACCATGATGGGCATGATGGCGCCGCTGTCGGATGCTCGCCACCATCTGGGCGACCAGTCGCTGCCCCGTTGCTCTTCGAAGGCGCCGTCGCTCAGGAATACGGCCAAGCTTTCCCCGCGCAAGGGCATGTGGGCATACTGCACTTCCGCAAAGCCCAGATACCCGCCCTCGGATATCCCGCCCGCCGTATGCACGTTCACGTGACTGCCCAAGGGCACGCCCGGCGTGCCGTCGGGATGAATGGCGTAAGAATAGAAGTCCTGCGCGAGCCGGCTGAGCCCTGCTTCACCGAATGCGTAGCGCAGGCGTTGCTCGGCCGACAGATTATCGACCAGGGCGTTGAGCGCTTCGATGGCCGCCACGCAGTGCCCCTGCCCCATCAGCCATGAACGCGTGGTTCCGGTCAGGATGTTCGCGGCCAGGTAGCCGGCGTAAGCCGGCACGATGTTCAGGGCGCCGCCGGTGTGTCCTTGCGGATCCGGCTTGAAATCATCCGCCTGAAGCGGCGCGCCCGACAAATCGATGCGATTGGCATAGGTCATGTGCACGACCAGCCACATACCCGCGCCGGCCAGGCGGTCCGCAGCGGCGAGAACCGCAAACATTTCTTCGGCTTTCGCCTTGGACTGCCCGGTACGCCCCGCCACGAGTTCAAGGACACGCCTCCGGGTTTGTTCGGTATGGCGGATCACCCCATACCCTGCGCTCCATGATGAGTAAGAGGGAAGATGCTCCAGCGTATCGATCCATGCGCCTTTGCTGATGGACATAACGGCTCCTTGCAGGGGCCTGTTAAACGCTAAAAGGCCCTAAAGATGTCTAAGGGTCTCCCTGGCGATAACGTACTCTTCATTCGTTGGAATGACGAACACCGCCACGGAGCTCGTGCCGGATGAAATCCGGAGTGCGCCGCGCTGGTTCAACGCGTCGTCCAGCTCGACACCCAGCCAAGTCAGGCGCCGGCAGACCTGCTCGCGCACCCAGGGCTGGTTTTCTCCGACGCCGGCCGTGAACACCAGGGCATCCACACCGCCGCTCGCGACGCACAGGCCGGCCATGCTTTCCGCAGCCCGGTAAGTGAAATGGTCCAGGGCCAGACGCGCGGACGGCTGATCGCTGCTCAGCAAGTCCCGTACATCGCCGCTGACGCCCGACAACCCCTTCAGGCCCGATCGGTTATACAAGACATCCTGGATCTCGTCGTGCGTCATGCCCTGTTCCAGCATCCATAACACGACGCCGGAATCCAGCCTTCCGGGCCGGGTGCTCATGGGCAGCCCATCGAGCGCCGTGAAACCCATGGTGGTCTCGACGCTCACGCCGCGCAGCATGGCGCAGGCGGAAACCCCCGACCCCATGTGCGCGGCAATCACCCGGCCCTGCCATACTTCCGGCATGTTGCGGGACAGATACCTGGAAATATAGTCGTAGGACAGGCCGTGGAAGCCATAGCGGCGCACCCCACGGTCGTAGAAATACTGGGGTATCGCGAACCGTTCGACAACGGCGTCATTGCTGCGATGGAAAGCGGTGTCGAAACATGCGACTTGGACGATATCGGGCCATCGCTGATGAATGACGTGCACCGGCGCCAGGTTGTTGTGCTGATGCAGGGGCGCGAGCGGAGCAAGGGAATCCAGATACGCAAGAATGCCGTCGTCGACCTTGACGCTGTCGGAAAGCCGCGGTCCGCCGTGCACGATACGGTGGCCCACGGCCCGGGGCGCTTTCTCCAGTTTGCCCGCCAGCCATTCCCCCAGCGATGCCTGCGCCGATGCCAGGTCGCGGGCCTGTTCCAACGGCAACATGTTCTGCACGACCTTGACGCCGTTGCCGTCCCGAATGGCGAGTTCTGGCTGACCACCGCCTATGCCCGAGACCTGGCCCCGATACATCAGTTCCAGCCCCTCGCTGCCCGCCAGCGCATAGAGCTGGAATTTCAGGCTGGAACTGCCCGCATTGATGACGAGTAATGTATCCATAGGTCGAAGGGAGGGTCAGACCCCGAATTCAAGGGGTCATGCATCCAGGTCGAAGGGAGGGTCAGACCCCATGCGGGGTCTGACCCTTAGCTTTTTTGCGTCCGCCCCCGAATTCAAGGGGTCAGACCCCGTACGGGGTCTGACCCCCCAGATCTTTTGGGGCCTGACCGCGTGATTCAGTCGACCTGTATTTTAGCCTTTCGTACGACCGGCTCCCATTTGGCGATTTCCGCCTGCATGAATGCGCCGAAGTCCTGCGCGGAGCGGTTCTGCACGAAGGCGCCCATGCCTTCGAGCCGCTCTTTCACTGCGGGCTGCTGCAGTACCGCGTTGACTTCCCGGTTCAGCTTTTCGACGATATCGTCCGGCGTATCCTTGGGGGCCAGCAGGCCGAACCAGGCGACGGCTTCGAATTCCGGGTATCCGGATTCGGACATGGTCGGGATGCCGGGTTGAGCCGGGGCGCGCTCCTTGGTCGTCACCGCCAGCGCCTTCAGCTTCTTTTCGGCCAGGTGAGGCGTCACGGGAACGATATTGTCGAACATCATGTCGACACGCCCGGCAATCATGTCGATGTGCGCGGCGGAACTTCCCTGGTAGGGCACGTGCAGGATGTCGAGGTCGCCGAGCGACTTGAACAGTTCTCCGCTCAAGTGATGCGAGGTGCCAACACCGGACGAGGCGAAGGTGTACTTGCCGGGATCCTTCTTGGCCAGATCGATCAGTTCCTTGACGCTGGCCGCCGGCATGTCCGGACGCGTCACCAGGACCAGTGGGGTCACCGTCATCAGCGCGACGGTCTTGAAGTCGCTGCCCGGGTCGAAGGACAGTTTGCGTACATGGCGGCTGATCGGAAGCGCGGCGGTCGCCACGGTGATCGTATAGCCATCGGGCTTGGCGCGCGCGCCGATTTCCGAGCCGATGTTGCCCCCTGCACCGGCTCTGTTCTCGACGATCACGGGCTGTTTCATGCGCTGCGACAGCTGCTCGCCCACAAGACGGGAAATCGTGTCCGAGGCCTGCCCCGCCGGGAAAGGCACGATGAACTTGATGGGCTGGGATGGATACTCCTGCGCCCAGGATGGCGAAGCCGCAACCGCGGCAAGTGTCAGGCTGATTAGAATTTTCTTCATGAATGTCTCCTCGTTGTAAGTCAGTAAAAATCGATCATCGGCATTGCGTCTCGATCGCCAGCAGTATTGGCTGGTGATCCGAAGCTCGCGCATCGGTATCCGCCTCTGTCCAGGACAAGCGCTTCGCCAAGTCGCCGGCAACAAAGAAGAAGTCCCGGCAATGAGGGCCTTGCGGCCATTGCTCGGGATCGTCCCAGCCACAGGTGGAAGCATGGGCCTCGTCCGGCCGCAGGCACTTCCATGCATCCATGAAGCCCGCGCCCAACGCCAAGGGTTGCAGAAGCGCGTCATATTCCGCGGAGTCCGGCAGGAAGTTGAAGTCGCCACAGAGCACCAGCTCCGGCGGGCGCTCCATCACGGTATACGGACTGGCCCGCCCGGCATCGCCGCGGGGTGTCATCGTCCTGGCGGCCGCTTCTTCCTGTAAAGCCCTGAGCTGTCCAACCTGATGAACCCGACACTGTTGGGAATTGAATTCCAGATGCGTGGTCATGACGCGCAGCGTGCCGCCGGGCGCGGCCACCACGGCTTCCAGGGCTTGCCGCTGCATTCCTTTTGCGCTGACGCCTCTCTGGGTCAATAAATGATTGAATACCTGAATGACCGGATACCGGCTCAGGATCATGCATCCGAATTGCCGCCGCGCCGGCTCGGGATCGTCGGGAAAGGCGAGATCGACGGCGGGCCGGAAAACAGGCCGGTAGCCCGGCAGCAGCCCGCCAAGCATGGCAGCCTGGTCTACATCAATACCGCCCGTCACATCGGGAAATCGTCGTGCCACTTCTTGCAAGCAGATGACGTCCGCGGAGCGGCCATCCGGAAAGCGATGCTCCGCAATGATTCGAGCAATGCGCTCCAGGCTGTTGACGCCATCCGGGCCGCGGCCTGCCTGGATGTTCCAGCTCAGCAGATTCATCGCGCACCGCCGAAGAATGCGAGCGCCTCGTCGATCAGCAGATCAGGTTGCTCTTCGGCGATATAGTGCCCGCAAGGCAGCGCACGGCCTTGAACCTGCGGCGCATAATCCTTCCAGCGCTCCAGGGGCTGAAGACAGCGATTCAGGCCTCCGAACTCGCCCCACAATACCCTCAAAGGAGCGCGCAGGATGCGCCCGGCGGCGCGGTCCTCGCGATCGTGCTCCAGATCGACTGTCGCCGCGGCGCGGTAGTCTTCGCACATGGCATGGACCGTCGCCGGATCTCGTGCCGCACGCACGTACTCCGCCCAGGCCTCCGGCGCAAAAGCCTTCATTCCCGCATGGCGCCCGCCCATGAAGCTGCGCAACATGAACTCGGGGTCCGCGCCGATCAAGGTTTCGGGCAGTGGAGCCTTCTGTATCAGGAAGAACCAGTGCCAATAAACGGTTGCGAAAGCCAAGTCCGTTTGCTCGTACATGCTTAGCGTGGGGGCGACATCGAGCAGCATGAGCCGGTCGACTGCATCGGGATGGTCCAAGGCCAAGCGGTGCGCCACCCGAGCGCCGCGATCATGGGCGAGGATGCCGAAGCGTTCGTATCCCAGGCTGCGCATGAGCTGCCATTGGTCGGCGGCCATGGCGCGCTTGCTATAAAGCTTGCCGCCGTCGCTGGATGGTTTCGTGGCGTCGCCATAACCGCGCAGATCGCTGGCCACCACCGTGAAGTTCCGGGCGAGCGCAGGCGCCGCCTTGTGCCACATGGCATGGGTTTGCGGAAAGCCGTGCAATAAAAGCATGGGAGGCCCCTCGCCGCCCACGACGAATGGTATGGCGAGCTCGCCGCAGTCGGACTCGACCGTCGCCACGCTGCGCCGGAAAGACGGGAACAGCTCGGTTTGCATCAGCCTCTCTCCTTGTCGTATACTTGTATACAAGTATACCATTCAATTTTTCCAGGAGGCAAAAAAATGGCGGAGTTTTCATGTGATGTCGCGGTAATCGGCGGCGGTGTGACGGGTGTGGCGGCAGCCATTGCGGCGGCCCGGCAAGGGGCGGACGTCATCCTGCTTGAACCGCGGCCGTTCGTGGGCGGAAACGCAACCACCGGGCTCTGCCTTCACAACTTCATTTCCCGCTATGGGAAACAAGTGGTCTTCGGCTTGGCGCAGGAGATCGTCGACGAATTGATTGAAATGGGCGGGGCCGTCGGCCACATTCCGTATGAAGGCTTCACCAGCGCCGTCACGCCGGTCGACGGCAATTACTTCCGCATCAAAGTCACCGAAATGCTGGCACGGGCCGGCGTACGCATCCTATATGGCGCAACAGTGGTCGACCTCTCGCGCAATGGCAGGCATATCGAAAGCCTGACGTTCGGCGCCAAGGGCGGTCTTCATACACTGAAGGCGCCGAACGTCATCGACGCTACCGGCGACGGCGACATCGCCGCCATGGCCGGCGTGCCCTTCCGCAAGGGAGACGGCCCGAAAGAGCGCATGCAGCCCATTTCCATGATCATGCATTTCCACAACGTCGACACCCGCCGCATCGCCGCGGAACTTGGTGAAGTGAACCCCGCCATCGCGACCCGTCCCGAAGGCGGCGAGCCGATACCCGTTTACTTCAATGGTTCGTTCTCCAAATGGAATGACGAGGTCATGAAAGAGGGCCTCTTTCCAAACAAGGACCGCCACGTCTTTTTCAATACCGTCTGGCCTGACCAGATCAACGTCAACACATCGGCCGTGCTCGACCTCGATGGCACCGATCCCACAGCGCTTTCCAAGGCGACCGTCGAGCTGACGGAGCAATGCGCGCGGATCGCCAAGTTCCTCAAGCAGCATGTTCCCGGTTTCGAGAACAGCTACTGCGTCCCGGCGGCGTTTCCCGGAGTGCGCGAGTCGCGCAACATCCAGGGCCGGTATCAGCTGACCGATGAAGACGTGCTGGAAGGCCGCAAGTTCGACGACACGATCGGCCAAGTCTGCTTCCCGGTCGACATCCATGCGCCCGAAAGCAGCCAGGCGATCTTTCACCAGATCGGCGGAGACGGCGCCTTCGACATTCCATATCGTTGTATGCTGCCGGCTGAGCTCGATAACCTCATCGTGGCGGGACGCTGCGTTTCAGCCACGCATGTGGCGCATGGCGCCACCCGGAACATGGCGCCATGCCTGGTCATGGGCGAAGCAGCCGGTATTGCTGCTGCCATGTCTTCGGCGTCGAAGCAAGATGCCGCCAGCCTCGAGATCAAAGGCCTGCAGGCCCGACTGCTCGAAAACCGGGTCTATCTTGGCGAGGCCCACACACCACAAGGATAATTGTCATGTCGTTCAGTGCTTCTTCTTTCAATCCGCTATGGCTCAGCGTGGCAGAACCGCTGCGCCGCCGCATCGTGGAAGGAGAAATACTGCCGGGCCAGCCATTGTCGGAAAATCTGCTGGCGACGGAGTTCGGCGTCAGCCGGACTCCGGTGCGCGAAGCACTGCGCATCCTGATGGAAGAAGGCCTGGTGGAAATGTTGCCGGGACGCAAGCTCCGGGTGGTCGTCCCCAAGCCCGCCGACATCCACGAGGTCTACGATATACGCTGGATCATCGAATCGGAAGCCATACGCCGCCTCACGGCCCAGCCTGAAAGAGCCGCCCGGGTGTGCAGGCAGCTGGACATCTATTGCAAGAACGGCGATAAAGCCCTTAGCAGGCAAGACCGCAAAGGGCTCGCGCTGGCAAACGAGCAGTTCCACGAAGAAATCGTGCTGGCGCTGGACAACCGGCGCCTTCATGCGCAGTTCCGCACCATCTACAACATCATCTCCCTGTACCGGCACCAAACCCTGCAAAGCGAAAGCTGGGCCGCAAAAGGACACGACGAACACGCCAGGCTGGTAGACTTGATACGCGAAGGAAACACGGAAGCGGCGCTGGCGCTCTTGCGCAGCCACCTGGAATTGGCCGAGAACTTATTGGCGCGCAGGTTTGCGGCCAGGGGTCAGACCCCGTACGGAGTCTGACCCCATATCAATGGCCAGGGGGTCAGACCCGCTTTCTGGGTCTGACCCCGACATTAATGGCCCTGGGGTCAGACCCGATGTTTGGGTCTGACCCCTCGATGGCCCACGGGGCCGGACCCGATGTTTGGGTCTGACCCCTCGATGGCCCACGGGGCCGGACCCGATGTTTGGGTCTGACCCCTCGAAAGCCAAGGGGGTCAGACCCCGTACGGGGTCTGACCCCTGCATCAATCGAGCTTGATGCCCGCCTTGCGGATCACGTCGCCCCACAATTTGCCTTCGCTTTTTGCGAACGCTTCGAATTCCGCGGGCTCCATGGGCATGGGCTGGATGCCCAGGGCATCGAACTTCTTGCCAATGACGTCGCTCTTGAGCGCGGTATTCAATGCGTTGCTCAGTTTTCCGACAACGGCTTCCGGCGTGTTCCTGGGCGACACGAAACCCTGCCAGGCATAAGCTTCAAAGCCCTTGATCCCGAGCTCGTCAAAGGTGGGGACGTCGGGCAGCACGTCCAGGCGCTTTGGCGTCGCCACCGCCAGGACCCGGAGCTTGCCAGAATGGATCATCTGGATGGAGGGCGGAAGATCGACGAACATGGAATCCACCTGGCCGCTCATCAGGTCCTGCAAGGCCGGGGCGGATCCCTTGTACGGAACGTGAAGCAGGCTCACGCCTTCGCGCTGGTTGAACAGTTCAAGCGCCACATGCAAGGGCGAACCATGTCCCGATGATGCGGAGGTGGTCTTGCCGGGTTCCTTGCGGACAATCTCCATGAATTCCTGCAGACTCTTGGCGGGGAAATTGGGATTGACAGCCAGCACCAACGGCATCCGTCCCAGTCCTCCGATGAACGTGAAGTCCTTCTCCACGTCGTAGGTCAGTTCCGAATACAAGGCGGGGTTGAAGGCCAGGGTGCCCGAGTCCACCGTTCCGAATGTGTAGCCGTCGGGCGTCGAACGCGCAATTTGCGTGGCGCCGATGATGCTGGCCGCGCCGGGCTTGTTGTCGATGACGACGGTCTGGCCCAGCAAAGGACCCATTTCAGCGGCGAGATGGCGCGCCATGACATCGGTGGTGCCACCGGCGGCATACGGTACGACCCAGCGCATGGTGCGATCAGGAAAGTCGGCGGCCGCCGATGCATGCATGATTGCGCTTGCCGACAGCGCGAAAAGCAGTCTGGAAAAAGTCTTCTTCAAAATTGTCTCCAATGAAAGTCTGGGGAATCAAAAAATGGACTAGGGCCTGTTAACGCTAAAAGGTAGGCGGCACTGGCTCTAGGCGTCGCCGGGCGGAAGCTTGGCATGGCGCTCAAGTCGGTAGGCCAGGGCAATGAACAAGGCCTGGGCAAGGCAGATGGTGGACGTCAAGGTCCTGAAGGCAAAAGCCGTCTGCTCGCGCGTGTACAGCTTGACGTCGGCATACGCGCAGATGGGCGCCATTGGCGTGTCCGTGATCAGCACGACTTTGGCACCGCGCGAACGGGCCTGCTCCAGGCATTGGCGGGTTTCCGGCGCATAGGGGGCGGCGCTGATGGCCAGCAAAGTGTCGCCGGCGTCCATGGTGCCCGCCATCCTCGCGGGATCGCCGCCAAGGCCGGAAACCAGATGGCTGCGCTTGCTGAGGTTCTGCAAGGCATAGACGAGATAAGATGCCACGGACAGCGATCGGCCCATCCCGACGACATAGACATCGCGCGTCGCGGCAAGCATATCGACGGCCTGCTCGAAGGCGGGGGCATCGAAGTCGGCCGACAGCGAATCCAGGCCATCCTTGCTGGCCTGGATGAACGAATGAGCCAATGCGGCGCCTGAATCCGGGCGCCCTTTTGCCGCTTCCCTGCGTATGCGCTCGGCATAGTTCGCGGAAGACGTGTCGTCCACGCGCAAAGAATCGCGGAACACCGACTGCAGCTCGCTATAGCCTGAAAATCCAAAACGCTGCGCAAAACGCACGACCGCGGAAGGATGCACGGAACAAGCCTCCGCAACGTCCTGCACGCGCTGAAACACCACGTCGGACTGATGGCATTCGAGATAGACGGCAATGCGCTGCAGTTGCTTGGACAGGTCTTGAAACTGCTCGGTGACCGTCTCCAAGAACTTGCGCAAATCGGCATTAGGCTTCATTACGGTTCCGCCACGTTGTTGATGACCGCATGCACATTCCCGTGCATTGCGTCGTATTGTATCGATATTACAATAAAAATTCTATTTATTTATAAAATAGAAAATTATTTGAAAAATGCAGCGAAACCACTTAAAGTATCTTCTGGACAACCCTCGCCGCTTGTCTTCTTTTCCGCTGTGGCCAGCGCATTCTCTTCAAGATTTCCGTCATGAATCAAGCAACTACCGCCGGGCGTGACCGCCCTCTCGACCTCATCTGCCTAGGCCGCCTGGCCGTGGATCTTTATTCCCAGCAGGTGGGCGCCCGTCTCGAGGACAGCTCCAGCTTCGCCAAGTATCTGGGCGGCTCATCCGGCAACATCGCCTTCGGCACAGCGCGCCTGGGCTTGCGCTCATCCATGCTGACGCGTGTCGGAGACGACCACATGGGAAGGTTTCTCGTGGAAACCCTCGGCAAGGAAGGATGCGATACGAGCCACATCGCCATCGACCCCGACCGTCTGACCGCCCTGGTCTTGCTGGGCATAAAAGATCGGGAAACCTTCCCGTTGATTTTCTATCGCGAAAATTGCGCGGACATGGCGGTGTCGCCGAACGATTTCGACGAGAACTACATCGCATCCGCTCGCGCGCTGCTGATCACGGGCACGCACTTGTCCACACCGTCGGTCCTTGCAACCAGCATGGCGGCATTGGAAATGGCGCGCAAGACTCAGGTCAAAACCGTGCTGGACATCGACTACCGGCCTGTGCTGTGGGGCCTGACCGGCCAGGCCGACGGGGAAAACCGCTATGTGCCCAGCGAGAAGGTTTCATCCGACTTGCAAAAGGTATTGCCCCTCTTCGATCTGATCGTGGGCACCGAGGAAGAGTTCATGATCGCCGGAGGCGCCTCGGACGTACTGGCCTCTTTGCGCAAGGTGCGCGCGCTGACCGATGCCACTCTCGTCCTGAAGCGCGGTGAGCAGGGCTGCAATGTCTTCACGGGCGAGGTCCCGCCCGAGCTGCCGGCCGCCTACCCGACCTTCAAGGTCAGCGTTTTCAATGTGCTGGGGGCCGGCGACGCCTTCATGTCCGGCTTGCTCAAAGGCTGGCTGGACGGAAAATCCTGGGAGGAATCCTGCCGCATCGCCAACGCCTGCGGCGCCCTGGTCGTGTCCCGCCACGGTTGCGCGCCCGCCATGCCGACGCTCGCCGAACTCGACTATTTCTTCAACGAAGCCGATCTCGGCCAGCCGCTCGAGCACGACCGAAAGCTCCAACGCCTGCACCGCAGCAGCGCCGCGCAGAAGCAATGGAAGGATTTGCTGGTGTTCGCGTTCGACCACCGCAGCCAGCTGAGCGAGCTGGCCCAGCGTTGCGGCGCGGACCCGGCACGCATTTCAGCGCTGAAGCGCCTGTTCGTGGAAGCGGTAAGCCAGACGGAACAAGGCCTGCGCGAGGGCGGCCGATCCGATATCGATGTCGGCATCCTGGCCGACGAACGCTATGGGCAGGACGCCTTGAACGCCGCAACCGGAAGAGACTGGTGGATAGGCCGTCCGGTCGAATTGCCCGGCTCGCTGCCGCTGCGTTTCGAGTATGGGCGCAGCGTGGGAAGCACCCTGCTTTCATGGCCCAGGGAGCACATCATAAAGTGCCTGGTCTCTTATGACACCGAGCATCCAGCCGTGATACGGGACGAGCAAGAAGCCCAGATGCAAAGCCTGTACGACGCCGCCCAGGCCAGCGGCCACGACCTGCTGCTCGAGATCATCCCGCCTGCCGATGCAGACAGTGAACCGGATGCCCAGGTACTGCGCGCGATCGAGCGCCTATACTCGCTGGGCATACAGCCCGAATGGTGGAAGATCGGCGCGCTGCGCAACCATGACAGCTGGCGGCGGCTCGACGCCCTGATACAGGAAAACGACCGCTATTGCAAAGGGGTGGTGTTGCTGGGCCTGGCCGCCCCTCTGGAGGAAGTCGCGGCGGGATTCGGCGTGGCGGCATCCAGCCGCAGTTGCAAGGGATTCACCGTCGGCCGCAGCATTTTTCAAGAGCCCAGCGAAGCCTGGATGTCCGGCCGGATCGATGACCAGGAACTGGTGCAGCGGGTGCGCCGCAACTTCGACACACTGATCGCGGCCTGGACCTCGGCACGCCATCAAGCCACCGTATAAGGAAGCCTTTATGACCACCTTGAAAGTTTCCGCGCAAGCCGGCGCGCTGATCACCGATATCCCGCTCGGATCGGGAGGCCTGCGCTACGTCGGCTTCTCCGCCCATCGTCTGGCTGCGAACGAGACGCTCTCCATCGCCAGCGGCGACGATGAATTGTGCGTCGTCATCCTGGCCGGAAAAGCATCGGCGCAGGCCGGCGGCGCCGGCGGCGACATGCAATGGGAAGCAATAGGAGACCGGAAAAGCGTCTTCGAGGAGAAATCTCCCTATGCTTTCTATCTGCCCGCGCATTCCAATCTTGTCCTTACCGGCGTGGACGCGGCGGAGATCGTCGTGGCGCGCGCGCCCGGCGGCCCCCAAGCGCTGCCGACACGGCTGATCGAGCCAGCCAGCATGAAGCGGTCCGTGCGGGGTTCAGGCAGCAATACCCGCTATGTTTGCGACATCCTTCCCGAAACCGAGCCGGCAAACAGCCTGCTGGTGGTCGAGGTGATTACTCCACCCGGCAATTCGTCGAGCTACCCGCCACATAAACATGATGCGGACGCCATTCCTCGTGAAAGCCGGCTGGAGGAAACCTACTACCATCGGCTGAATCCACCGCAAGGATTTGCTTTCCAGCGCGTGTACACCGACGAGCGCGACCTGGATGAAACGATGTGCGTGGAAGACCACGACGTCGTCAAGGTGCCCCGCGGCTATCATCCCGTGGTCGTACCGCATGGGTACACCTCGTATTACCTGAACGTCATGGCCGGCCCGATCCGCGCCTGGCATTTCCATAACGATCCACAGCACGAATGGATGTTGCAGAAGGGGTGAGGGGTCATGGGGGTCAGACCCCATGCGGGGTCAGACCCCGGCGGCCTGGGGTCGGACCCCGGTTTGGGGTCCGACCCCACAGCATCTAGGTTATGGGGTCAGACCCCGTACGGGGTCAGACCCCTCAGAGTGCGGGGTCTGACCCCTTCCGCCAACCCCTGCCCATCAGCCGGCGCAGGGGATCCTGCCGGTAGTAAGCTTGCAGCAAGCCGTACCAGTCGGGAAAGGCCTGCGCCAATGGCCAGGGGTCGACGAAGAAGGCCTCGGAGCTGACGGCGAAGAATTCCGCCGTATCGGTTGCAGCGTAGGGGTCCAGCGGCAAGGATCCATACCAGGGATCGGCCTCTTCGGACTCCGGATCGACATAGTGCGGGATGGCGTCCTCCACCTCGGTCACCATCTGCTCGAAGCACTCGAAAGTGGACGCCAGGATACGGCGCCATTGTCGAGGCCTGAGCTGAGGATGCGCATCCAGGATAGGCATGCCGTCGGCCTCGCCGCCGTATAAATCCAGCTTGTGCGCGAATTCGTGGATGACGACATTGGCCGTCTGCGGCACGCCGGGGCAACTGTCTTCCCAGGAAAGAATCACCGGCCCGCCGTCCCAGGCCTCGCCGGCCGCCTCCTGAATATATTCGTGCACCACGCCGCTGTCGTCGACCTCGGTGCGCGGTATGACGAAGCCGCCCGGATACACGATGATTTCCGTCCAGCCTTCATAGAGCACCGGATCGAGCTCAAGAATGGGCAAAGCGGCTTGAATCGCGATGGACAGCATGATGTCATCATCAAGCGCCATGCCGGCAGCGCCGCTGAACGATTTGCTGGCCAGCAGCCACGCTGCGCGCGCGCGCAATGCTTCGTCCTCACGCTCGTCCAGGCCGTTCAGGAAAGCCAGGCTGCCGCGCGCGCCTTGCCAAGCACTCGGTGAGATGCGGGTCAGCGTTTCCGCCACCCGCGAGGGCCGGGCACCACGCCCGGCAAGCCATCTGAACATACCTTGAACCTGTGAAAGTCGAACCGTCCGGTATAACGCAGGACATTGTATCGGTTCGGCCAGGGCCTGTTAACGCTAAGAAACGTCGGGTCTCAGCAGCTTCTCGAATATCGGCATCGAGCCCATCTGCCCGCCTTTCAGCATGATCTCTACGCCGTCGACGGCGGGGTCATCGGAGTGCATGCGGCACAAAGCAGCCCCCGGATCCAGTTGCCCCAGGTATGACAAGCCCCAGCAATCCAGCGCCTTCACGGCATAGCTCGAAGTATCCCCGCCCGCCACTCCCATGCGCCGGGGCCGGCCGATTTCGAGGACATGCGCAATGAAAGCCGCGCAAGCCTGGGCCAGGCCGGCCGCCGAATCGACCATCTCGGACGCCTCGTCGGTTAGATACGCCAGCACATTGGCACCGCCTGCCAGCCCTGCGAGAACATGCGCCAGGGCCTTGCCGTACTCGCTGCCGCCGCTCGCCATCAGGGTTGCAGGCGCCAACGGAACGCGTTCGTACGAGTCCGCGGCCTGTATCTGCCCGGCCGTCAGCGGCGAGCGGCTGCCCGAAAACACGAAGACCGGATCCGTTGCCGCGGCGAGCACCGCCGGCCGCGCGGCAGGTGCAATGATCGAATGCTCTGCCCCGCGCCAATGCGCAATCAGCGCCTGGGCCACGCTGCTGGGCCCCGCCGCCAGGATCCTTTCACGATGGGCATGCTGCCAGATCGTCCTTCCGATGGCATCCAGGTGGCCGGCATGCGCGACGTCGAACAGCACGCCGTCGGGATGATCCTTGATTTCGTCTTCCAGCACCCGATCAAAGGCCGGGGGCGTCAGATCGTAGCCGGGGTATGGCACAAGGCCCAGGCCGGGTAGCCCCTGCCCGATAAGATGCAGGCGCAGATCCGCCTCATGCATGGGCGTGACGGGATGGCGGCTCATCGTAGGATGGCGATCCAGCCGATAGACGGTTCCGCCGGCCTGGAAGGCGGCAAAGAGGTTGCCGAACACGCAATATCGGCCAAGATTGGGTTGGCCTCCGACGATAGGCAAAAAAGAGGAAACGTCCAGTTGCCGGCGCAACACGCGCAATGCGTTGCCGATGCTGCCGATATCCGGCGAACTGTCGAATGTGGAGCAGGTCTTGTAATGGATGACCGGCGCATCCACCCCCGCGAAAAACCGTCCCACGGGCTCGAGCTCGGCAGCCTGCTCGGCGCCGCGCATCGATCGCGATGCCCCCGCAATGCCCAGGCAGTCCAGAGCGCCTGCCGATGCCAGTTGGGCAGGCGTGGGCGGCCCCATGAACAGCACCGTCTTCAAGCCTGCGCTTGCCAGGGTCGCCAGAGTGTCCGTGGCGCCGGTGAAGTCATCGCCGTAAAAGGCGAACCTGAGATCCGCCATGGGTTCAGCGCGCCCCGAAGAACTCGAGCGCGCGGCGCAGTTCCGCCGCTTCCCTGGCGTAGTCGGGCAAGCTGATGCCGACCCGCGCCGCCGCCCAGGCTTGGCGCAGGCTGGCTACGCCCGCCCCGGGCCCATCCGGATGGGCCAGTATGCCGCCGCCGGACATGAACAGCAGATCATCGGTAGCGATGGCGCCGTACGTAGCCGGCACGGTGCCCGCCCATTGCCCCGACGAGAATGCCGGCAATACCTGGTCTTGGAGGCCCGGCGCGAGCGGGGAAAGACAATCGCGCGCAGATTCCACGACTTCATCGTCGCTTTGTGAGAACTTGCCCTGCAGGCCATGGACGTGCATGTGATCCACCCCGGCCAGGCGCCACAGTACCTGATAGGCCTGAAAGGAAATACCCAGCTGCGGATGACGCGACAAGGCCCCATAGCCATTGCGATGCCCGTGTAAGGCCAATGGGGTGGCGCGGCGCAATGTCTGTATGGCCGAATAGCCGCAGGCGTTGAGGCTGGCCATGACGCAACTGCCCCCTTCCCGCTCCACCAGCTCGGCATGGCGCAGCATGGCATCCGTTTCATCCGTGATGTTGAACGCCATCATGACGGCTTTGCCCGTCCGTTGCCGGTGCTCACGGATCACCTTCATCACGGCGGGCACGCGCTCTGCCAATGGCGCATGGACGGGATCCGCGCAGACTTCGTCATCCTTGATGAAGTCGACGCCCGCCTTGCACAGCTTGTCGACCAATTCCGCCGTCTGCCCGGCGGAAAGGCCCACATTGGGCTTGATGATGGTGCCCACCAGCGGCCCGCTTTCGACGCCGGTCAGGCGCCGCGTCCCCTCAATGCCGGCCCGTGGCATGTCGAACCGCTGCCGATAGGCGGCTGGGAGGCTCAGAGTCTCGAGCCGCAGCCCGGTCGTTTCGCCCAGATCATACAGATTGCCCGCAACGGTGGATGCCAGTGTCGGGAGATTGGCGCCGATATTGCCGACCGGAAAGGAAATCCGGACCCGCGCACGCCGCCAGGGCCCGGTGTTTCCCTGCCTGTCGAGCCAGGCGTTGGGCAGCGAGGGGCGGCCCACGGACGGAAGCTCCTCCACGTTTTCAACGATTGCGCGAGCGCGCTCGCGCAGCTCGTCGGTTTCGCCCTGTACACGGGTGAAGGTACCGCAGGATTGTTCGCCGGCCATGATGTCGGCGACGCGCTCCGGATCCAAAGGGGTTTCGATCAGATAGGTCGCTTGAAAACGATCGGCGGACATAGGTGCCTCGAAGGTGGACGATTCAATCACAAGGTCTTCAGATCCGGAAACCGGCGTACCGGCTCGCTGCCGTCCCAGCCTTGCGCCTCGGAACGGATCAGATCGAACAGCTTGCCTTTGGGACCCGCGACCTCCGACAGCTCGATGACCGTGCCGGGGTGATACTCGGTATCGAAATAGACGAAGCGACCGCGCTCGCCCACTTCGCCGCTCATGACGGGCTTGAAGCCCTGCGCAAGCAGGCGGTCCATGTCGGCGTCGTATTGTTCGGTCCAGTATGCAACGTGCTGCAGCCCGGTATTGCCGGCCTGCAGGAAGTCGCGGTACATGGACGGCACATCGTTGCGGCATTGAATCAGCTCTACCTGCACGAAGCCGGAGTTGGCCAGCGCCACCGAGTTGTGAGGCTCATAGCGCTCGCCCCGGTAGTGATAGTTTTCAATGGGTACCTTGGGGTTGTAATACCAGGGCCCCACACCGAGGCTGCGGCTCCAGTAGTCCATCGCAGCCTCGATGTCGTTCACGACATATCCCAGTTGGCGAATTTCACCAAAAAACTTGCTCATTCCTGCTCCCGCAAATACTAGTTGGCACCGGTCACGATTTCGTCCGGAATCGGCACGCCGGCATACTTCAGATGGATTTCGTTCAGCTTCCCGTTCTTCAGGTTGGCGCGGATCCAGTCGTTCACCCATTCCTTGAGCGCCGGTTCGTTCTTGCGCATGGCGACGCCCAGGCGGTATGACTGAATGACGAACTTGACTTCGAACTCGCGGGCCTGATTGCGCTTGCCGATGGCATGAATGATGGGCGGCGTAATGGCCACGATATCGGTCTGGCCCGTTGCCGCGGCCGTGATCGAGGCGGCCTCGTCGTCGAAACGGATCACCTTGGCGCCCGGCGCGCCTTCGGATACCAGCTTGTCCTGGGGACCGCCCCGCGTGACGGCCACCGCCTTGCCGTTCAAGTCGTTCATGTCCTTGATGGCGAGGCTCTTGGGAGCGCCCACCGCGGCCTGGATCGCGCCGTAGGGGATGGAGAAATCGACGGCCTTGGCGCGTTCCGGCGTAATCGACAGCGACGAGATGATCAGATCCGCCTTGTTCGACAAAAGGTTGGGGATGCGGGCGGAATTGGTCGTCTGGACGATTTCCAGCTCGACGCCCAGGTCTTTGGCGAGCAATCTTGCGGCTTCGACATCGGAACCCACCGGCTGCATTTTTTCATCGATGTATCCGTAGAACGGCGCACCCAGGTCTATGCCCACCCGTATCTTGTTGGCGGCGCGGATGTCGGACAGGGCATCCGCCGCGGCGGTGCCCGATAAAACGCCAAGGCAGGCCGCCATGACGGTAAAACACAGTGCTTTCTTCAGTTTCATCGTTGTCTCCAGGAGTGATTCGATAGGGGTGCATCGCCACGCAAGGCGATCAAAGCCCATACGCCATGAACTGCTTCAGCTCGGGCGTCTGAGGGTCCTTCAGCATGGATCCGGGCCCCGTCTCCCAGACCTTGCCTTCGTGCATGAAAATGATGGTGTCGGCGACTCTTGCGGCGAACTCCATTTCGTGCGTGACGAGCACCATCGTCATGCCCTCGGAAGCGAGTTGCTCGATGACGCGCAGGACTTCGCCCGTAAGCTGAGGGTCGAGCGCGGACGTCACCTCGTCGAACAGCATGACCTTGGGCTCCATGGCGAGAGATCGCGCAATCGCCACGCGTTGCTGCTGTCCGCCCGATAGTTGTTCAGGATAGGCCTGGGCTTTGTCAACAAGCCCCACCTGGCTGAGCGTACGGTGGCTCAGTGCCCTGGCCTCGTCCTTGCTTTTCTTCTTGACCGCGCGGGGCGCCAGCATCACGTTCTGTTCTACCGTGAGATGCGGGAAGAGGTTGTAGCTTTGGAAGACGATGCCCACGTCCATGCGTAGCCGCCTCAGTTCGATGCCCGGATCGCTGACGCGATGGCCGCAGACCTCGATGTTCCCCTTGTCTATGATTTCGAGGCGATCGATGCAGCGGAGCGCAGTGCTCTTGCCCGAGCCGCTCTTGCCGATGATCGCCACGACCTGGCCTTTGGGGACGGCAAAAGAGACGCCTTTCAGGACGGTATTGGCGCCAAAGCTTTTATGGACATCGTTGAGTTCGACCACAATCGACATTTCTGTTCCTTTCATGTGCTGGGCTGCGGACGCGCGCCATATTGCAGGCGTCCTTCGAGCTTCCGGCTCCAGGCGGAGAGCGGATAGCACATGGCAAAATAAAATACGGCAATGAGCAGATAGATCAGGAAAGGCTGGAATATCGAGTTGTTGATCAGTTGCCCCGCCCGGACCAGCTCGACGAAACCGACGATCGAGGCCAGCGACGTGTTCTTGACGATCTGCACCATGAATCCCACCGTGGGCGGCGTCGCAATCCGCATCGCCTGGGGCAGTATGACCAGGCGCAGGCGCTGCGTTCTCGTCAACGCCAGGCATTCCGCCGCTTCCCATTGGGTCTTGGCGACGGACTCTATGCAGCCGCGCCATATTTCACCCAGGTAGGCGCTGACATAGATGATCATCGATACGCCGGCGGCCGTCAGGCCCGACAGCTTCAGCCCCGCGATGCTCAAGCCGAAGTACGACACGAAAAGCAATACCAGCAAAGGCGTGCCCTGTATGATTTGCACATAGGCGTACGAGGCCCACCGCAGCGGCCGCAAGGGGCTGATACGGCAGAGCGCGACCACGCCGCCCGCCAAACCGCCGCCCAAGAAGGCGATGAGCGACAGGCAGACCGTCCACACCGCGCCATGCAGCAGAAAATAAAGATGCTCCAGGGAAAATCCGCCCGCTACCATGGCTTACCTCGCAACCTTGAGTTTGCGGCGCCGCGCAAACACCATTTGCCCGAATGCCCACAGCGCAATACGCATGAGCAGGGAAAGCGCCAGGTAGGCCACCGCCACCAGGATGTAGGCCTCGAAAGGACGAAAAGTATCCGCCTGCACTCGGCTGGCAATGGCGGTCAGTTCCTCGACCGATATTTGCGAAGCGATGGACGACGCCAGCATCAGCAGCACGAACTGGCTGGTGAGCGCCGGATAGACTTTTTCCATGGCCGGCCAAAGGACGACGTGCCAGTACACCTGCGCCTTGCTGAGCCCCAGGCATTCCGCCGCCTCGATCTGGCCTTCGTTGATGGAATCCATGCCGGCGCGGACGATTTCGCAGGTATAGGCCGCGACGTTGATGATCAGCGACACGAGTGCGGCACCAAAAGCCGACACCTTCCAGCCCAGGCTGGCCAACCCGAAGAACACCAGAAAGATCTGAACCAGCAGCGGCGTATTGCGGATGATCTCGACATAGATGCCGCATGCCCTTGACAGCCACCGGCGAGGGCTGCGCCGGCCTATCGCGCAAAGTATCCCCAGGCATAAACCCACCAGGGTGGCGGGAAATGCCAGCTGTATGGTGACCCACGCCCCTTCAAGAAACTGAGGCCATTCAGCCACCACGCTGGAAAAATCGAACTCGTAGATCATCACGCTTTGCCGGTCACGGCCGCCAAAAACCGCGAATCCAAAACCCGGTCGCCCGATGCAATACGCCTGCCGGCGGCTATCGTCACGTTGTCTCCTCGCCTATCCGTTCTATTGACTTGTATCGGCATGGTATCCGCCAAGGCCAGAAACTGTCCAGCTTATAAAATGATGTTTTTTGATGTCTATTTACGGCCAGACCGAAACGGTCCCCATGATGACATTGAATTAAATCTTTGAGATACTGGCTGCCATGATAATGGTTTGATTTATTTTGATGTAAATAAATTGCCCATCATTTCGCATCGGCCAGTATGCCGGCGGATCCGGCCAACTTTTTCCCGACGGTGCTCACTGTGCCAGCAAGCAAAACAGGCAAGACGCGCAACACCTCCCGGCGCACCGGCATCGCCGACGTGGCGACGCACTCCGGCGTCTCGACCGCCACGGTCGACCGCGTGCTCAATCATCGTCCAGGCGTGCGGCCGGCCACTGTCCAGGCGGTGCTCAAAGCGGCCGCCGAACTGGGCTATCTGCCGCAGAATGACCTTTACAAAGCCTTGCGTCCGCAGCCCATGCGGCTGACTTTCCTGCTTCCCGCGGGCACCAATCGCTTCCTGAACATGCTGGGCGATTATGTCGAGATCGCGCGCGAGCAACTGGAACCCTTCAACGTCCAGTGCCGATGCCGCTACATAGAAGGCTTCAATCCCCAGGCGCTGGTGGACAGCCTGTTGCGCGAAGGCAAGCGAGCCGACGGCATTGCGTTCATGGCGCTGGAACATCCCCTGGTCCGCGAAGCCGTCAATACGCTGGCCGATAAAAATGTGCATACGCTGACGCTCATCTCCGATCTGTCCAGCTCGCGCCGCGCGGCCTATGTGGGGCTCGACAACCGCGCCGCCGGCCGCAGCGCCGGGCTGCTGCTGGGCCGTTTCATCGCCCCCCGATCGGGCAAGGTGGCAATGATCGCAGGCAGCCGCTACTATCGCGGCCACGAAGAGCGCGAAATGGGCTTCCAGCACATACTGGAAGAAAAATTTCCCGGCCTGCAAGTCGTGGGCTTGCGCGAAGGCCACGACGATGCGGAAACCAACTACCGTCAAACGCGGCAGTTGCTGGAGCAATACCGCGACCTCGTCGGCATCTACAATATCGGCGGCGCCTCCGACGGCGTGGCGCAAGCGCTCAAGGAAACCGGACGCGATCAAAGCACGGTGTTCATTGGACACGGACTGACGCCGGACACCCGCGCATTGCTGGTGGACGGATCTCTGGACGCGATACTGAACCAGAACATGCATTCCACCGTGTTGAACAGCGTGCGCATCTTCGCGAACCTGCGCGAAGGACGCGAAGCCATGGCGGGGGTCGAGCCCATGCAAATCAGCATCGTGCTCAGCGAAAACCTGCCCTAGGGCCTGTCAAGGCTAAAAGACAAACGCCTCCCCAAAACCTGCAAGCGTTTGATACAAACACAAGCCGAAAACAGCGCCCGATTGCAGTATTCTGACGTCTCATATTCCAATAACAGGAGCATTCAATGGAAATCCAGGAGCTGCATCGCGGACGGCTGATCGACCATGTCCAGCTGGTGGTCAAGGATTTGGCGAAAAGCCAGGCTTTTTATGAATCCATCATCGATATTCTGCGCATTCCCATGGGCGGCTCGGGCGACGGCTACTTCTGGGTGGACGAACTGGTCGTCACCTCCATTGACAGCCCCGCTGCGCAAGGCCACCCGACCGGCCGGAATCATCTGGCCTTCCAGGCCGACAGCACCGAGATGGTCGACGCCTTCCACCGCGCCGCGCTGGCGAACGGAGGCACGGACAACGGCAGCCCGGGCTACCGGGAATACCATCCCAGCTACTATGCCGCTTTCGTGCTGGATCCCGATGGCAACAACATCGAAGTCGTCTATCACGGCCCCGCGCAGCGCAGTTCGCCGTCGGTCCAAATAAGCTTCTGATTTCACGCCCTTTCGCCATGCGACTGAAGCGCTCCGCCCTCTTTGCCGCCATCATCGCTGTCCTGCTTTCCGCAGCCGGCGCGGCATACGTGTGGCTGGACCGCTGGCAACGAAGCGCGATTTTCTCGATAGAGCTTGGTGAAGCCCGCTGGGCGCGCGAGCCTCTGCCTGGAACCGAAATCTTTGATCTGCCGCTGTCGGGCGGCCAGACCATCCGGGCCTGGTATGTTTCCGGGCCCTCGCCCGATGCGCCCACCGTACTGTATTTGCATGGCTCGCGCTGGAACCTGAACAGCAGCGTCTTTCGCATGGAGCGCTGGGTGGACATGGGATATTCGATGCTGGCCATCGATTATCGCGGCTTCGGCGAATCGACCGAGCTCCTGCCATCGCAGGCCAGCGCCGTGGAAGACGCCCAAGCCGCGCTGCGCGAGCTGGAGCGCCGCCAGCCCGACCCCGCTCGCCGATTCGTGTACGGACATAGCCTGGGCGGCGCGGTCGCGGTGGCGCTGGCCGCCGACGCCGAGCCGGGCAGCTTCGCCGGCCTGATACTGGAATCCACCTTCACCAGCATCCGCGAAATGATCGCCGCCAGCCGGTGGCGCAACGTGCCCGGTTTGCACTGGATCATCACCCAGCCGTTCGACTCGCTTTCCCGCATCGCGCACGTGCGCCAGCCGATACTGTTCATACACGGCACCGGCGACAGCGTGGTGCCGCATGCCATGAGCGATGCGCTCTACGAAGCCGCCAGCGGGCGTGACGGCGGCAAGCAATCGTTGGCCAAAATAGAATCCGCATCGCATTCAGGGGCGAGCCGCAGCCCCGGGTACGCCGAAGCGGTGAGGGAATTCACAGGCGTGGTCGTCACTGAGGCTGGATCCCCGCCGCTTTAGCTACCTTGCTCCATTTTTCGATTTCTTCGGCAAGAAATGTTCCGAATTCTTCCGGCGAATCGCCCACCGGTTCGAGCGCCAGTTCCGAAAATCGCTGGCCGACGCGTTCCGACTTGAGAACCGTGGCAAAAGCCTGATTCAACCGTTGGATGATAGGCTTAGGGGTCTGCGCCGGTGCAAACATTCCGACCCAAGGGCTCATGTCGTATCCGGCCACTCCCGACTCCGATATCGTGGGAACGTCAGGCAGCTTTGAAGACCGCTGCTTGCTCGTAACGGCTATCGGCCTTAATTGGCCCGCCCTGATCATATTCATTGCCGCAGGCAGTGCTGGGAACGCCAACTTGACCTGCCCTCCTGCAACGTCTGTCAACGCGGGGCCGTCGCCTTTATAGGGCACGCTGGGCAGCTTGACCTTGGCCATTATGTTGAAGAGTTCTCCAGCCATATGAGGGGATGTTCCCATACCCGCCGTAGCATACATGGCGGACTGCGGGTCTTTTCGGGCGGCATCGATCACTTCCTGGACAGTTTTGAACTCGGATACGGGATGAGCCACCAGAATGTTTGCTGACGACGCCAGCTTTGTAATGGGCGCAAAGTCCTTGATTGGATCGTACGGCATGTTCTTGTATTGACTGGGAGCAATGGCCATGTTGCTTATCGCTCCCAAAAACAGCGTGTATCCGTCAGGAGCCGCATTGGCAGCGTAACCGCCCCCTATCGTACCGCCCGCCCCTACGCGGTTCTCTACGACGACCGGCTGCCCCAGTTCCTTGGCTAAGCCATCGCTGAGCAGTCGCGCTACTATATCGTTCATACCGCCAGGCGCAAGTCCCAGAATGATTTTCACAGGACGCGTTGGATAGCTCTCGGCCGCAGCTCCCAGACATGGCACGCCCAGCAACGCCATTAGTACGGTCGCATGAAGAAATCCTTTGAGTGGTTTGAGTATTGCTCGTTTCATGAATGTCTCCTTCACCACGATTGATTGACGACAGTACTCAGCATCTATGGCTGAGTCGCCTGCCTTTCTTTTTCACTTCCCGGCACCGGCCCCATGTCCAGATGAGCACCACGCTTTCTCAGCTGTTCGCGAAGCTCGTTCGCATCCACCGCACGCACGCTCGTTCCATTGCGAATGGCAAGCGCCGCAGCCGTGCCTGCAGCCTCTCCAACCATCATCCCGGTAATCATGGTCCGGGTGGATGCCATGGCCTCATGGGTCGTGGAAATGCAGCGGCCGGCAAGCAGCAAGCCCTCGACATTCTTAGGCAACAAGCATCGATATGGAATGTCGTAAGATCCGTCCTCTCCTCCAATGGGCGTGAATAGAGTCTTGCCGCTGCTGGGATCATGAATATCGATGGGGTAACCTACTTTTGCAATGCCGTCTTCGAATTTACGGCCAGACACGCAATCGCTCGCGGTAAGCTGATATTCGCCCTCCATCCGCCTGGTCTCGCGCACGCCAATAAATGGAGCCGTAGCTTGGATATAGCTGCCTTCGAATCCCGGAACATACTTGCGCAAAACCTCGGCAAGCTTAAAGACCTGGCGCTTTCCCTCGACTTCGCCGACTGTAAGATCAAACGAGTTCGTTCCATCGAGCCCCTGCAACCGCGAGGCGTTGATATTTGTTTCTCCTTTATGGACGGTGTTTCCCCAAAATTCATCCGTCCCGAGAAACAGACCTTCCTGCATCGCGATGTCCGCATACCTTTCCAAGGTCGCAGACCACCACACCGGATATGACTCGCCGCCATCGGGGAGAGGGGCCCATGCTCCACCCTTTCCTATTTCATTGAACATGCGCGGGACGTCTACGTTGCCCATCTTGAATACCAGCGACATGCGTTGCATCTTTTTATCGCTGTCGCGTCCCTTTTCGTAGGGTACGCCGGACCAGGTCGCTATGTCGCCGTCTCCTGTGCAATCAATGACTACCTTGGCCCTCACAAGCATTTTCCCGTCTTTCGTCAGCAGCACGACTCCCGCGATACGGTTGTCTTCCATCACGACTTCCAGCGGAAGAGTGTGATACAGCAGCTTGCCGCCAGATTCCAGCACCATTTCCTGAGTCACGTACTTCATGACTTCGACGTCGATAGGCGTCGTCGTCTTCATATGGGCGTTTTCGATCCACACAGGCCCCGTCGAACCGCCAAGCGCTTTCATGCGCTGAATCATCTCCCACGGGAGTCCCGCCACGACGCGCTCGCCATTGCTGCTGTGAAAAGTATGCAGGCAAAGCCCCACATTTGCCACGCCCCCAAGGAATCCATAGCGTTCGACCAGTAAAGTATTGGCACCGCTACGCGACGCTGCAACAGCGGCTCCAACGCCCGAGGTTCCGCCTCCTAGAATCAGTACATCGACATCCTGCTGATGTTTATAGTCAACCACCGTCATCTCCTGTTATGGTCATCAAGTCATTCAGATCTGGGATACAGTTCGGCAGCAAGGCGCAATGCCTCCACCATGCTGCCTGCATCTGCAACGCCCTTTCCTGCAATATCAAACGCCGTGCCGTGGTCCACCGAAGTTCTAACGAAAGGAAGGCCTACGGTGACGTTGACGCCTGCCTCAAGCCCCAAGACCTTTACCGGACCATGGCCCTGGTCGTGGTACATCGCAACGACGAGATCAAAGTCGCCTCGCACCGCGCGGAAAAACAAGGTGTCGGCGGGCAATGGACCTTGCACGTCGATTCCCATGTTCCTGCACTTCTCTATAGCCGGAGCAATTTTTGTGTCTTCTTCACCACGCCCGAATAACCCACCTTCGCCCGCATGCGGATTGATGCCGCAGACGGCGATCCGGGGAGACATGCCTCTTCGGCGCAAAAGTTCATGCCCGCGTTCGATCGTCCGCGCAACGATGCCCGGTTCAATACGCTCAACGGCATCCATGATTCCTATATGAGTGGTTACATGAATTACGCGTAAACGAGGCGCTACGAGCAGCATCGACACCTCGGGCGTTTGAGTAAGGTTTGCCAATAATTCCGTGTGCCCAGGAAATATATGGCCAGCCGCATGCAGGGCGGCCTTGTTCAAAGGAGCAGTACAGATTGCATGGGCATGACCTTCTTGGGCCAGGGCGACCGCTTTGATAATGAATTGATATGCCGCTTCCCCACCCTCGGCGCTGATACGGCCGAATGGCAAATTCGACGAGACGATCGGGACATCTATGCATTCTATTGTGCGAGGTGCGTGGCAAGCCTGTTCGGGCCTTTTGATTGCGTGAATGCTCAATCCCGAATCAACCAACCTGGATGCGCACTCCAGGCGGCGGGCATCACCGACGACAAGCGGCAGTATGTCAAGGTCGCTTGGTAAACGCGCCAGAGATTTCGCAATTATTTCCGGCCCCACCCCCGATGGGTCACCCATTGTTATCAGAATAGAAGGGGGTCTCATGAGGGCACTCCATCGGATGTGGCACTGGCCCGGCACGGCTCCGTGATACTGCGGGACGCCCGACTGAAAAAACGCTGCAAAGTATCGGCATCTCCGAACGAGCCGGCCTTTATGTAAATGGTCTCTGAACGTCCTGATTGCACGCGGCAAGTTGATATTCCGGGCTCAAGCTCTCCCACGACATTCACTTGGAGAATATTCAATTGCTCCAGCACGGCACGCGCGGTGTCTCCGCCCACCAACAGAAGCGAACGAACCGCCAGGAGAGAAGGCAACGCCGCTTCAGCAATAGCCTTGACCAACTCGCGCGACCAGTCCCCTGACGGCCCGCCGCTGATTGCATAGACAACGCTTCTGCCCTGCGCAACGAATTTTTGGGCCAAGCCTATGGCTCTTTGACGCTTGACGGAGCTTCGATCCAACCATTCCGTGGCGCTGCACTCAACCAGGTCGACATTGCTACAGGTTTTCAGCAATCGCAGCTGCGCCTGAGTTTCCATCGAAAAACTGCCAATGATGGCCACCGTCTGGTCAAGCGCCACAATCGCATGATCCTGAGCGCTGTCTGAGTCTTGCGCCTGGCCATTGCATGCAGTTCTCGCAAATGCTTTTGCGAGCCCGGCAGACCCAGCGAGCAGCACGCGACCAGCGTATCCGCTCAACGCGCGTGCAAGGCGATCAAGGTCAGCTTCATTTTGCGCGTCCACAACCACCGCCCTGGCCCCTTGGGCCAACGCATGTTCGATATCGCCACGCAGCTTGGCAGGATCGGCATCCTCGTTTCGCAGTAGCGCACATTGGAAGCCGGCCGCTTCCAAGATCCCTGGCAGATTTTTTGAACCCTCTATTGGGTAAAGGCGGCCATGCACAAACAGTTTTCCACCAAGAAGCGTACGCCCCTGTTCCGGCAAGGCCGGCGACACTATGACTCCTGTTGAATCCGCCAGTGCCTCCAGCGCGCCGGCGACTTCGGCTGCGATATTTCCACGCAATGTCGAATCTATTTTTTTGAAGATGAGCATAGAAGAATCATGGGAAAAAGATCGCATGATTCTTTCGACTTTCTGTCGCGCGACCCTCTCGTCGTCTGCCCGACTATCCAGATCCAGCGCCCAGCTTCCGTCTCCCCTTGCCAGCCGGTCGTCCAGGTAGACCGGAATGGACGTACCGCGTGCCAGAGCAAAGCCCGCAACGCAATCGCATGCGCCGGAAAGATCATCAGCCAACACTCTAAGTTTCATTTTTTCTGCATGCACTTTTAAATAATGTGCATTCATATTAAGCAATCATTAGAGCATCCGTCAAGGCCTGCGCTTATACTTCCGGAAGGCCAACCTTATTTTCCGGAGATTTTTTCGTCGACATGTCATCCGCCGTACAGAGCGCCATGAGCCACCAGACACGCGAGCCGTCCGTTACTCAATCCATCTATCGGGAACTCGTGAACCTTATTCTCGAGGGCCGACTCGCGCCTGGGTCCATAGTGAGTGAAAAGGGCTTGGCAGAGAGGCTGGGTGTATCGCGAACGCCAGTACATAACGCGATACTTCAGCTCATCAAAGACGGATTGGTCACTCAAGAAGTCAACCGCCGCCCTGTGATTGCTCATGTCACGCGACGCGACGTCGAAGAAATCTTCGACATGAGAAGACTATTGGAAAGCGAAGCAGCACGACTTGCTGCCACGCGCATCGACCGCGCCACGCTTGCCGAGCTTCGCGGCAGCGCACAGGCGCTTTCCCACGAAACCGACGACACGGCCGCTTTGGCTCTATGGGCCGATTTCGACGACGCCTTTCATGATGCGATAGCCGCTGCATGCGGAAGCACTCGCCTCGCCGCAGACATACGCCGCTATCGAATGGTTCACCATGCTCTTAATCGTCTGCGGATGACGGCAGACCTGATTCCGCAAGCGTTGCGCGAGCACCTGGACATCCTCGACGGGCTCGATGATAGGGATGGAGAAATCTCTGCCAAGGCAATGAGCCGCCATCTACTGGAATGGAAGGCCTTTTACGTACAACGCTTTGCCGCGCTCAGCACGCAAGAGTAAATATCGCCCGCCGGTCCTGATCAGGAGTCGAGCCGCTGTTCCTTCCCGGACTCCATGACCGAATCAGCGTCGGGCATCAGCGCTTCGCGTTGGGATTCACCGCCCGCTCATACTGGATCGGCCATTGCGACGCCATGCCGTCAAGTTCTGCTTGAGCCCGAAGCGGCCAATAGGGATCAACGAGCAATTGACGCGCAAGCAGCACAAGATCGGCCTGTTCCTGGACCAGAATCTCTTCGGCCTGCCTGGCCTGCGTAATCAGTCCGACCGCAGCGGTCGGGATGCCGGCCCCCGTCCTTATGGCGGCAGCCAGGGGAACCTGAAATCCCGGCGCCTGGGGGCCTCGGGAGCCGGGAACGATGGAGCCACTGGAACAATCGATCAGATCCACGCCGGCAATCCGCAAGGCCTTCGCCAGTTCGATGGACTGCTGGACATCCCACCCGCCTTCCACCCAGTCCGTGGCGGACAGCCGAGCAAAAAGAGGCAGTTCTTCCGGCCATTCGGCGCGTACCGCAGCGGCGATTTCCACGGCGAATCGAATTCGGTTTTCGAAACTACCGCCGTAGTCGTCTTCACGGCGATTGGACAGCGGCGACAGGAATTCGTGCACGAGGTAGCCGTGGCCCATGTGCAGCTCGATGACCTGGAAGCCGGCCGACCGGGCAAGCCGCGCCGATGCGATGAAATGATCCATTGCCTGATCGATGTCGGAACGCGTCATTTCACGCGGCAGCGGATACTCCGGATTGAACCGCAAGGCACTGGGCGCCATGGTTTCCCAGCCACCCTCGGCGATGGAAACTTCCGCGCGCCCGATCCAGGGCACCTGGGTGGAGCCCTTGCGCCCCGCATGCGCCAGCTGGATTCCCGCCACCGCTCCCTGCCCATGCACGAACTCGGCAATGGGCCGCAAGGCTTCGGCCTGGCCCTGGTTCCATAAGCCCAGGTCTCCCGAGCTGATGCGGCCGTCGGCGCAGACGGCGGCGGCTTCGAACAAGACCAGCCCCGCTCCGCCAACGGCACGGCTTCCCAAGTGCACCATATGCCAGGCATTGGGCAAGCCATCGACACTGGAGTATTGGCACATGGGCGCAACGCCGATGCGATTGCGGAAAGTGATGCTGCGGCAACTGAAGGGGGAAAATAGATTCGAAGTCATAGATGAAGCGAAGCCGTTGATGCTGAAGCGGAGCCCTTTGCGTATCGGAAGCGACCGCTGAAAGTATAGGTTGCGCATCCGGTGGATTCCAGGCCGGTATGTTTCCTTGCAGGAAATACTTAATTCTCGCGCCGGCCCTCGTTTCCTTGATGTAGATCAAGAATAATGAGACCTTGCTGGGGTCAGACCCCGTATGGGGTCTGACCCCAGCCAATCCAAGCCAGGGGTCGGGCCCCGTATGGAAGTAGATCAAGGGGTCAGACCCCGTACGGGGTCTGACCCCAATAATCAAAAAAGGAATGGAGATGACAAGAACGCTTGCACGCCGCAGCCTCATTATTGGCGCCCTTGCCACGGCCGGCTCGCTGGCACTGCCGATCGCCTGTGCGCAATCCGCCGCCGGCTCCTACCCGTCCAAACCGATCAAGATCATCGTCCCCTTTGCGGCGGGCGGGTCGGTAGACGCCATCGCTCGTGTCCTGGCGGAGCGCATGCAGGATCATTGGAAGCAACCCGTCTTGGTCGAATCCAGGCCGGGCGCATCAACGCAGATCGGTACTGCGGCCCTGGCTTCGGCGCCCGCGGATGGCTATACGGTCATGATCGCCGTCAGCAACCATACGACGAATCCCGCATTGCGCAAAGAACTGCCCTACGACACACTCAAGGACTTTCAGCCCATAGGCTTGATTGCCCGAACGCCCATCGTGGCTTATGCCAATCCCAAGTTCCCTCCCAACACCCTGCAAGAGCTGGCGGAATATTCCAAAGCCCACCCCCGACCCGTGAATTTCGGCTCCGCCGGCGCAGGTTCCATGACCCATCTGACCGCCGAGCAGTTCAAGATCGAATCCAAGATCGACATGCAGCACATCGTCTACAAAGGCGGCACACCGGCGCTCATGGATGTCATCGCGGGGCATATTCCCATGACATTCGCCACTGTCGGGCAGGCCTTGCAAAACTATCGGGCGGGGCAGGTCAAACCGCTGGGCATTTCTTCCGCGGAGCGCTATTCCTCTGTTCCCGACATACCCACGTTCAAGGAACAAGGCTTCGATGTCGTCGCGACGGAATGGTTCGGCATGCTCGCGCCCGCCGGAACACCACGCCCCATCGTTGACAAGCTGAACAATGAAATCCGGCGGATCATCGCCCTTCCCGGCCTGGGCGACCGGCTCACCGCCATCGAGCTTGTCAGCTCGACGCCCGAAGAGCTGGGTGAGTTCATTAAATCAGAAATGGACAAACTGTCGCCGCTCGTCCAGCAGATCGGCCTGGCAGGCAGCCAGTAATCATCAACGCTCGTTGACGCTGAAAGGTAAGCCCGGCTGATCCTGTTCAGCCGGGCCGGCACCTGAGAATCAGGCTCGGCTGGATGCACTGCGTTTCGGGAAATGCATTCCGGGCCCGGATCAAGCCGCCCCTTCCTTCACGAACCGATTGCTCAACGTGCCCAGGCCGGTCAGGCTGACGTCCACGCGGTCGCCGTGCTGCAGATCGGGCGACTTGCCATCGGTACCCATCCAGATCATGTCGCCGGGATACAAAGTCAGGTAGCGGCTCATGGTGCTGATGAACTCTTCAACGCCGAAGAGCATGTCTCCGGTTGAAAACCGTATCGACTCCTTGCCGTTGACGGATACGGCCGTCTCCATGGTCCGCAAGTCCGCTTCGGTGGTGATCCAGGGCCCCATGGGCTTGAACGTATCGCTATTCTTGGCGCGCCAGAAAGTGCGATCCGAAGCCTGCCAGTTTCGTTCGCTGACGTCATTGCCGATGGTGTAGCCGAAGATGCAGTCCTTGACTTGCCCGGCATCGATATTCTTGAGCTTCTTGCCGATGACGACGACGAGTTCGCCCTCGTAGTGAATACGTGTCGAATCCGCCGGCATGATGACATCTTGTCCGTGCGCGACGAGGGCGTTGTTGGCGCGGTAGCCGACGTCCGGCTTGGCGGGGATCGACATGCCTTCGGCGCCGATGTGCTTCACATAATTCAATCCCACGCAATAGAACGTGGGCGGCACCACCGGCACCTCCAGTCGCAAGTCTTCAAGCTTGAGCACCGTGGACGTCGTCTCGTACCCCTGGAAAGGGTCGCCAACCACCTGTTTGACTTTGTCCGCGTCGGTGAGCATGCCGTAATGCGTGTGCCCGTCGATTGTGTAGCGTATCCATCTCATTGATTTTGCTTCCTTCTGTTTTCAGCGATTGTCCGCCTTGCTCTCCGGCGTGCCGCGCCGGAGTTTCACCACTTTCCACTACTCTACCTTGACATTCCCTTCTTTGATGACCGCAGCCCAGCGGTCCTTGTCGGCAATCAGGAACTGGCGAAACTGCTCCGGCGTGTCAGCGATCACTTGTGCGCCGAGTTTCTTCAGCTGCTCGCGCACCTCGGGCTGGGAAAGCGCCTGCACTGCCGATTTATTCAGCTTGTCGACGATTTCCTTGGGCGTCCCGGCCGGCGCCAGCATGCCTACGAAGGGCGCGCCTTCCTCGAAGCCGGTCAGGCCCATGCTTTCCAGGGTTGGAACGCCGGGGAAATCCGGATGAGGTTCCTTGGTTCCGACCGCCAATACACGCAGCTTCTTGTCAGCCACATAGTTTGCAATTCCTATGCTGGGATAGAACATGAAAGAAATGCGCCCCGCAATCATTTCCTGCAATGCCGGCCCATTTCCTTTGTAGGGAATATGGCTCATTTTGATGCCCGCCTTGGTCGACAGCATTTCAGCGGCCAGATGCGCCGAACCGCCCACGCCCGAAGACCCGAACGTGAGTATGCCGGGGTTGGCTTTGGCATCCGCGATCAGGCTGGCCAAGTCCTTGTAGGGCGAATCGTAGTTGGTGACCACGACCACCGGAAGATTGGCAAAGTTGCTGACGGGTTCGAATGCCTTGACGGAATCGTAGTTGTAGCGGTCGGGGTACAACAGCGGGTTCACCGTCAAGGTCAATGACGTGACCAGCACTTTATAGCCATCGGGCGCCGACGTCATGATGTCGTTGGCGGCGATGTGCGCGCTCGCGCCGGGCTTGTTCTCGACCACGACGGACTGGCCTATGTTTTCGCTCATGTGCTTGGCCACGATGCGCGCAATGACGTCGGTCGGTCCGCCGGCCGAATACCCGAGCACCATGCGTATCGGATGTTCCGGGTAACTTGCGGCCTGCACAGGCCACAAGCTCATACACGCCCATGAAAGCAACGCCATTGCAAAGATTTTGAATAGCTTCATCTCTTGTCTCCTTGGTTTTTCTAGGTTGAATTACGCGCGCACGGCGCGGGAAGGCTCAATAAAGCTCGGGAAAATACTTGTCCGCCATGACCTGGCACCGCTTGATCAGGCGGTGTTCGTCGGGGCGGTAATCGGCCACCGCATTGTGTATTGTTCCCATGTTGTCCCACATCAAAACATCGCCGGCCTTCCAGTAATGGCGATAACGGTACTTGTCCTGCAACTGATGCTCAAAAAGAAACTTCAGGACTTCGTCGCTGCGTGCCTCGGGAAGCTCGTTGATCCTCATGGAGTATCCCGGATTGGCATACAGCACCTTCTTCCCCGTGATGGGGTGAGTCAGAAACACCGGGTGGGATACCGGCGGCTTGCGCTTGCGCTGTTCCTCGGTCAGCGGGGGCCGCGTGCTGCCTTTTTCTCTACGCATCATCTCCCAGAATTTATTGAAATCATGAGTGATGGTCATATCGGCAAGCTCTTCTTTCAAAGCCGCCGGCAGGTCGGCATATGCGGCATGCATATTGCAAAACTCCGTGTTGCCCAGTGGCCGTCCGTCGCGATGCGGGATCTTGATCCCATACAGCACATTGCTGAACGCTATGGTCTTGCTGTAGGACATATCCGTATGCCAGTCCTGGCCTGCGTCGCTCAGCCCGACCGGCTTGCCGTCTTCTTTCATGTTCGAGAGGATCATGACTTCTGGATAATCGGCGTCGTGGTACATGTTGGCCACGTTGATTTCCAGCTGGCCGAAGTGTTCCGCATAATCGCGCAATTGCCGGGAAGTCAGCGTCTGGCCTGGAAAGCTGATCACGCCGTATCGGCCCAACGCCTGTTCTATGGCCTTGTAGTTTTCCTGGCTCAGGGGTTCTGAAAGGTCTATGTCGTGTATGGAGGCACCAAGCCCGGTGCCCTTTGGTTCGACTCTCATGCAATCTCCTACGTGTGCTAAGGCGCCTGGCGCAGCCATCGCCGAAACCGGGCCACGGCGGTACCATGTGACAACATTGATTTAGATCAAGAACACATTCTAATAAGCACCACGCGGCGGCTCATACCCCAAAACGGGCAAATCACTATTTCCATTTACGAAACGATCTCTGCTTTCAACCATGAACACAATCGAATGCATCGAAGTATTTATCGAGGTGGCCAAAAGCCTGAGCTTCTCCAAGGCTGCCGAGCGATTGGGCACGAGCCGCTCCACCGTGACCAAGAAGATCTTCTGGCTGGAGAAAGAGTTCGAGACCCAGTTGCTGAACCGCAATACCAAGCGCGTCAATCTGACGGAAAGCGGGCTGCTGCTCCTGCAGAACGCCGACGCCTTGACCCAGACGGTCAGCAACTTGAAGGACTTGGTGCGCAATCCCGTGCAACACCCCAGCGGACGCATCAGGGTCGGGTCGCCGCCTTCCTTTGGTGCCGTGCACTTGATACCCGCTGTGCACCAGTTCCTGCATAACTATCCCGACGTACAGGTCTCCTTGATGATAGACGACGGCCGTAGCGACCTGATCGCCGAGAACATGGACCTGTCCGTGCGCATTGCCCCCCGTCTCAAGGACACCAACCAGGTCGCCTACAAGATAGCGGTGGTCCCCCAACTATTGGTGGCCACTCCCGCCTATTTGGCCAAGAATGGACGACCGGCACATCCCAAGGACCTCGAGCATCACAACTGCCTGCTGCACAACTTGAAATCGCCCACAGGCTATTGGCATTTCAGGCGCCGTGGCGGCAAGCGCCAGACCGTGCACGTCAACGGTACGTTAAACTCCAACTTGGGCGAAGCGATTCTGAACATGGCGAAACTCCATCACGGCGTTGCCATGCACCCTCGCTACATGGTCGACGAATACATACGCAGCGGCACTTTGGAAATCGTGCTGCCGCAATATCAGTGCGAAGGCCTGGATATATACGCGGTGATTCAAAGCAAGCGCTACCTGCCTTATAAAGTCCGTATTTTTGTGGACCATCTGCGTGACTGGTTCAGTCACACGACGTGGTCAAGCGATTGATGTCCAAACCTCACCAGAAACACAACCCTCCATCCGCCGGCTGGATTCTTTTCGCGCTGGCCGTTGGCGCATTCGCCATCGGAACGACCGAATTCGCCACGATGAGCTTGCTGCCCTATTTCGCCCGGGACCTGGGTATCGACGCACCCACCGCCGGGCATGCGATCAGCGCTTACGCATTGGGCGTCGTCATCGGCGCGCCCGTCCTTACAGTGATGGGCGCACGGGTTCCGCGGCGAACCATGCTTATCTGGCTCATGGCGATGTTCTCGCTGTTCAATGGCTTGTGTGCCTTCGCGCCAAGCTATGAATGGCTGATCGCCCTGCGCTTTCTCAGCGGCTTGCCGCATGGCGCCTATTTCGGCATCGGCGCCCTGGTGGCGGTTTCGCTGGTTCCGCTCAACAAGCGCAACCAGGCCGTCGGGAGAATGTTCCTGGGACTCACGGTCGCCACCATTGTCGGCGTCCCGCTCGCAAACTGGCTGGGACAGGCCATCGGCTGGCGCTGGGGATTCGCCCTGGTCTCCGTTAGCGGCCTGCTGACGATGGCGCTGCTTATCCGATGGGCGCCGCGTGCAGCGCCGCCGCCAGGGTCCAGTCCCCGGCGCGAGCTGGGCGCGCTGAAGCAAGGCCAGATCTGGTTGACGCTGGCTGTAGGGGCGATCGGATTCGGCGGTCTCTTTGCCGTCTATACCTATCTGGCCGACACATTGATGCAAGTGACCATGGCTTCTCCGGAAACCGTACCCATCGTGCTGGGCATCTTTGGAATCGGCATGACCGCAGGAAACATCCTGGTACCGAAGCTCGCCGATCATGCGCTCATGCCGACCATAGCCGGCTTGCTGATCTGGAGCGCCGCCACCGCCGCGCTGTTCAGTTTCACCGCTTCCAGCCTATGGGGCATTTCAGTTACCGTATTCCTCATCGGCATAGGCGGCGCACTGGGCACCGTGCTGCAGACCCGCCTGATGGATATTGCCCGCAACGCACAAGGCCTGGCCGCAGCGCTGAATCATTCCGCCTTCAATTTTGCGAATGCCTTGGGCCCCTTGTTGGGCGGCATGGCTATTGCCCACGGTTTCGGATGGGCCTCGACGGGATGGGTGGGGTCTCTTCTCGCCCTGGGCGGCCTGATGCTGCTGGGATTGTCGGTTCGGCTCGAAAGAGAAAAACTGCCGAACCGATAGCGGCGCGCAGCCGCCCTCAGAACCCGTATAGCCGCGCCGGGTTGTCCGCCAGGATCTTCTGCCGCATGGCGGCATCGGGCACCCACTCGCCCAGCAAATTGAACAGATCGACCGAGCTGTTCTCATCAAACGACAGGTGCGGGTAATCGCTGCCCCAGATCAGGCGATCCGGTACAGCGTCGAGCGCGGCTTGCACCATGGCGCCCACGTCAGCGAACCACGGCGCGGTCGAGATGCGATAGATGCCGGTGATCTTCAGGTAGCAGTCGTTGTTCCTGGCCAGATCGAGCACGTGCTGGAAGTCCGCTGCATCGGCGCCATTCTTCGCCTTCTGCATGCCAAGGTGGGCAATCGAAAAAGGCAGGCGAAGCGACCGAAGCACAGGCAGCAGCTCGACCGTCAGCCAGTCGGGCAGCAGGAAATCCAGATGCCAGCCCAGCTCGGAGCAGCGCGCCGCCAGGCGCCGGATGCGAGGCGCGAGCGTATCGCCGAATCCGGGCTGCGCCGGCATGATGGGGCGGACATTGATGCGCACGCCGCGTATGCCCAGCGCATCCAGATTGCCAAGGACGTTGTCGGGCTCGTCTTCATCGATATCGACGATGCCCCGGCACGGCAGCGTCATCTGCTTCATGGCATCGAGCATGCATCGGTTGTCGCGCCCGTAAGCGCTGGGCTGAACGAATACGAAACGGGTCAAGCCCAGGCAGCGCGCGAGTTCGAGGTAATCTTCAAGCGGAGCATGCGGAGGTTCGTATCGCAGCTCTGTACCATATCCATATTGGCCGGCAGGGCCGAACACATGGAAATGACTGTCGCAGGCATTGGGCGGCGCAATGAAAGCGGGTTTGGTGTTGCTATGACTCATTCTTTGTTTCCGTCAATGCCGAAGTAGCCCGGCGCAGTTGCTCGGCATCCTTGCCGGCGGCCTGCATAAGATAGGTGACGTCGCTGCCGGCAATGATCAATCGCGCGCCCATTGCGAACAGGTCGCTTTGCAATTCCAGGTCTGCCCGTATTCCTCCGACGCCAAGAAGCTTGCCATGCTCTTTGCAGGCGCGTGCCGCTTGCGAGTAAGCGTCGCGAAGGCTGGGATGCCGCAATTGCCCGGGGATGCCCATCTCTGTGCAAAGGTCGTTGGATCCGATCAGCAGCATGTCGATGCCCGGCACCGCCGCAATGCCGTCCGCATTGGCGATGCCTTCGGGGGTTTCCAGCATGGCGATCAGCAAGGACTCGCGGTTGCCGATTTCAATGGTTTCCGCCAGGGGCTTGGGCATGTAGGAAAGGCTCGGCCCGCTGCCCATGACGGAGCGATGGCCCAGCGGCGGATACTTGGCGGCCGCCACCAGCGCCTGCGCTTGCTCGACGGTCGACACATGCGGCACGATGATGCCCTGCGCGCCGCCGTCCAGGGCGCGGGCGACGTGCTGCGGAGCATGGTCCGGCACCCTTACCAAGGGCGTTATGCCGCAGCCCAGGGCCGCGATGCAAATGGCGGACACCGCGCCAAGGTCTATGGGACTGTGCTCCATATCCAGATAGATGCTGTCGAAGCCGCAAGCGGCGGCCATCGGAGCGATGTCCGGTGTACGCGCTTGCCTGATGCCCATGCAAAGCACCAGGCCGCCTTCGTGCATCGTCCTGGAAATACGGTTCTGTTGCCAACTCATCATTAGGTCCTGTTAACGTTAGTCCACCTTCACATTCGCACGCTTGATGACGTCCGACCATAGCGCTGTTTCCGCCGCGACACGCTGGGTGAACGCTTGTTGATTCGTCGCTTCAGCCGCCACGCCGGCGCTCTCGAACACCTTGCGCAAGTCTGCCGACTGCGTGGCCTTTACGATACCGTCTTGCAGCTTCTGGAGGATGTGTGCGGGTACGCCTGCCGGCCCCATGACTCCAAACCAGTACATGACGCCGTAGTCGGGATAGCCGGCTTCCGCGAACGTCGGAACGTCGGGAAACATGGGGTGGCGATTCTTGCCGCTCAGGGCGAGGCCCTGAACCCGGTTTTCCTTGATGTACTGCACGGTGGATCCGACACTGCCTATGGCAATGTCGACGCGTCCGGCCACCACGTCAAGCATGGCGGCGGCAATGCCTTTGTAGGGTACATGCACCAGCTTGGCGCCCGCGTCCAGCAGGAAAGCCTCCATGGCCAGATGCGCCGAAGATCCCAGGCCTCCGGATCCGAACGTCATGGAGTCCGACTGGGCCTTCGCGGCGGCGATGACGGATTTCAAGTCCTTTCCGGGCAACGCCGTGCTGCCCACCAGGACGGCCGGCGCCTCGGCAAGCTGGGCGACCTGAATTATGTCTTTCCTGGGATCATAAGGCAGGGTCTTGTAAAGCGCTGTGGACACGGCGAATGAATTGTCCGTCACCATGAAGGTGTAGCCGTCCGGGGCGGCTTTCGCCACGACGTCGGTACCTATCGTGCTGCCGGCTCCGCCACGATTCTCGACGACGAACTGCTGGCCGAATTGCGTGCTGAGTTCGCGGCCCATGGCGCGCGCCGCCGTATCGGTGAATGAGCCTGCGGTAAACGGAACAATGATGCGTACCGGGCGGTCCGGCCAATCCTGCCCCGATTGCGCAAAAGCCTGGACGGAACAACAAGCCAAGACGGCCAGGGCGCTGGTGAGCTTCTTATACATGGATGTCTCCTGATGATGTTTATGCGGTTCCGTGCCCGGGACGAACGCCATTGCCTTGTCCCCGAATGCCCGCACTCTTCCTGGGGTGGAAACCTGCCATGGTAACAGCAAATAATCCAACATGGTGATAATTATTTCTATTTCGTGCCATGGCGCTCCGCGGCCGCCCGGCGTGCCTGCATGGCGGTTGCCTTGATGGAAGACATGACCGGCCGCCCGAACTCGACGGACAAGCCGTCCAGCACACCCAAGGTAGGCAACTGAGAGCATGCGATGAACATTGCGTCGCATGACGCACTCATGGTCTTCCGGGCCAGCTCCGCCACCTGGCTTTCCGTGATGCGGCCCAATGCGTCCACATCCGGGGCATTGAAGCTGGCAAGTTCCTCGACCCGGATTTCATCTTCGTCGAGGAATTTCATCAGAGCGCGATTCACGCTTTCGCTATAGGGAGAAACGAGCGCAATGCGGCGCGCGCCCAGTTCGCGCAGGGCGAGCACCATGGATCGCGCCGTCGTGACCACGGGCGTACCCGTCACGGCCTGCAAGTCCTTGGCAAGCTTCGCTTCTCCGTCAGGACCGGCGACGAAACCAGCCGCCGTGCACCCGTAGGCGATGACGTCCAGGTTCTTGCTCATGCCGGCAGCCAGATCCAGCGTGCTGCGGACATATTCCGGCAAGACCTCCGGTGTGATCAAGCCCTTGCCGCGAGGAATGCGCAAGACCTGTATTTCGGAACCCGCCGGTAGCCAACCCGCGATCTCTCGGGCCATGGTGGTGTTGTTCATCGGTACGATCAGACCAACCTTCAAACCCGTGTTGTGCGCCGTGCCTGCATGCTGTTTATTCATGTCATCCTTCGCCATCACTCATTGATTTAAAACTATCTTACTATACGGTAATCATTTTTAATTCTTTGCCCAATGCCGGCAACAAACCGGTGAATCGGGCGAGAATGCCGCAGGTCGCTCCGGATATGAAGTAATCTATCGAGCGCGCCGGCTGGACGGTGCCGGCGTTGCGCATGCCAACTTTGAATGGACGGATTTGACGAGAACAATGAGCAGCCTGGACAAGATGCTGAACCTGCTGGATGTGTTCACGCCCGCGGCGCCTGTTTGGGCCACCGAAGACCTCATACGATATGCGGGCATTCCCGCGTCGACCTGCTATCGGTATATCAAGTCGCTGCATCAAGCGGGCTTGCTTGCGCGCGTGGCCAATGGTTCCTATGTGCTCGGGCCTCGCATCATGGAGATGGATCGCACCATCAGGCTGTGCGACCCCGTCTACATCGCCGGGACACCTGTCATTCAAAAGCTGACGGCGGACAGTGGTTTCAGTTCGCTGCTCTGCATTCTCTTCAGCGACAGCATCATGTGCGTGCAGCAAGCCTTGGCGCCCAATGCCCCCTCCGCGCTGTTTACACGCGGCCAGAGGCGGCCGCTGGTCGCGGGCGCCTCGGCAAAGATCATTCTTGCTTACCTGCCGGTCCACCAGTTGCGCAGCATTTTCGCCAAGCATCGTAAAAGCATCGCAAGTGTCGGGCTGGGCGCCGACTGGGATGGCTTCCGCCAGAACCTCAAGCAAATCCGGCAGCAAGGCTATGCAAGAAGCTTCGGCGAATACAACGCGGGCATTCTTTCTGTGGCGGCCCCATTGTTCAATCGGGCCGGCGACGTGCTTGGCAGCCTCGCGCTGGTGGCCTCGGCCGGCACAACCAGCGAGTCGGCGTTCAGCGCCGCCATGCCGCTTGTGCTGGATGCCGGCCGACGCGTAAGCGAGCTGATTTCCACCTCGGCCAACGTTGTCGACCTGCCCGCGCGGGCAGTGGGCTGAGCCCGCCTACCCGCCGGCCACCCGCTGGGCTTTCACGCTCCCGCCCGCAAGGGCTTCAAGGGCGGCTCCATGCCATCCGGCAGCGGCGGTTCGGCGGTATTGAGCACCATGGCCAGCAAAGTGTAATACCCGCAGATTGCCAGCAGGTCCAGCACGCCTCGCTTGCCATAGCGCTGTTCGATGCGCTCGTATGCTTCGGGACTCGGCGCGCCAAGGCGCTGCGCCTCGATGCAGAAGTCATACACGTCCTGCAGTTCATCCGTCATGGACGCAGGACGCTCATTGCGGGCGACGGCGTCCATGATTTCGGCGCCGAGACTGGTGGTATTGGTGGCAATGCGTCGATGCGCCACCCATTCGTACTGACAGTCCCAGGCCCTGGCGGTGATCAGTATGGCCAGCTCGATCACCTCGCCCGGCATGCCGGTGCCGAAGCGCAGATGCTCGCCGACCTTCTGCAGGCATCCCGCAAGTTCAGGATTGTGCAGCAGGGCGATGAACGGCCCCTTGACCTCTCCCCTTGGGCCGGCGGATATCTCGGCCGCGACTTCGCGCTGCCTATCGGACATGGTTTCGGGTGCTATCCGTGGAAAACGCTCACTCATGGTCTCTTCCTAGGTTGATTCATGTGGGTCGGCACTTACTTGCGAACCGTGATCGAATGCGCTGGGCGCCCTTCCGGGATCTCGGCCCAACGCCAGTGCAGCGCGCGCAATTCGCCGAATTCATGCGGCATGCGTTCCCAGGTGTCGCCGCCATCCCGGCTGCGAAACAGCTGTCCGAGATTCGTGCACACAAACAGCAGCATCGGATCATGAGCATGGGTCGCCACACACCACACCGTGCTGTTCAGCTTGCCCGGCAAAGCGGCTTCATGCCAGCTGTCACCGTAGTCATCGCTGCGCAGCAGCTTGCCGTCGTTTCCCGGCGGCCCGTTTCCGTTGGTCAGGAACAGAACCCGATCCGTATCGACCCTGGGAACCACGGCGCGCGTATATTGCCAAGGCGAGTCCAGTTTCTGGAATGCCCAGGTTTCACCGTCGTCATCGCTGCGGTGCAGGCCCTGGTTGGTGGTTGCGAACATGACACGACGGCCACGTCCATTGCGAATGATTGCCAAGCCGTGCACATCAAGCGAAATCAATCCCTCGATGCGGGCCTCCCAGGTCCTCCCTCGGTCACCGCTGCGGAAGATGCCGCCGATTTCAATGGAAGCCCATACGATGTCGCGATCGAAGGGATCGACGAGGATTTGCGTCACCCGGGTCGGCCCCTGGTTGATGGGAGAAAAATCAGCCATGCCGGGCGCGGGGACGCCGACCCAGCTGGCGCCCCCGTCCTCTGAACGATAGAGTTCGGCCGGCCGGCCACCGGCAATCAGCAGGTCGGGATCATCCGGATGCTGGACCACCGACCACACGTCTTTCAATGGAGAGGCCACAGGCGTCCAGCGCGTGGTCGACTCGTCCCAGCGGAACAAGCCCATGTCGGTACCCGCCCATAACACCGTCGGCTGTCCGACATGGCTGCTGTATGTCCAGACCCGCGCTTCCAGGTACATCCCGGAATGGCTGTTGGGATGCACCCATGTCTGCCCTTGATCCTCACTGAACCACGCCGAGTGGCCGGCGGTGCCCGCATAGGCCTCTATGCGCCTTCCCATTGCTTTCCCCTTTCATGGTCCTGCGCGAAGTCCCGCGCAAAGGTCGAAATATACAATAAATCTCGCTATATGGTAATATTTTTATATTGATTCAAATCAATTCTGTGATTGGCTTACGCTAACAGTCAATCCAGATGATTCATCCACTTATAAATTAATTTTCTCTATTCAATAACTATTCTCTTATTGAAGGAGACCGGAGAAGACATGAAAAAATTCGCTTGCGGACTCGCACTCATCGCCGGCGTGGCGGCCATCGCGCCAAGCGGCCAAGTCAACGCTGCCTACCCGGAACGCCCCATACGCGTCATGATCGGCTTCCCGCCCGGCGGCGCCATCGACACCATCGGCCGGCTGATCGCCCCTCGGCTCAGCGAGCGGCTGGGGCAGTCGGTGGTCATTGAAAACAAGGCAGGCGCGGGCGGCATCATCGCGCTGCAGCAGTTGCTGAAATCGGAGCCGGATGGGTACACATTGCTCATGGGCACGATGGGCAACCTGAGCATCTCGCCCGGGCTGGTCAAGGACTTCAATGCAGACATGGACAAGGACGTGGCGGCGGTCACGGTCGTGGGAGCCTCCGGCATGGTGCTGTATGCCAATCCGAAGTCCCCCTTCAAATCCGTCTCTGAACTGGTCAGCTACGCCAAAGCGCATCCCGACGAGATCAATTTTTCCTCCAGCGGCAACGGCGGATTGCCGCACATGGCCGGCGAACTTTTCAAAACCGCAACCGGCGCCAAGCTGACTCACATTCCGTATAGCGGAAGCAATCCCGCCGTCAAGGACGTGGTCGGCGGCCAGGTGCACGTAACGTTCGAAGCCACGGCCATCGGCCTGCCTTTTGTGCAGTCCGGGCAATTGCTTGCGCTGGGCACCACGGGGAAAGAGCGCTCCCCCGTCATGCCCGACGTGCCCACCATCGGCGAAAGCGTCCCCGGCTACGAAGTGACGAACTGGTACGGAGTCATCGCACCGGGCGGAACGCCTCCCGAACGCATCGCGACCCTTCAGAAAGCCTTCGCCGACGTGCTGGCCGAGCCCCAGATCAAGGACAAGCTCTTGAGCCTGGGCGTTACGCCCGATGGCCGCTCATCGGAAGATGCCGCCGCCTATATGTCCGGCGAGCGCAAGCGCTGGATGAAAGTCGTGAAAGAGAACAACATCACCACGCAGTAAGCAAGCTTCCATATTCCCGTCAACGGGCAGGGCGGTGGCCGCATCGCCTTGCCCTTCTTTTTAATGAATGAGGTTGCCCCATGAACGGCGCTGAGTCCCTAGTCAAAACCCTGCTCGCATCCGAGATCGATGTCTGCTTTGCCAACCCCGGCACCTCCGAGATGCACTTCGTTGCCGCCCTGGACCGGGTGCCCGGCATGCGCTGCGTGCTCGGCCTGTTCGAAGGCGTCGTGACCGGCGCTGCGGACGGCTACGGACGGATGGCGGGAAAACCGGCTACGACTTTGCTGCACCTGGGGCCCGGACTGGCCAATGGCATCGCGAACCTGCACAATGCCCGCAAAGCGCGAACGCCGATTCTGAATATCGTGGGCGAGCACGCCAGCGACCATCTCCAATATGAAAGCCCGCTGCGCAGCGATCTGCCGGCCACGGCGGCCCTGATATCCGATTGGTACAAGGTCGGCGGACAGCAGTCCATCGCACGGGACGCCGCCGAGGCGGTCACTGCCGCCCGATCGCGCGACGGGCAGATCGCCACCCTGATCCTGCCCGCCGACACCGCATGGGCTCCCGGCGACGAACCCCGCGTGGCGCAGGCGCCGGAACCCTTGCTGCAAGCGGATGTCAACGCCATTGCTCGCGCGGTGCAAGCCGTCCGCTCCGGCAAGCGGGTCGGACTGCTGGTAAGCGGGCCTGCCGTCGAATCCGAAGGTCTGCGCTTGCTGTCGCGCTTCATCGGCAAGCCGAACGTGCAGCTGTTTGCACAGCAGTCCAATCGCCGTTTCGCACGCGGACGCAGCCATCTCGTCGTTCCCAGAATACCGTTCAATATCGACTTGGCCGTGCAGATGCTGCGCGACATCGAAACCCTCGTCCTGGTCGGCAGCCATCCGCCCGCCGCCTTCTTTGGCTATCCCAACAAGCCGCGCCTTCTCATGCCCGCCGATTGCGAGGTCATTTCGCTGCTGGAGCCGGGCGGAGACACCATGCATGCCCTGGCATGGCTGGCCGATGAACTCGGCTGCCCTGCACAGGGGCAGGCAGTCGCCGAGGCGCGTCGCCCGGAAATGCCTGATACCGACCGGCTCGATCCCGACACCATCATGCAGGCCATGGCGACTCTGTTGCCCGAGAACGCAATCATTGTCGATGAATCGGTCTCGTCCGGCCGCTCGCTTTTCAAGTTCACCGACGGCGCCGCACCCCACGACTTCCTGCAAATCACAGGAGGTGCGATCGGCTCGGGCCTGCCCATGGCCACCGGTGCCGCCGTCGCCTGCCCGGATCGCAAAGTCATCTGTTTCGAAGGCGACGGCAGCGGCATGTACACGCTGCAAGCGCTCTGGACGCAAGCGAGGGAGCAACTCGACGTCGTCACCATCATCCTGGCGAATCGCAGCTACCGCATTCTGCACGGCGAACTGAAAGGCGTGGGCATCGATGCCCCGGGCGAACAAGCGCACAGCATGCTTGACCTGGAACGCCCCGCGCTCGACTGGGTGTCGCTCGCCCGAGGCCACGGCATTCCGGCGGTGAGCGTCAACACCGTCAGCGGATTCGCGCGAGCGTTCCGAAACGCTTGCGCGCACGAAGGGCCGTTCTTGATCGAGGCGCTGCTTCCTTGAGAAGCTGAGGGGTCAGACCCCATGCAGGGTCCTTCCTTGAGAAGTTGAGGGGTCAGACCCCATGCGGGGTCTGACCCCAGGCTTTATATCGAAACGGGGTCAGACCCCGTACGGGGTCTGACCCCATCCCCTCTTTTTCAAATTAATCGAATAATGCTTTCGAATCCCGGTGCTTACTCGCCCCAGTTCCGACGCCTACACTGCCCGTATAGCGTACAACTGGGATTGAATAAACCATGGATTCATACGATGTAGCAGTAGTAGGCGGAGGCAACGCGGCCTTATGCGCGGCAATCGCGGCTCATGAGCAAGGCGCCAGCGTTCTGGTGATTGAACGCGCGCCAAAGGGCAATCGGGGCGGGAATTCCGCGTTCACCGGCGGCGCGTTCCGGATCGCTTACCGCGGTATCGACGACTTGCTGACGCTCGTGCCCGACCTGCATCCCGAGGAAATCAAGAACAGCGACTTCGGCACTTACACGGAAGACCAGTTCTTCGAAGAAGTCGTCGCCATGAGCGGTTACAGGGCGGACGCCGACGTCCTGGACACCGTGGTGACCGAAAGCCTGCCGGCCATGCAATGGCTGCGCACCCTTGGCGCCCGATTCGTTCCCATCTATGGCCGCCAATCGTTCAAGGTGGATGGGAAGCAGAAATTCTGGGGAGGCCTCACGGTCGAGGTGTCCGGTGGCGGGCTGGGGCTGATGGCCGCCTTGTACGCTCGGGCGGAGCAACTGGGCATCACATTCCAGTACGGCAGCCGGGCAAACCGCATGGAGCGATGCGGCGACGAATGGGAAATCGGTGTGGAAGGCCAGGACCGATCATGCTCTCGGGTACGCGCAAAGACCGTCATACTGGCGACCGGCGGCTATCACGCGAACCTGCTCTGGCGTGCGCAATATCTTGGCCCCAACTGGGACCTGGCCAAGGTGCGCGGGTCGCGCTACAACACCGGCGACGGAATCCAACTGGCGCTCGACGCCGGTGCGGCGCCCCACGGAAACTGGACGGGCTGCCATTCCGTCTTCTACGACCTTAACGCGCCCGCCTATAGCGACATCAATCTGCTCAACCAGCAAAAAAACTACTTTACGCTGGGCATCGTTGTCAATGCGGAAGGAAAGCGTTTCGTCGATGAAGGCCTGGACTTCAGAAACTATACCTATTCCACCATGGGATCCAAGGTGCTTGCGCAGCCTGGCGCGCTCGCATGACAGATCTTCGACGCGAAAACCAGTGAGCTGCTTCCCGATGAGTATCGGGTCAAGCACGCCACCCGCATTACGGCGGATTCAATCGAAGAGCTCGCCGGCAAGCTGGAAGGCATCAATCAGCGCGGCTTCCTGGAAACCATTGAAGAGTTCAATGCGTCGATCGATACCGCTGTTCCCTTCAACCCCGCCATCAAGGATGGCCGCGGCACCAGAAACCTGACGGTTCCCAAATCGAACTGGGCCAATCCCATCGATACCGGGCCCTTCGTCGCCTATGCGGTCACCTGCGGCATCACTTGCACTTTCGCCGGGGTGAAGGTCAACACTCAAGGGCAGATCCTGGACAGCCAGGACCAGCCTCTTCCCGGCCTGTACGCTGCCGGCGAAATGGTGGGCGGCCTTTACTACGTGAAGTACGCCGGAGGCGTAGGCCTTACCGCCGGGTCGGTGCTGGGACGGATTTCGGGCGCCCATGCGGCCGCCCTGGCCAACCGGGCGACGGCCTGACTCCATTCAATGCAAGCGAAGCACGACATCATGAACTTACAGACGGACCTACTCATCATCGGCGGCGGACTCGCCGGATTCTGCGCGGCGCTCGACGCGACGCGGGCCGGCCACGACGTCATCCTCATCGAAAAGCAGCCGGACATCGGCGGCTCGTCCGCGATGAGCGGCGGATGCCTGGCCTTTGCCGGCACTGATTTGCAACAAACCGATGGCGTCGAAGACTCGTCGGAACTGCTATTCAAGGACCTGCGGGAGGTCGGGCAGTTCGAAAATGACGAGACCCTGGTTCGCGCCTATGTCGACAATCAACTGGATACCTATCATTGGCTGAAAGAGGCGGGCGTCGTGTTCGGCACCCACGTCGAGGCATCATCGGGGCAGTCGGTGCCCCGAGTGCACAACGTCGATCCCGCGGACATGGTCCGGACCCTGGCGGCGCGCGTCAAGGAAACCGGCAAGGCTCGCGTACTGACTTCCGCCGCGGCGCAACGCCTGCTGCGGGCCGTCGGCACTCGGGCGGTCATCGGCGCCACCGTCGCCCAGGAGGGCGAGACATTCACCGTGCATGGCAGGCTGGGGGTGATTCTGGCAAGCGGCGGGTTCTGCCGCAACGCCGAACTGGTGCACCGTTATGCACCGCAGTACGATGCCGCGGTGTTCATCGGCGGCGACGGGAACGTCGGGGACGGCTTGAGGATGGCCTGGGAACTGGGCGCCGACCACCGGGACATGATCTACATCAAGGGAACTTACGGCAAGCATCCAACCGACGAGACCAATCATCACAGCTGTCTCGCGGTCTACAAAGGCGCCATAGCCGTCAACCAGGACGGGCACCGCTTCGTCGACGAATCCATCTCCTACAAATTGCTCGGCGATGCGTGCATCCGGCAGCCCTATGGGGCCACCTATCAGATCCTGGACCGCAGGATCCTGGAAAGCGGCGACAACCTGACCCGCATCCTCGACCTGGAGCGGCGCCTCGAAGAAGGCCTGATGATAGAGGCGGACACCCTGGAAGAACTCGCTGCGCTCATCGAGGTGCCGGCCAATACGCTGGCTGAAACCGTGGCGAACTACAACCGCTATGTGGACGAAGGCCACGACCCCGACTTCGGTCGCCGGCACCTCGTTCACGAATACGGCGAGCTCGTACGCATCGAGCAGGGCCCCTTCTACGCCTATCCCTCGACAGCCGCGGTGTTCGGCACCTACTGCGGCGTGCGCATCGATGCCGAAATGCGTGTCCTGGATGTCGATGGCGAACCGATCGCCGGCCTCTATGCCGCCGGAGAGGTCGTGGGCGGCTTGCATGGCGCCGCCTATAAGACCGGCACGGCGCTGGGCAAGGCGGCGATCTTTGGCCGCCTTGCCGCAAGAAGCGCGAAACAGCATATCGAGGAGCCGGTCGAATGCATATCGTCGTAATCCTGGCCGGCATCGCCGATCCGAAAAGGCCGCTGGAGTGTCCGCCGTCCAGACAATGGCTCGATACGCTCGCTGTGCCCGCCACGTCTTTAAAGCTCAGCCCCTTTGATGAGGCCGCCTTGGAAACAGCGTTGAAGCTCAGGGATCGCAACCCGGCGGCCAAGTTGACGGCCGTGGTCACCCATGGCGCCCACGATCTGGCATTGATGCGCACCGTGGCATCGCATCGGCTGGATCGCGTGGCCGGACTTCACCCGCCCCCGCAAAAGCGAGGAGAGCCGGACTGGCTTGCCGAACACGCCCTGGACGCAGTCTGCGCCCCGGACAGCCCTGCCGACCTGATCCTGATCGGGCGCGAGCATGGCGACCTGGACGACGGCATGACGCCCGCCTTCCTCGCCGCCAAATGGAAACTGCCGTTCATCGGGCTGGCCCAGAACGTACAGGCTGCCGATGCCGGCGCATGGCTGGTCGAACGGGCCGGGACGATCGCCGATGAAACATACACGTTGACGGGACCATCGGTCGTCAGCATCACCAACGCCAAGGGCAACCGGCTCCGTCATCCGCTGATGAAGAACGTCATGCAGGCCAAGCAGCAGAAGTTCGATGTCTTGGCGCCGCGAGGCGACTCGGAATCGGGACGGGCCGAGACCACCGGCGCAAGCCCCCCGCGACCGTGGCGCGCGGAACGGTGCCATGCGAAATGCTTCGGGGAGACGTCGCCAAGCAGGCCCGCCAGCTTGCGAACTACTTGCTTCCAACTTCTGCGGAAAACGACACCCATGCAAGATAAGACCGTACGCCAACTCTATGCGTTGGTCCATCGCACCGAAGACGCCGGCACGGCCGAACATGCGTCGCTCCATGCGGCCGCCGCGCTGGCCAGACAGAGCAATGCCCATGTGCATGCGCTGCTGGTCGTGAACGGCAATGACGCCGGACCCGCCATAGAAGAAGCCAAAAGCGCCGGCGCCCACGCCATAACGCTGCTGGAATGCCCGGCGAGCGTCTCCCAGCAGCCGCAACAGCTTGCCGCATCATTCATCGCCTTGATCGCAAGCACCCCCGGGGCCGGCAAGAATGCCCTCTACCTGGTCAGCGCCGGCACCCGGGTCGAAGAGATGGCCGGCGCCATTGCAGCGCATTTCGATGCCCTGCCTTTGGGGCGGCCCGCGCCGACGAGATGGGGAAAGTGCTGGGACAATCGGTGGTGGTGGAAAACAAAGGCGGCGCGAGCGGATCCATCGGCGCCGAAGCCATCGCACGCTCGGCGCCCGATGGCTATACGATCGGCCTGTCCTCGGCATCGGGCTTTGCCATCCATCCCGCCTGCACCCGACCGTTTCCTATGACCCGATCAAGGATTTCACGCCAATTACCAAATTGGCCAGTTCACCGCACGTGATGCTGGTGAATCCCTCGGTTCCCGCCAAGGACTACAGCGAACTCCTGGCCCTGATCAAAGCCAGCCCGGACAAGTACGAGTACGCCACCTCGGGAACCTGCGGAAGCGGCCATATGCTGGGCGAGCAGTTCAAGCTTTCCACCGGCACATCCATCATGCACGTGCCGTACCGGGGCGCGGGGCCGGCAGCCATCGACGTCATCTCCGGGCATGTACCCATCCTGATCGATGCGCTGCCATCCGCATCCGCCCACATCAAATCAGGCAAGCTGCGCCCCATCGTGCTTGCCTCCGCCAAACGCGTCGAAAACCTGCCCGACACGCCGACTTTCGCCGACGTCGGCATCGAAGAAGCCAATGAAGCAGGATGGTACGGCCTGGTTGCGCCTGCGGGCCGCCGGCGCGGAGCCGAACGGGACCAGGCCCGCCGAGCATGCGGCGGAGATCAAGCGCGCACTGGAACGCATGCAAGCATTGGTGAAGGCACAGAACATCAAGCCGAACTGACGCTTCACACACCCATAACACCGAACTACTACCTCAGTACAAAAGCGGAGACACTCATGTCCGTCAAACCAAGTTCCCCCAGCGCCGCTGCGCAACGCGTGGGTTGCGCACTATTCGCTGCCACGTTGTGCCAGACCGCAATACCCATGATTGCAACTTTCGTTGACTTACACCTAAGTCTTACTAGGGTATGTACTCATTTTGCTCATTGTTTATTTGATACATCATACATCAAACACTAAACATCAAACATTTACTGACTCAGGATTTCATAGAGCAATGAATGACGCCCGATTCCTTCCAAAAGACCCACAGCCCGCCGCCAACAACAAACCCAGCCCGCTTAAGGCACCCGGCTTTAATCTAGCCGGCGCCCATACGACCGCACATGCCATCAGTCGGGTCCTGCTCCGCCACGGCGTGACCCACGTTTTTGGGCAGGGTATTCCGAATCTATTGATGCTGACCTGCGAAGAGCTCGGCATCACGCAAGTCGGCTATAGGACGGAAAATGCGGGAGGCTATATGGGGGATGGCTATTCGCGTATTTCCGGAAAGGTATGTGTGCTGGCTGCACAGAATGGCCCCGCCGCCACGTTACTGGTAGCAGCCATGAGTGAAGCCATGAAGGCTTCCACGCCTATGGTCGCACTGATTCAGGACGTTAATCGCGAGTTCACCGATAAAAACGCATTTCAGGAATACGATCACCTTGCGCTCTATGCAGGCTGCACCAAGTGGGCCCGGGTAGTTCATCTGTCCTCTCGAGTAGAGGAATATGTGGACATGGCGTTCACGATCGCCGCCTCGGGTCGGCCCGGCCCCGTGGCCCTGATGCTGCCTGCGGACATGCTGCTTGAGCCCGGGCCTATGCTGTCACGCCAGGCAAACCTCGGCCATTTCCCTCTGGACCGATCGATCCCGCCTCCTTCGAAACTGCGTGAAGCAGCACGGCGCATCGCCATGGCAAAACACCCGATCGTCATCGCGGGAGGCGGCGTTCACTTATCTGGCGCGGCCACCGCACTGGAGCGCCTGCAGGAAGAAGCTCACTTACCAGTGGCCACCACCATGATGGGCAAAGGCGCCGTCTCCGATTTGCACCCCTTGACCGTCGGCGTGGTCGGCTCTGCCATGGGAGTCAATAGCCCCACCAGATACCTGCGCTCACTGGTCACCGAATCCGACTTGGTCGTTCTGGTTGGAAACCGCAGCAATCAGAACGGCACCGATTCCTACACGCTATACCCGAAGACGGCCAACTATATCCATATCGACATAGACAGCCAAGAGATTGGCCGCAACTATGAGGCATATCGACTACAAGGGGACGCTCGGGAAACGCTGGAAGCACTAGTCGATGCGCTGCACGAACAGGATCTTGGCCTGCGTCAGCACAACCGAGAAAGCGTCATGCAACTCATCAGACAAGGGAAGGCGCGATATCGTGAAGAGGCGGCCGCGGTACTCGATTCGAACGCCGCTCCCATCAGGCCGGAAAGGCTCATGAAAGAACTGGATGCCGTTCTGGAAGATAACGATATTGTCGTAGCGGACGCCAGCTATTCATCCTTCTGGACGGTCAACTATCTGACCTCCAGGCGTGCAGGCCAACGCTTCTTGACGCCGCGCGGGATGGCGGGGCTGGGTTGGGGTTTTCCGATGGCGCTGGGAGCTCGCGCTGCCACGGCAGACGGGACCATCTACTGCGTCTCAGGAGACGGCGGCTTCGGTCATGTCTGGTCCGAATTGGAAACGGCGCGCCGAATGGCGTTGAAAGTGGTGCTGATCGTCTTGAACAACAGCATTCTCGGGTTCTCGAAGCATTCCGACAATGCACGGTTCGGCATGCACAACAGTGCGGTCAACTTCACCGAGGTCGACCACTGCGCCATAGCGCGCGGAGCCGGGTGCGAGGCAATTCCGGTCACGGAGCCCTCACAGATCGCCAATGCGCTTCACCAAGCCAAGCACAACACGTTGACAACGCTAATAGAAATACGCTGTGATCCGAACGCCTTTCCGCCCTTCACGCATTACGCCGACATGGAGGCGCATGTATGAAACCCAAGACATTGATAACCGGCGCAGCAAGCGGCGTAGGACGCGTACTGGCTGAGCGGCTGGCGAAGTCCGGGCATGCTCTGTATCTGACTGACCGTGATGACCATGTGCACGACGTCGCGCGGGAACTCTGCGCGCAAGGAGTCACTGCCTGGGCGGAAACCGCCGACTTGGCAAACGAAGCCCATCTGACGCGCTTGGCCAACAATGCACGGGAGCAACTCCAAGGTTGTTCCAATCTGGTCAACTGCGGCGGCATGACGATCAAGCTCAACGGGGAGTCCATTGCGCTCGAAGCGCTCACCGTCGACGACTGGGAAAAAGTACAGCGAGTCAATCTGCTCGCTCCCGTCATCTTGTGCCGGGAACTCATACCCGAGATGGCGCGCGCCGGCTATGGACGGGTGGTGAACGTTGCCTCGCGAGCAGGGCGTATGCATGTTCCACCGGCAGGCCTTGAGTATCATGCCTCTAAAGCGGGTCTGATAGGCGTAAGCCGTGCGCTGGCCGGTATTTACGCCGATCGTGGCGTCACAGTCAACTGTGTGGCCCCCGGAAGGGTAGACACTCCAATGACCAAAGCAACAAGTCCAGCGCAGTTGGCCCTGGCCAAGGCTGCGATCCCAATCGGGCGCTTCGCCTCGGCCCACGAAATCGCAGCCAGCATCGAGTTTCTATTATCACCGGAAGCGTCGTACATAACCGGCAGTTGTCTGGATGTAAATGGTGGGATCTACATGAACTGATTTCCACATACAAATCAAATCCAAAGGAGAAGAGACATGAAGCATCCACTATTAAAACTGAGCTTTGTCGCGCTATGCGCCACACCCTGCGCCGCCATGGCGAGTTTCCCGGAGAAGGAAATGACCATGACCGTCAACTATGGCCCTGGTTCCAACACGGATGTTGCCGCCCGCATCATCGCCAGTGCCATGGAAAAGGACCTGGGCAAGTCCATCGTGGTCGACAATAGAGCCGGCGCCCTGGGCACAATGGCCGTATCCTGGCTGGCCAAGCAAGCCCCTGATCCCTACCGCCTCGGGGTAGTGACCTACGCCACCCAAGCCATTTCGCCTCATCTCATGAACGTCAGCTATACCCTGAATGACTTCGACTGGGTTTGCGGCTTCGGGCGCTACTTATACGGCGTTGCCGTGCGCTCGGACTCTCCTCACAAGACCATTGACGAACTCGTTGCAGCCGCGAAAAATGACAAGGGCATTTCATTTGGCGGCGCCTCCACGCCCAACCTGATTGCCTTGCTGGAGCTGGGCAGGATCACCGGCTCCAAATTCATTCAGGTACCCTACAACTCAGGCGCGGAGGTCCGCGCTGCGCTATTGGGAGGACATATCGAAGCCATGGTGCAAAATCCCGGCGACATCGTCCCCTATGTTGCGAACGGACAAATGCGCATGCTTGCCTCGGCAAGTCCCATGCGCTGGCCCATGGCACCAGAGGTCCCGACCCTCAAAGAAGCCGGCTATCCGGTCGAAGTCGACTCGTGGATTGGATTGGGCCTACGAGCGGGCGCTCCCACCGAGGCAGTGAAGCGGCTGGAATCCGCCTGCTTGAATGGACTTAAGGATGCTGAGGTGCTCGAGCGTTTCAGCACAATCGGCATCAATCCAACCGGCCTGACCGGCGATCAATATCGCGATGCGTTAAAATCCGGCTACGACACGATGGGCGCCGCCATAAAGGCAGCCAATATTCCACGTATTTCGAATTAAACTCGCCAGAGCTGGTCACAAGCACACCTTCTGGCACGCCAGAAGGTGTGCTCTTTTGCCGGTCGGCTGAATTGAACAGATGAACCAATCGCTCAGCCCGATCGCGGGGCAGCTCAGCCTTTCCGAACTTGCTTACCAACAGATACGGAATGCCATCGTCCAGGGAAGGCTTGAGTCAGGACGACGCCTGGTTTACCGAACCCTGGCGGAAGAACTTGGAATAAGTCCTACACCGGTGCGTGACGCCATTCAGCGGCTGGTGTCCGACGGTGCGCTGCAACTTGATGATCGCGGCGTCGCTATCGTGCCCGTCATCACGGCCGACACTTACATAGAGATCATCAATCTTCGACTGAATTTGGAAAGCGTTGCTGCGCAGGCCGTTGCATTGATGCCCGAAGGGCGCGACGACGTAGCCGACCAATTGGAAGCCATTCATCAAGGTGTCGCCGATTCCCAGCGTCAAGGCCGTGTCAATGACGCCCTACATGGAAACGAGCAATTCCATTTCCATTATCTGCACGCCGCCCATATGCCAGTGCTTGAGGAATTGGTCAGGTCATTGTGGCTGCGTTGCGGCCCGTCATTGCGCCTGGCTTACTCAAACGGCTTTCAACCGTTGCCGGTCCATCCCCACTTGCGATTGATCCAGGCGATTCGGCGAGCCGACCCTATCGAGGCGCGCCTGGCAGTTGAAGAAGACCTGAAATACGCTGGCAAGCATATTCTGAGCCAATTAGATGCCGACGCAGTACATCGGGTGGATTGGGACTGAAGAGGCCAAACCCAGGGGTCAGACCCCGTACGGGGTCTGACCCCCGCAATCCTATTGCTTTGCGGTCGTGCTTTCCAGGATCCGGCCTATCCAGGCCTCGGGGGGCACTCCCTCGGGCACCTGCAACAGCCCATCCAGCAGCAACAACGCCAGGCCATGCACCAGCGACCAGCAGCCCCGCGCTCGAGCGCTGCGCTCGTCGGTGCTGGCGCTAGCCTGCATGTGACGCATCAATACACCAAAAGCGCCGGCGCGGGCGGCATCTAGATCGGGGTCAAGACCCTGGGGCCTGTTCGTGCCGAACATCAGGCGAAATAGGGCCGGGTTGTCCAAGGCGAACAGCACGTAGGCGATACCCTCGCGCAACAGCGTCGAACCTGGCGATTCATCGGACCGTTCCGCCGCTTCAAGCCTCGCCTGCAATCGTCGAAAGCCCTCGGCGGCGATCGCTGCCAACAACGCTTCTTTGTCCGGGTAGTGCCGATACGGCGCCATGGCGGATACGCCCAGCCGCTGCGCCAGCTTGCGCAAAGTCAGCGCGTCAGGCCCGCTTTCCTGGACCAGCGCCATGCCTTCGTCCAGCAATGCCTGGCGCAAATCACCATGATGATATTTTTGCGACGATGTTGACATCGTAAACATCCACCCTTAGAATTCAATCCTATATGTTTACATTGTAAACCAACTCAGGGGAAAGAATGATGGCCATCTCATCGATATTACGCAGGCAATGGAACGACTATCCGCAAGTACACGCCAGTCGGACAAATTTTTGGGTGCATTTGATGACAGCTCCCGTCTTCATGGCGGGTACCGTCATCTTCTTCTGGGGCGTATGCGTTTTGTCAATCACGCTGGCGTTGGCAGGCCTGTTCGCCATGGTGGCAGCCCTGGGCGCACAAGGCTGGGGCCACCGCCAGGAATCCCGTCCACCGGCCCCTTTTACCAGTCCAGGCAACGCACTCATCCGACTGATGCTTGAACAGTGGGTGACGTTCCCACGGTATGCATGGCTGCGGATTCGGGATGGGCGCCGCACGGCGGGCAAAATCGGCAAAAGAAACTGAAGGAGGCAGGAAGGGGTCAGACCCGGTACGGGGTCTGGCCCCAGCGTTGCGTTACGGCAGGAAATCGACCGGCTTCGGAAAGCCCAGGTGGTTCTTGGTCAATTGCTTTTCTTTTTGCTGATTGGGATCGACGGGTCCGCACCAGTCATCCGACTTGTCGTGTTTTTCTCCGCGGCTATTGACCACCAAGCAAGACGCCTTGTCGACAATGCCGGTCCGGTTTCTCGGGCAGACGGTGTCGCCCTCGTTGCACTCAGCGAACTTCTCATTGACGCGTATGGTGTACAGATTGTCTGCCGCATCGGTGAAGCGCACCTTGATGGGGTAGGAAGCCACGGTACCGACCCTGAAGCCCGCTATCTGGCTGTGGGTGGGCATGATGACATCCTGCTTGTCTTTCTCGCAGTTCAGGTCATCAGGGTCTTGGTTGAACGTACATACACCATACCTCTTGATCAATGGTTCTCCCTCACGGCCTATCTTGGAGGGCGGCACGCCAATATCCAGAAAGAAGCCATCGGCATAGCTGAACTGCTTTTCGTTTTCCAAACCTTGCGGACCACCCACGGTAAAGATCAGGCCGCTGCCCAGCTCGCTCATGAAGCCCACCGCATCGTCCACCGAAAAGCCATAGGCATTCATCTGAAGGTCGTCGTGGATCAGCTGGACATAAGGATTGAACACGAGTCGAGGATCATTCTTCACGGCCTGTTGCTGATAGTTGTATTGCAGCTCGTGGATATACATGGGCTGGATCTTTGCATGGTCCCATTGCTTGATCGACGTATTCGCCAAGGGATTCGCATCCGCCCCGCAACCCTCGTTGTAGGGCACCCAGCCATAGATGTGCATCATGGCATTCCAGTAATTGAACTTGGGCACCAGCGGCGTGGAGCCCTCGCATTCGCCCCGGCTATACATGGCGAGGTAATCTTGGTGGTTCTGGATGAAGAAGTCCTTGACGGCTTTCATGTTCTCCTGCATCTGGGCCGGACAAGCCACGCTGGTGTCAGTGACGTAGGGCGTCGAGTCTTCGTCGGGCGTCCAGGCAACGCAAGAACCCCACAGATTCTGCATATGCTGGACCGCCTGGCCGAAGTGCAGGTTTTTCTTCTCTTCGTCGGTGCAGCCGTCGTTGATGCATTTCATGACGGTCAGGACGGGCGGGAAGCCCTGGGACGGCTTGACGGGTACGTTATCGCTAGGCGGCAGGGTGCCGGACCGCTGCGCAAAAATATTGTATCCGCCAGGCAGTTTCAGCTCTGCAAGGTTGTACACCGGCCACCCGTTGCCGGCCGACGTGTCGTTGTTGGCCAGGAAAGCCCCAAGCTTGTTCCTGAAGTACGCCTGGGATTGCACCGAGCCGCTGTAGCCGATATAAGGGTTGCCTTTGGGTCCGAGGCCTACGGGCATATAAACATGGTCTACATAAGAAATGTTGTACCCGACATTGTCGGGCTTCAGCAGGCGCACCGACTCACCGGCCGGAATGACGGAGTCGCCAAAGGTATATTCGGACAACTGGGCGTATACATTTTCCGGAAACTGGACCGGGCTGGAATACGTGCTTAAGCTGCATTCGGTGCCTTGCCCTTCGCATACGACCGTATCGGGCGTGGCCAGCTCCGTATCTTCACTGCCCAGCAATCGCTCGCTTCTGTCGGCCAGCACCATGCGACCGCCATTCCACCATGTAATGTAGCGATCGTCAGACAGTTTGCTGTACAGGGGGAGCGTGATCGTAACCGAGGATCCTGGCGGTATGCCCTCGCCCTGGTTGACGTACAGCTTGTATACGTAGTCGGTCGGGTAGGGGTCGGTACTGCGGAAACACCCCTGTAGCCACTGGTTGACCGCATTCTTGCTGGTGGACAGGACCGGGTAGATCGTACCGTCGGAATTGTTTTGCACGGTGATCGACTTGGGCTCGACCGTGACTTCGTTGAAGTCGAAATCCTTGCACGTCACTGCCTGTGTGGTAGGCGGCAAGGCCCCCAATCCGCCGGTGCCGCCAGGGCCGCCGGGGCTGCTGGAATAACCGTCGGAAGAATCGCCGCTGCCGCAAGCGGCAAGCAGGATGGCAAGCAAGATGGCGCTGCCGGCCCGCAATGCGGAAACAGGAAGCGCCGGGCGCGCTGCACGGGAAGTCGGGATATTCATTTCATGAACCTTCAAGAGTAGGATTTACGTCAGGCATGGATATGAAACAAATTATAAAAATTGCTCTTGCGCAGCGAGTAGATTAATTTCTGTCAAATTCTGGAAAATTCTGTCAGCCCAATGGGAACTGAAGTATCCTTTTTGGAAAATTACCAAATACTTCTTTATGTCAAAGACATCGCCGATGCTTGTCGCGGTTGTAGAAGACAGCCCGGAATTGCGCAGCGATCTGGTGGAGTTTCTGAATCTGCAAGGCTGCTTTACCGTCCAAGGCTTCGAGAGCGGAGAGGCATTCTTCGCGGTGTGGCCACGTTCTCCTTTTCAGTTGCTGCTGCTCGACGTGGCCTTGCCTGGAATAAGCGGGCTGGAAATCGCCCGGCAGGTGCGCTCGCGGCATACCGCCGGCAGCCTTCCCGAAATCGTGATGCTGACGGCACTGGACTCCAGCAGCGATCACGTGCAGGGACTTGAGGCGGGCGCCGCCATGTATCTTTCCAAGCGCAGCCCACTGGAAGTCATCGGCGCCGCCTGCCACAGCGTGCAACGACGCCTGGAACGGGACACGGTCGGCAGCACGACGGCCGGCGCCGTGCCGGCCAAAGACGCTTGGCAGCTTGATACCCGGGACTGGATCGTCAGCGCACCCAATGGCCGAAGCCTGGCGCTGACCCATGCGGAAGTCATGGTGCTGGCCATGCTGTTCGAGCAGCCGGGCCGGGTCGTGACGCGCAAGGCCTTGCTGCTGCGCCTGGAAAAGCGCGACACTTTGTCGAACCTGCGCAACCTGGACAACATGGCAAGCCGGCTCAGACGCAAAGCCTTGGTCGCGTGCGACATGGAGCTTCCTCTGCGCCCCAGCTATGGCAAGGGCTATACATTCACCGGACGCTGCGGGCTGATGAAATGAAGCGTCATGCCGCGCTTTGGCTGCTGTGGCTGGCACTGGCGTCGACGCTTCTTGTGCCGGCGGCTGCCGACGTTGAGTTGCGGACGCAAACATCGCGAGCTTCCCTGGAAGGCGCACTGGAGCATTTCCAGGACCCGAGCCGTTCATTGTCCTTTCAAGCCGTGCGCGGTCAAGACTTCCAGCGCCTGCCGGACTATCGAAGCCTGGGCTACGGCAATGCCAACCATTGGTTCCGCGCGCAGGTCAGCCACGGGCCGGGCGCGCCATCTCGGTGGATCCTCGCCATAGGCAGCCCAGAACTGGAAGAGGTGGACGTCTGGGTCGAGTTGCATGATGGCGGTTTCGACCACCATGCCATGGGCTACTACCGGCCTTACGAAGAACGCCCTTTGCAAACTCGCCTGTTCGCCATACCCTTTGACGCCTTCGAGGGCGCCCATATCTATATCCGGGTACGCAGCAACAACGCCATCAATGTCCATGCCGAGGTCTGGCAGCCCGCGGCTTTCAGTGCCTACCAGACTCGCGATAATTTTTATCGCGGCCTGTATTTCGGCGTCCTGCTGATCTCCGTCTTTCTTTACGCGATTCTGGGGGCAAGGCTGCGCGACATACCCATGGCTGCCTATGCGGGCTATTTGGCCTCGCTGGTTCTGTTCCACCTGGGAACCAATGGATACCTGCCCATGCTGCTGGGCAACTACGCCGCCTGGCTTACCGACACGCTGCCGCGCATGGGCTGGCTGGGTGGCGCCGTGGCCATTGTTCTCATGTGGGACAAGCTGCTGGACCTGAAACGGCACTATCCCTTCATCCACCATCTATACTGGTTCACGCTGTTGCTCAACCTGGCCTTGCTGCCCTTTGCGCTGCTGCCTTCCCTGGTCACGGCATGGTTGCTCGTGGTCGTCAAGCTAGCCAACGTTCTCAATAGCGTGAACTTCATGCTTGGCATGGCGGTCGCCTTGACACTCTGGCGCCGTAGCCGCCGCATCGAGCTGATGCTGTACTTCTTCGCCTTCATCATCCCTGCAATAGGCGCATTGGTGAATACAGCCGCTAACCAGGGGATTCTGCCTCAGAACATGCTGACGGCCAATCTGTATCAGGCGGCCTCCCTGGTTCATGTGCTGGTCATGAGCTTCGGCATGGCGCTGCGGCTGCGACAGTTGCAAAGAGACAAGGCATCCGCCGAACAAGAGGCCGCCATCGCAACCCAGCGCACCGAAGAGCAGCGCCGCTTCGTGGCCATGCTCTCGCATGAGTTCCGCAATCCCCTGGCGGCCATAGACCGCTCGGCGCAAATGATTCAGTTGAAAGCCCCCGGCCTGATGCCGTCGGAAGCGCAACGATTGGCGGGCATTCGCAACAACACTGCCACGCTGTCCAGCCTGGTCGACAACTTCCTTCTGGTGGAAAGACTGGAGCATCAAGGGGTGGCGTCGGCCCGCAAGCCGTGCCGCATCCGCGCTTTGCTCGAAAGCATTGTCAGCCAACAGGCCGAGACCGAAGCACAGCGTGTTCACCTGAGCGTTTATCCGGACGATCTGTCTTGCGAGCTGGACGAAACCCTGATCGCCGCCGCCCTGGGCAACCTGCTGGACAATGCCCTGCGCTATTCGCCCGCCGGCAGCCAGGTCCGGATTCAGGCGCTGCGCGATGAAACGGGTTTGCGGATACAGATCATCGACCATGGCCCCGGGCTTGACGACGAGGCATTGGCCAAGCTGGGCACCCCCTATTTTCGCGCGGAAACATCGATCGGAAAAAAGGGCAGCGGCCTGGGCTATCACTTTACCCAGCGCATCGTGCAGGCCCACGACGGCGAGCTATACGCACATTCGGGGCAAGGCAGAGGGCTGATGGTGGAGGTAGTGCTGCCGTGGGGTCAGACCCCGTACGGGGTCTGACCCCAAGTGGCTCTATATCGAAACGGGGTCAGACCCATTCGGGTCTGACCCCAGGAGTTGTCATCTACTCAAAGGGGGTTGAACAGGCGCTTTCAATGCGCGGGAAAATTTCCGCATAATCAATAAGGCACCGAAAACAGTATGCTTGACGCTCTTATGCTGTCGGCCGAAAATTAGCGGGTGGAGATATAAAGAATGAAGAAAGGCCCCATAGCACAACGCGTGTCCATGGAATAGTGCCGCCAAATTTTTCTTCTAAAAATGCAAGGCACGTACCCGCGAGCCCGACGGCGGTACGCCGGGACGCACAACTATGGCTTGCGGTCCTTTAGAGATAGCGTTCCGCGAGATTCGAGCAGACGTCGCGTGTTCTCCAGCTCTTTCTGCAGCAACTCGGCGTCCGGCAACACCGTCCGATAATTGGCCGCCATCACCTTGGTCGGCAAGCCATCTAGCGCATACCGCGCCAGGGCATGGCCCTTGTCAGCACACAGGATCAGACCCACCGGCGGGTTCTCGTCCGGGTAAGCCCAATGCTCCTTGGCATAGTTGCAGTACATATGCATCTGCCCCACGTCGGTATGGGTCAGGCTGCCCAGCTTCAGGTCGATGATGACCAGGCAGCGCAGCTTGCGATGGAAGAACAGCAGATCGACCCGATACCAGGTCTGGTCGATGCGCAGCCGACGTTGCCGCCCGACGAAGGTGAAGCCTTCCCCCAGTTCTAGCAAGAAGTCTTCCAGTCGCTGGATCAAGGCCACTTCCAGATCGGATTCCGAATACTCGTCCTTGAGATCAAGGAACTCCAGCACATACGGGTCTTTGATGGCATCGTTGGGCGTGACGGCATCCTCGGGCTTGGCCACCGAACCCTTGACCAGCATCGCTGCCTTGTCTTTGGACAAGGCCGTGCGCTCGTAGAACTGGCTGCCGATCTGCCGGTCGAGCTGGCGCACGCTCCAGCCACCGCGCAGGGCTTCGGCCTCGTAAAACCTGCGGGCATGGTCGTCCTTGACCGACAACAGGCGGACATAGGCCGACCACGGCAGGGTGAAAGCCTGGGAAAGTTCGGTGAGGTCGACTTTCCGAGACGCCGTCTCGGAATTCTCGGTGGGCAGTCCGTCTCCAGATTTCCGAGACACTGTCTCGGAAATTGCCTCAAGGGGGTATGCAACGAAGAACCGCCGCATGTTCTCCAGGTTGTCCGGGCTGAACCCACGCCCGAATCGCGCCGTCAGATCGGCGGACAGCCGAGCCATCAACTGCTCGCCATAACCGGCCCGTCGCCTGCCTTTCTGCTCGGCGTCGACAATCCGGCGGCCAATTTCCCAATAGCTGGCCGTCATCAGCGCATTGACACTGCGCGCCGCTGCCTGGCGTGCCGCATCCAGCAGCTCCACGATGCCGCCGTGGATGCCTGCATAGCCAGCCGGTAAGGCGGCGGGTTTCTTTGCTGCCGCGGGCGTCTTCCGTGTCATGCTATTGTCTCCATAGAACGGGATGCCCCGGTAATCGCCAACCGTCCATTCGCGGCCACCTCCGGGCGTTTCACGTCCTGTACCTTCTGTATCGAACCTCCCTTGCTGACGAGACAACAAGATGCCTACGGGAGTCAATTCGCCTGCAAAAAATCCGCCAGTACGACCAATCCGTAGGTGTCCCGCTCGCAGTAGTCCAACAGCCCTTGACGCAGCTCCGACCGTAAATCGCCTTGTACCAGCACCAACCAAACCTGCTGAGCCATCCCACCGTCCTGGACTTGCTCCAGTCCGTCATAAGTCAAATTAGGCGCAATGGTTGGCAAGACCGCCTTGATTGAAAATGAACCGCGTATATCAGGGTGGTAATAATGCTCTCTGGTGATGGGAAGCAGGTCGACCATACGATCCACGATGGCGAGCAATGTCTTTTCCATCGTGGGCAACATGTGCGCCAGCTCTTTCGGTGCAGCGCGCTCTTTATGTCGGCTACCGGAACGTCACGCAAATCGTCGATGCCTTTCTCCGCCATCCTTTCGGCCAAAGCTCGGCCGTACGGCAGGATGCTTACCGGATGCTGCGCCTGCGCAGGCGCCTTTGACTGGCAGTATCCCTGAAACGGACAAGCGTAGGGATCACTGCAGTGTGCGCCCTGCGGTATGTCAGGCTCCTTACCACCCAGCATTTTGCGCAGCGCAGTCCTCAAGGTAGTAATCCCTGATCGAGGTAGCCGCCTTTACTTCAATCAAGTGCCAGCCACCATGAACGCGCAACAAGCCGTCGGCACGCGAGACCACATTATCGTGCTAGAAGGCGGGCTCGAATAATGTCCGGTTTGAACGCATCAAGTTTTTAGTTTCGCTGATCGTCAGACCGATGTCGTCCACATGCTCGATCAGCGGCCCCTCGCCAATAAGCGAGCGTGCAATGTCGCCAAACATGTGCCCGTGATCATAGGTCATCTGTGTCGCATGGCTGACTTCGGCGTGTTCGCGGCAATGCGTTTCCAACCAAAGCCGCTTCGCGCATTGGCGCCCTGACATGATCTTCGATTTCGACAGCCAGAAAGCTCTTTTTGTCATGCGACTTTACCTCGCGGCTTACGATTGCTTGACCACATTCCACACCTGACTGCCAAAACCGTTCAGCCACCACGTCAGTCGTTCTGAATCAATAACGGTGGCGGTAATCGCATAATGGTCGTCATGTTCCACCACCTTTTGATCCTTGGACAACTGAGTCTCCAGTAGATGCTTTCCTGCTCGCTTGGCGACACAGAGGCCAAGCGTTATGCGGCGCCCTTCGCCGAAGCCGAAGCGACCGTCGTCATCGTATTTTTGCAGGCTGAACTCGCTTGGTCGCGTGAACTGTATGCCTGAGATCGTCGCGTGCCGGATGCGATGCATGGCCAGGCTGCGCTCATTGTCGTACCCCCCATAACGGCAAACCAAATACAGGCGGGGCGCCTGCTGAGCCAGTCCCAACGGCATGCCCCTCCGCTCGGCGCGCTTTCCGGCTGCATTTTTATAGTCTAGGTCTAACCATCGATTTTGATACAAGGCTGTACTGACGACTTCAAACACACCTGCGTCGATCGCAGGCGGCAGCAGCGGCTGGCTCTCATTGACCACTCGCACTTTGGCGAGCCATTCGCTTTCCGGCTTTGAGTTGGCGTAGGGGTCCAGATTGCTGCGCGCCTGCCGAAAAAAAACATCCATCGACTTCATCACCGTTGCCGGCAGCAGATTCTGTAAATATTGCTGCGCCAAGGCAAGCAACAATGACCCCTGTTCCGTCAGGGTGGGCAACGACAGCCCCCGCGACTGCGCCTTCCACCGATACCCATAAGGCTTGCCGCGGCTGTCACACTCAATATCAAACTGGTCGACCAAGGCCTCTAGTTGCCGCTCGATGGTACGCCTGCTTCGATTGATGCCCGCGGCAAGTAATGCTCATGCAGCTCTCGCGCGGAGATGCTGCGGGTACGCGGGATACGTTTCAGGATCTCCAGTGTCAGCTTGACCGCTCCCTATCAATTTTTCCGTTCCTCGCGATCAATTAATATCGCTTGTCCACCGCTCGTGCGTGGCGGAATAATTCCCTACATGCCATCACCGAGAATCACGAGCGAGGAAACAGAAAATGCAAGAGTTGTTCAAGCGGGCTTCCGAGCAGCAGACCGCTTTACGGGCCGCGTTATCAAATGCGGATCCCGTCCCCAGTTTACTGGTGCTAGCACATCTCACACAAGACCTAACGCTACTGGAGCAGGCGGCACCGTACATTGCCGGCGGCTGGAACTATCAACAACACGTGCCTGAATCAATCCGACAGACTGCGCAAAATCGGCTCGTTGATGTGCTGAAAGAGTATGCCGAACAAAATAAGCCTCTTCCTGAGCTACCTTCCGATGAAACTCTGCAACGCATGATGAGCGCTGCGGTCGGTACACAAGTTCCCTCCGAATACATTCCCATGTTTATAGAGGAACTGCGGATCGGCCCGCAGGATACGCGAACGATTCGCTGGAAAGACGGTAGTCCACCAAGTGCGATATCCGAGAATTTCCAGGTGGTGGTCGTGGGAGCTGGCATTGCAGGAATATGTGCAGGCGTACGCCTTAAACAAGCCGGCGTGCCATTTGTCATTCTAGAGCGACACCACGCGCCTGGCGGAACTTGGATAGAGAATCGCTATCCGGGCTGTGGCGTGGATACGCCAAGTCATTTTTATTCCTACTCCTTCTTCCCGAATAAAAAGTGGTCACGGTATTTTTGCCGGCAGTCGGAAATCCAAGACTATCTTGCACGTGTGGTGACAGAGTTCGGCCTTGAAGAGCATATCCGCTATGGGACGGAAGTATTCGAGGCGAAGTATGAAACTTCCGCAGGCATGTGGACTGTGAACCATCGTCGAGAAGGAATAGAAAAGATTTTGCGCTGCAATGTCATGATCACTGCTGCAGGCCATAACGTGCCTTCACTGCCGAAGCTCGCTGGAATCGACAGCTTCAAGGGCCCCGTTCTGCATACGGCGTGTTGGAATGAAGGTGTTTTGCTCGAAGGCAAGAGCGTGGCGCTTGTCGGTACGGGCGCAAGCGGCATGCAAGTCGGTCCCGCTATCGTTGATACTGTCGAGCGCCTAACGATCTTTCAACGCACGCCTCATTGGGCAATGGGCAATCCCAATTACCATAAGCAGGTAAGCTCCGAAAACATATGGTGCTTTGAAAACATTCCGCTGTTCGAGATGTGGCACCGCTTTCTTATTTTCTGGGCTGCTTCCGACATGGTACACCGCCAGCTCGTCATCGATCCGAAATGGCATTTGCCTGACCTGTCACTGAACGCCGACAACCATAAATTGCGCGAGACCATAATCGCGTACATGCGCGAAGAACTTGGAGGCGACGAGGAGTTATTGCGTAAATGCACTCCCTCCTACCCACCATATGGCAAGCGATTGCTGCGCGATAACAAGTGGTTCAGCATGCTTCGGCGCAAGGATGTGGAGCTGATCAGCGATGGGATCTCACACATCACCCCCGATGGCATCGTGACGTCCTCAGGTAAGTTGCATAAGGCCGATGTGCTTATCATGGCAACGGGATTCAGCGCTTCGAAGCTGCTTTGGCCCATGCATATTACCGGCCGCCACGGACGCAGCATACGAGACGTCTGGGGCGATGACGATCCTCGAGCATATAAGGGAGTCGCAGTGTCTGGTTTCCCAAATTTTTTTGTTCTGGCTGGCCCCAACACCGTCTTGTCGCACGGCGGCAGCGCCATATTCCAGATTGAATGCCAAGTGGCTTATGTCTTGCAAGCGATCCGGCACATGATTGAGGGAGGCTATCAGTCGGTCGAAGTACGCGAGGATGTGCATGATGATTACAACCGGCTGATTGACAGCAAGCATGAACATATGGTCTGGAAGCATCCAGGGGTGACAAGCTGGTACAAGAACAAGCATAACCGGGTAACCATGACGTCCCCCTGGCGCTTGGTAGACTTTTGGGCTATTACGCGAGAGTTCGACGAGACGGGATATCTTTGCAAGACGCATCAGCGTGAAGACGCTCTTTCCGACATCGATGGTTAAGGACTCTTACCCGCCCCCCCACCTCCAGGGACTCCTGGAGATGGAGGATGGCCAAAGCGATGGCATTCGACGACGCGTGGCACCCCAAAGAAATTACGATCCGCTGCCCATATGAAGGTAAGCGTTTGGGGAACTACATCCCCCCACCCACTTCAGATGGAATTTTTTTGAGAAGCGGGGCCAGTTTCGAAGGTCACAGGCGCCGTCCAGTTGTGCGGCAATAGATCATCGATCCGGTTATCCGGATGCGTCGGCAAGCGCTCGAGCACATCGCGCAGATAGGCGTACGGATTCAAGCCATTGAGCTTGGCTGACTGAATCAGGCTCATGATCGCAGCGGCACGTTTGCCCGCGCGCAAGGAA